>NZ_JAQNDK010000001.1:2400000-3000000 GCF_028368935.1 Sorangium aterium | reverse complement strand
GCAGCTCGCCAACCCGGACTGGGGCATCCATGATCGCGCGGCTGCCTTACGCATCATCGACCGATCGCTCGATGCCGGGTGCACCTTCTTCGACACCGCTCCCGCGTACGCCGCCCACGGCCGTGGGCTCAGCGAGGAGCTGCTGGGGCAGGCGCTGAAGCACGTCCGCCAGAAGGTGGTCATCTGCACCAAGTTCGGTCGCAGCCCCGAAGGGAGCACCAACTTCGATACCAGCGCCATCCGGCCTTCGCTCGAAGGGAGCCTGCGCCGCCTGCAGACCGACTACGTCGACATCCTGTTGCTCCACAGCCCACCCCGGGAGCTCATGGATGGCCGGTGCTCGTCCCAGTACGCGGAGCTGGAGAAGCTCAAGACGGAAGGAAAGCTCAGGGTCTATGGCGTATCCCTGGACTGGCGAGTCGACGCGGAGACGGTCGTCGAGACCACCCGAAGCAAGGCGCTCGAAGTCCTGTACAACGTTTTTCACCAAGAGCCCGGCGGCGCGTTCCCGGCGGCGAAAGAGAGGGGAGTCGGGCTGATCGCGAAGGTGCCGCTCGACTCGGGCTGGCTGTCCGGAAGGTATCGCCGCGACGCCGAGTTCACCGACGTGCGCCGCCGCTGGTCACCCGAGGTCCTCGCCCGCCGCACCGCGCTCGTCGAGCGGCTCGCGGCCCTGTTGCCCCCGGGCACCTCGATGACGCACGCCGCGCTCCAGTACATCCTGGCCCAGCCGCAGGTATCCACCGTCATCCCCGGCGCGAAGTCCGTCGAGCAGGCCCTCGACAACTTCGCCGCTGCAAACGCGCGGCTTGCCCCCGAGACCGTCGATGCCATTCGCGCGCTCTGGCAGCGCGAGCTGAAGGACGATCCGCTGCCCTGGTGAACGCCTTCGTCACCAACCTCGGTCTCTCTCCGCCGTGGCGACCGTCTCGACGCTGCCGGAGGGCGTGAGCAGCCGGGAGAACACCTGCGCCGAGATCCAGGTCTCCCCGTCGGGGAGGTACATCGCGGAGAGGCGCCTCTGCTTCGAAAGCCAGCGGCGCTCAGGTTGCGGTTACGACGGTGATCTCGCCGGTCGTGTACAGCGCGGAAGTGTCCCAGGCGAGCCCTGGGGCGAGCGGCAAGGCGATGTTCACGGAGGTGAACGTCCCGGTGAGGTCACCGCTCCAGCCGAGCAGAACGATGGTGTCCCCGGCCTGGAACGACACAGACCCGGCGGCCGGCAGGACCTCCAGCGCCCCGTCGAGGTTGACGTCCCCATCCACCTGGAGGAGCGGCGAGGAGCTCGAGCCTGCGACCGTGAGGCGGAGGGCGGCGCCCGGCCCCTGGCTGTAGGTGCCGGCGATGCCGGTCGAAGGGTAGACCTCTCCGACGGAGAGCTCGCCGGCCTGCGTGTTGGAGAGATCGCCCAGGAAGCTGCCGGTCTCGAGGCGCCCGCCGGCGAAGTCGAAGTCGCCCGCATCGACGTCGATCGCGCCTGCGACGAGGTCGCCCTTCGCGAGCCGCACGGAGGGCCCCAGATAGGGATAGCCGCCGAACAACAGCGCTGTCCGGAGGAGGCCGCCGATCGTCACGGAGGCGCCCTTGTCGATCAGGAGCGACGGAGACTGCGACAGAGAGGCGAAGATTGAAACACCGCCGCTGTTCAGCCATGACGCATAGACGTCGTTCACCTTGACGAAGCCACCTCCGAGCTCCGAGCGGATCTCGGTATCTTCTGTGGTCAGGGTCCCATAAGCGCCGACGGTGAGCGTGCCATATCCGTAGTTCGATCCCACCTGAAGGAGCCCCTGGTTGGTCCAGGTGCCGCCCCAGCCGCTGACGCTCGCGCGGCTGTTCATGAAGCCATCGCCGCCGATGCGCGCGTTCACGGTGGAGAGCTGGCCGCTCCGAATGTCCAGCAGGCCGCGGCTCCTCATGCCCAGGACGAACGCTCCCGTGCTCACCCACCTCGTCGCGGTGCCCGTAATGATGGCTTCGCCGGTGCAGGTCCCGCAGCTGCGGCCGATGATGCCGCCGAAGTAGACGTCGTGTGAGAAGAAGCTCGCTCCTTGCCTGAGCTCTAGGGTTCCATGCCCCTGCGTGCCGATGTAGGTCGTCGTCCTGCTCGTCAAGGTGGCGTCATACCCCTCGACGAGCGCGCGGCCAGATTTCGTGTCGCCTCCGATGCCCACCACGAGATCATCGGTGATCGCCTCGGCGCCGTGACGGATGACGATCCGGCTCTCGAGATCGTCGCCGACCTCGATGGATCCGTTGTTGATCCAGGTCGAGCCATACCCGTCGACCAGGACGATGCCGGGATCGTGGTTACCCCGCACGGTTGCGCCGGGGCTGATCAACGTCCCGCCATCGGTCACCTCGACCACGCCGGATGCCACGCGGAGCGGGTCCAGTCCGAGGTCCCATGGGTCCGTTGGATTCTGAGGCGATACATTTCCCCAGATGGTCACGTCGGCAGAGGCTGGGCCTCCGACGCTCATCGAGGCAGCCGCGATCAGCGCCGAGAGGGTATATCGAGCTCGGTGGTTCATGATTCTTGTCCCTTCCCAAGAAGACTTGGTCCCTTGAGAGCCCACGGTCGTCTGGATACCCCCCGCGATCGCCCAATACCTCGGCAGCGCCAGAGCGCTAGGCGCACATGGTCTCCCATAGTGCACCGATATGCGAATCCGTTCGCAATTGCAATGCCGTCGTCGCATCACCGCGACCTGGGCTCAGACACGACCGTCCAGACGGCAAAAATCAGGCTACATAACCCCCGCTCCGCGAGCTGCCGCCGATCTCCCCGGCGTACCGCAGGACGATCGCCTCCTCGAGGCGCGCCTTCTGCTCGGTGCAGTGGATCGCCGTCAGGACCCCATCACGAGTCGCCCGCAATGCGAAGCCCGGGGTCAAACTAGGACAAGAATCCTCAAACGAGGACACCACCCGGCCGAGCAGGCGGCGGGCATATCGGGACATGGGCCGGTGCCTGGCCGAGCAGGCGGCGGGCATATCGGGACATGGGCCGGTGCCTGGCCGAGCAGGCGGCGGGCATATCGGGACATGGGCCGGTGCCTGGCCGAGCAGGCGGCGGGCATATCGGGACATGGGCTGGTGCCTGACCGAGCAGGCGGCGGGCATATCGGGGTCGGCGGCGAGCACCTCGATCGCGCTGCCCATCTCGGCTACCGCCGGCGGTCAGGCCGACGCGGGCTTGCCGACGGCCGCCACCCCGGCCCCTTGCTCACGGCGAACGTCGCCTCGCCCCCCACACGCGACCACGGGTGTGGGCTCGGCGAGGCGATGGGCGTCTGCGCCAGGGTCCCGCTGGAGTGCGGGCATAGAGAGAACGTGGTCTGCGGCGGCGATGGGCGGGCCGATCTTCAGGATTGTCCGCAGCTCCGGCGCACCAACTTCGGCGGCGAGCCGCTCAGCGCTGGCCGAAAAGCCGCCCGCGCACGTCGGAGGTGCGTGCCGACGTGGACCGGGTGTAGGTCACGAACGCGCTCGACGGGCCGCACGTGCTCACGCGCGGCGACGCCTCCCGGCCCGGCTCGGCCGAGACCGCAAACACCTCCGACGCCGCGCCCCCGCTCGGAAGCTCCGCGCCGCGCACGTCCAGATCCGCCCCGCCGTCGTCCTGCCACACCGCCACGGCGCGCGCGCCGCTCGAGGCCACGGACGGCTCCCCTGCCGCCGCCCCGGCGACCGCCGCGAGCAGCGCCCCGCCGGGCGGGCTCACGGTCCCGTCCGCGCCGACCTCGGCGCGGTACAGGCCCACGCCGTCGGCGTCCATCGCCTCCCAGACGACCAGGCTCCCCGCGCCGCGCGGCGCGAGGGCCGCAGGGGCCACGACCGCGCCCTCGCCTGAGATGCGGAATCCCGCCGCGTCGAGCCACTCTCCGGACTGGCTCACCCGCGCCCCGCGCAGCGCGCCCTCCTCGTCCAGGGCCGCCCAGGTGACGAGATAGCTCGCGCCGCTCCAGCCGAGCGCGACCCGCCTCCCGGTGATCCCCGCGGGGGACGCGGGCAAGAGCTCCGCGTCCCCCGCCTGATCCACGCGCACGAGCTCGATCTCGCCGAGCTCGTCGACCACCGCGACGAGCACGCCGTGCCCGTCCGACGCGAGGGCCATGTCGACCTCGAAGTCGAGGTTCGTGCGGAGCGGCAGCGCGATCGGGGCGGCGTCGAGGAGGACGCCCTCCGGGCTCAGCCTGGCCGCGTGGAGCGCGGTGGCGCCGCAGCAGTCGAAGGCCTCCCACACGATGACCGTGTTCTGGCCGTCGAAGGCGGCGAGCGGCTGCACGTCGCTCCAGGGCGTGTCGGCGATGAGGATGCCCGCGGGATCGAGCAGAGCCCCCGAAGGGCTGACGCGGCTCGCGCGGATGCTGCGCGTGACCGTGCGGCTGTCCGACCAGGCGGCGACGTAGCTCCGCCCATCGAAGGCCACGGTCGGCGCGCTCTGATCGGCCGGAGCCACGGCGACCGGCGCCGGGAGCGCGCCCGGCGTGGCGCCGTGCAGCGCCACCCCGAAGACGTCCCAGGGCGCCGAGAGGCCGCCCTGCATCCAGGCCGCGAAGGCGCCCCCGGGGCCGGCCGCGAGCGCGACCTCATGGTACGTGGGCGAGCCGGACGCCACGAGCGCGCCGTCGGGATCCAGCACGTCCCCCGCGCGGCTCACCCGGGTGGCGCGGACGTCGACGGCGTTGGCGCGCTCGATCGGGTGCGGCGTCGTCCAGAGGACGAGGAGGTCCTCGCCGTCGAAGGCAGCCACCACGTTGTCGAGCTCCGCGGTCGGGCCCTCGTGGACGGAGATGCCCTCGGGGTCGAGCACCGCGCCGTCGGTGGTCACGCGCGCGGCGCGCACGGCGTCGCCGTTCCAAACGATCCAGTACCGCTCGCCGTCGAAGGCCGCGACGGGCTGCCATCCGCCGCCGGTCGCGACCGGGACGCCGCCGGGGTCGAGCACCGCGCCGCCGGTGGTCACCCGCGCGGCGCGGACGTCGCCGTCTTCCCAAGCGATGAGCGCGCCCTCGCCGTCGGTCGCGAGCGCCGGGCGGCCGTTCACCGGCCCGGAGCCGACCGGAACGCCGCCCGGGTCGAGGACCTCGCCGGAGAGCGAGAGGCGGGCGAAGCGGATGCCGTCGCCCTCCGCGGCCCAGGCGACCACGGTGGTCGCGCCGATCGAGACCGCGATCGGCCAGGAGTCCGGCTGCTCGGCGCTGCTGACGACGACCCCGCCCGGATCGAGCACCACGCCGTCGGGGCTGATCCGGGCGGCGCGGATGTCGCTCAGCGCGTTCGGAGGCCCGTAGAACCCGGTGTCGTCGGCCCAGACGACGACGTAGTTGGTCCCGTCGAAGGTGACGGCCGGCACGCCCTCGTCGCCGGGGCCGGCGCCGACGACCAGGGGCTCGGTGTCGATCACGGCGCCGTCGGGCGCGACGCGCGCGGCGAGGAGGTCGCGCACGCCGTCGTCCCCGGAGGGGCTGTCGACCCAGACGAGCAGGTAGTTGGTCCCGTCCGAGCCCAGCGCGGGCGTGAGCTCGTCGTCCGGCCGCGGTCCATAGGCGGGTAGGCTGAGATCGAGCTCGGAGGACACGGTGTGAGCGCTCGGGTCATGGCACGGGTCGGCTGCGTCGCCCCCGCCGGCCGCACCGCCCCCGCCGACAGCACCGCCCCCGCCGACAGCACCGCCCCCGCCGACAGCATCGCCTCCTCCGACTGCCCCGCTGCCGCTGGCCGCGCTGTCGCCGCCGGCCGCATCGCCCCCGGGGTCTGTCCCGGCGCAGGCCGCGAGCAGCGCTGCCGTGCCGCAGAGCAGGGCAATCGACGCACGGTGGTTACCCGACGCAAACAGCGAGGACACGGAGCCAGATCGCGCGCAATGTAGGCTACTGGCCGGTTCGCGGCGCACAACGAACGAACGCCTGTTCATGAAGCCTCCTAGAGGAGGGGCCATCTGGACTGCTCGCCGCAACGCGCGGCGAGCCCCGAGGCTCCCACGACTCCTTCCGTCGTGTCAACGGCCCGACGGGCTCTTCAGCGTCGAACTGGCCAGCATGGCGGCTCAGGGCCTCTCGCGACACAGAAGAGGTACGGAGACGTGGCGAGATTAGGGCGCGGAGCCAGCCCGCGCGCGTCGAGCGCCCAGACGAGCCCGGTGACCGCGGAGGCCGCGCCAAGCACCGGCAACCGGAGCCAAGGCGGCTCGATGCAGCCGACGCCAAAGAGGCTCGCGTCGACCGGGAGCATGTAGTCGCTCCACAGCACGTTGAAGCCCGCCTGGCGGTGCGCCTCGGCCAGCGCCTCGCGGTCGAGCGGAACATGGATGTCGTAGATAGACCGGTTGGTCACCTTGGTCCCCCACCCGACGAGCCCGCGCTTGCTATGCTAGGGGGATGCGCTCCTGGCTCCTCCTCCTTGCGTTGAGTGTTTCAGCGGCCTGCGGATCCTCGAATCTCAGCGATGAAATGACAAGCGGCGCCTCCAGCGGCGCTGACGCGGCGGGCGGCTCCGACGGCGCGGGCGCGGCGGGCGGTTCCAGCGGCGCGGGCATGACGGCTAGCTCCAGCGGCGCCGGCGGGTCGGGCGGCGCGGGCGCGGCGGGTGGTTCCGGCAGCGCGGGCGGCGCGTGTACGCCATGGAGCGATTCCGGCGATATGTGCGCGACGACGGCTCACTGTGTGGCGCCCGGGGCCACCTGTACGTGCAGTGGCAGCGCCGTGGGTTGCCTCGACGCCGTGACCTTCCAGCCGCTCGAGCTCCGTGGGCCTACGGTGCCGCCGCCGGACGGCGCGTGCTGCGACACGGAGGGGATGACCTGCGGCGGGTACTCGGACTGCGGGCCGGTCTGTCATTGCCAGGGCGGCGCGTGGTCCTGCACGACGCCGGCCGCGTGTCAGCCCCTCGTGTGCCCTACGGACAGCGAGGAGCTGCTCATGCTGGACGGCACGGCGTGTCCGGAGCACGTCGGCATCGAGTGCCCCAAGGAGCCCGGCTGCAACCCCGTGCGCTGCACGTGCGCGCTGAATCCGGAGACGGGAACCGCCTTGTGGCAATGCCGCATGATCCCCTGCTGAATGAGCAGCGATGCCCCATGGAGTCATCGGCGGCTCAAGGAGCACGCGAATCGTCGCAAGCGCGTCTATCAACTCCTCGTTGCGGAGGACTCCATACGTCTCCACCACGCAGTAAAAAGCGCGCCGCGGAGGCAGGCAGCGGAGAGATCCCGAGGCGGGCGGCGCAAGTCGAGCGGCTCGGTGGCGACGTAGATCGAGACGCGGCCCGGGATCATCGCACACCTCCGAGTGCGCGAACGACGCGCGCCAGCGTATCCTCATCGAACGTCGGTGGCACGCGCACGACCGCCCCGGCGAGGGTTTCTACGCAGCGCAGAGGCTCCAAGGCAGCATGCAGGTCACCGGACAGGTACGGAAGATGCGCGACCGGACGCGATCGGGACGTCGATCATTAGCGCGGCTACCCCGACCGGCGATGAGGGCGAGACGACGACCTCCGAGCGCGTGCGGCGGGGCGACCGGCTAAGGAGCTTCCGTACTGGGGGTGCCACGCGTCCTATGCGAGCGGCGAGCGCCACGAACGCGTCACGGTGAACTCCTGCTGCTGGCGGCGCGGCTCGACGCGCGCGGGCGCTGGTCGCGTTCTGCGCGACGTGCCTACCTTGGCGCCCCGTCTGTGTCGCCTCCGGGCGCGGCGCCGACGGCGCGCGCGAAATTACCAAATCGAGCCCTTCGCAACCCCCGGTTTCGGCCCCTCAGCGGCGCTTTCCAGAAGACCCAACCCCGCGATTCCACAGGGTGTTTTTCCCAGGCGGGTCTCCGGGTAAGTCGCGGCGAGTTACCGGCGACGCAGAATTACCGTTTCGTGCTCCTTCCGGCAGCGTCAGTCACGGTTGCTCGCGAACCCAACTCAGATGGAGGTACAGCATGACACGAGCGGCTCTCGCGCGTGTATCGGCACCCCTTGCTCTTCGTCAGCCTGGTAACGGCGCGCGCGTGGTCGAGCGGACATTCCCGGATGTGCCCGCCAGAGGAGCGTGCCCACCGAGAGGGCTTGCCCAGCCCGCTATGGCAACGGCGACGCTCGCGATCCCGCTGGACGGGCTCACGCTCACAGCGCCGCAGCCGGAGTTGCTCTCGCAGAAGAACGTCGAGTCGGTCACCGGGATCCCGGCGCGCGTCTTCCTCGACACGATCCGCGCGCCGGGCTTTCCCTTGCCGGTTACGAAGCTCGGCAAGATGCGCCTGGTCCGGCGGGAGGCGTTCGTCGCCTACCTCCAGGCACTGGCTCGGGACCCGGGACCGCGCCAAGCCGCGGCGGAGGACGAGCGGACGGGGGTTGCCGCGGTGCTGGCCGCTGTCGGTCTCGAACCGGTCCGGCAGCCGCGGGCCGCCCGAGGGACCGCTCCTTCCGAAGGCGCGAGGCGTGGCATGCTGCCGTCGAAGTAGAGATGGCTCGCTCGGCTTTACCAACGCCGGACGGGCCCTCCATCGACAACGGCTAATTCGGATCGAGCCAGGGCCGACGTGCCCCAGAGCGCCCGAAGTGCTCGCCTCACCCATCTCGCGCACGGCACGATGGCGGGGTAGGACCGGGGGTGATGATGCGTGGCGTCATGTGTCGTCGCGTTCGATCGAGTTCGCGGCTACCACCGGTTCTGCCTCGAAAATCGAAGAGGGCGCGCACGCGCTGCTGCTGGGTGACACGCTCGTCGGTGAGCTGGTAACCTGGTACAAGGAGGCATTTCGTGCGCAGATCTGTTTTGGCCGCTTCTCTGACGATTCTTGGTGCTGGCTACGCGGCGTGCGGCGCAGATGACACAAGCGGGACCACTGCTTCGACGGGCTCGACGACCGCCTCTGGGACGAGCGGTACGGGCCACCTCTGTATTCCTGGGCAGCAGATCGCGTGCGCTTGCCCCGGTGGATCAGAAGGCGCGCAGGCCTGCATGGCAGATGGTACCGGCTACCTGCCATGCGGCTGCATTGTCGGTGGTTCCGCGGGAGGCGCAGCGGGCGGCGACGACGAGGGGCCCGGAGGCGCCGGAATGCAGGGGGGCGGCGGACAGGACAGCGCCGGAGGAGCTAGCGGCGGGAATAGTGGTGGTGGTCCGGGCGTGGGTGGAAGCGGGGGTTTTTGTATTCCCAACTCTCTACTCGCTTGTTATTCCGGGCCGCCTGGAACGCAGGGCCTTGGCGTCTGCCAAGGAGGCGTTCAGATCTGCAACGTTCAGGGAACGGCGTATGGCCCTTGTACGGGGGAAGTGATTCCTTCCACGGAGACCTGCAACACCGCGGTAGATGACGATTGTGACGGCCAGACGAACGAGGAGGGCGCAGGTTGCGTTTGCATTCCGGATTCGTCTGGGCAGTGCTACTCCGGTCCACCCGGTACGAGCGGTGTTGGCATGTGCGTGCCCGGCACTCACACGTGTAACAGGTCCGGAACGGCTTATGGGCCATGCCTTGGCGAGATCGTGCCCTTCGCTGAGACCTGTGCCTCTCCAGGAGACCACGACTGCGATGGCACGATCCCATCCTGCGCCCCGACGGCATTGTGGGCCAAGCGCTTCGGCGATGGATCTGATCAGACATCAAGCGTAGTGGCTATTGATCAGAGCAACAACATCGTGCTTGGTGGTTGGTTTCAAGGAGTCCTTGACTTCGGCGGAGGTCCGATTTCGTTCGCGGGGGGTACGGATGTCTTCGTGGCAAAGCTCGATCCTCTCGGCTCCCACCTATGGAGCAAGCGTTTTGGTGACGCGGAATTTCAAGGAGCGTACGACGTTATCAATGACTCTCTTGGCAATGTTGTGATCGCAGGAGACTTCCTCGGGCAGGTAGACTTTGGGGGAGATCTCTTAACTAGCGCCGGGAGTGCGGATGCGTTCGTAGTCAAGCTGAATGCCGAAGGTGGTCACGTCTGGAGCAAGCGGTTCGGAGATGCGTCCGCCCAATCGACCACACGTCTCGCCGTCGATGGCAGTAACAACATCGTCGCCGTCGGCAGGTTCACGGGGACGATCGATCTTGGAAATGGGTCTTTCAACAGCGCAGACTCATCGAGCTTCATCGCGAAGTTTGATTCCAACGGCACGAGCCTATGGAGCAAGGCCTTTGCGGTCGGTGTGATGGGCGTCGCAGCCGATCAGGTAGGCAATGTGTTTGTTTCGGGCTACTTTCAAGGAAGCGTGGACTTCGGCGGCGGGCTTCTCACCAGTGCTGGTGCGGCAGATATGTTTATTGCCAAATTTGATGCTGCTGGAAATCATGTCTGGAGTAAACGGTTTGGTGATGTTAAGGACCAGAATGCCACGCGAGTCGTCGTAGACGCTAAGGGCCGTATCAGCGTTGTTGGCGAGTTCGACGGCAGGGTGGACCTCGGCGGCGGCCCGCTTGTCAGCGATGCTCCTTGGGATACCCTTCTCGCGCAGTTTGATGAGTTCGGAAACTTTGTATGGGCGAAAAAGTTTGGCGCGTCCGGTTTTCAGGCGGCACGAGGTCTCGCGGTGGACTCTTCGGGGAACATAATCATCAGTGCATTCACCGATGCCCCCATCGACTTCGGACACGGCTCCTTGCCTACCCAGGGGTCTAACGACGTGTACATCGCAAAGTTCTCTTCCGACGGTGCCCACACGTGGAGTGCGACGCTCGGTGATTCAAGTGAGCAGTACGCCATGAGCGTCGCAACCGATAGCCACGGCAACGTACTGCTGATCGGCGGCTTTCGCAGTACCATCGACTTCGGCCTGGGATCACTTGCAAGTACCGGTGGTTACGATATATTCGTGGCGAAGTTCTTGCCTTAAAGTATCCCCGATACCATCTGGGTAGAGATGGTAACCATCCAGCCGCCGCGCAAAGCGCACCCACTCAGCTGGCACAACCCGCGCGTGGTCGATTGCTTGGCCATGGACGCCATCTTCTTCGTTCTACGGACGGGTTGCCAGTGGGCGCAGTCGATGCGACCGGCATCTGAAACTACTCCTCGGCGGCTGCGGCGCTGACTTGCGCCCCCGCGACAGGCGAGATCCCGCTGGCTCGCGCCACCGGCAGCCCGGGACCCGGGGGTTGACCGGTCCACATTCACGCGGCTTCCGACGATCGTCGACGCCATGTGGTCGGCCTCCCGCTCGCCTTACGCCGGCGGGCCGCCCCAGGCGTGAGCGCGGCCGCGAATCGCGGTAGAACAGTGGGCACCATGCCCCGCAAGCCCACCGGATCGCTCTTCCGCAACGACGCTGGGCGGCTCTACGTCCGCGTCCTCGTCGGCGACAACGACCGGGAGAGCTTCCCGCTCGACCCTAAGCTGACCGAGAAGCAGGCCGAGCAGCGCAAGGAGCTCGTCGCCGACCTGGCCGTGCGGCTGCGCGCCTCGCCCAACGTCACACGCGACGCGATCGTTGCGCTGCTGGAGCGTGCGGCGGTACACGAGGGCAGGGCGCTCCGCGACGTCATCGCGGCGGTCGACGTCATCTGTAAGGGCGGCGCACAAGCGAAGGTCGTCCCCGGCGGCAGCTCGGTACCGAAGCAGGTCAGCATCCAGCAGTTCGGCCAGCTCTGGACCTCGGGCGAGCTCGCTCGCATGTACCCCGACCACGTCAAGCCAAAGCGCAGCGTGGAGCAGGACGTCTACCGCTTCGACCGCCACATCTACCCGATTGCCGGCCACGTCCCCGTCGCGGCCTTCACGCTTGACGACGCCGAGCGTGTCATGTGTGCGCTCCCGCCGATGTCCCCCGCGTCGCGCCGTCACATCGCGCAGCTCTTGCACCGGCTCATGGCGATGGCCGTCTTCCCGTGCCGTCTCCTCGCGACCAACCCGCTCCCCCGCGGCTTCCTCCCGAAGCTCGGCCCCGCGAAGGCGAAAGCCTGTCTCTACCCCGACGAGGACGCGCGCCTGCTGGCCAGCACCGCGATCCCGCTGTGCTGGCGCGTCCTCTGGGGCTTCCTGAACCGCGAAGGCCCGCGCATCAGCGAGGCGGCGCGCCTCCAGGTGCAGGACGTCGACCTCGATCGCGGTGCGTTGCGCCTCGAGAAGAACAAGACGAACGACCCCCGCGCCTGGGCACTCTCGCCCGGCGTGCCACAGGCGCTGCGCGCCTGGCTCGCGCTCCGCGGCAACCCATCACCATCCGCCCCGCTTTTCGTCAACGAGGATGGCGAACGCTTCAGCGTCGAGCACGCCGCCGAGCGACTTCGCTCCCACCTCCAACTCGCCGGTATCGACCGTCCAGAGCTCTTCGAGGACTCTGACGAGCGCCAGCAAGTCCGCGCCCACGACACGCGCTCAACCTTCATCACTGTTGCCCTGGCGAACGGCCGCAGCGAGACCTGGGTGGCCGACAGAACTGGCCATCGATCGAGCGTGATGATCCAGAGATACCGCCGAGCCGCCAGGACGTTTGCAGAGCTGGGCCTTGGCGAGCTAGCTTCCCTCGCCCAGGCGATCCCCGAGCTCGCCGGAAACGGCACAGGAAACGGCACAGACGAAGGCGAGCGTGGGCTCCCAAAAGTAAAAATCAAAGTAATATCAACAACATGGCCCCGTGGCGAAATGGCAGACGCGGTGGATTTAAAATCCGCGGCCCTCGCGGGCGTCCCGGTTCGAGTCCGGGCGGGGCTACCTCGTAAGTGCGGCGCACCGAGCAGGCGGGCGGTGACGCGCTCTGGAGCCGCGGCACCCCCATCGCCCAGGAGCCGCCAGCTCGATTGATCCTCACCCTGCCCAGAGCACCCCGGCTCCCCGGAACCTCACACCCTCCGAGGTTGCCCGAGGTTGCGCAGCGCGCTTCGTGGTGTGGGGGAACCGCGCGGGAAGCGGCGGGGTCGACCTCGACCCCGCACCCAGCGGCTCACCTGAGCTGCTCGCCGCCTCGAACGGGACCAGGTCGCGCAGGGCGCGCCTCGCGCTTCGTGGCGCCGACGTGCCCGGGACGCCGCATGCCCGTCACGGTCTGATGGGAGCCTGCCATGGTCCGGCGGGAACCCGATGGGAAACGGCGCGCAGCCACGCTCGTGTCCTCTGGGCTCGACAAGCCGAGTGGATTCGAGTAATGGGAGCGCCACTCCATGGATCTGGACATCGACTGTCTGCGCGAGGCGAAGGTAGAGAACGTAGAACGTCTCGCACACGCTCTGGGCGTCAAGCTGCCCGAGCACAAGCGCCACGACAGGCGCGCCTACAACCGTGAGCTCATCCGCGTGGTGATGCAGGGCATCCGGCGCGACGCCGAGCGGTCGCGTGGCCGCAGGTTCTTCGGTCGCAGCTGACGATTCCAGCCCTACAGTAGGCCACCGAAGGACGCTGGCCGACACTGTCCCTACTCCCTCTCCCTCTCCCTCTCCCGCTCCTGGCAAGACGGCAGTTCTCCGCATCGCTCGGAGAATCGCGCTTCGGGGGCTGATTCATCCAGGAAAGCCGCCCCGGCGGCCTCCCGTCCGAGCGCTCTCCCGCGCCCGCCCAGGTGGCCTTCCGCCCCCCGCGGCCTGCCGCCCCCAGCGGCCTCCCCACTCCCCAGCCGCCTACCGCCCCTGCGGCTTGCTCCGCAGCGTCAGCCGGCTCCCGGTCACCCGGCTCCGGGCCGCCATCAGGAGCGGCGCCGCCGGCGTGAGCGGATCCACCAGGTCGTTCACCTGGAGCATCGCCCTGTCTGCCACCTTCCACGCCGCCGACAGCCCCGACGCCCCCTGCTGGGGCGAGCCGGCCAGATCCAGCGCCCGGCTCAGCTCCTTGCCCACCTGCGCGATGCGAGCGAGCTCCTCCCGCGACGACCCCCCCTCCTTCGCCGCCGCGTAGATCGTCCGCACCACCCCGAGCAGATCCCGCACGGCATCGAAGGGAAACGGCGGGGCGCTGACCGGAATGGGCACTGAGCCAATGTACAGCAACTCGCCCCGCAATGGACCGATCGCATTCCCTTATCTCGCGTAAGATTTCCTCTAAATCGTATCAGATGTAACTTCAGTAACAGAAATAATCAGTTGAGCGGGCCCACTGCCTCCTCCACCGCGGCGATGAGCGCCCCGCTCTGGATGAGCTCCGCGGCCGCCGCGATGTCGCGGTAGAGGGGGCGGTCCTCGGTGAGCCCGGGCACCACGCGGCGGATGGCGGCGTGGGCGGCCGCGACGCCCGCGCTGGGGCGCAGCGGGAGCCGCTGGTCCACGCCCTGGGCCGCCGTGATGAGCTCGATCGCCAGCGAGCTCCGGACGTTCTCGATCACCTGCGCGAGCTTTCGCGCGCTGATGCTGCCCATGCTCACGTGGTCCTCGCGGCCGGCGCTCGAGGGGATCGAGTCGACGCTCGCAGGGTGGCAGAGCACCTTGTTCTCGCTCACCAGCGAGGCGCTCGCCACCTGGGCGATCATGAACCCCGAGTGCAGCCCGCTGTGCGGCGCCAGGAACGGCGTGAGCCCGGTCGAGAGCGCGGGGTTGACCAGCTGCTCGACCCGCCGCTCGCTGATGTTCGCGAGCTCCGCCGCCGCCATCGCGGCAAGATCCAGGGCGAGCGCGACCGGCTGCCCGTGGAAGTTGCCGCCCGAGATCAGCTCGGCGCCGCCATCCGGTCCATCCCCGAGGAACACCGTGGGGTTGTCCGTGACGCTGTTGACCTCGCGGGTCAGCACCTCCGCGGCCCAGGCGACGGCGTCGCGCGTCGCGCCGTGGACCTGGGGCATGCAGCGGAGCGAGTAGGCGTCCTGCACCCTCGGGCAGTCCGCGTGGCTCTGCATGATCTCGCTGCCCCCGAGCAGCGCGCGCAGGTTGCCGGCCGTGCAGGCCTGGCCCGGGTGCGGGCGGACGCGCATCAGCCGCTCGTCGAACGGGCGCTTCGAGCCCATCAGCGCCTCGAGGCTCACCGCGCCGGCGATGTCCGCGACCGTGCAGAGCGCGGCCGCGTCCCGCAGCGCCAGCGCGCCGAGCGCGGTCATGTACTGGGTCCCGTTGATCAGCGCGAGCCCCTCCTTCGCCGCGAGCTCGATCGGCGCGAGGCCGGCCTTCGCGAGCGCCACCGCGCTCGGCATGAGCTGCCCCTCGAAGCGCGCCTCCCCCTCGCCGATGAGCACAAGCGCGAGGTGCGCTAGCGGGGCCAGATCGCCCGACGCGCCGACCGACCCCTGCGCAGGGATGCGCGGGCTCACGCGGCGCTCGAGCAGGGCGGCGAGCAGATCGAGCACCTCCGTGCGCACCCCCGAGTGCCCCAGCGCGATCACCTGCGCGCGCAGGACGATCATGGCGCGCACCTCGGCCTCGCCGAGCTCCGGCCCGACCCCGCAGGCGTGGCTCCGCACGAGGTTGCGCTGGAGCGCCCGGATGTCGTGATCCGCGATGCGCGTCTCCGCGAGCGCGCCGAAGCCGGTGTTGATCCCGTACACCGCCGGCGCAGCGTCGCCCGCCGCCGCGATCGCGTCGATCGCGCGGCGCGAGGCCGCCGCCCGCTCGCGCGCCTCGGCGCAGATCGCCGCCGGACGACCGCGCCGCGCGACCTGCTCGAGATCCGCGAGCGAGAGCGGGCGGCCGAGGAGCAACGGACGCGACGGATCCGACGGATCCGACGGAGGCGGCGAAGAAGGAGAACCAGCGGCGGCGCTCGGCGTGGAAAGGGTCACGAAGGCGCACGCTAGAGCGGCGGATGCCCCGCGAAAAGCCAGCTGCGCGCCGTTGGCAGAAGAATCCAGTGCCCCGCGGGGATCGATCCGCCTATCCTTCGGGCGCGCGTTCCCGGCCGGGCGCTGGTGAGCGGCTGCTTGCTTCCGATGCGCTTCGCCTTCGTCACCCTCGCCCCCCTTGCGTTTGCTGTCGCGCTCGCCTCGCCGAGCGCGGCTCAGCCCGTCGAGGAAGCGAGCGCTGGGCGAAGCTCTCCGAGTGCGGCTCAGCCCGCCGCGCCGGCCGCGCCGGCCGTCGATGACTTCGAGGAGCGGCTCGTGCTCGACACCGGCCGCAAGCCGCCGCCCCCGCCGGATCCCACCCGATCGACGTTCTCTTTTCAGGGCGAGTACCAGCTCCGCTACCGCGCCATGAGCGATCTGCCGCTCCGGGCGCCGCCCCTGTCGGCTCCGGGCGCGACGACGCTCGGGCAGAGCCAGTACATCGCCCACTGGCTGCGCCTCTCGCCCCGCTTCCACTTCAAGGACAAGGCCTCGATCGTGGCGCAGATCGACGTCGCCCGGGGCCTCATCGCCGGGGACACCACGCGTGACGTCGAGCAAGTGCGCGACGCGCGCGCCGCCCTGGCGTGGTACGAGGTGCACCCGCGCGCCCTCTACCTGGAGGTGCCGTGGGCGCTCGGCGTCGTCCGGGTGGGCCAGCAGAGCGCGCACTGGGGGATGGGGCTCGTCGTCAACGACGGCGAGCACGCGAGCGTCTTCGGCGATTACGAGCGCGGATCGCTCATGGAACGCGTCCTCTTCGCGGCCACGCCGATGGGGAAGGGCGGGCCGCTCCACGTGACCGTGGCGGGCGACCTCGTGTTCGAGGACAACGCGGCCGACCTGCTCGGCAACGACGTCGAAGGGCAGGACGAAGGCGAGGGCGATCGCGCCTTCCAGGCGGTCGTGTCCGCGCTCTGGCGAGAGCGGCGCGGCGAGATCGGGATCTACGGCGCCATGCGGCGGCAGGCGCGCGAGCGCCGCGCGAAGACGAGCCCGGCCCGGTTCAGCGAGGTGCTCACGTCCGGCATCCTCGACGTGGCAGGCAGATTCAACGCGCCGGTGCCGGGGGGCCGCGCCCACGTCTACGGCGAGCTCGAGGCCGCGGTGATCCTCGGGGCGGCGTCGTTCGCCCCGAGCGGGCCCCCGCCGCCCTCCGGCCACGCGTTCGGGCGCTCGCCCGTGACGGTGCGCTCGGTCGGCGGCGCGGCGACGCTCGGCGCGGTGCACGTCGCGGGCCGCGGGGCGCGGCCAGCCGCGCGGTGGGGGCGCGTCGTCACGGAGATCGAGGCCGGCTACGCCTCGGGCGACGACGACCCGACGGACGGCGTGTCGCGGCGCTTCACCTTCGACCCGAGCCACAACGTCGGGCTCCTCCTGTTCGACGAGGTGCTCGCCTGGAAGACCGCGCGCGCGGCCACGATCGCCGAGCGGGAGCTCTTCGCCGCGTCCCCCGAGCCAGGCATCAGGTCGATGCCGTCCAAGGGAGGCGTGCCCGGCGCCGCCTACGTGAACCCGCGCATCATCGTGCGGCCGGCGCGCTGGCTCGACCTCAAGGCGGGCGCGGTCATCGCCGAGGCGACCTCGGATCTGGTCGATCCCTACGGCGCCCCGCGGGCGGGCGGCAGCCTGGCCAACTACGACGGCGGCGACAGCCGCCGCCGCGATCTGGGCGTCGAGCTGGACCTCGGCGTCGACGCGCGCATCGCGATGGGCAGGCTCGTCACCCTCCAGTTCGGCACCGAGGCCGGGGTCCTGTTCCCGGGCGGCGCCTTCGACGACGCCGCGGGCGCCGAGCTCCCCGATCAGTACCTGCTCACGCTCAAGCTGGGCGTGATCCACTGAGCCCGCCAGGGCTCGCCGGGCCCTCGGTCGAGCTCGCGCGCGACACAGCAGACGAGGGCCGCCCAGGATGCTAGAGGGCGGTTGCGAGGGCCGCCCGCGCGCAGCAGCGGGCGCCCCTGGCAGACAGCGGAGAGAAACGATGCGCAAACGACTCGCGCTGAGCCACCTTCCGACACCGATCCAGCGCCCGCAGCGGCTCGCCGAGGCGCTCGGCGTCGACCTCTACGTGAAGCGCGACGACATGACCGCGGGCGCGGAGGCCGGCAACAAGATCCGCAAGCTCGAGTACCTGCTCGCCGCCGCGCGGGAGGAGGGCGCCGACCGCGTCATCACCTGCGGCGGCCTCCAGTCGAACCACGCGCGCGCGACCGCGCTGGTGAGCGCCTCGCTCGGCCTGCGCTCGGTGCTGTTCCTGCGCACGAGCGACCCGTCGGCCCACGCGCCGCTCGAGGGCAACGTGCTGCTCGACCGGCTCGCCGGCGCAGAGATCCGGCTGATCTCGCCCGAGGCGTACAGGGACCGCAGCGCCCTGATGGCCGAGGCGGCCGCCGAGATCCGCGCGGCGGGCGGCCGGCCGTACGTGATCCCCGAGGGCGGCTCGAACGGCCTCGGCGCGCTCGGCTACGTGCGCGCGATGGAGGAGATCCGGAAGCAGCTCGACCTCGGCCTCGCGGGGGGCAAGCCGTTCGACGTCATCGTGCACGCGTGCGGCTCGGGCGGGACGGCGGCGGGCACGGCGCTCGGCGCGGCCCGCTACGAGGTCGCCGGCGAGGTGCGCTCGATGGCGGTCTGCGACGACAGGGCGACGTTCGCGCGGATCGTGGTCGGGATCATGGACGACGCGCGCGCGCTCGAGCCGCGCCTCGGCTCGCCCGCCCACCTCGTCATCGACGACTCGGCGAAGGGCCCTGCCTACGGGGTGTCCACGCCGGAGCAGCGAGCGCGGATCCTCCAGGTGGCGCGGCTGTCGGGCCTCGTCCTCGACCCCGTGTACACGGGCAAGGCGTTCTCCGGGCTCTGGGACCTGGCCGAGCGAGGCGAGCTCTCGGGCAAGCGGGTGCTGTTCCTGCACACCGGCGGCCTCCCCGGCCTCCTCGCCCAGGGCGCGACCTTCGCCGACGCCCTCTAGAACAGGTCAGAACCTCAGGGCGCGCCGCGCCACCACGCGTCGGCCATCGACGCGTCTTCCAGGGTGTCGATCTCCATGTAGCCGCCGTGGGTGTCGAGCTTGCGGAGGTCGGCGCCGGACTCGATCATGTGCTGGAGCAGATCGATGAGGTAGGCCCGCTGGAACGTGCGGCCCTCGCGGAACTCCGGCCGATTCGAGAAGGCGTCGCGCGCGGCGTCGAAGGCGGCCAGGAACTGCCCGGCGCCCCGCGCCGAGAGCTTCATCACCCCGATGAACTCGCCGGTCGCGGACTCCGAAGGGATGCGGCGCGAGATCTGGAGGACGCGATCCCCCTCGGCGCCGCCGGCGCGGAGCTTCTCGGCGTCGGTCTCGGGGTGCTGCGAGCGGCCCACGTAGCGGCGCCGCCAGTCCGTGTCGCAGGCGAGCGCGATGTCGTGCGGAGAGCGGACCAGCCCCGCCACGATCTCGGGCCGGTAGACGATGTCGGCGTACGTCGAGACGAAGCCGCCCTGGAGGTGCTCGCGCGCGCAGAGGAGCGAGAGAAGGATGTTGTTCTGCTCCCAGTCGCGGTTCTCGACGTACGTCAGATCCGGGTAGGCGGCCCGGATGACGTCGGCCTTGTAGCCGCAGACGAACACGATATCCGACCGCCGGAAGCCGCCCGCGGCGAGCGCCTCGAGGATGCCGTCGAGCATCGGGCGGCCAAGGATCGGGACCAGCGTCTTCGGCAGCTCTTCGGTCAGGTGACGCAGCCGGCTGCCCCGGCCCGCACCGATGATCACGGCCTTCACGACACCGCTGTTACCATGAACGGACTCGGTTTATCACGGACAATCACGGGGATTCCCGCGGAATCCCGCGGACATAGAGGTGACCCGAGGCCGCGCGGACCCGGGGCCCGTTACGGAATCGTGACCGTGAGCTGACCCCCTGCCGCGCGTCACCGGGTTAGGACGCGAACATGGAGATCGCGATCGTCCTCATCGCCCACTCTACGCTCTCGGTCTTTTTCCAGACCTTCTTCCTGCACCGGTACGCCTCGCATCGGATGTTCACGATGTCGAAGCCATGGGAGCGGATTTTCCACTTCCTCACGTACCTCACGCAGGGCTCGTCGTACCTCGTGCCCTGGGTTTACGCGATCTTGCATCGCATGCACCACGCGTACAGCGACACGCCGAAGGATCCGCACTCGCCGCGGTACTACTCGAATGTCGTCCGGATGATGCTGGACACCGCGCACCGCTACGACGCGATCTACGACCGCACAGCCGACGTGGAGCCGCGCTTCCTCGGCGGCTACCCCGAGTGGCCCACGCTCGACCGCATCGGCAACGCGTGGATCGGCCGGCTCGCGTGGGGCACCGGCTACGTGCTCTTCTACGTGGCCTTCGCCTCGCACTGGTGGCAGTTCCTTTTCCTCCCGCTCCACTGGACCATGGGCCCGCTGCACGGAGCGATCGTGAACTGGTGCGGCCACCGCTACGGCTACCGCAACTTCAACAGCGACGACGACTCCCGCAACACGCTGGTCCTCGATTTCGTGACGCTCGGCGAGCTCTTCCAGAACAACCACCACAAGTACTCGATGAGCCCGAACTTCGCGGTGCGGTGGTTCGAGATCGACCCGGCGTATCAGGTCATCCGCGTGCTTGCCTGGGTGGGGATCATCCGCCTGTCCGACAAATGCCAGGTCGCCCGGCTCGAGCCCGAGGTCGCGCAGGCCGGAGGCTGAAGGGTAGAGCGGGGTACCGGCCGCGCGAGCAGCGCGGCCGGCCGTGAAGCGCTGCGCGCGGAGCCGAGGCCCCGCGCGCAAGGGCTCACCCGAACAGCTGCCGGAACGCGCCGGGGACGTCCTTCGGACCGATCTGCTCCTTGCGCTTGTTGAACTCCGGCAGACACGCCTGGTAGGCCGCGTCCACCCGCAGATCGCTCCCATCCCAGCTCGGGCGCCAGATCTCCATCGTCTCGCGCGCGAGATCGATGACGTCCTTGAACTGCCCGCGCTCCTTCAAGATCTGCGTGCTGAGCCCGTACATCAGCAGCCCGCCGGGGATCGCCCCGAGCGCCGTCGTGGCCAGGGCCGGATAGCAGATGCGCGCCGTCTTCGCCCCGAACCGCTCCTGGATCTCCGCCATCGTCTTGCGCTGCAGGATCTTCGCGCCGGCGAGCGGGCCCATCGCGTAGACCGGATCGTCGCTCGGGTAGTCGTAGTCGCAGAAGGACACGACGCTCTCGCCCTTCGCGATGAGCCCCGCCGCGGCGAGCGGCTCGGCCCACAAGAGCGACGACGTGCCCATGAACTTGTTGGTCCGCTCGATGTCCGCCTCGTTCGCGACGTCCACCTCGACGAGCCCGAGCTTGCGGATGTTCTCCGCGCGCGAGAAATCAGGGACCTGGAGCACCGGATCGAACGCGACGTCGAGGTCCTTCACCTTGGTCGGCCCGTGCTCCGCGTACCGCTTCATCGCGCCCGCCGCGATGCCGTTCACGAGGTGCACCGCCCGATACCGCTCCTTCAGCGCGGCGACGACCTCGTCGATCACCTGCGGCCTCGTGGCGTCGTTGTTCCAGAAGCGCGCGGTGAGCCCCTCGGCCTCCGCCGCGTCCGAGATCGCCTTCACGTGGTGCGGGCCGATCTGCATCTTCTCGCTGTCGAAGTGCACGGCGAAGACCGCGGCCCGCTCCCCGAAGAGCAGCTGCAGGGCGAGCGCCCGGGTCATGCCGTTCGAGCCGCCCAGGATCAGCACCGCTGTGTCCGGGGCGATGCGCGCGCCCGCCGGGCTGATACGGGCGCGGTGCGCCGCGAGCTGCTCGGTCGCCACGCGCGCGCCGTGCTCGGCCAGCGAGCCCACGAGCGAGCGGCGATCGAGGCCGCCGAGAGGAAGCTTCTTGAAGGTCTCTAGGTCATCCATCACGTCCGGCGTCTTACCGTCTCCAGCGCTCGGCGTCACGACTGGACAGCTGCCGGCCGTCCGAGCGCGCCCAGGATGGCGCTCGACAGGGAAGCCCCGCCTCCGTCCGAGCCGTGATAGATAGATCGCGTGAAGACGGTTCTTGTCACTGGCGGCAGCGGGTTTATCGGGCGCGGTCTCGTGAAGGATCTGCTTGCGCGGGGTGATCGGGTGACGGTGCTGACGCGCGACGTGGGGCGGACGCAGGCGGCGCTGCCCGGGGCGCGCGTCGTGTCGTGGAGCTCGGACGCCCCGGGGGCGTGGTTCGAGGAGGTCGACGGCGTGGACGCGGTCGTCCACCTCGCGGGCGAGACCATCGTCAAGCGGTGGACCGAGGAGGCGCGGCGCGAGATCGTGAGGAGCCGCATCGACACGACCCGCCTCATGGGCGAGGCGATCGGCAAGGCCAAGCGCAAGCCCAGCACGTTCCTCTGCGCGTCCGCCGTGGGCTACTACGGCCCGCAGCCGGGCGAGAAGGTGCTCGACGAGGACGCGGCGCCCGGCGAGGGCTTCCTCGCCGACGTCGTCGTCCGCTGGGAAGAGGCGGCCCGCGCCGTCGAGGAGCAGCACGGCGTCCGCTCGGTGCAGCTGCGCATCGGCGTCGTGATCGGCGAGGGCGGCGGCGCGCTCGACAAGATGATCGCCCCCTTCCGGTTCTTCCTGGGCGGGCCCGTCGGCGACGGCAAGCAGGTCATCTCGTGGATCCACCGCGACGACGTCGTGGGGATGACCCTGCTCGCCCTGGACAACGAGGCGGTGCGCGGCCCCTTCAACATGACCGCGCCGTACGCGCAGACCGGCGACGAGGTCGCGCAGGCGATCGGCGCGGTGCTCCACCGGCCGTCGTGGCTCCGCGTGCCCGAGGCCGTGGTGAAGCTGGGGATGGGCGACGCGGCGGAGATCATCACCACCGGGCAGCGCGTCTATCCCAGGCGGGCGGAAGAGCTCGGATACAAGTTCCGCTACGCCCGCATCGTGCCCGCGCTCGAGTCGATCCTCCGCAGCTGAGCGCCCGGGCGCGGGTCGAGCTCCGGCCGCCCTGCGCGGCCGCCCTGCGCCAGGGCGCGGCCAAGCTCCGGCCGCCGTTGGATCGGCATCGGCGCGCGCTGGCGGCGGGCAGCTGGGCGCCGCGGTACGGCGCCCAGCTGCTGCCCACACGAGACAAGAGCCGCCGGTGGCGCGCTGAGAAGTCGACCTGTGTCGAGCAGCGCACCATCGGGAGCCCGGACGGCGGTTTCCCAGCGCTCCCCCAAGCGCTCCGTCCGCTTCCATGCTTACGCCATCGCGCTCCGAGACGCTCTCGGGATGAGTTGGATTGGCGCGTGCAGGGTATCCCGACTGGATGTCGACGTGCACCCTCCAGAAGCGCTGCGAGAACCAAACTCGTTAGGGGAATCCCCTTGCCGCAGCGCACAATCGCGGGGTTGCTCGTCTGACTCGCCTGAGGCTCGTCCGAGGCGCGGTCTCCGGTGCGTGAGAGAGGGGAGGAGCCAGGCGCAGTCTGCGCTCGCTGCCCGGACAGCGGATCACCCCCGCGCGGCTCCGTCGTGGTTCGTTGTGGAGCCCCGGCGCGGCCGGCGGGCGCGCGGTCGTGCTGGCGCGTGGTCGTGCAGGCGCGCTCAGGGGCTGAGGCCACGACTCTGGAGGATCTCTCGCACCACCGCCTGCGCGGAGCCTGTCAGCTCGGCGAGCGAGCCGCGGGCGAGCTCCACGAACTTCATGCCGCGCACGCGCTTGAGCGCCTCGACGGCCACGGCGCGCTCCTCGGCGCCCTCGTGCTGGAGGATGCCGAGGAGCATCTCGCCGGCCTCGAGGGTGTCGATCTTCGCGATCGCCCGCACGGCGCTGGCGCGCACGGCGGCGGCCTGCGACTCGCGGTAGATGCGGGCGAGCGGATCGAAGGCGTGGGCGAAGCGCAGCTCTTCCAGCGCGCGGGCGGCCTCGTGGACCACGGTGGGATCGGGATCCACGAGCGCGTCGCGGATCGTGATGAACGTGCGCTTGTAGAGGAAGTGGGAGAGCGCGCGGACGACGGCCACCCGGATCTTCGGCTCGGCGCGGCGGAACAGGCGCTCGAGCGGCGAGAGGATCGTGTAGAGCTCGACCGTCGCGAGCTGCTCCGCGAGGCTGATGAGCTGCTGCGCGGGGGCGGCCTCGGGCGTCGCGCCCTCGACGGCGAGCGCGGTCAGCCGGGCGAGCATGGCGCGGCGGCGGGTGACCTCGGACCACTGCGCCGGGTCGAGCACGATGTCGCCGCACGCCTGGGCGGCGCTGCCGGCCTGCTCCCACTCGACGAGGTCGATGTGCCAGACGTCCGGGAAGCCGAGCTCGTGGCGGAGGTGCGCGGGCAGCGGCGAGGCGTCGATCGGCAGGTCCTGCGCGTTCACGTAGCGGCGGCCGGCGCGGGCATAGTGCTTCTTCCGGGTCTCCTCGAGCGGCAGCTGCGTGAGGGCGCGGTAGACGCCGCCCACCTTGCTGTACTGCCCCGCCTCGCCGAGCGCGATCACGGCGGCGAGCAGCGCGTTCTCGGCGATCTCGGGGGGGGCGGCGCGCTTCTGCGAGACGGCGGACACCTCTTGCCAGAGGCGGGCCTGCGCGAGCACGGCGAAGTTGGCGACGGCGGTGAGCCCCTCTTTCCGGGCGTACGCGGCCATCTCGCGGGCGAGCGTCGCGGCGGCGGAGATCTCGCCCTGCTTCTCGGCCGCGGCGACGGCCTCCTCGTAGGACTGGAGCGCGTAGTAGCGCAGGTGGTCCTCGCGCAGGATGCGGATGACGTTCACGTAGCCCTCGAGCACGTGCTCGAAGGCGCGGCTCTCGCGCCCGACGGCGATGAGGACCTGGTAGCAGTCGAAGGCGCGCTCGCGCTGGCCGATGGTCTCGTACCTGTCGGCGGCCTCCTCGAGCAGGTGGACGGAGGCGAAGACGGCCTCGCGCGCCGCCGCGGCGTCGCCCGTGCGGAGCGAGGTGCGGGCGAGGTTGAAGCGGGCGAGGCCGGCGGCGTAGAGGTCGCTGCCCGACGAGGAGAGCAGCTGGGCGAGGCGCGACCAGAGGGCGCGGGCGCGGGCGAAGTCCTGGCCGCGCTCGCGGGCGATGGCGGCCTGCGCGACGAGGCCGGCGGCCTCGTACTCGTCGGCGGCGCGGCCGTAGAGCCGCTTCTGCCGCTCCGGGTCCTGCTCGCGCTCGGCCCAGGCGAGCACGGTGCGCGCGCGGTCGATGGGCGGGACCTTGGCGATGAGCGGGCGCTGGCTCTGCTCGTTGCCGCCGTACCAGGAGACGGTGAGCGCGCTCCGCGCGTCGCCCAGCCGGACCAGCACGTCGCGGAGCTCGTCCGTCATGGCGACGTACTCCTCCTCGCGGGCGATGGTGTGCTGGAGGGCGCTGAAGAGCGCGTCGCGCGCGCGCGTGAGATCGCTCCTGGCCAGCGCGGAGCGGGCCTCGTCGCGGAGCTCGTGCAGGGGGCGGACGCCTTGGGTCATGCCGGGAGCGAGCGTAGTACACCGGCCCTGGCCGAGGGAGCGGCGGGCGCGTGCGTGAGCGTCGCCGGCCCTGCCGCCGGCGGAGGGAGGCGCGAGGGCGGGTGGGGGAATTCCCCCATCCTTCCGGAAGGATGGAACCGCCAAGACGCCAAGAACGCCAAGAACGCCAAGAAAAACACAAAAATCTTGGCGTCTTCTGGCGTCTTGGCAGTTCAAAAGACCCCGCCTTCGGCCGGAATACCCCACCACCCGAAGGGTGAGGGGCAGGGATGGAGTAGGCGTCAAACGGCGCATCGCGGGCTCGGCGTGAGGCGGCCCGCGGAAGCGTGAGAACCGGGCTGTCGATGCGGCGGCGGGCTGCTAGAGCGCGGCCGATATGAAGCTGTTTCACCAGACTCTGATGCTCGCCTGCTCCGCCGCGTTCTCCGTCTCTTGCGGTGGCGCGGCCGAGCGCGCGCCGTCGCTCGACGAGGTGGGGAGCGCCGAGCTCTCGGCGTCGGCCGCGCCCCGCGCGCAGCGCGCGGGCCAGGCGGCGCGCGCGCCGGGCGATCACCGCTTCTGCGGGTGGCTGCACGAGTTCCTCGGAGATCCCGAGTCGACCGAGCTCGGATACGACACCTTCGCGGCCCACGCCGGGGCGTTCGACGCCGTGCACCCGAAGTGGTGGCGCGTCGCCTCGCCGACCAGCTTCGAGAACCACCCGCGCGGCCGGGAGGCGCCGTTCGCCGGCTTCCACGACCGGCGCGTCCTCGACGGCACGACGGCCGGCGGCGCGCAAACCCGGCTCATCCCCCTCATCGCCGCCATCGACCGGCCCGATGTCGCCGCCGTGCACGCCATGCTCCACGATCCCGCGCTCCGGGCGCGGCACGTGGCGGGCGTCGTCGCGCTCGTGATGGAGAACGGCTACGACGGGATCGACATCGATTACGAGCACCTCTCGTCCGTCCTCGGGCCGGGCGAGACCGTCCGGGCCGAGCGGGCCGCGTTCTCGGCGTTCATCGACGAGCTCGCGCGCGCCCTCCACGCGCAAGGAAAGGAGCTCTCGCTCGCGGTGCCGGCGGTCGGGTCCGCGAAGGGCGTATTCGATTACGAGGCGCTGAGCGCCTCGGCGGATCACGTGCACGTGATGAGCTACGACTACCACTGGCACGGCGGACCGCACGTGGGCCCGGTCGCGCCGCTCGGGTGGCTCGAGGAGACCGTCTCGTACATCGGGTCGCTCGACGGCGGCGCGCGCCGCGAGAAGTTCATCTTCGGGCTGCCGAACTACGGTCTCCTCGGGCCGGAGGCGCCGGGGAGCGGGGGCGCCGTGGTGGGGTGCGAGCCGCTCAGCAAGTGCCTGGAGCTCGCGGGCGACGGTTACGAGACGAGCACCGACCACATGAGCCGGTGCCCGGACGACGAGGGCGGACGGCTCGCAGCGGGGAGGGCCCCGAACCGGCTCCTCGCGAGCGGCGAGCGCCTCTTCTTCGAGGATCTCGCGTCGCTCGAGGAGAAGGTCGTCGTCGCCGAGCAGGGTGGGCTCGGCGGGGTGACGTACTGGAGCATCGGCGGCGAGCCGGGCGGGGCGGCGTTCTTCTCGATGATCGAGCGCCACTTCCCGAGGTGACCGCCGCGCCCCGCGGGCGCCCCATGGCCCTGTCCGGACAGGCGCTCAGACCTCGAGCGCGCCCCGGCGGTGGAGAGGGCAGGGGAGCGCGAGCCGCGCGAGCCAGAGGACGGCCGCCGCGGGGGCGGGGGAGGTGTTCAGCGGCGAGGGCCGCGGCGTGGTAGGGTGCGCGCCGTCACAGCGAGAGGAGAATCCTGTCATGGCACGCACCCCGTCCACGATGCTTGAGCTGGGCACCCCGGCGCCCGACTTCAGGCTGCCCGACTTCACCGGAAAGCAGGTCGCGCTGTCGGATTTCACCCGGCAGCGGGCGCTCCTCGTGATGTTCATCTGCAATCATTGTCCGTTCGTCAAACACATCCGCCACGAGCTCGCCCGGCTGAGGCGCGATTATGGTGCTGACGACGTGGCCATCGTGGCGATCAACTCGAACGATATCGTCGCGTATCCAGCCGACAACGCCGAGGCGATGGCCAGAGAGGCGCGCGAGGTCGGCTACACGTTCCCTTACCTCCTCGACGAGGCCCAGCAGGTCGCCAGGGCGTACCGCGCCGCCTGCACGCCGGATTTCTACCTCTTCGGCCCGGATCGCCGGCTGGTCTACCGCGGTCAGCTCGACGACAGCCGCCCTGGCAACGAGGTCCCCGTGACCGGCCGCGATCTCCGCGCCGCCATCGATGCGGTGCTCTCCTCGGCGCCTGTCCCCTCGGAGCAGCGCCCGAGCATCGGCTGCAACATCAAGTGGAAGCCCGGCAACGAGCCGGCGTATTACGGCTGAACGCCGTAACGATCCCGAGGCGTACGAGGCGCGGTCGCGCTCCCGTCGGGCGCCGCTCTGGGCAGAACTGGCTCTGAAGGGGCGCGGGCCACACCTTGTGCGGTGGTCTCGCCGCTGCAGGCCGCTTTTGTCATGGAACATAGACAGTCAGGACATTAATACGATAGATACACAGCATGGGGGGAGTGAGACCGCATCTCGGGGGCGCGTTCCTCGCGAAGCCATACATTCGCCTTCATGGTGAGTGGATTGCGGCATGGGGCCGAGGTCCACTCCAGTCTGGCTCTCCGAACAACAAACCCGATCCGAAGGCGGTCGACTCTCCTACTTCGTGAGCACCCATACGACATAACACGGCCAAGACCGAGGAAGCGGACCCTCCTATGCAGAGCTGGATCGGCCCGGAGCGCCAGGCGCTGGCGAAGAGCGCGGCGAAGGTGCTCAAGGACAACGCCCTACACAACCGCAGCGGTCTCCCACCATTTCGATTGCCGCAGGTCGCGCAGCAGATCCTCGACGAGCTGTTCCATTTCTCCTCTGCCGGCGACACGGCGCCCGTCGTGTCGCTCGGGCAGAAGCTCGGGCAGCAGGGGCTCGGGCTGCGGGCTCTCCTCGGGCTGAGCCGTGTCCTCTTGCGCGAGGTGCTGGCGCGTCTGCCTGGAAGCACGCCCGGAGCGCTGGAGGCGGTGGCGCACGTGAACGATTACCTGACGCTGCTCGTGGACGCGGTGGCGGAGCAGGAGAAGCGCGAGGTCGGCGTCCAGCGCGACGAGATGCAGCTCGCGCTCGAGCGCGCCATCCATAACCGCGAGCGCGAGCTGCGCCGTGTGATCATCGAGCTCTCGACGCCGATCATGCCCGTGTATGATCATATCTTGGTGCTGCCGCTCATTGGAAAGCTCGATACCGAGCGAGCGGGGAGGATCACCGAGTGCCTCTTGCGAGAGGTGGTGGACCGGCAAGCGCGCACCGCGATCATCGACGTGACCGGCGTGCCGGCGATGGACGCGGAGGCCGTCGACGCGCTCGTGCGCACCGCGCGCGCGCTCGACCTCCTCGGCACCCACCCGGTGCTGGTCGGCATCCGCCCCGAGGCAGCCCGCGCGCTGAGCGATCAGGACGCCCACCTCGCGGGCATCGTGGTCCTGGCCAACCTTCAAAGCGGCATCCTCCATGCGCTGCGGCGGGAGGGGCTCGAGGTCTGTGGCAGTCCGCCCCCGCAGCGAGGGGCTGCTCGCTCGTATCGCGGCCGTTGACGAGCGCGCCGTGAGCTCACTCTAGGGAGGAAACCATGGAGATTGACACGACCAAGCCGCACGTCGGTCGGGTTTACGACTACGTTCTCGGAGGACACCACAACTACGAGGTGGATCGCGTCGCTGCCACGGCGATCATGAAGCTCGTACCCACCTATCCGAAGTATGCGAAGCTCAACCGCTGGTTCATCCAGCTCGTGGGGCAGCAATGGTCCGAGGCGGGTATCACGAGCGTGCTCGATCTCGCCTCGGGGTTACCGACGCAGGGCCATCTCAACGACTACCTGCCTGATGCGCGCATCCTGTTTTCGGACGTCGACCCGGTGAGCGTGATCTACGGCGAGCAGATCCTGGCTGACAAGCCGAACATGCGCTACATCCAGGCCGATCTGCGAGATCCGTCGCCGTTGCTCGCGGCGGCGGCGCGGTTCTTCAGCGCAGAGCGCCGCATCGCGGTCGGATGCATCGGCATCCTCTACATGATGGACGATGAGAGCTCGCGCGACCTCCTGCGCAAGCTGCACGCGTTCTGCGCCCCTGGCAGCGTGCTGGCGCTCAGCTTCATCATGTCGCGCGGCGCCGCGGCGGCGGGTCAGCTGAGCAGCGCCGGATCCCTCGCCGGGGTCAAGGTCTACCCGCGCACGCCCGAGGAGATCGCGGCGCTCATGGCCCCATGGAAGGTGGATGAATGCCGGCCTCTGGCGGAGTGGCTCGGCGTCGACGACTTCATTACCGAGGAGGAGTACGAGGTGAACCCGTTCGAGATGCGTGGCTTGATCGCGCATCACTGAAGGAAAGTCCGCTCCCCATCTGCCCATCTCCCCATCAATTTCGGTAGGCCCGAGGAGGGAGGTGGTGCCGCACGGCGCCTGGGGGATGGGCCGCTCCCCATCTCCCCATCTGCCCATCTCCCCATCAATTTCGGTAGGCCCGAGGAGGGAGGTGGTGCCGCACGGCGCCTGGGGGATGGGCCGATGTCTGAGCACGTGGCCTGAGCCTTGCCCAGCGGGCAAGGCTCAGGCCACGTGCGAGTTCGGCGGGGCCCCCAGGCGCCGTGCGGCACCACCTCCCTCCTCGGGCCGGTCCTGCCGGTCCTGCCGGTCTTTCTCCCCAAGGATCGCCTTAGCCGCGCTAGCCCGAGCCGCCCCGCTCGCCACCGTCGCGTGGTCCACCACCCAGTGCGCATCCAGCAGATCCAGGTAGTCGAGGTCCAGCTGCCCCCCCGACGGCAGCATGAACACCGCCGAGATGTGCGCGTGGCTCTGCACCGCCTGCACCATCTCCCGCGGGATGTAGAGCGCCGCGTGCGTGAAGAGGTGCACCACCGGCGTGCGCGGATCGTGGTGCCGCGTCAGATCGAGGTCCGTCGCGAGCTCCGCGAACACGCGCGCCGGGTTCCTGCCGCGCTCCCCCTTGAACGACAGCAGGTGCGCCGTCGGCAGCTGCCCGTTCTTCGCCCGGTAGAGCTCGTAGAGCCGCGCGTCGAAGAAGCGGAACGCCACGTCCTCGCCCTCCAGCAACAGCCGCTTGCCCGTCGCGATCGCCATCCCCCGGGCGAACGTCTGGCGATCGCCGCGCATCGACGCCGACGCGTCGATGAGCAGGTAGTGGATGCGCCGCTGCTCGTCCCGGCTCTGCTCGCGCGCGAAATACAGCACCTCGTTGTCCGCGATGCGGCGCGCAAGCTCCATGTCGTCCCACGCGAGCTCCGTCAGCACCATGCTGTCGATCGAGCCGCGCGTGCCCAGCCCCGAGTAGCCGTGCGCCGCCGTCGTGCCCGCGGCCGGCCGCGTCTTCGTCTCGAGCACGCTCGGCAGGATCTCCAGCGAGAAATTCACGATGTCGTTCGCCTCGGGCGACGAGAGCGCCGCGAGCAGGTCGACCTGGGCGAGCGCCCCCGCCGACGCCTCCGAGCCCAGCATGCCGAACAGGCGCAGCGTCTCGATGTCGAGCGCGTCCGACATCGTGAGCACGTACAGCCGCGAGACGTCGAGCGCCTCCAGCGCCCGCTGCTCGAACTCGCGCCGCGCCGACAGGAACAGCCCGCGGAGCTGCGGCTCGATCCCCTCGAAGAGCGCCGCGTCCGCGGGGAGCATCGCGCGGTAGGCCGGCGGCGCGTGGGTCCGCGCCGCGACCGCGCCGAAGAGGCGCGACAGCACGACCGTCACCAGATCGTCGCTCATCCGGAGCTGCGCCGCGCATCGCGCCGCCTCGCTCTCGGCGAGCTCCCGGAGCACCGCCCGGTACCCCTCCACGATGCGCTCCGCGTCCCGGAGCCGGCCCGCGAGCTCCTTCGGGTCGCAGCGCGGGCCGAGCTCCAGATGCTCGCGCGGCGTCGAGAAGAGCAGGCCCGCGTCGTGCACCAGCGCGAACGGCAGGACCACCCCGAGCCGCTCCAGGCTCTGGTGCCACCGGATCGCGCGCAGCGCGAGCGACGAGCTCAGCGGGCGCACCTGCGAGAACGCCAGCGTGCCGAGCGGGCCGGCGATGGAGGGGTTCGCGAGCTGCGACGTCGGGACCGGCACGGCTACAGGCGCGCGGCGCAGCGGAAGCCGATGCCCGGCGCGCTCGCCGTCGCGAGCTGGTGGTAGCGGAACGCCGGGTTGAGCCAGAGCGCGAAGCCGCCGTTGTAAGCGCCGCCCCGGATCGCCTTGCGATCGCCGGCCGGCGCCCCCTTCGGGTTCACCTGCTCCTCGTCCTTGTAGGTCTCGAACCAGTCCGCGGTCCACTCCCACACGTTGCCGACAACGTCGTCGGCCCCGAACCTCGTCCTGCCGTTCGGGAACGAGCCGACCGGCGCCGTGCCGGCGAAGCCGTCGTCGGCCTCGTACATGCGCTCGCTCGGCTTGAGCCCGTGCGCCTTCTCCCACGCCGTGCACTCGGTGCCGCACGCGTTCATGAAGGTTTGATCGCCCGGCTTGTCACCCCAGGGGAATTTGCGCCCGTCGGAGCCGCGCGCCGCGTACTCCCACTCCGCCTCGGTCGGCAGGCGCTTGCCGTGGACCTGGCAGTAGGCGTTCGCGAGGCTCCACGGCAAGCAGTTGATCGGGTGCTTCGCGAGCTCGGGCTTGCCGAAGGTGCACTGCTCGGCGAGGACCGTCAGCGTCTTCTGGTGCGCCGCGGCGGGCGAACCGTCCGTGTTCGGGAAGTCGGGCGCGGCCGGGGGCCGCTTGCACTCTCCCTTGTCCGAGCACGCCATGTAGTCGCCCGCGGTCACCTCGTGGACGTCGATGCAGAACGTGTCGATCGTCACCTTGTGCGCGGGCTGCCACAGCTTGAACTCCGGCTCGTCGGAGCCCATGAAGAACTTGCCGCCCGGGACGAGCACCATGCCTGCAGGGCACTCGGTCGGCCGCTCGGAGAGCGCTGCCGCCGCGGTCGCGGCGCTCGCCGTAGGCGTCGCCGCGGTGGCGGACGCGGTCGCGACCGGCGCGCTCCGTGACGCTTCCCCCGCAGGGAGCGTGCCGCGCAGCAGGTTCCAGGTGATCGCGCCGCCGGCCGCGAGCGCGAGCGCGACGCCGCCGAGCAGCAGCGGGCCCTTCGACCTCGGCGCCGCGTCGCTCGCGGCGCCCCCCGCGGTGCTCGACCCGGCCACGGAGACCGGCTGCGACGTCGGCGTGGGCAGCGGCCCCGGGGCCGTGGAGGGCGCCGCCATCGTCGGCGCGGTCTGCGCCTGCAGTGAGATCCGCGGCGAGGACGGGAGCCGCGGCGCGGAAGCGCGGGGCGACGGCGCGCCGGACGGGGGCGCGAGCGAGCTGCCGCCCGTGGCGAGCGCCCAGGCCGGGTCCTCGGGGAAGACCGCCCGGTGCAGCGCCGACCAGAAGCGGCCCATGGTGGGGAAGCGGTCCGCCGGCGCGACGGCGAGCGCCTTCGCGAAGACCGCCTCGACCTCGTCGCTGACCGCGAGGCCGAGCGTCCGCGGGGTCGGCCGGCGCGACGGATCGCGGCTCGCGACCGCGAGCTGGAGGTAGTCGTCGCCTTGCAGCGCCGGCGCTCCGCCGAGCATCACCTCGATCATGATGAGCGCCATCGCGAAGACGTCGGTCCAGGGCCCTGTCGCGCCGTGGGTGCGGCTGAACTGCTCGGGCGCGCCGTAGCTCGGCGTGAACGCGGTGATGTCCTTGCCCGTGTGCGCGAGCGCCGTCGCCGCCGCCGCGTGGTCGGCCATCACCTTGGCGATGCCGAAATCGAGCACCTTCACGAACGTGGAGGCGTCGCGCGGCTGGCCGACGACGAACAGGTTCGCCGGCTTGATGTCGCGGTGCGCGATGCTCCGCGAGTGCACGAGATCGAGCGCGATCGCGGCCGACTCGAGCAGCGCGATCGTCGCGCGCAGGTCGCGCGGCGGCGCGCCGTCGCTCGTCTCGTCGAAGAGGACCTGATCGAGCGGCCTGCCGTCGAGCCACTCGAGGACCATGTAGGGCAGCCACTGCCCGTCCGGCGCGTTGAACGTGCCGATGTCGCGGGCCTGGACGATCGCGGCCGAGCGGCTGGAGAGCTCGGTCATGAGCTTGCCCTCCTGGATGAACGCCTGGAGCAGCTGCTCTCGCTGCTCGGTCGGCGCGCCCGCGAGGAGGGTGAAGCACTTGAGGGCGACGGGCTGCTTCCAGATGACGTGCTCGGCCCTGTAGACGACGCTGAAGCCGCCTTCGCCCACGGCGTGATCGATCCTGTACTTGTCGGCGATCAGGCTGCCGGCGATGTTGAGCGGATCGCTGCGGTCCGGGTTCTGGCTCATGAGATCCCTACGCACCGCGGCGGGGCGCCGATCGGAGCGCCTCGTGCGTGCGTCGGGGCCATCTTAGTTGCCTCGCGGTCGGTTGAAACCCTTTCGCGCGATCCCGGGCCCTCGCCGGCCGAAGGCGCCGCCCGCTCCGGGTGTCCGGTATGATGGATGTTCCAAGGCCCGTTGGATGGTGAGGGAGCCCGCATTTGCGGATTTTTGTGATCGCGATCCATGCCTTGACATGGATTTTCGTCCGTTATATTGGATGACGACCTCGGTGGTTCCCTGCTGGCGTCGCTGCTGCCCAGCCGGGTGCTCCTGATCGCGGCCTCTCGTCTGCGCGTCGTCCGTGGGACGCCGAGCGCAGGCCGGGGAGCGATGGTCCGCCGCCTGCGAGGGCGTGGTGTGCCTTCGCGCCGGCGGCCGGTGCCGGCCGTGCGCGCCGCGCGTAGAGCGCCGTGCGCCGTCAGCAGCTGGTTTGATTCGAGGAACAACGCGCTTGAAATCGATCAACGGAAAGAAGTCGCACACGGTCCGCGCGGCAGCGGCGCTCTCGTTCGCCGCCGCCGCTCTCCCCTTCCAGGCGTCCGCTCAGCCCGCGGCGCCGCCCCAGGCCCCGGCGCCGCAGGAGACCGCGGCGGCGGCCGGCGTCGAGCCGCTGAGTCGCCGCGTTGAAGAGCTCGAGCAGCAGCAGCGCGCGCTGCTCGAGCGCCTCGAGGCCGAGCGCAAGGCGGCCGCCGAGGAGCGGGCCAGCGCGGAGAAGGACAAGGGCAGCGGCGTCAAGGTGACGGCGGCTGCTGGAAAGGGCTTCACCGTCAAGACGGCGGACGACAAGTTCTCGTCCACGATCCGGGCCCGCCTGCAGGTCCGCGAGACCATCACGCACACGGGAGAGGACGATACGCACGAGATCAACGTGAGGACGGTGCGCCTCACGACGAGCGGGCATGTCCTCACGCCCGATCTCAAGTACAACGTGCAGCTCGCCTTCGGAGGCAACGATTTCGAGAAGGACAGCCCTTCTCCCATCTTGGACGCCTTCATCGAGTACACAGGGATCCGCGATCTCAACGTGCGTGTTGGCCAGTTCCTCACCCCGTTCAACCGGGCGCGGACCCTGCGCGAGCCCTCCCTCCAGCAGACCGATCGCCCGATCGCCGTCCGCGAGTTCAACCTCGATCGCGACGTCGGCCTGATGTTCTCGTCGCCCGATCTCTTCGGCTTCGGAGGCAAGCTGTCGTACAACCTCTTCGTCGGCGGCGGCGAGGGGCGCAATCGCTTCGGCGGCCAGAAGCACGGCCCGCTCGCGGTGGCGCGGCTCGCCGTCCGCCCGTTCGGCGCGTTCGACGACGATCAGGACGCCGACCTCGCGCGCGAGGCGAAGCCCCGGCTCGCGGTGGGCGTCACGGGCGCCTACAACCACCAGACCAACCGCCAGAACAGCACCTTTGGCACGACGCTCACGCTCGGCGCGGCCGACTACCTGCACGGCGCGGCCGATCTCGTCTTCAAATATGCCGGCTTCTCGCTCTCGGCCGAGGCCGTCGTGCGCCACGCCAAGAAGGACTCCTTCGAGGGCGAGGTCGACGGCGCGACCGTGCGGGAGTGGACCCGATCGGGTTACGGCTACTTCGCCCAGGCGGGCTACCTGCTGACCGACCGGGTCGAGGTCGCCGCGCGCTGGGACCAGATCTTCGCGGAGCGCGGCACCGATCCGAAGCTCGTCGATCTCGTCGACGCGCAGGGCAAGCAGGTCGGCGGCGGGCTCAATGTGTACCTGAACGGCTATGCGCTGAAGCTCCAGGGCGATTATTTCTACATCTTCGGCAAGGAAGGCGCCGATGCCCGCCACGTCGGTCGCCTCCAGCTCGATGCCTCGTTCTGAAGGGGGACAGCCGCGCCCGGGGAGCGCGCTCTCCAGATAGATGCCACGGAGCTCATCGCGGTGGCTGACGCGAGGCAGAATGCGCTCTCGAATCTCGCTAACGTTCGACAGGAGCGGCAGGGCCCGGCTTGCCGCGATCTGCCCGCTCGAGGGAGGGGTCAGGCCTGGCCGTCGAAGGCTCCATCCGCGAGCAGCCGGTCAAGCTCCGACCATAGCGGATCGCATTGTCCGCTGCGGAAGGCGGCTTTCTTGAACGCCTGCTGTTCGCCCTGATAGAGCCGCCACAGGCTCGCCTTGCGGTCAGCGATGCACGCGCGCACGTTCGCGAGGCGGTCCGCCGCTTTCACGACGAGCGCGATCTCGATTTCGCCCCGGGCCTGCGCCAGCTTGGCGTAGGTTTTTGCTTTCCGCTCCTTGCGATTCGCACCAGGCTCGTCGGTGAGCAAACTCACGCATGTGGCCACTTGCGATCCGAACTCCGCTTCAATGCTCGCGAGCGTAACGTCGGTGTCCTCCGCCACATCGTGCAGGTAGGCGACCACCACCGCCTCTTCTCCATACGGCTCCGCCAGCGCCGCGACTGCATCCAGATGAAAGGAGTACGGTCGGTCGCCGTACCGCTGGTCCCCGTGCGCAGCGACCGCGTACAACCGTGCCTTTTCGCTCGTGGTACTCATAAGGCCTAACCATCAGCCGATGGGTCAACCGAAGCCGGCGGACCAGGTCTGTCCAGATCGTCGCCTTTTATGAACTTCCCCACGGAGAGTCTCATGGATCGACTCTGCGCCGCAAGCGCTCGGCGCTGTGGTAGATTCGCCGCCCGGAGGTCTTCTCGTGGCACGATCCCGTGGCATTTTCGCCTCCATCGCCGCTGCGGCCGCGATGGTTTCCTGCGGGGGGGAGACCCCGCCGCCCGCGCTGGCACCGGCGGCCTCCGCTTCCGCCGCGCCCGTCGCGACAAATAGCGTCGAGCCCCCGCCTGCGGCTCCGGCTGCCCCTGCGGCGTCGACGGCGGCGCCCGAGCCGCACAAGCTCGCCGTGCCGAGCCCTGTCGCCAGGTACACCGGCTTCGCCAAGCCGGAGAGCGTGCTCTACGACGCGGACAACGACCGCTACCTCGTTTCGAACATCAACGGCAATCCGGACGACAGGGACAACAACGGCTTCATCTCCGTCCTCTCGCCCGACGGTCAGGTGACGAACCTGAAGTGGATCGAGGGCGGCAAGGACAAGGTCAAGCTCGACGCGCCGACAGGCACGGCGATCGCGAAGGGCGTGCTCTACGTGGCCGATCTCACGACCGTCCGGATGTTCGACCTCAAGACCGGGGCGCCGAAGGGGGATATCGTTATCCCCGGTACGACGTTGCTGAACGACATCGCGGCGGCTCCGGACGGCAAGGTCTACGTGTCCGACTCCGGCTTCAAGATCGGCGCGACGGGCAACCTCGAGGCGACGTCGAGCGACGCCATGTACGTCATCGAGAAGGGCAAGGCCAGGGCGCTGGTGAAGACCACCGATCTGCACATGCCGAACGGCCTCGCGTGGACCGACAAAGGGCTCGTGGTTTGCGCGAGCGGCGCTCCCGAGGTCTTCCGCCTCGACGAGAAGGGCGCCAAGCAGGACGTGACCACCACGGCGCCCGGCGGCCGCCTCGATGGCCTGATCTCCCTCGGAGACTCGCTCCTCGTGACCAGCCACGATGCTTCGGCGGTGCTTCGCGGGAAGCTCGGCGGGACCTTCGAGGTCGCGATTCCCGAGCAGAAGACGCCCGCGGATATCGGTTACGACACGAAGCGCGGGCGCGTCCTCGTGCCCCATGTGATGGTGGACACGGTCGACGTCTACGAGCTGAGGTGAGCCCGAGCGCCGGCGCGCTACGCCTCCGTGCGCGCGTCGCCGAGGTAGTAGTCGCGCTGCGCAGGATAGTAGTCGGCGAAGCTGGGCAGCGGCTCGCCGAGCCTGGAGGCGACGAGCATGTCGAGGTAATACTCCCAGCCCGGCCCGACATCGCCGGCGAGCGCTGGATCGGCGAGGCGCTGGATGAAGGTGAGCTCGGTGATCTCGCCCTTCGCCGCGAGCGACAGCTCGAACCGCCACCCGCCGTGCTCGTCCTTGGCCGAGAGCGCGAGGCGACGCGGCGGCTCGCACGTGTCGATCGAGAGGTCACACCACGGCGCCCCCTGCTCGAACGTCATCTGAAGGCGCACCGTCTTGCCGGGCCCCGCCTCGCCCTCCCACGGGCCGATCCAGCGCGCCGTGCTCTCGGAGGCGGTGACGCTCTGCCAGACATCCTCGATGGGGGCGCGAAAGCTGCGCGTGATGACGAGATCGGCGCCTGTCGCCGTGCTTCGGACGCGGCCTGTGGGTCGGGGGCTCATGCGGTCTCCTTCCTTCGTTTCGCTTCGTCGCGGGACGGGGGGGCGGTCGCCATGCGCCGCTGCCGGCCGACGCGGCGCACCTCGGTCTCGAGCGCGTCGAACCGGCGGTGCCACGGGCTCGCCGCGTGCAGATCTCGCAGGAACGCCTCGATCTCGGCCAGCGCACCGAGCTCGAGGCGGTACTCGCGCTCGCGACCGCACTGGGCGTCGCGCACCAGGCCCGCCTCGCGCAGCACGCGCAGGTGTCGGCTGACCGCCGGGCGGCTGACCGGAAACGCGCCGGCGATGGCGCCCGCCGTGGCGGTGCGATCGCGCAGCATCCGCAGGATCTCCCGCCGGATCGGATCCGCCAGCGCCTGGGCAACGGCGTCCATCGGCGTGATGTGTAACCGATGTGTTACGCGTGATCAAGCCCGCGCTGCCGGGCCCGCAGGTAAATTTCGTCCAATACGCGGTCGGCGCGATGCTCCAGGATGAGCGCCAACCATCCGACACGAGCACGAAGGAGCGCGACGATGACGAAGAGCAAGGTCCACCCCGTCCCGGAAGGTCAGACGTGCTTTCCCTACCTGAGCGCGCGGAGCGCCGCGGAAGCCATCGAGTTCTACAAGCGCGCGTTCGGCGCGCGCGAGGACTCGCGCATTCCGATGCCCGACGGGCGGATCGGGCACGCCGAGCTGTCCATCGGCCCCGCCCGGTTCTTCCTGTCGGACGAGTATCCCGAGCTCGGCGCCGTCAGCCCCGAGACGCTGGGAGGCAGCAGCCCGGCCGTCGTCGTCTACGTGGAGGACGTCGACGCGCTCGTCGCGCAGGCCGCGGCGGCAGGCGCGACCATCGATCGCCCGCCGCAGGACAAGCCGTTCGGAGACCGGACGGCCTGGCTCCGCGATCCGTACGGCCATCGCTGGTCCTTCGCGAGCCGGATCGAGGACGTCTCTCCCGAAGAGCTGCAGAGGCGCCTCTCGGCGATGTAGCGATCCGCCTCCGGGGCGCGGGAGAAGGGCGATGCCGTCGTGGCCGGCTACCCGGCGGGGGCGATCACCGAGGAGGATCGCGAGGGCATCGGCCTGGAGCTCTGCGCGGTGATCCTGGAGAAAAATCAGGACGGACTCGGAGCGAGCGGGGAGGGCGAGCGCGAGGATTGCGGCGCTTCACGGGCGGGAGCTTGCTAGGGTGTGCGGACCTCCATGCCCCCTGACGAACGCGCTCCTCTCCCGCTGCCGGCTCCCGCTCCGCTCACGCCTCCGGAGGGCTTCGCGGAGCGCCTCGCGGCGATCGGCGTCACCCTCGACGCCGCGGTGATCGCCAAGCTCGGCGACTACCTCGCGCGCTTGCTCGCGATGAACGAGCTGATGAACCTCACCTCGATCACGGATCCGGTCGAGGTCTGGGAGAAACACATCCTCGATTCGCTCACGCTCGTGCCCCTCCTGGAGGAGCTGAGCGCGGGGGCGCGCCTCGCCGACATCGGCTCGGGCGGGGGCCTCCCCGGCCTTCCGCTCGCCATCGCTCGGCCCGATCTGAAGGTGACTCTGGTGGAGGCGACGCAGAAGAAGGCTTCGTTCCTCGCCGCGGTGGCCGCGGGCCTCGGGCTCACCAACGTGTCGGTGCGCGCCGAGCGCGCCGAGCAGCTCGGCAAGGGCGATCTCCGCGGCGCGTTCGACGCGGTGACGGCGCGCGCGGTGGGGCGCCTCGTCATGCTGATCCCCCTGACGGTGCCCTTCGTGCGGCCCAACGGGATCGTGCTGCTGGTGAAGGGCCAGCGCGCCGAGGAGGAGCTCGCCGAGGCGAGCTGGGTCCTCGAGCGACAGCGGGCCGCCTTCGTGAAGACCGTGGGGACGCCGACGGGGAAGATCGTGGTGCTGCGGAAGGCGGGGGAGGAGCCGAAGCGCCATTTCGGGCGGTGATCCACGGCGGCGCGTCGCTCGCCGCGCATCCTCGTGCACACAGGCTCAGACCCTCGAAACAGACCGAGATAGAGCGCCGGCGCGCGTCTGTCCCTGTTGGTTCTATCCGCGTTGATAAACTTCAGCGGTATCCGGCGTGGCGAACGTGCTCTGTCCAGCGCCGGAGCGTGAATGACGCCCGAGGGCGAGCTCCGCTCGTCTACGGTGCGTGGATGCGAATCTTGACCTGGTTGACTCTGGGGCTCCTGTGCGCGGCGTGTGGTGACGACGTCGATCCGTCCGGCCCGGGAGGGGGCGGAGCCGGGGGGGCCGCCGCGGCGACCGCGGGCAGCGGCGGCGGCGGCGGCGGCGCGGGCGGCGAGGCCGCCAGTACCGGCGGCGGTGGCGGCGCGGGGGCCGGGGGCGACGCGACCGGTGGAGGATCGGGCGTCGGCGTCGATCTCGCTGCGCCAGACGCCCTCTTCCTCCACCCGGCGGGGGAGACGACCAACATGGTGTTTCACATCGCGATCGCCGGAGCCGACGACGGCGGCGCCTACGTGAGCGGCGAGGGGTTCGGCGAGATCACGCTGGGCGACCGGACGATCACCAAGCTGGGAGCGTTCCTCATCCGCCTCGATCCCGAGGGCGATCTCCTCTGGTCGGCGCCGATCGTCACGGCACAGCAATCCTCGGCGACGGCCGTGACCGTCGACCGAGCGGGCAATGTGCTCATCGCGGGCGAGCTCTATGGCGAGGTCACGATCGGGGGCATGACGCTGTCCGGCGCGACGGAAGATCCCGACGCGATGGTGGCCAAGCTCGACGCCGACGGCAACGTGCTCTGGGCGAAGCGCTTCGCCTCGACGGCCGCGGATCGCTGCTTTGCGATCGCGACCGACGCCACGGGCAATGTGTACGTGGGTGGCTATGTCGACGACGATATCGACTTTGGCGATGGCCTCCTTGCGGTGGATGGCGAGTCCCCGTTCCTCCTGAAGCTCACGCCGGGCGGCGACGTCGCCTGGGCCAAGGTGTTCAACAACGCCGGCGGCGCCGGCAGCGCCGTGGCCGGCATCGCCGTCCACGAGGGCGGCGACGTGTCGATCACGGGCTACGCCGACGGGGCGCTGAGCATCGACGGCACAGCGCTGTCGCTGCCTGCCGGCTCGACGATGATGGGCTTCATCGCCCGCTTCTCGAGCGCGGGGGAGGGCCGGTTCGCGCGGCGCTTCGGCGGGCCGGTGTTCGACATGGGCAACGAGATCGCCGTCGGTGAGGGCACCTTCCTCGCAGGCACGGTGAGCGGCGAGAGCGATGTGCTCGGGACGACGGTGGACGCGGACCTCGAGGGCGCGCCGTTCGTCGCGAAGCTCACGGAGAGCGGGACCGCCGAGTGGGTGATCACGCCGGAGCCGAGCGGCACGATGTACGGCCTCGCGCCCGACATGGCGGGCGGCGTCTACGCGGCGGGTCGCTACGATGATCTCGTCACCTTCGACTACACCCCGTTCGCGCTGCGCGCGAGCGCGTCCTCGGAGGTCACGGCGCTCCACCGTTACCCGTCGAGCGCCGGCTCCTCCGAAGGCATGGCGCTCACCTCCGGCGGCACGCTCTGGGTCGCCGGCACCTTCTACGGTTCCATCGACGTCGGCTCGGGTCCCGTCGCGTCGCCGAGCACGAGCGGATTCGTCTTCCGCATCCCGGCGCGTGAGTAGAAGAAGCAGAGGCGCCTCTCGGCGATAGAGCGATACGTCACCGGGGCGCGGGCGAGGGCGCCCCGGCGGTCACCTGTCCGGCAAGGCCACGATCCCGACATACGTGGGCTCGGGGACCTCGGTGACACGGCCTGTCGGCTCGAGGGCGCCCGTCGCCTCGTCCACGTGAAACGCGACGATGTTCCCCGACTCCTCGTTCGCGACGAGCATCAGCTTGCCTGTCGGCGAGATCTGGAAATGGCGCGGCGTCATGCCCTGCGTCGAGGCATGGCCGGCGGGCGTGAGCGTGCCCCGCTCGGGATCGACCGCGAAGATGGCGATGCTGTCGTGGCCGCGGTTCGACCCGTACACGAACTTGCCCGACGGGGACACCTGGACCTCGGCGGAGGCGTTTTCCTCGGCGCTCGCGCCGTCGGGCAAGGTCGAGACGGTGGCCAGGGCCGTGAACGTCCCGCGCGACGGATCGTAGCTCAGGGTGGTGATCGAGCCGGCAGACTCGTTGATCACGTAGGCGAACCGGCCGTTCGGGTGAAACTCGAGGTGCCGAGGCGTCGTGTCCGCGGGGAGCGAGAGGGCGGGCGGGTCGTTCGGCTCCATCTGGCCCGTGTCCGCGTCGAAGGTGAGCTGCGTTATCTCGTCGAGCCCGAGGTTGGTGACGAACGCAAACCGGTTTGCCGGATCGGTCATGGCGTGGTGCGACCTCGCCCGGCGGCCGAAGGACACGTCGAAGGCCGCCTGGCCGAGCGCGCCGTCCTGGCCCACGGGGAGCACCGCCGCCGTCCCGCCGGCGTAGTTGGCGACGAGGACGAAGCGCCCGGAGCGATCCGTGGACAGGTGGGCGGGGCCCGCGCCCTTCGAGGAGGCCCTGTTGACGAGCTCGAGCGTCCCGCCCTGGGGATCGATCCGGAACGCGCTCACCGCGCCCGACAGCTCCCCGTCCACCTCGTTCAGCTCGTTCGCCGCGAAGAGATGCTTGTGCGCGGGGTCGACGGCGAGGAAAGTCGGGTTCATCTCGGCGTCGAGCGGGCCCTGCACGGCCGAGAGCGCGCCGTCGGCGTCGTCCAGGCGGAAGACGAAGAGCCCCTCGTGACTGCCGACATAGACCACGAACGAGCGTTCGGCCTGCGAGCCGCCGCCCCCCGCGCCGCTGCCGCCCGCTCCACCGCTGCCGCCCGCGCCGCCGCCGCTCGCGCTGCTGGCGCTCGTGCTGCTGACGCTCGCGCCGTCGCCCTGGCTCGCGCCGCCACCGCCGCCGGCGCTGACGCCCGTCGTGGCGCCGTCGTTCGCGGCTCCGGCGCCGGAGCCGCCGCATCCGAGCCACAGCCCTGCCGCCAGAAAGAGGAGCGCGCGCTGCATCGACCTGGTTTCTCCTGCCTCCTGCGTTAGACCTGGCCAGCGCCGCGGCGCAAGCGCCACGGCGCGATCCTCTTCGCGGCGCGCGGCGGCAGGTCCGCGGCGGTCGCGCTGCCCCGCGGCGATGGCCGGGGAGGATGCGCGACGCCGCGCGACGCCTCAGGCTCGCCCGCGCAGCGCCCCGGCGGCGGCGCCGAGGAGCGCGCCGGCCGCGATGGGCACGCCGTGGGCGAACGCGATGTGGAGGAGATCGTCGATGTCGCAGTGCGTCCCGATGCCGACCACCACCCCGAGGCCGCACAGGGCTCCTATCGCGGCGCCACGCCACGCCGGCGCCGACAGGAACGAGCGGCGCAGCACGAGCGCCGCCAGCGTGAACGGCAGGACCGCCGTGCCGACGGCGCTGGCGACGCACCGGAGGTGCGTCGCCAGCGGCACCGGCGGATCGGCCATGGGCGACGTCGCGACGGCCGCGGCCAGGAACCCGGCCGGCACCGCGACGACGAGCGCTTGGATCGCCCTCACACCGGCCGGCAGGCCCCGGGCGCGCGGGCTTAGCGCGAGCAGCAGGCCGAGACCGGAGAGCGCCGCCGTGACGGCGAGCGGGACGGCGACCCGGAGAGAGGGGAGGTCGTCGCGGAAGCCCTCCCACCAGCTCACGAGCAGGATCCAGCCGAGCCCGGCCAGGAGCGCGCTCCAGGAGCGGCGCTCACGCGTCGGGCGCGTCAGCGACGGCTCGGCCGGCGCCTTGGCCACGGCGGGCGGCGGGCGGGCGGCGAGGTGGGCCGCGGGATCGGGGATCTCCTCCATCCCTTTCAGTAGGTCGCTCTCATTCACCATCGGCACCTCCGCGCACGCCTGCCTGCCCCTTGCCGCGGCGGCCGCTCCGCTCCGGTCTCGTTGTCGCGGGCCGGTCGTCGTTCCCCTCCTCCGCGCCCCTGCCCGCGCCGCGGTCCGCCTCGGGCCGCCGCTTGAGCTCCTCGAGCGCCGCCCGCAGCGCCTCGTAGGCGCGGAACGCGCGGAGCTTCACCGCGCTCGTGGTCGTCCCCAGGACCGCCGCGGCGTCCTGCACGCTCAGCCCTTCGTACCGCAGGAGGATGAACGCGTCGCGCTGCGACGCCGGGAGGCTCGCCAGCGTCCGCTCCACCGCCCGCGCCGTCTCGGAGGCGATCGCGACCGCCTCCGCGTCCGCGCCGCGCGCGTCTGGCGGCTCCGCGCCGGGATCGCTCGGGAGGCGCTCGGTGCCGCGGTGCTTCTGGGCGCGCGCGTGATCGAGGTAGACGTTGCGCGCGATGGCGTAGGCCCACGGCGCGACGGCGCCGCCGCGGGCGAAGCTCGATCGGGCCCGGTGCATCCGCAGGAACGTCTCCTGCGTCAGGTCGCCCGCGAGCGTCTCCGAGCCGCTCATGCGGGTGAGGTACGCGAGGAGGCGCGCCGCGAGCGCGCGGTGCAGCTCCGGAAACGCGCGCGCGTCGCCGCACGCGTACCGGTCCATCGCTTCGTTCAGGGCGAGCTCGTCCATGGCGGTCCTGACGGCATACACCGTCTGCGCGCCGGCGATCATCGCGAAGGCCCGAGGAGCGCCCCGCGCTCGGCGAGGTCGCTCAGCAGGGCCGCGGTGCTCTCCAGCACCGGCCCGTCGACCGGGTGTCCCAGCGCGGCGCAGCCCGCGACCACGGCGTCTCCGAGCGCGGCGCCCGCGAGGAGGCGGCCCAGGATCTCGGCCGCGAGCGGCGTGAGCTCGAGGAAGCGCACGTCGTGCGCGGCGTCGCGGTACACGAGCAGGCGCGTGGGCTCGCGCGCCGGCACGTCGCGCGCGGACTCGTCGCCTTGCAGCCTGTGGACCGCGTGCTCGTAGCGCACGAGCGCCGCGGCCCGCTGGAAGCGCGCCCCCCGGTCGAGCGACAGCTCCTCGCCCAAGGGCCCCGGCGCCTCATGGCGCGGCGTCCCCGGCGCCTCGTCGCCGAGCGGCCCTGACGCCCCGCCCGCGGCGACCTCCTCGTCCTGCTCGGCGCACGCCGCCGCGAAGGCGGCCAGCTCGTGGCGCGCGAGATCCGCGAGGTACGCGGGGACCTCCGGATCCCCGGCCCAGCGCGGCGCCGCGAAGCCCACGAACTCGAACGCGACGTCGCGGAGGTAGCGCGACCGGGGCGGCTCCCCCTCGATGAAGCGCGCCACGTCCGCCTCGAACCGCTCGCCGAGCCGCGCCGCGGTCCGGGGGATCCCGGCGCGGATCGCGCCCATCAGCCCGCGACGGATGAGGCTCCGGTAGAGCAGCAGCCGCTTCGGCGGGAGCGCGGCCATCGCCTCGAGGTCCGGCCCCTCGAGCCCGGCGCGGGCGAGCCACGCGCGTGGATCGGCCGTGATCGCTTCGCCGTCCGGCGCGGTCACGCTCCGCTGGAGCGCTCGCTCCAGCGCCGCGAGCTCCGGCGGCGGCGCGTTCGACGTCTCGCGCGTCTCGCACGTCCCGCGCGTCTCGCACGTCCCGCGCGTCTCGCCCGCCTCGCGCGCTGCGCTCACGCCCGCGCCTCCCGCGCGGCGAGCCCGCGCCGGTACGCCGCCTCGACCTCGGTGAGCTCGGCGAGCAGCGCGCCGAGCGGCGGCACGTCGTTGTCCCGCTCGAGCACGACCGGCACCGGCCCGGTCCGCGCGACCGCGCGGGCGAGCAGGTCGAGCACCGGGGCGATGGCGGGCGCGCCGTGCGTGTCGACGAGGACCTCCGCGTCGTTGCGCCACTCGTGCCCCGCGACGTGCATCGCGGCCACGCGCTCGGGAGGGATCTTCTCCAGGAACGCGATCGGGTCGAAGCCGTGGTTCCGGGCGTTGACGTAGACGTTGTTCACGTCGAGGAGGAGCCGGCAGCCGGCGCGCTCGAGCACCTCGACGAGGAAGTCGGCCTCGTCGAGCGAGGCGCGGCCCGGGACCAGGTAGTACGTGATGTTCTCGATCGCCATCGGGCGCTCGAGCCGCTCCTCCGCCTCGCGGATGCGGGCCGCGGCGTGGGCGGCGGCCGCGGACGTGTGCGGGAGCGGCAGGAGGTCGTGGAGGAACGCGCCGTCGACCCCGGAGAAGCAGAGGTGGTCGCTGTGGAAGGGGGGATCGAGCCGCTCGAGGAACCCCCCGAGCGCGCGCAGGTAGCCGGCGTCGAGCGGATCGAGCCCGCCGACGGACAGGGTGAGCCCGTGCGTCAGGATCGGGCGGTGCTCCCGGACGCGCCCGATCGCGGCGGGGAAGTAGCCGCCGCGCCGCATGTAGTTCTCGGGGGAGAGCTCGAAGAAGGGGACGGGCAGCGCCGCGTCGCGCGCGCCGCGATCGGGCGCGTCGAGCGCCGCGAGCACCTCGTCGAGGAACTCCCATCGGAGCCCGAGGCCGACGCCGGTGAGCGCGCTGCCGGTCATGGAGGTACGGGGAGGGCGCGGGGGGCCGCGATCAGCCGCAGGTGCCCTGGCCGCAGCCCGCGTGGCCGGGCTTCTTCCCGGCGGCGCCCGTCTTCTTGGCGCCGGGCTTGGCCTGGGCGGCGGTGGGCGGCGTGGGCGGCGCGGCCGTGGCCGCCGGGGTGGCCGTCGGGGCGACCTTCGGCGAGGTCGCGGCGGACTGCGCGTCGCTCGGCGGCGCGGGCTCGGCCGGGGCGGCGGGGACGTTCGCGCCCGCGGCGGCGTCGCCGGAGGCGGCCTCGGTCGGCGCGGGCGCCGACGCGGGCTCGGCCGGGGCGGCGGGGGCGGTCTGCTCTGCGGGGACCTCGCTCGCGTTGACCGGCGCCTGCGCGCCGGCGCAGCCGCTCATCACCATGGCGCCGGCGCTCAACGCGGCGAGGGTCTCGTAAATGCTCTTCTTCGACAGCATCGTGTGGCTCCTCTGGTTCTCGTCTCGACGGGCCTGCGCCCACCGTTGTCGTCTCGACGGGCCTGCGCCCTCCGGCGGGCACAGGCGTGATCCGGCTCCCGGCGGCTTCCGGACCGCCGTGTCATCTCAGAGCCGCTGCGTCGCCGCAACGGCTCACTCGCGGGCGGCGCGCCGCGCTCACCGCGCGCCGCCGTCCGCTGCCGCCGGCGCCGCGGGGGCCGCGCCGGCGGTCGCGGTCAGCTCGAGCGTCACCAACGCCTCCTTGGCGACCTTGGGCGAGAGCACCTCGAGCGTCTTCTGGGCGAGCTTGCCGAACGCCTCGCGCGGGCGGACGTCGTGCTCGGCGAGCCCCACCGGGAACGGCTTCGCCGTCTTCACGGTGACGCTGGCGGGCTTGTCGCCCTCGTACCTGAACGTGGCGATGAGCTCCACGGTCCTCGGGGACTGCCGCTGGTGCAGCAGCAGGTCGCCCGACGCCGTGACGGTCACCGTCCGCTCCGCGCCGGACAGCTTCGACAGGTCCTTCTCGCCGGAGGTCGAGATCGACCGGATCGCGAACTGGGCCTTCTCGTTCTTCGCCCGGACGTCGTCGGGCGTGTCCTTCGAGATCTCGAGCCAGGTGCGCGCGTGCTGGTTCTGCAGGTCGCTCTTCTTCTCCTCGCCGGGCTTGCCGTCGTCGCCCACGGCGGTCTGGAAGAGCTCGATCGTGGAGAGGTCGACCGTGATGAGGCCCGTCGTCCTCGTGATGTCGGCGGGGTCGACCTGGAGCGTCCCCGCGGCGGCGCCCGCGATCCGCCCGCGGATCTTCTCCTGCGGCGCATCCATCACGAGCTCGACCTTGCTGCCCGCGCGGTCGATCGCGAAGGCCGCCGCGGCGGGCGCCTTCGGCTCCGGCGCCTTGAGCTCTGTCGCGGCGGGCGCGAGGCTCGGCTGCTCCCCCTGGCACGCGGCCGCGCCCAGGCCGGCGGCCGCGAGCGCGAGGAGGAGCAAGGTCCTTGTCCGGATCGTCTTCACGCTCGCCTCCTGCATCTCTCGAGTTGTTGCGCGCCCGCGCGCGAGGGCGCGCGGCGGTCTCCACTTGAACAGGAAGGCCGGCGCCCGGGAAGGGAGATCGGGGTCATCGCCCTGGCTCGCCTGCCCGCTCGGCGCCTCGGTTCCATGGGTTCCATGTCCGAGCTACGTGCGAGCGGCGCCGTGGTTTCGGTCGCGGCCGCCGGTGCGGCGCAGGGCGCAGCCCGCCGGACCTGCGCTGCACAGCCACGTGTGGCCTGGGGTGTGCACGAGGCGGTCGTCGAAGACGGAACGAGCCAACCGGAGACAACTGCAATGAGCACGCGACGACTCGCGGCGGCTGCCATGACCGCCGCCGGAATGATGGCGCTCGCCGGCGCGGCGGAGGCGCAGGGCGCGGCGGGCCGGGATCAGCACGTCCGGCCGACAGGCAACATCCCTCCGGCGGATCAACCGCTCATCCGGCGCATCCCCGAGCCGACCCTCGCGGTCGAGGGCGGCTTTGGCATGCTGGGCTACGTGGGCGGCGCCGCGGGCATCGGGCCGAGCTGGAACGTGCGGGTGACCGGGACCATGTCGCCGCGCGTGGCCGTCGAGGGCAACTACACCGGCTCGGTGAACCAGCGAACGATCGCGGGGAAATCGCTGGTGATGACCGCGCTCGACGCGGGCCTGCGTTACAACATCCTGCGCGCTGACGAGGCGATCGTGCAGCCGTTCGTTGTCGCGGGCGTTGGCTACGTGGGCTGGGCGGGCCGCGGCGGCGACCCGTTCGCGGTGTCGGTGCCGCTCACCGCGGGCGTGGAGCGGCTCGTCACGCGCAACGTCAAGGTGGGCGCCCGGTTCAACTTCCGCCCTGCGTTCTTCGACGATCTGACCATCGGCGGCGTGACGAACCGGACGGGCGGCGACAGCTGGTCGCTGCTCGCGCACGGCGGCGGCGCGTTTTGACAAGGGGCATCGCGTATTGACCAGGGCCGCGCCTGCGGGACGAGGCGGGCGCGCGCGGGGCCCCTGTCGTTCCGTGGAGTGGAGTAGGCTGCCGGCCGCTCGGGCGGCGGCCCGCCTTCGGGGCTCCGCGGCCGGGCTTCATCCACGGAGAACGACGGTATGAACACGCGCAGCCACTCGCCCCGTCGGGGCCTGAGCCTCTTCTTCACGGGGCTCGTTTTCACGGGGCTCGCGCTCGTCTCGAGCGCGGCTTGCTCCAGCCAGCAGCCGGCGACCCAGGGGACGTCGACGGCGGCCGGCGAGCGGCGGGAGAACGACTGTTCGACTGGGCCGCTCCTCGAGTGCCCCGAGGGGCAGCTCGACGGCTGCGCCAACGGGACCACCACGGAGCACCGATGTGTGGCGGCGGGGCGGGGGAGGTGCCTCGACATCCGGGCGGCGCTCGTGAAGTGCCTGGACGGCGAGATCCTGACGCACGACGGCTGCCCCGAGCCGGCCTACATGCAGCGGTGCGCGCCCAGGTCCGCGCAGCTGCCGTGAGGTGGCGCGGTTGTCGTCTGAAAATATCCGTGGTCGACTCGGTCTCTTCTCGCTGTCTGCAGCGCTCACCGATCGCCCTGGTGTCGCGCCCGCCGGCCGGGCGGCTCAGCGATGCTTCCCCGCTACCCCGACGCGCGGGGCGGCCTCGGCGCGGAGATCTTCGTAGTCGAGATGATCGGCCCCCCCGCGTACGAGCCGGCGCCGCCTTCGCTGCCCCAGCTGTCGACCTCATCGGGGGGAGTGTCCTCGAGCTCGCCAGACGGCGTGATCGGCCCGCGGACGCCCGGGACATCCGCCTGCGGAAGAGGCCGCTTCTCCTCGCTGACCGCGTGCCCGGGGCGCGGGGCGCCCGGCGGATCGTGCGTCTTGTCGACTCCCATGTCTCCTCCTTCCCGAGGACTCCTGGGACCGGCGCGCTCGATCGTCCACTCCTCCCCTGCGGGCGCTGCCCTGTCTGCCCGCCGCCCCCGGCTCACCCCTCGTCCATGACGGGGATCGTGAACCTGAAGGTCGTCCCCACCCCCACGCGGCTCTCCACGTGGATCGTCCCCCCGTGCGCCGCCACGAGCTCCCGCGCGATGGCCAGCCCGAGCCCGGTGCCCTTGTAGCCGTTCCGCTGGCCGCGCCAGAACCGCTCGAAGAGGTGGGGCAGCTCGTCCTCCGGGATCCCCGGCCCCGTGTCGGCCACCGAGAAGACGACATGCTCCTCCCCGCGCTCGCACCGCAGCGTGATCGCCCCCTGGGCGCCCGTCACCTGGAGCGCGTTGCTCAGGAGGTTGGTGAGCACCTGGAGCACCCGATCGCGATCACACGTGACGAGCGGGACGTCGTCGGCCGCCACGACCCCCAGCTGGATCCCCTTCTCCTGGGCCTGCGACTCGAACGTCTCGACCGCCTCCCTGCCGATCTCCCGCGGATCCTGCGGCTGCCGGCGCAGCGCCAGCCGGCCGGCGCGCAGGCTGGCGAAATCGAGCAGGTCGTGGAGCAGCCGATCCATCCGGTGCGCCGAGCGCTGGATCGCCTGGATCGCCTTCGTGTCGCCCTTCTCCCCCCGCGCCGCCGCGCGCTTCATCATCACGGCGGCCGCCGTGAGGATCGCGCTCAGGGGGTTCCTGAGGTCGTGGGACACCGTGGCGAGCACGTTGTCCCGGAGCTCGATCGCGCGCTGCGCCGCCTCGTACAGGCGGGCGTTGTCCGCGGCGAGCGCCGCCCGCTGCGCCAGATCGTGCGCCACCGCGAGGTCCGCCTCGTCGTAGACCCGGCCGGACCCCGCCGTCGCCAGCGTGATGCAGCCGAAGGTGCGGCCCCGCGCGACCATCGGGACCACCATGGCCGACGTGATCCCGAGCGCCTGGGCGAACCGGCGGAAGGCGCCGTTCTCGTCGAGCGAGGCGAGCAGCGGGTGCGACAGATCCCCGATGAGCTCCGGGCGCTCGCTGCAGAGGGCCCGCTCCAGCAGGGCGGCCAGCGGCGGCGGGGGATCCTGCTCGCGGAAGAGCGCCCGCGCCCTCTGGAGCTCCTCCGGGCCCGCGTGCGTCACCGTGATCCCGCGCGACTGCTCGAGATCCGGCAGCGTCTGGATGACGCACCAGTCTGCCAGCTCGGGGACCGTCAGGTGCCCCACCCGGTCGAGCGTGCCCTGGAAGTCGAGGGTGTCGCTGAGGGCCGCGCTCGCGGCGGCCAGGAAGCGCTCCCCCTGCTCGGCGCGCGTCCGCTCCGTGATGTCGAAGAAGGTCACGACGGCCGCCATCACGCGTCCGACCGGATCCCGGACCGGCGCCGAGCGCACGAGGATCCGCCCCCGCGCGCCGTCGTCGCGGACGATGTCGATCTCCTCGTCGATCACGACCTCGCCTGTCGTGATCGTCCGCGCGAGAGGCCAGTCCCGGGCCTCGTACTGCCTGCTCGAGCGAGGGTCGAAGCCCTGGCAGACGGCGTATCCATCGATATTCGGGATCTGCAGGAGCGGCAGCCCGAAGATCGCCCCGGCCTGGGGGTTCGAGAGGAGGACGCGCCCCGTCGGCGGCTCGGCGATGACGAGCCCCGCCGGCATCTGCTCGACGACGGTCGCGAGCAGGGCGCGGGCGTCGTCCGCCTGGCGCCGCGACGCGCGCTCCTTCGCGACGAGCTGCGCCTGCACGATGATGCCGGTCGCCCGGCTTGTCATCGTGCGCAGCATCAGCGCGTCGTCCTCGGAGAACTCCTCGGCGTTGCGGGAGCCGAGGATCGCGACGCCGATGGCGTGCCCCTCGTGGATCAGCGGCACGCCGTAGACGGCGCGCAGCCCCCTCGCCCGGAGCTCCCGCGCGGTCACGGGCATGCCGCCGGCCGCGGCGTCGAGCGACGTGGGGCCGCGCAGCGCGAGGACCGCGCGGGCGAACTCCCGCGCCGCCTCGAGCGGGGGCCCGGGCAGCGGCCCGTCGTCGAGGCCCGCGGTCGCGTGGACCTCGAGGGCGTCCCCGTCCCCGAGCAGGACGATCGCCACGTCCACGGCGGCCGCCGCCTCCCGGGTGGCGCGGAGGAGCGCCTTCAGGAAGGCGTCCAGATCGCTGCTGCCGAGCGCGGCCGTCGAGATGGCGTCGAGCGCCTGGAGCAGGCGCACGCGCGCCGCCTGGTAACGGGACACCGCGTCGGCGATCGCCTCGTCGATCGTCCCGTTCAGCTGGATGAGCTCACGCGCCCCGGCCCCGTCGCCGTCCCGCTCCCAGAGCTCCAGGATGACAGCGCGGAGCGCCGCGTACTCCATCACGACGTCGGCGAGGTCGTATCCGTGGGCCAGTCGGCTCAACGCGTGGAGCCCGGGGACCCCCCGGAGCTTCCGCTCGACCGCGGCCGCCGTGCCCGCGCTGCGCGTGCCCTCGGCGATGTAGGCGAGGAGGTCCGGGAGGTGGTCCGTCGGTCTCGGCACCGGCAGCCGCCGCGCCGGGCTGAGCGCCTGGACTCGACGCTTCCAGGCATCCAGGAGCGCGTCGTGGTGGCGCTGGATGAAGTCGGAGAGCCGCTTTGGGTTCGGTCTACCGAGCAGATCCATCGGGGACCTCACGATAGCGCGAATCGTTGAGCACGTGCTCACCTCGCGCCGAATCGAACCGACGAATCGACGAGAGAGCGCCGCGCACGGGCGGAGCTTGCTCGCCGCGCGCGCCGCACACCACGCGCCACACGCCGCGAGCGCCACGTCGGCGCGGGTCAGCTCCGGATGCCTGGCGCCTCGTGTCCGCTCTGGGCGACATACTCCAGATATCCCCCGCCATACACGCGCGGGCCGTCGGGCAGGAGCTCCAGGACGCGGTTGGACAGCGCGGCGAGGAAGCGGCGATCGTGCGAGACGAACAGCATGGTGCCCTCGAACGAGGAGAGCGCTCCGACGAGCATCTCCTTGGTCGCCATGTCGAGGTGGTTCGTCGGCTCGTCGAGCACGAGGAAATTCGGCGGATCATAGAGCATGATCGCGAGCACGAGGCGCGCCTTCTCGCCGCCGGACAGGATGCGACAGGGCTTGTCGATGTCGTCGCCGGAGAAGCCGAACGCGCCGGCGAGCGTGCGGAGCGAGCCGATCGAGGCCTGGGGGAAGCTCGCCACGATGGATTCCCAGACGGACCGGGTCGGGTCGAGGAGCTCCATCGCGTGCTGCGCGAAATACCCCAGCTTCACGCTCGCGCCCACGCTCACTCCGCCTGCGTCCGGGGCGGAGGCCCCCGCGACGAGCTTGAGGAGGGTGGATTTGCCGGCGCCGTTCACGCCCATCACACACCAGCGCTCGCGGCGGCGGATCAGGAGATCGAATCCGTCGTAGATGGACCGCCCGCCGAACGACTTCTTCACCCCGCTGAGCCTCGCCACGTCGTCGCCCGAGCGCGGCGCGGGCTTGAACTCGAAGCGGATCGTCCTCCTGCGCTTCGGGGGCTCGACCTTGTCGATCTTCTCCAGCTTCTTCACGCGCGACTGGACCTGCGCCGCCTTGGCGGCCTGGGCCTTGAAGCGCTCGATGAAGCGCATCTCCTTCGCGAGCATCGCCTGCTGGCGCTCGTACTGCGCCTCGGCTTGCTGCTCGTTGACGGCGCGCTGCTGCTCGTAGAACTCGTAGTCGCCGGAGTAGCTGGTGAGCTCGCCGCCGTCGATCTCGATGATCTTGGTGACGATGCGGTTCATGAACTCTCGGTCGTGCGAGGTCATGACGAGCGCCCCGGCATACTGCTTCAGGTACCCTTCGAGCCAGATGATCGACTCGATGTCGAGGTGGTTGGTCGGCTCGTCGAGCAGGAGCGCGTCGGGCCTCATGAGGAGGATGCGGGCGAGCGCGACGCGCATCTTCCACCCGCCCGAGAGGGCGCCCACGTCGCCGTCCATCGTGGCCTGGCTGAAGCCGAGCCCCGCGAGGATCTCGCGCGCCTTGGCGTCGAGCGCGTAGCCGCCGAGCTCTTCGTAGCGGGCCTGGGCCTGCCCGAAGCGCTCGATCAAGCTCTCCATTTCGTCCATGCGCTCGGGGTCGGCGAGCGCGGCCTCGAGCTCGCGGAGCTCCGCGGCGACGTCGGAGACCGGGCCGGCGCCGTCCATGGTCTCGGCGACGGCGCTCCTGCCCTTCATCTCGCCGACGTCCTGGCTGAAGTAGCCGATGGTGACGCCGCGGTCGATGGCGACCTGGCCGCCGTCGGGCGCCTCCTCCTTGGTGATCATCCGGAAGATGGTCGTCTTGCCCGAGCCGTTGGGCCCCACAAGGCCGACCTTCTCGCCGCGGTTCACCGCCGCGGAGGCCTCGAGGAAGAGGATCTGCTTGCCGTGCTGCTTGCTGATGGAATCGAGACGGATCACGAGGCGCACTGCCGCTGGGGGCGGCTCCTTTCCGCGCCCCCTATACCAGACGGCCCGTCGCGCGATGGGGCATTTCGCCCACCGCCGTCGGCGCCGGCGCGCGCGCCATGAGTCGCCCGCTGTGAATCGATGCCTTGCTCGTCTTCGGGCGCATTCCGGGCGCATTGCGCAGGAGCCCGTTTTTTTCTCTCCTGCTATGGGCGCGCTTTCTATCTATTTTTCGGGCTCATGCGCGCTTGATGTCGCGCGGCCGAGAGGGCAGAAGGCCCGGCATGAGCAAGGTCCAGATCCTCTCTTATGCCGGCTGCAGCACCTGCAAGCGAGCGCTGAAGTGGCTCGGCGAGCGCGGCATCGACGTCGCCGTGCGCCCCATCGTCGATGAGCCGCCGACGGCCGCCGAGCTCGCCCGGTGGGTCCCTGCGAGCGGGCTCTCGGTGCGCCGATGGCTCAACACGAGCGGGCAGAGCTACCGCGCGCTCGGCAAGGCGCGGGTGGACGCCGCGAGCGACGACGACGTCGTGCGGTGGCTCACCGAGGATGGGAAGCTCGTGAAGCGGCCTGTGCTGGTGAAGGGAAACCGGGTGCTCGTGGGCTTCCGCGAGGACGACTACGCCGCGCTGTTCGGCTGAGGTGCTCGGCTGAGCCCGCTGTCAGGGGGCCGAGGTGAAGCGGCCTCCCCGGACCTGGCTCAGCTCGAACGAGCTCTCCGGATCCAGGTTGTTGTCCGTCGTGCCGTTGCGCGAACGGCGGATCACGACGTCCACGTCGCAGCTCTCGGGCTCCCGCGAGCTGGTGGCCTCCAGCGCGCCCGCGCCGATGGTGTACGTCCCCGGGTCGCCGCCCACATCGAACGTCTTGGAGAAGATGCAGTCGCCCTTCACGTCGATCACCATGTCGTCCCCGGACGCGCTCGGCGACCACGCGATCGTGAGGTCCTCGCCGCGCGGGACTGGCTCTCTGGGCAGCGCCTCGAGGTCGAACGGATCGGGGAGCGTCCCCACGTTGTTCGTCGCGTCGTCGTCCTCGTCGTCGCGGTCCAGCAGCACCTTGATCTCGGTGCCTCCTGCGCCGACGTCGACGCTGGCCTCGTAGACACCGGAGCTCTCGGCGGACATCGCGACCGCCTCGCCGTCCACGGTCGCCGAGATCCGATCTCCCGCGCTCAGGATGACGTACGTGTTGCTCTCGTCGCCGCCGGCCTTGAGGGTGGCCCGCACGGTCGTCGACGACGCGCTCTCGGCGATCGCCTCCAGGGTCGCCGAGATCCCTCCGGTCTTGATCTGCTGCGAATCGAGCGTCTCCGTGCAGCCTGCGAGCAGACCGGAGGCTGCGATCCCGAACATGGCCATCGTGGTCTTCGTGATCATGAGTTGCCCTTTCCTCACCGCCTCACCCGCCCGGGCGCGTCGGCCTGTAGTTTTCCATGGGATACTACGTTCGGCCGCGCCCCACGGCGAGGCGCAAGGTTCCGACGGTGAGCGATGAGGCCGTCATGGCTTTCCCCCGGACGTCGCATCACAGCGCGGCTTCGAGGCGGCGTGAGCGCGCGCCGCGTTACCGTGTGCGCGCGCGGACCGCGCTACCGTGCGCGCGCCGCGCTGCCGTGCGTGCGCGTGGGCCGCGCCACCGTGCGCGCGCGAAGGCGGCGATGGGCGGGCCGGCTCACCACTGGCTGCGCACCACGACGCCGCCGCCGGTCGGTCCCGCGAGCAGCGACCAGCTCACTGCGCCTGCTTGCGGGCGGGGCGCGGCGCCGGCGTGCGCGCCGGTGGTTGCGCTGGCCTGCGAGCTGGACGAGGACGGCTCCGTCAGGAAGAGCACGAGCGCCGTGCCGGCCAGCGCCGCCCCGGCGCCGAAGCCGATCGTGCTCACCAGCCCCAGGTCCTTCGCGCGTTGTCCAGCGGCCTTCCCTTCGGCGGTCTTGCATACCGCCCTGCCGGAGCCGACGTCGTCGCAGTCCTCGTCCGCGCGGCGGCTCTCGTCGAGCGCCAGCCACCCCGTCACCCCTCCGGCGATCAGCCCGCCCAGGGCGAGCCCGCCCGTCACGTAGGCCAGCACGCGCCGGCCGCTGGTCCCGGACGGCGCCGGCGGCGTCCGCGACGCGCCCTCGTCGTGCTGCGACGGCGGCGAGGCGGACTGCTGAGGCGGCTGATCCGTCGACGTCGCGGGCGGCGGCGTCTCGGGGAGCTTCACCTCGAGCTCGATCGTCTTCTGCTCCGACTTCTCGATCGTGAACCGCACCTCGTGCGTGGGCCCGCCCGGCGCCCTCGTCGTCACGACGTGCTCGCCCGGGTTGACGGGGAGCGCGATCCCGAGCGAAGGCCCCTCCAGCGTGATGCCGTCGCGCTGCACCTGCGTCCCCGCGGGCGCGTCGGCCGGCAGCGACAGCGTGAGCTGCGGCACGAGCGGCACGAGCGCGTCGCGCTGCTCGAGCACGATCTTGTAGCGATCGTACTGCTTGACCTGCTCGGACTCCGACATGCGGGAGTAGAGCGCGAGGAAGTCGTTGTAGCGCGAGACCGCGGTCGCGGTGCGGCCCCACTTGGCCTCGCACTCGGCGAGCGTGAACAGCCGCCCTGGGCGAGGATCGAGCCGATAGCTCTCGGTGAGAGCAGGGCAGCCCGTCTGGAACTTGCCGGCCAGCATGTCCGCGAGGCCCCGGTTGAAGAGCGACTCGGCCACGGCCACGGCGTCGGGCTGCGCGCTCGCCGGCGCGGCGATAGCAATGCTCAGTAATCCGCTCAAGACGGCGCCGGGCCAGAAGGTTCGCATCGGAGGTAAAATGAGATACCTCCTTTGGGACCGCCCCAGGCAAAAAATCAGCGCGTTGTGGGTCGGCGCGGCGCTCAGTCTGCCCCGTAGAGCGACTCCCGCTCCCGGGGCTTCGCCGCGGGGGCGGGGGAGGCGGTCGGCGCGATCTTGCGCCAGGCGCCGGGCGGCGGCGCCGGGGTGCGCGGCGCCGGCGATGCCTTCGCGCCCGCCAACACCTCGGGAGCGATCCCCAGGCTGCTGTTCGCGGGCGGCGCGGCGGCCGGGCTCGCAGACGCCGCGAGGTCGGTCGACCTGGGCGTGCCGGCCACTTCGGGGTGAGCGGCGCCCGGCGCGGCCTCGGGCGGCGTGGAGGGCGGCGCGACGGCCGCCGCCTGCGCCGCTTGTGCGTGCTCGGCGTTGCCGGGGGCCGGGGACCCGCCCTTGCTGAACGCGGCGATCGCGATGGCGCTGCCGCCGACCAGGGCGATGGCCGCGACGGCGATCGCGGATCGGCTCCGCGGCGCTGCGGCCGCGCCGGTTCCGGTGCCGGTGCCGACCCTTGTCTCCACGCCCGTGGACGACTGGGCGGCCACCGGCATCGACGACGCGGGCCCCTGGTGCAGCTGGCTCATCCGCGGGATCGGCGTCTCCAGCCCGACCAGGCGCGACGACCTGACCGTCATGGGGGCGATGTCGAAGACCTCGGCGAGCGCCTCCACCGTGGACAAAGCGGTCGGGAAGCGCGCCCCGGGCTCGCGCGCCGTCGCCTTCGCGAACCACGCGTCGAAGCCCGGGGGCAGCTTCACCCCCTCCTTCTCCGCGCGCACGGACGGGGGCTCCTGCGGGCCGTGCATCGCGATCACCGCGAACGCCAGCGAGTTGCTGTACTCGCGCATGTCGTTCAGCCAGTAGGCCTTGCCGACGAGGGCCGTGTACGCGATCATGCCGAGCGCGAAGAGGTCCACGGCCCGCGTGATCGTCTCGCCGCTGAACTGCTCGGGCGCCATGTAGAGCGGCGTCCCGAGGGCGGCGGTGTTCGCCCCTTCGACCGCGGTCTCGGCGACCAGCTTCGCGATGCCGAAGTCAAGCACCTTGATCCGGATCTCGTCGTCGTCGTCGCTCGCCGCGAGGAAGAGGTTCGCGGGCTTCAGATCGCGGTGGACCACGCCGGCCGCGTGCGTCTTGTCCAGGGCGTGCGCGGTCTGGCGCAGGTAGGCGATGGCGTTCTCAGGTGGCAGACGCCCGCCGCGGCGGATGCGCTTGCTGAGCTCCTCGCCGCGGAGCAGCTCCATCACGAGGAACGGCATGCCGGTGTCCAGGTCGATGCCGGCGTCGAACACCTCGACGATGTGCTCGGTCGCTATGCGCGCGGCGATGCGCGCCTCCAGCTTGAACCGCGCGTGGAACTCGGGGTTCTCGGCGAGGTGCGGGTGCATGACCTTGAGCGCCCGCCGGCGATCCGTCTCGATGTGGACGACCTCGTAGACCGCCCCCATCGCACCCGTCGCGATGCTGCGCACGACGCGGTACCTACCAGCGAACAGCATCCCCTCGTTGAAGTTCAGCGACATAGTCTCACCCGCGTCGAACGAGGTTACACCACTTGGTCGGACGACCGCACTCGTTAACTTGCAGACCTTACAAACTTGCGGAGCGTGAGACTCCCCACATGGGCATTCCCAATGTAGGGCGCGTTCGTTGGATCTGCGCGCACCAGGCAACAGGTAAGCGCCCTGCGCTGACCGGCGCCGCTCGCGCCGCCCGCGCGGAGCCTCCACGGTCGTCGCTCGTCGGCGCGAGAAGATCTCGTGATTCCGTGGGTTAGGCGGCTCTGCAGCGGTGATGTGGCCGATGTGGCGCCCGTCCGTTCCGACCGTTTTTCACGACAGACACATCGACATCGTCAGACATCGTCAGAGGCGCTGTCAGCGGTCAGAGCACGAGGACCGCGAGCAGCCGGGGCCCGTGGAACACGTCGAACCCGCCGATATCGAGCTTGCGACCGATCGTGTAGATCGTCTCGTCTCCGCGCCTGGTCGCGCGGATACTGGATATGATACCCTGGCCGATCGCCTCCACGTTGTAGGACAGCTCGGTGAGCAGGCGGAGCCGGCTGAGGTACGAAGTCAAGCGGAGCCGGAGCCCCACCGACACGTTGCCGGAGAACGCGATCATCGTCGCCTCGTCGACCTCGCTCCCGACGCCAGGGACCGCGGGATCCGCGGAGAAGGCGTAGCGCACCGGGCCGGCGCCGCCGTAGAGGCCGAGATCGCCGAACGGCGCGAGCCGCGGCCACTCGCCGTTGCCCATCCGCACGCTGAAGCCGCCCTGGTAGAACCGCGACGTCGCGCTCTGGGCGGGGCTTTGCCGCTCGAAGACGTAGACGTCGCCCTCGCCCGGGTCCCGCTCGCGGAGCGCGTAGAAGATGCGGGGGAGCTTGTAGTCCATGTACCTGAAGCCCGCGAGCAGCTCCTCGAGGTAGAGGTCGTCCGCGGCCTCCGGGAAGAGCTTCGTCACGTCGAAGCCGACGTCGATCTGGCGGAGCAGGAGCTGGAAGGGCGCGCTGGCGACGGCGCCGGCGTCGCGGTCGGTCGCCGGATCGACGGCGAGCTCGGTCACGTTCCCGGCGGTGAACCGCGCGATCTTGAGGCTCGTGCTGACGCCTGCGAGGTCGGCGCCGATGTCGAAGACGTCGCTCGCGAGGCCGTTCAGCCCGAGCAGCCTGCCGAGCGAGCCGTCGTACCGGATGTCGCCGCCCGACGAGAACAGCCGGTCGGTCTTGAAGCCGGCGTTGAGGCGCGCGGCGTCGCGCACGTGATCGAAGTCGTACGTGAGCAGCGCCCGGCCGCCCACCATGAACACCGGATCGACGTCGTAGGCGAGCCGCCGCGTCCTGCCCCGGTAATCGTTGACGCCGCCGGAGGAGCCCGCGCTCGCGAGCTGGTGGAAGAACAGGAGCTCGACGTCGCCCTTCAGCTTCAGGTGGACGGCGTCGAGGCTGATCGCCCGGCCTTGCTCGAGCAAGCCCTCCTGCGCCTCGAAGCCCGCCGTGTCCTCGAGCGGCGTCTGCGCCGGCGCGGAGAGCGCCTCGGCGCAGGTAGAGAGCGCCGCGCGCTGCTCCTCGAGCACCCTGGAGATCGCCTCCGCGCGCCCCACAGCGGCCCTGTAACCGGGCTCGTCCCGCGCCACCCGCCGGGCCTGCTTCACGACGTACGGCGCCACCGCGAGCGCCTCGATGTGCATGCGCAGGAGGAACGACAGCACATGGAGCGCGTCGCGCGCGATCGTCCGGGCGGGCTCCTGCCCTGCGCTCGCCGCGCGGAGCGCGATCGCGGCGCCGGCGACGTCCCGGTGCGCTCCGGCGAGCGCCCGCCGCCGCGCGGCGGCCCTCGCCTTCGCGGCGGCGATCTCGGGCGTGTCGGGGGCGCCGAGCGGCCTCCCGGCCGAGAGCCGCTCGACGTCCCGCTCCTCGGCGGCGAGCGCCCGCGCGTGCTCCGCGAGCGCCTGCCATGCGGCCGGCAGGCGGCTCGCGGCGCTGGCGGCCCCTGCCTCGCGCGCCGGCGCCGCGAGCTCCGCGAGCGCGTCGAAGAGGCGCGCGAACGCGGGCGGCGCGCCGCGCTCACCGCGCGCGGCCGCGCGGGCGAGCGCCTCGTCGAGCTTCGCGCGGTAGAGCTTGGCGAGGGGGACCTCGTGCTCTCCGTCGTAGGGGGGTGTCTTCTCGAGGCGCGCGCGGAGCCGCTCGCCCTCGTCGTCGTCGAGGCGGAGCGCCGCGATCCACGCGTCTCCCGGGGAGTACGGGGTGCTCGAGAGGACCTCGTCGGCAAGCCAGGCCGCCCGCTCCAGATCGGCGGCGCGATCGTCGATGATGGCGCGGCGGGCGTCCTCGTTCGCGAAGGCGCGGGCGGCGCGGACGTTGTACGCGGCGGGCCCGCAGGCCGAGGCTGCTGAGGCGAGGAGCAGGAGGCCTGCGAGCGCCGGGCCCGGTCGCATCGGCGAGAGCGTACCATGCGTGCGAGCGCACTGGACGCCGCGCCGCCGGCCTGCTCAGAATGCGCGCCCGTGGCTCCCAGCCGACCCAGCGAGATCGACGGCGCGCGGGCCTACGGCCTGCGATTCGCGGCCCGCGGCTTGCTGACCCGTCGTCCTGGCCGCGCAGCACGGCGGTCGCTGGCGGCGAAAGAGCCACGTGTGAAGGAGAAGAACCGGGATGAATGATGCCACATCCAGCTGCGACATCGGCATGATCGGGCTGGCCGTCATGGGCGAGAACGTCGCGCTCAACATGGCCGACCACGGCTTCAAGGTGGCCGTGTACAACCGCACGGTGCAGGTCGCGAAGGACTTCGTCGCGAGGAACCCGAGCACGCCCGGCGGCCTGGTCTACTGCGAGACGCTGAAGGACTTCGTCCGCGCGCTGAAGAAGCCGCGCAAGGCGGTGATCCTGGTCAAGGCCGGTCCGCCGGTGGACATGGTGGTCAAGCAGCTCATCGAGGCGGGCGTCGAGCCGGACGATATCGTCGTCGATCTGGGCAACTCGCTCTGGACCGACACCATCCGCCGGGAGCAGGAGTACGCGAAGCAGTGCAAGTTCTTCGGCTCGGGCGTCTCCGGCGGCGAGGTGGGGGCGCGCTTCGGCCCCTCGCTGATGCCCGGCGGCGATCCCGCGTCCTGGCAGCACCTGGAGCCGATCTGGCGCGCGATCGCCGCCAAGGTCGATCCGGCGACCGGCAAGCCGATCGAGGGCGCGTCCCCCGGCAAGCCGGTGGAGGGCGGGGTCCCCTGCACGGCGTACATCGGGCCGAACGGCGCGGGCCACTACGTGAAGATGGTCCACAACGGCATCGAGTACATCGACATGCAGCTCATCTGCGAGGCGTACACGCTCCTCGACGGGCTGCTCGGGTTGTCGAAGGACGAGATGTCTCGGGTCTTCTCCGAGTGGAACAGCGGAGATCTCGACTCGTACCTCATCCAGATCACCGCCGACATCCTCCAGCAGAAGGACCCTGTCCAGAAGGACAAGCCGTTCGTCGATTTCGTCCTCGACACGGCGGGGCAGAAGGGCACGGGCAAGTGGACGAGCAGCAACGCGCTCGACATGGGCATCCCTGCGAACGCCATTGCGGAGGCGGTGTTCGCCCGTTGCCTCTCTGCGCTGAAGGACGAGCGCGTCGAGGCCTCGAAGCACCTCGCTGGCCCGACCCCGACTCCGGTAGCGGACCGGCAGGGGACGATCACGGCGATCCGCGACGCGCTGTATTGCTCGAAGATCTGCGCCTACGCGCAGGGCTTCCAGCTCATGGCGGCGGCGCAGGCGGAGTACAAGTGGAAGCTTGATTTCGGCACGATCGCGAGCATCTGGCGCGGCGGCTGCATCATCCGCGCCCGCTTCCTCCAGAAGATCACGGAGGCGTACACGCGCAACCCTGGCCTGACGAACCTGCTGCTCGATCCGTACTTCAACGATCAGATCAAGCAGGGTCAGGCGAACTGGCGCAAGGTGGTGTCGATCGCCGCGCAGAACGGCGTCTGGGCGCCCGCGTTCATGTCGGCCCTGTCGTATTACGACGGGTATCGCGCGGCCCACCTGCCTGCAAATCTCCTGCAGGCTCAGCGAGACTACTTCGGGGCGCACACCTACGAGCGCACGGATCAGCCGCGCGGCAAGTTCTTCCACCTCGACTGGCCGCACCCCTCCCGTCCTCAGCTGGACATCAAGGGCACCGGCGGCGGGCACTGACGCCCGACGCGATCCCCGTCCTCCTCGCCTCTCCGCCAGCGTCCTCCCGCCTCCGTGGACGCGCGTGTCGATGATCGGCTCGGCCATCGGAGCCCCTGCTCGTCGTCCGGTTCAGCGCGACATGGACGAGAAAGCCGCACAGGAGCGCGTTGATGGCCGGAATGCCGGCGTGGATGAGGTATCCCGCCGCCATCCCGCCTGCCCAGGCGAGGAGCGGGCGAAGGCTCATGGACTCCACCTGCGGGGGAAGCGTACCGGCGGATCGGGTGTGCGCGAGCGCAGCCCGATGTCGACGCACGACGTAGTATTCGGCGATCATGATGCCGGCGACAGGCGGGAAAGCGACCCCGAGCAGCGTGAGAAATCCGACGAGGTGCTCCAGGATCCCGGCGATCGAGAGCGCCGTCCCCGCCGCACCCACCGCGAGCGTCATCGCGCTCCGCGGGACGTGTCGGCCCGTCGTCTGATGGACCGTGGTCACCAGGCTGAGGGAGGCCGAGTACAGATTCCAGTCGTTGATCTTCAACGTGGCCGTCACGAGGATCGCCGCGCCGACGACCCCGACCTCCGTCGTCACGATGTGGACGACATCCGCGCTCTCGACGGCGTGCGCCAGGAGCACGCCGGTGAGGCCGATCGTGTACTCGCCGAGGGTCACCCCGACGAACGTCTGCTTTACCACGTCGGCCGCCGAACGGTTGTAGCGGGTCATGTCCGGGGTGAGGACCGCACCCACGATGAACCCGCCGGCCACCAGGGTCGCGCCGGTCGCGACGCTCATGGGCTCTCCTGGCGGAGGCATCGATATGAGGTCGGCCAGCTCGTGCCGGGCGAGGGCGCTCCGGATCGCCCAGGCGCTGAGGGCAAGAAAGAGTGGAACCGTGATGTACGAGGTCCAGGCCATCGAGCTGAACCCATAGATCACGATCAATGTGACGGCGGCCCCGGTGAGGACGCAATAGACCCACAGCGGCACCTGCGTGCCGGCGAGCGCCGCGAGGCCCTTGGCAAAAATGGCGTTCTGAACACCGAACCACCCGACCAGGCTGACCGCCGTGCACAGGCCGAACAGAGACGAGCCGTGACGTCCCAGGCCGGTCCACTGGGCGAGGACATACGTGGACAGGCCCTCTCGCTGGCCAGCGACTCCGATGAGCACCGCGACGATCTCCAGGAGGACGACACCCAGTGTCAGCGCCCAGAAGGCGCCCCAGAAGGTCATGTGGAAGCCGAGCGTGGCGCCGAGGAGGAGCTGCGACAGCGCGGAGAGCTCGCCGAACCGCTGGACGGCGACGCTCCACCACGGGTAGCGCTCGGCCTCGGGCACCCGGGCAAGGGGGAAGTCGTCGCGCCCGATCATGCCCTAGCGCCGCGCCTTCGCCGTGGTCCCGCGGCCGTGGTGCTGGCCCGCGCGCGGCGTCTCGCGTGTCTCGCGTCCGTCGCGCGCGCTCACGGCTCGCTCTCCTCGAGGGGGACGAAATCGAGATCGATGGCGAAGGCGCGGGGCCCGAAGACCTCCAGCGCCTCGGGTGTGCGCAGGAGCGGCGGCGCCGCCACGCCGATGACCTTCACCTGCTGCCCGTAGCGCAGCGCCTCCGTGGTGATCGGCTCCGCGGTCTCGCGATCCAGGATGCATACGAGATCAGGCACGCTGCACAGGACGCGCGTCCCGGCGCGGGCGACCAGATTCTCGTTCTGGATCAGCACCTCCAGCGTCTTCCCGGAGCCCTCGGTGTCCCGGAGTTTCACCCAGCCCGTGGCGAAGCCCTCCGTGGTGCGGCGGTAGACCTCGACCACCTTGCCAGTCCAGAGGACGCGGCCGTGACGGTAGGGCGTCTCTCGGAGGGCACCGACGAGGCGATCGAACGGATCTCTGTGCTGCTCGTTCGCCTCCCGGATCGCCTTCCCGAGCGCCAGGCAGACGCCCAGGGTGCCGCCGATGGCCGCTCGCCGCACCGTCGGCCCATCCATGGGGTACTCGGCGGTGTGCGCGCAGCCTCCCATGCGGATCGTGATGCCGCGGGAGATCCACTCCATCTTGAAGTTGTCGCAGGCCGTGAGGATCACCGTGTCGCCGTGCTCGTCCGTGATGGCCATCGGCGTTCCGGGGACGCCGTGGACATGAAATGTCACCTGGTACATGTTGGGAAAGGCGCGGCCCATTCCGTCGGCGTCCACGACCGGCAGCCCGAGCTGCGCTCCCACGATGAGCGGCACGGTCGAGTTCATCCCGCCCGCCTCGGCGGGCATGGTGCATGTCGCCCGGACGCCGAGGAATGCCTCCAGCCGGCGCAGCGAGAGCGCGTTCTCGTCGCCGCGCGGTATCTTCTCGATGAGGCAGGTCGGAGCGCCCATCATCGCCGTAGGGATCACGTAATCTCCGTCTCCCACCTCCGCGAGGTGGACGATCTCCACGCGGCGCCCTTCCTCCATCACGCGCTCGAGCATCAGCCGGCCGATATAGGTATCTCCGCCGCCGCCCGTGCCGAGGAAGGCGGCGCCGAGGGACAGGTCGGGCAGGTCCTTGCGCTCCAGCACGAATCCCATCCCAGCGTCCTCACCCGTTCCGCAGATCGCCGATCGCCTTGACCCGGATCCGGGTCGCGTTGGACGGCAGGTAGGCGAGCGGCACCTCCTCGATGTCGAGGAGGTGGATGCTGGCCGGGTCAGCGCCTGCGGCCGAGGCCTTCGCGATCGCCTCCGCCTGCGCCTCTGCCAGCGCGTCGTCCCGGGATCGGCTCTCCAGGTTGACGACCCGGTCCACCTCGCCGGACACGTGCGCGATGGCGGCGCCGACTGCGTTGGCGACCTCGGCGTGCCGAGGCCTGACGATCTCGGAGGTCCCCTGGAGCGGCCTGCAAATCAGCAAGGAGCCCCCGCCCACCAGGACGACCGGAATGTCCGCCGCCGCGGGCTTGCCCCGATCGATGGCGGCCTCGACCATCTCGTGGATCCGCAGCGCCGCGCGTGCGACGAGCTCGTCTGGGAGGTGCGCGACTTTCGCGCGGTCGCCAATGACAGCGCACCCAGCGGCCACGGCGATGTCCGTGGCGGTCAGCGTGTCGCCCCCGAACACCAGCGCTCGCTGTGTCAGCTCGTGGCCGGTGCTTCGCGGCCCGATCCGGAGAGGCCCGTCGAGCACATGGCTCCCGCCGCCGAGCCCGATGGACAGGACGTCGGGCATGCGGAAGTTGCAGCGCACGCCAGCCACCCGCAGCGTCATCGACGCTTCGCGCGGCAGCCCGCGGCGCAGCGCGCCCACGTCGGTCGTGGTGCCGCCGATATCGACCACCATCGCGTCCGTGAGGCCCGTGAGGAAAGCGGCGCCGCGCATCGAGTTCGTGGGGCCCGAGCACAAGGTGAAGGCCGGATAGCGCTCCGCCCGGTCGGAGCTCATCAGGGTGCCGTCGTTCTGGGTGAGATAGAGCGGCGCCAAGACGCCGGCCTGCGCCAAGGCGTCGTGGAACGCTCGGATCGTCGTCGTCGAAACGTCCTTGAGGCAGGCGTTCAAGATGGCGGCGTTCTCCCGCTCGAGGAGCCCCATCCGGCCGATCTCGTGCGACAGGCTGAGGGAGGCGTCCGGCAGCACCTCCCGCAGGATCGCCGCGGCCTCGAGCTCGGCCTCGGGGTTGACGGGTGAAAAGACGCTGGCGATCGCGACGGAGCGGAGGCCTCTCCGGCCGATCTCCCGGGCGATGCGGCGCAGCTCGCCGGCCTCGACGGGCGACAGCCGGCGGCCATCGAACTCGTGACCTCCATGGGCCAGAAACCCGTGGTCGCCAAGCGCCCTGCGCAGATCGCAAGGCCAGTCCACCATCGGCGGCAGCGCCGCGGTCGCCGGCAGCCCGAGCCGCACCGCCGCGACCTCCTGCAGCCGGCGGCACTCCACGAGCGCATTCGTGAAATGGGTGGTGCCGAGCATGACGCCGCGGATCTGGCCGACCGGCACCCGCGCTTGTTCCAAGAGGCGGCTCACAGCCCCGAGGACACCGCCGCTCACGTCGGCCGTGGTCGGCACCTTGACCTTTGCCACGACCTCCGCGCCGTCCATCATGACGGCGTCGGTGTTGGTCCCGCCGACGTCGATCCCCATGCGCATGAACAGTCACCTCCACCTGAAGCCGCGGGTTCATGCTTTGTCGGAGCGGAGGGGCGAAGGCGCCGGCTCCTCCGCGTCGCGCAGGCCGTAGTCGCGCCTGGCCTGCTCTTCGGTGATGTAGCCGCAGCGCAGATCGTCGAGCACGCGCGCGTGGCGCCTCCGCGCGGGATCGCCGTACCCGCCGCCCGTGCCCGTGTGGAGTCGGCAGAGCTCACCCCGCTTGAGGAGCTGACGGGCGCACTTGCCCATCGATGTCCGGCTGCCGTCCTCGTGCACGAGCTCCAGGTAGTTGGGCGAGCCCTGGTGGCCGCCGTTCAGCCCCCACGGCGGGAATCGATGCCGACCGAAGGTCGCGGTCACCGTGGCCCACGCCGACGTGATGCGGTAATCGCGCACGAGGCCCCGCCCGCCGCGGCGCTCGCCCGCCCCGCCGTCCACGATGTCCAGCGCGTACTGCTCGACGCGGAGCCCATAGCGGGCCTCGCAGATCTCGACGGGGATCATGTAGGTCTCGCCGTCGCCGGCGCAGACGAGGCCATTCTCGCCGTCCTTGTCCGCGCCCGCCCCCCAGCCGCCCGCCTGCGGCTCGACGAGGAGATAGGGAGTTCCATCGTCGGGGTGGATGCCATGGATGATCGTGCCACAGACGGAGAGGAAATGTCCGGCGGTCAGGCGACGCGGGGCGAGGTGCGCCAGGGCCTTCCAGACGAGATCGGTCGCGTACTGCATCGTCTCCCAGTAGGTGGAGACGGGGGCCGGCCTTTCCGCCGTGAAGATCGTCCCCGGAGGGCACACGACCTGGACCGGTCGGAACACGCCTTCATTGGTCGGGAGCAGAGGATCGGTGATCGCCTTCCAGGCCTGGCGTACCGCCGAATGCAGGCCGGTGCGGCCGCAGTTGATCGGCCCCGGTACCTGCGCGCTCGTCCCTGTGAAATCGCAGAGGAAGCTGTCGTCGATCGTCACCTTCACCCGCACCTCGAACGGGCCGTTCCCGATGCCGTCGTCGTCGATGAAGTCGGTCGCCTCGTACGTCCCGCGGGGGAGCCTCACCAGCTCCAGGCGAGCCCTGCGCTCTCCCTCGCCGAGGAGCTCCTGCATGGCGCGGAGGACGGTGCCCTTGCCGAACTTGCGGAGGATGCGGTGCAGCGCGCGCTCGCCCACGCGCAGCGCGCCCACGCAGGCGTATAGGTCGCCGAGCGTCGCGTCGGGCGTGCGCACGTTGGCCCGGATGAGCTCGAGGAGCCCCTCGTCGGGCTTGCCAGCCTCGAAGAGCTTGATGCCCGGGAACTGGAGCCCTTCCTGGAACACGTCGGTCGCGTCCGTGGTCCATGAGCCCGGGTCCTTGCCGCCCACCTCGGTCCAGTGCGCCTTGTCCACGGCGAATGCGACGAGCTCTCCCTCGTGGAAGATCGGCATGATCAGCGCGACATCGGAGAGGTGCGTGCCGCCGCCCGCGTAGGGATCGTTCAGGATGATGATATCGCCGCTCGCCAGGCGCTCCCTGCCGAGCTTGTCGAGGACGTGGCCCACGGCGAAGCTCAGCGCGCCGATGAAGTCGGCGACCCCGTTGCCCTGGGTGAGGAGGTCTCCGCGCGCGTCGGTCAGCCCGGCGGCGTAGTCGAGGACCTCGTAGATGATGGGGCTCATGGCGGCCCGCTGCAGCGCGTGGAACATCTCGTCGCCTGCGGCGATGAGCTCGTTCTTGATGATCTCGAGCGTGAAGGGATCGATCTTCGTTGTCGTGCTCATGACCGCTCCGTCGTCTCATGGGTTCGGGGCGCGCCTTACCCGGCGGCGGGGGCGTCGATGTCGATGAGGAGGCTGCCCTGCTCGTGCACCGTGAGGCGATCTCCTGGAAACAGGATCGTCGACGCGGCCGGCTCCTCGACGACGGCCGGTCCATCGACGCGCATGCCGGGCCTCAGGCGAGCGCGCTCGTAAAGAGGGCTCTGCAGGATGCCGAGCTCGTCGAAGTCGACGGCGCGAGCGCCTTTGCGCGCGGGCGCGGGATCCGGCGGCGAGCGATCGAGCCGCGCCGGGCGCGGCCTGTCCACGGCGCCGAGGGCTGCGACGTGGAGGCTCACGATCTCCACGGCCGCGTTCAGGCGGAACGTGTAGTGCTGCTCGTGGAGCGCATGGAAGCGCTCGAGGGTTTCTTCGAGGGCGGTGCTGTCCAGCGCGCCGGCGGGGAGGGGGACCTTGACCGTATGCTCCTGGCCTGCATAACGGAGCTCGGCGAAGCGGCGCGTGGAGACGCGGGCCGGGTCGAGCCCTCCTCGGCAGACGCGGGCGCTGCTCTCGTGCTCGATCTCTCGGAGGAGCGCGTCAAGCGCGGTCGCCTGCGACGGCTCGGCGCGCACCATCGCGGTGCGGACGATGTCGGCCCGCACATCGGCCATGAGCATGCCCCAAGCCGAGAAATGCGCCGGCGCGACAGGGATGACGACCCTCCGGATCCGGAGGCTGCGCGCCAGGGCCGAGGCGTGCATGGATCCGCCGCCTCCGAAGGCGACAAGCGCAAACTCCCGCGGATCGTGCCCACGGCGGAGGGTCACGCGCCTGAGCAAGCTCTCCGTGATCGCGTTCGCGAGGCGGAGGATCCCGCGGGCGGCCTCGGGCTCAGTGACGCCGCAGGGCGCGGCGATGCGGCGGATCGCCCTGCGGGCGGCCTGCACGTCGAGCGGGATGCGGCCGCCGAGGAAGTACGCGGGGTTGATGCGGCCGCAAAGGAGGTTCGCGTCGGTGGTGGTCGGCTCCTCTCCTCCTCGACCGTAGCAGGCCGGCCCCGGCATGGCGCCTGCGGACCGCGGGCCGACCTCCAGCCGTCCGGCGTCGTCGATGCGGGCGATGGAGCCGCCGCCAGCGCCGATCTCCGCGATATCGACCACCGGGATCATGAGGGGGTATCCGGGGGACGTCGGGGTCCACTCCACCTTGTACTCGGTGGTGACGCGCGCCTCTCCGCCCTGGAGGACAGCGCACTTGGCGGTCGTGCCCCCGATGTCGAGGGAGATGATGTCGCGCTCCCCGAGGAGCTGCCCGAGGGCGATGGCGCCGAGGACGCTGCCCGCAGGCCCGGACTCGACGAGGCGGATGGGCGCGGCACGCGCCTCGGGAAACGTGGTGATGCCGCCGCTCGACTGCATGACATGGAGCGATGTGCCCGCCGCGCCGAGCCCAGTCAGGCTGCTCTCCAAGCTGCTCAGGTAGGCGGCGGCGAGCGGCTGGACATAGGCGTTCAGCACTGCTGTGCTCGTGCGTTCGTACTCGCGCCACTCCCGCGTGATCTCGGATGACGCGCTCACCGGTGTGGCGGGGGCCTCCGCCCGTGCGATCTCGGCGGCGCGGCGCTCGTGGGCCGGATTCCGATAGGCGTGCAAGAAGCAGATGGCGATTGCGCGGGCGCCCCCGTCGAGGAGCGCGCGGACGCCGCGCCGGACGCTGTCCTCGTCGAGTGGCGTGAGCACCTCGCCCTTGTGGTCCATCCGCTCCGTGACCTCGAGGCGGAGATCTCGGGGGACGAAGGGCTCGGGCTTGCGGAAGGAGAAGTTGTAGATGTCCGGCCGGTTGGCCCGGCCGATCTCCAGCACGTCGCGAAAGCCCCGCGTCGTGAGCAGCCCGGTGCGCGCACCTTCGCGCTCGGTGAGGGCGTTGATGATCAGGGTGGTGCCGTGGATGAAAGCCCCTATCCGGGCGGCCTCGATCCGTGCTGGATCGAGGGTCTCCAGAACACCGCGCGTGAGATCGTCCGGTGTGGTGGGGACCTTGGCCAGCGAGAGCTCTCCTGTGTCCTCATCGAAGGCTACGAGGTCGGTGAACGTTCCGCCGATGTCGCTGGCAACACGCATGTACACGCCTTCCTGGGCCGGCCGGCCAAGGCAGGGGCCGGGCAGCCAGAGGCAGCGCGGTCTCATGAGATCGCCTGGTCCGGGGCGCCGGGGCGACGCAGCGGTTCCGGCTCGGATGGATCCCTGTGCTCCTGGCGCGCCCCTGTCAACAGTGGGGCTCGTGCAGGCCCGCCAGGCGCGGCCGGTGGAGGCTCCGGGCATTCATCGCCTCAGCCCGCTGCGCTGCTTGCCTGCGCGGCAAACGGATTGCAATCCGTATTCCCGAGAGTCGTTGTTCTGTGGGATGGTCCACCAACAGAGCCGTGGCGTTTCTTCCGAATCCCGGATACGACCTCGACATGCCCTCAAGGAATGGAGAATCCATCGAGGTTTCAGGGATCACGCTGCATGTGCTCGTCCATCAAGGGATGGAAACGGCTCTGTATCGAGGCCGTCGTCGAGGAGACGGCGCGCCCGTCGCCGTCAAGGTCACACAAAGCGATTACCCGACCTTCCGCCAGCTCGCCCGGCTCCGGCGAGAGCACGCGATCTTGCGCGATCTCGCCATGCCGGGTGTCCCGCAGGCGCTCGATCTCCTCCCGCATGGCCGCGGTCTCGCGCTCGTGCTCGAGGACCTCGGCCCGACAAGCCTCGCCGATTTGATCGCGAGGCGCGGGCGGCTCGAGGCGAAGACGACGCTGCGCATCGTGGCGCCGCTCGTGGGCACGCTCGACGCGCTCCACCAGCGTCATATCATCCACAAGGACATCAAGCCGCGCAACGTGATGATCGACGAGGGGACGCTCTCGCCGCGCCTGATCGATTTCGGCATCGCCGCCCGCCTGGCCCAGGAGACGCAGGAGGCTTCGGCGATGGAGGGGCTGGAGGGGACGCCTGCGTACATCGCGCCGGAGCAGACGGGTCGGATGAATCGACCTGTCGACCGGCGCTCGGATCTGTATGCGCTCGGCGTGACGATCTACCACATGCTGACCGGGGCCACGCCGTTCCAGGCCGCGGACGCGACGGAGGCGATTCACGCGCACCTGACGCGGGTGCCGGCGCCGCCGCACGCGGTCGTCAAGGACGTGCCGCGCGGCCTGTCCGACGTCGTGATGAGGCTGCTGGCGAAGGCCCCGGAAGATCGCTACCAGAGCGCGAGGGGCCTCCTTTCGGATCTGGAAGAGTGCCAGCGGCGGCTCGATGCGAGCGGGACCGTGGAGCCGTTCCCGCTGGGTCGGGACGACCTGGTGGAGGACGTCGTGTTGCCCGATCGGCTCGTGGGTCGCGAGGCCGAGCTCGGCGCGCTCAAGGCCGCGCTCGATCGAGCGCGATCCGGCGCGGCCACCCTTTCGCTCGTGATGGGACCGCCCGGCATCGGCAAGTCGGCGCTCGTGCGCGAGCTCTGTGCGACCCAGGCGCGCGAAGCGTACTTCGCCCCCGGCAAATTCGACGCGATGGCGAGGAGCATGCCGCTCTCGGCCTTCTCGCAGGTGATCCGCGCGCTCGTGCGGCAAGCGTTGGCCGAGCCGCCCGACACCCTCCTGGCGAAGAAGCACGCCATCCAGGCCGCGCTCGGCCAGTACGGGCGGGTCGTGACCGACCTCTGCCCGGATCTCGAGCTCGTGATCGGGCCGCAGCCGGAGCTGCCGACGACCAGTGCGAGCGAGGCGAAGAACCGCCTGGCGCTCCTGATCCGGCGCTTCCTGTCCGTCTTTTCGCGTGAGGACGCCCCGCTGGTCGTGTTCTTCGACGACCTGCAGTGGGCGGACCTGGCGTCGCTCGACCTGCTCGGCCGCCTGCTCATGGATATGGATGCGCACCACCTGTGCGTGGTCGGCGCCTACCGCGACGAGGAGGTGGACGCCGCGCACCCGCTCACCGCGACGATAGGCACGCTGCGCGAGGCGGGGATCGAGCCAATCAAGCTCACGCTGGGGCCGCTGCCGCCCGCGGCGGTGACGGCGATCGTGGCCGAGGCGCTGCACGCGGACCGCGAGCGAGCCGAGCCGCTCGCGGCCCTGATCCGGGACAAGACGCACTCGAATCCGCTCTTCCTCGGCCAGTTCTTGCGTGAGCTCGAGAGCGACGGGCAGCTCCGCTTCGACCCCGAGGCGCGCGGGTTCGTCTGGGACCTCACGCGCGTCAAGGGCGCGATAGTCACCGACAACGTGCTCGCGCTGATGGCGCGCAAGGTCGAGCGGCTCGCGCCCGCGACGCGACGCGCCCTGATGTGCGCGTCGTGCATCGGCCCGTCGTTCGAGCTCCGCACGCTCGCGACGATCGTCGAGAAATCGCCCGGGGCCGTCGCCGCGGATCTGCGCGAGGCGCTGCGCGAGGGGCTGGTCCAGCCGCTCGGCGGCAACTACCGGCTCCTCGAAGGGGCCGGGGACGCGCTCGAGCCGATGGACGTCGCGGTCCCGTACCGCTTCCTGCACGACCGGGTGAAAGAGGCCTGCTACGCGCTCGTGCCCGAGGCGGAGCGGCCGGCGGTGCACCTCGCCATCGGTCGGCTGCTCGTGGCGCGGGGCGGCGGTGCCCGGGGCACAGCCGGCTTGTCCGGCGGCGCCTCGGATGTGAGCGGGCAGGTGCCGGACGAGGACCTGCTCGAGGTCGTGCGCCACCTGAACCTGGGCGCGCGGGAAATCACGGATGAGACCGAGCGCATGGACGTCGCACGGCTCGATCTGCGCGCCGGCCGGCGGGCCATGGCCGCCACGGCCTTCGAGGCGGCGGCGAGCCTCTTCGCGGCGGGCCGGGCGCTCGCGTCGGAGAAGGGGTTTTCGCGCGATCACAAGGCGTGCTTCGCGCTCTGGCTGGAGGGGGCCGAGGCCGAATACCTCATCGGCGCGTTCGAGGAGGAGGAGGCGCTCACGGCCACCGCGCTCGCGCGGGCGGAGAGCGCGACCGAGCGCGCGAGCGTGCACAGCGTCCGAGCCCGGGCCCTGACCACGCGGGGTCGGTTTGCCGAGGCGGTGCGCGCGGGGCTCTCAGGGCTCGCGGAGCTCGGCGTGACGATGCCCGAGGATCCGGCTGCGCAGCAGGCGGCCTTCATGGAAGGCGTGGGGGACGTGGATCGATTGCTCGCGGGCCGCTCCATCGAGGCGCTCGCCCACGCTCCGGTGACCGAGGATCCGGAGGATCGGCAGATCTTCACGCTGATGGCGGAGATCTGGCTGCCCGTGTACTTCGTGAGCAAGGCGCTGTTCGGGCTGGTGATCGTCGAGCAAGTGCGCCGCTCGCTCGCGCGTGGCCAGTCCGAGACCAGCGCGCTTCCGTACGCAGGCTACAGCCTCATCCTATGCGTGATGATGGGGCGGCACGCCGAGGGGCACGCGTTCGGCCGGGTCGCGGTCTCGCTGTGTGAGCGATGGAAGAGCCCGACCATCGCCGCGCGCGTGCACGTCACGTGGGCCACCGCGCTCTACGTGTGTGAGCCGCTCCGCAACGCGGTCGATCATGCGATACGGTCGCGAGACGCCGCGCTGGAGGCCGGGGACAACCTCTACCTCGCCATCAACCTGGGCTACTGCCTGCTGCAGTGGCTCATCGGCGCGGGCGTTCCGCTCGAGGAGGTCAAGGCCGAGGCCGACCGGTCCGCCGTCCTGGCGCGACGAACGAAGGACCCGGTCGCGATCGCGGCCGTCACCGTGTCGCGGCAGCTCGTCGCCTGTCTGACCGGGCCGACCCGGGGCCGGACGAGCCTGGACAGCGACGGCGTGGTGCTCAGCGAGGAGCTCGCGACGCTCAACGAGAAGGAGCACGCGATCGTCTTCTATTACAAGCATGTGTACCTGCTCTTCCTGCACGTGCTCTACGGCGAGCACGAAGCCGCGCTCGAGGCGGCTGCGGACGCGGCGCGGTTCGCCGAGGACGTGAAGGGCATCTACTGGCCGGTGAACGCGGCCTTCCTCGAGGCCTTGGCGCGGGCTGGGCTCGCGCGCGAGGCCGCGGATCGCGAGGCGCGGAAGGAGCACGAGGCCGCCATCATGCCGCTGAGGGTCCAGCTCGAGGCGCTCGCCCGGAGCTGTCCGAGCAACTTCCAGCACAAGGTCGCGCTCCTCGACGCGGAGCTCTGCGTGCTGCGGGGCGAGCGCTGGGAGGCGATGGAGCAGTACGACCACGCCGTCGAGCTGGCGCGCGAGAACGAGTACGCGCAGGAGGAGGCGATCGCGAACGAGCGGTGCGGCCGGTACCTGCTCTCCCTCGGCCGCGAACGCGCCGCCCAGGGGTACCTCTCCGACGCCTTCCGTGGTTACTTGCACTGGGGCGCGACGGCCAAGGCCGAGGCGCTTCTCTTCGAGTTCCCCAGCCTCTCCGCGCGTCTCAGCACGCGCGACGCCAGCTCGCAGAGCAGCACGTCGGAGTCGGCGACGTCCCAGACGACGCTCCTCGGTCGGGCCACGATGGGGAGCCTGCGCGACGCCGCGCTCGTGCTGCGCGCGGTGCAGATGATCGCGAGCGAGGTCGTGCTCTCCCAGGTGGTGAGCCGCCTCATGCAGATCGTGCTCGAGAACTCGGGGGCGGAGCGAGGCATCCTGCTCCTCTCGCGTGACGACCGGCTCTTCGTCGAAGCGGCCTTCCGGGCCTCGCCCGAGTCGATCGAGGTGGGGCAGAGGCGGCCGCTCGAGGACGACCCGGAGCTCGCGCAGCAGGCGGTGCTCTACGCGTGGCGCACGCGCGAGGCGCTGGTGCTCGACGACGCGCCGGGCGACTCGCGCTTCGCGTCGGACCCGTACCTCGCGGAGCGGAGGACGCGCTCGATCCTCTGCATGCCGGTGAGCAGTCAGGGGCGCACGGCAGGGATGCTGTATCTCGAGAACAACGCGACCGCGGGGGTGTTCACTGCAGTGCGGGTGGAGCTCCTCGGGCTCCTCTCGTCGCAGGCATCGATCGCCATCGAGAACGCGCTGCTTCTTGAAGGAATCCAAGCGGCAAACGAGGAAGCCCACCTGGCGAACGCCCGGCTCGAGCGGGAAGTCGAGCAGCGGACACGCGAGCTCGAGCGCTCGAATGCCGAGCTCGCGCGCGAGCTCGAAGACCGGCTGCGCGCCGAGACGGAGCGCGCCGCGCTCCGGGAGCAGGTGGTGGAGGCGCAGAAGGCCCGACTCCTGGAGCTCATGGCGCCGCTGATGCCGATCAGCGAGGACGTGCTGGTGATGCCGATCATCGGCACGGTGGAGGCGGAGCGGGCGGCGCAGATCATGGAGGTGGCGCTCGCGGGGGCGCAGCAGACCGGCGCGCGGGTGCTGATCCTGGACATCACCGGGATGCGGTACGTGGACACGAACGTCGTGGCCGCGCTCGTGTCGGTGGCGAACGCGCTGCGTCTGCTCGGCACCGAGCCGCTGTTCACCGGCATACGACCCGATGTGGCGCGGACGATGGTGGAGCTCGGCGTGGATCTCCAAGCGATGACGACGCTGTCGACGCTTCGGGCGGGTATCGCGCGCGCACTTTCGGGCTCGGCGATTCCAAGGAGGGGCGAGGGGCTCCGGCCCGCGCGCTGAGATCACTCACACGTCCGCGTGCAGCACGAGGCAGCCGGAGCCCACGGCTTCGCGGCGGCAGGTCTGCTCGCCCGCCGTCCGAGGATTCGCTGGCCGTCGAAGATGGATTCAGGCGAAACGATCTTTCATGCGCTATCAAATCCTGCAAGCAGCCCTCGTGGTTGTCTTGGCGGCCGGGTGTTCCTCGCAAGGCGACGGCGCTACCGGCGGCGCCGGACCGGGCGGTTCCGGCGCAAGCGGCGCCGGGACCGAGGCTGTCAGCGGTTCAGGCGCCGGCGAGTCCGGCACGGGCGCCGTGGGGGCAGCGGGGGGCGGCGACCCGGGAGGCGGTGCGGCGGGCGGAGGCGGCGGACACACCGCCTGTCCGCTCCCCGCCTATCCCGATGCGGACTGCACCGGCGTCCCCGCTGGCACGTCGCTGACCGTCATGGAGGGCGACTTGAACATCACGGATGCAAACACCGTGATCGACGGCAAAGACATTCGTGGTTGCGTCAGCGTCAACGCCCCGGGGGTCGTCATCCGGAACTCGAGGGTGAGCTGCCCGAGCTTCGTTGTCGTCAGCAGCTTCGGCGGCGCGTACACGGGGACGGGGCTCTTGATCGAGGATTCCGAGATCGACTGTCAGGGCACCAGCGGCACGGCCGTGGCGGATACGAATTTCACCGTTCGTCGGGTCGACATTCACGGCTGCGAGAACGGGTTCGACCTCGACGGGGACGTGTTGATCGAAGACAGCTTCGTCCACGACCTCTACCAAAGCGCCGAGGCCCACACCGACGGCGCGCAAATCACGCATGTCGGGCACGACGTGACGCTGCGGCACAACACGATCTATGCGAACGACGGCACCTCGGCGATCATTAGTCCAGACGTCTCGGCGGGCGTTCTCTCGAACGTCATCATCGAAAAGAACCTGATGGCCGGTGGGGCCTACACCCTTTACTGCCAGCAGAACGGGCAGGGCACCAACTGCCGAGTTGTCGACAACCACTTCAGCACGTTGTTCTACCCCACGGTCGGCGCCTATGGGCCCTGGACCGACTGCGAGGACGAGGCCGAGGTGCGCGGCAACGTGTACCATGAGACCGGCGAGCCACTGCCCGGGCAATGAGCGCAGCTGGACCTCGCGGGCGGAAGCAGCGGGGCGCCCACAGGGCGGCGGCAACTGACCGCCAGCGCAGGCCGTGATCTCCCCCACCACACCCGTCGGCGTCCCGTTTTCCCCGGCTCTCCCGCAGGATCTTTGCCGCCCGCCGCGCGGGCGCGCACGCCTCCCGGCGCCGCCGCTTTCGTGCTGCGCGGTGCCGGGGGGCCGGAAGCGCGAATCGCGGGTGTGCTGGCGAGGCACCGGGACCTGAGCCTCGCGGCGAGCCTGCTCGTGGACATCGCCAACGAGTACGGGGGTCCGGACAACGTGACGTGCGTGCTGGCGCGCCTCGGAGGCGGGTGACCATGACGACCGCGCGGCGGTCGACCGACGCACCCCTCCCGTCACGCGCGGAGCGCGGGACCTGGGAGGGGCGGGCCGCGCGCAGGCGCGAAGCGCCGAGCACGGACCGGGGGTGGGCATCGATCGTTCTGTTGCTGTTCCTTCTGGTCTCCGGATTCCAGCGACAGGCGAGCGCCGCAAGCAGTGAAAAGAAATCATCTGATGCGGTGACAGTTTCAGACGGCCAACGTAAGTTATCGTTTTCGTGGGTGATCCAGGCGAGAGGACCCTTGGCGAGCAGCGTCGTTGACGGCAGAATGGGCGGCCGCAGCTCGGGAGGAGCGCCCGCCCATGTCCAACCACCGACGGAACAACACCAGCGATATGCCCCGCTCGGGGAACGTGAGCCGTCTGAGCGCGAGGGAGAGGTGGGAGCTCGCGTGGGTGCGGAGGCTGGGCCTCGAGGACGTCAACTGGGACGCTGAGCGCTACTGCGAGGACTGCAGAGCGGAGCGAGCCGCCCGAGATGAGGCCGCGGACGACATCGCAAAAGCCCCCGGGAGGCGATCCGAACAACCCAGTTGACCACGTAGAAGGGTGCCTCGCGGCGACTGACGGCCACGGCGGCGAGAGCGCCTGTCGTGCCGCCATCGAGACGGTACAGTCGTGTCTCGATGGCCCGGTCGACTCGGTGGCCCCGGTCAAGACGAGATCCGACCCGACGAGGGAGCGACCTCGCAACTCCGCGTCGGCGCGGCCCCGAGGGGCGACGCCGAGGCGAGCGCGCCGAGGGCCTCGCCTCCCCGAGCTACGACCCGACCTCAGGTGAGGCTGATCCGCGGCCGCAGGTTCTGCTCGCGCAGGAACGGCTCCAGGTCGTCGACGATGTCGAGCTGCACCCCCGCCAGGCTCATCGCCGCCCCGATCGTCTGGATCCCCATGCGCCCGAGCTTGTTCATCTCCGGGGGCGGGCGGACGACGATGTGCTCGATCTTGTCGCGCACGTTGAGCCCCCACTGGGTCAGGATCACGCGCGCCTCGCTCTCGTACCGCACCATGAGCGCCATGTCGTAGATGAAGAACGCCCGCTCCCCCGGGCGCATGACGCCCACGAGCTTCTGGTACGCGTCGACCGAGATGAACCGCGCCGCCTCACCGGTCGCCACCGTCTCCCGCAGGAGCTGCACGACCATGCCCGCCGGCTGCGTGATCCACACGCCGACGCTCCCGGTGTCATCGAGCAGGTGCGGCTGCCTGCGGAACGCGAGTCTGCGGTTCGACGGGAGCATCTCTCTAAAGACAATAGCTATTCCGGCTACCGGGGCCCGCCCGCGACGACCGGAAGCGCCCCACCCGCCCGACCGGTCCGGTCGAGGCGAAGCGCGCTGTTGTTTCACACATCACCGGCCGAACTCCTCCCAGGGGGTCAACGCTGCGTCATGGTGGTCGCAAAAAACGGATTCGGCCAGAAATGTGTGATCCTGCCGCCCCGAACCGCCCACGGGGACGTCGCGCAGCCAGGCGGGCGCGGGCGTTGCCGTGCTGGACCGGTCCCGCGAAGGCCGGATCGGGCGAAGATTTCCGGGCATCCCTGTGCTCCCGCCTGGCCGAGCAGCCTGCGCGCCGAGAGGTCCGACGCCTCCCGCGCCGCGCAGCGAGCGGCGAGGGGCAGCGGCGCGCGGCCGATCAGGCGAACAGCGCGGCGCAGGCCGACCCGATGAGGTTGACGTGCTCGAGACGGGCGATCCGGGGCTCGACCCGCGAGCCGACGAGGGCGCGCAGCGTCTCTTGCACCCGCGGCGCATAGCGAGGATCGCCCCAGAAGAGGCTGCCCTCCGCGAGGATGCCGACCCCAGGAGGGCTGTCGAGCACGTCGGTGACGGCCGCGAGCCCCGCCGCCACGAGATCGGCCGAGCGCTGGAGCAGGTCGCCGGCCACCTGCCGCGTCTCCTCGGCGCCCTCATCGCGGAGCCGCACGAGATCCGCGGCGCTCGTCAGCGGGGCATGTTCGGGGAACAGCCGCCCGAAGAGTCGGGGCAGGTAGGCCCCGGACACCGCCTTCTCGAACCGCTGTGCTCCGGGGTTCTCCGAGGTCGCGTCGAGCTCCGCGTCGAACGGCTGGAGGTGCGGAGGGTTGAAGTTTCCGTTCTCGAGGTTGACCGCCATCGGCGCGACGAAGTGACCCGTCTTGAGCTTCGGGATCCGGCCGGCCGGGAGGAACGTGGCCATGTTGGTCCCCGTCCCCACGATGAGCCCGATGAACGCCGCGGGCTGCGACCCGCCGTGCGCGAAGGCACCCCCGAGCAGGCTCGCCACCGTGTCGTTCAGCACCCGGACCGGACCGGGCCGGAGCCTCCGCGCGCCGAGCGCCCGGCCGAGCCGCTCGCCCACGCTGGTGCCCTCGACCCCAGCGATCTGGACGCCCTTGGTCCAGCGGAGCAGCCGCGCGTCGAGCGACGGCAGCGTCTCCGACGGATACGAGAAGCAGTACCCCACCGGCAGGCCATGCACGGCGCCCAGGCGCTCGACCAGCTCCGCCTGCACATCGAAGAAGGCGTCGCCCGCGATCTCCGGCCCGCCCGGGAACTTCGCAGGCACGGGCCCGGCGACGATGCGCGACTCGCCGCCCGGCAAGAGCTCCACGATGGCGGCGCGCAGGTTCGTGCCCCCAGCGTCGACCACCACGGCGCGGCCCATCATCCCTCCCGGCGGCGGCGCGAGGTAGGCAGGGAGCGCGGCGATCTCGGTGCCGGGCGTGGAGAGGCCGAAGACGATGCGCGCCGCGAGCGTGCGGCGGATGTCCTGGAGCTCGGTGAGCGAGAGCTTCATCGGCGGAATGCTTACCCCCAGGCCCCTGAGAAGGAAATAACTTTGCAAGTGGTGCAAGTGAGGCTGAGCGTGCTTGGCGTCGGCCTCGCTCGGACGGCAAGGGGCCAGCGCCCCGCTGCCGCGATTGCGCTGTGCGTCACCTGGAGGAGGTCGCTGGAGAGCGGTTGTCGTCCACACCGAAGACGACGGGATAGACCACCGTCGCAACGCTCTTGCGGTCTGCGGCGGAGGGGAATCGGAGGCCGCGGAAGACGTCGAGCACGCAGCCGACGACCTTGGCATCACGGAGCGGGGGAGCGGGAGACGACGGCGGCGTCGCGCCGGGCGAGGGCAGCGCGATGAGGAGCGGCGCGTCCTCAGGCGGGCGGTCGGCGTCACCCGCGTAGGTGACCTTCCCTTCTCCGTCGACGACGAGGTGCACGGGCAGGCGCCCTTGGAGCTTGGGGTTCTGGCGAAGGCCCTTTTCAAAGCAAGCGCGCATCTCGCCGAAGCGCTCCTGGACGACGCTCCGCACGATGTGAGGCGGGATGTGGGCTTTGCCCTTGCTCGGCTCATAGGGGTTGCTCTTGCAACGGGCGGCGATGCCCCTCACGACCTTGGCATCCTGGTCGAGCTCCCTCTCCAGGCCGGCGCGGGCGACACCCGCCTTCTTGCGGTCGTGTGTGTCGAGCGACGCCTGGAGCTTGCGGGTCGCGGCGCCGGTCCGGGCGTAGCTCTCCCGGATGTCCTTGGCGCCCTGGTCGAGCTCAGGATCGGAGGTGTGGACCGCGGCCGCGCGGGCCCAGAGGTCGAGCCGATCCGCGATCCTCCCGAGCACGTCGGGCGGCGTGTTCAGGTCGGATTGCCGGAGCACCTCGATCATCCTCGAGGCTTTCTGGACCTCCGGGCCGAGCGCCTTGCAATCGGTCTCGATCGAGCGCGCGGCGCTGCCTTTCCCGGGGAGCGGGATCGGGGCGCGCTCTTTCACGGGCGAGCGGGCGGGCGGAGGGGCGTTCCCGGCGGAGCGGGCAGGCGTGCTCGCCTTGTTGGACAGCGGGATCGGGGCGCGCGGCTTGGGGGCCTCGGGCGCGGCGTCGCGGGCGCGCGTGCTCCTGGACGGGCGCAGGGCGGCGCGCTCCTTCTCCTCGGGCGAGCGCAGGGCGGCGCGCGCTTCACGGGTCGAGCCCTCCGGGACGGCGCGGGGGGCGGTGACCCCGACGTGCGTGGGGTCGGCATCGGCGGCGGGCTCTCTCTGCGGCGCCGCCCCGCAGGCCAGCAGGGCATGAACTCCGACGAGGACGAGCCACGCGCTTCGCATCCGTTCCTCCGAGGTGCGTTCGACGTACGAGCCGCCGTTTTGATACAGTATACCGGTCCGGACATCGCCTGCGGGCGAAACGGCGGGGCCTCCCGGGAGGTGGGACAGGCAGCGCAGGGAGAGTGCGATGTGAACAAGCGCGAGAAGAACGGCCGCGGGGGTGGGAAGGACGATCACGGCAAGGGCGGGGGCGAGCTCGCAGAAGCGGCGTGCGCGCTCGAGCGTGAGCTCGTCCGCTTCGAGGAGCTCGCGGAGTCGGCGCGGCGGCTTTCCCTCGATACACGCAAGGGAATCGAGCGCGCGGCGAAGTCGACGACCGAGGCCGCCGAGGCGCAGCAGCGCGTGAGCATGGCGCTCGGGTCGCTCATCGCGGCGATCGCAGCGGCGCGGGATCGCCACGAGGCGACCGCCACGGCGCTCGCGGCGCGCGGCGAGGAGATCAAGCGGCGGGCGGAGCAGCTTGGGGAGCTGTTCCAGCGCTTCGCGGCGCTCGGGGAGGAAGGGCGGAGCATCAACCAGCTGGTGCAGGAGACCGCGGCGCGCCAGCGGGAGGCGACGACGCCGGAGCAGATCCACGAGGTGGTGGCAGCGATGGACGAGGTGGAAGGGCGAATGGGGCGCCTCGCCGACGAGGCGCGCGCGCTGGCTCAGGTGGCGACGGCCGCGGGGATCGTCGACTTGGCTGAGCAGGCGGACGGGATGCGGCAACAGGTGACCGCGATGAGGAACAAGGTGGGGCTCCTGCGAAAGGGGATGCTGTCGCGGCTGGCTGGGGGGACCCCGCCAAACTAGGGGGGCATAGGCGTTCACGAAGCTTCGCGCCGCGTTCTCCTACATCCGAACGTTTACGTCGTCGTTTACGTGGTCGTGGTCGTGGTCGTGGTCGTTTACGTGGTCGTGGTCGTGGTCGTTTACGTGGTCGTGGTCGTTTACGTGGTCGTGGTCGTGGTCGTTCACGACCTATCGTTGACGACCACGACCACGACCACGACCACGACCACGACCACGACCACGACCACGTAAACGTTCACGTTCACGTTCACGTTCACGCTCACGACAACGTAAACGTTGGTGACCGGTGGAGGGGGGGGCCGGCTTCGAGCCGTGAGCGTGACCGAACGAGCGTGGTTAACGCCCATGAGGGGGCGGGGCCTATCGCCGTGTCGATGGGGGACGGGGGAATACGATCTGACAGGGATCGGCTAGGCAGACGGCGAGCGGCAGAGCGTGAAGTAATGGTCGAGCGAACGCTCGCCCTTGAACGCGGCGCCGATGGACACGTCCTTCGAGACCCGACGCATGAAATCACGGGTTCCGTTGTAGACGAAGAACTGGAGTCCTTTGCTGTTGGGGACGACCCGGGGCCAACCGTCAGGTACGGGGCCGTCAGGGACCTGGAAGTAGTCGATCACGATGGCGCCACGCTCCTGCCACGCAGGGTTGCCGGCCGTCGGGACCGCGACGAAGAAGCCCGGGCCAATCCAGGGACGCGTGAGTCCCTCGTTGTAACCGAAGAGCCGAGCGCTGCCGTCCTCGGGCAAGGCAAAACGCTTCTCGAAGGAGCGGAATGTGGACGGGAGAGGAAGGCTGTTCCTGCCTTCATGATGAACCGCCACGCGGCGCGGTGTGCCGTCCGGGACGAAGAAGTCGAGCGTGAGCGGGGGGGCTTGGCTCGCGGCGGCATAGAGCGCCCGCTGCTCCGCGCGCGTCGTGGTCGACAGGGCGCTGCGGCGCTCCTCGTGCGTAAGGCCGTCGAGGTGCTCGGCGATGCGAGCTATCGGGGCGTTCTGGCGAAGAAGTTGGACGAGCTCCGACATGGGCAGCGGAGCATAGCAGCGTTCGGTCGCCGCGCAGAGGGCCGGCCTCGCCCTGCAGCGAGGCCGGCGGGGGGAGATGCGATGTCGCGGCGAGCGAGCGTCAGAGGCAATCGACGGGAGAGCGCAGCAGCTCGGCGGTGGTGGCCGTCAAGTCGGCGCCCTCGAGCCCCGCGGCGAAGCGGCGGAAAGCCTGCTCGTCACCGCCCGTCAACGCGAACGCCGCGCAGACGGCGGCGGGGTGGGCCGAGCGGGCCGCGGGCGAGCGGAGCACCCGAGCGAGGCCGTCCAGCGCGCCCTGGTTGCCGGCCGCCGCGGGCGCGGCGGAGGCCACCACGGCGCGGAGATCCGCGGCGAGGACATCGGACACATCGGTCGCGCCGAGCACGCCGGCGAAGAAGGCACGAAAGACCGAGAGGGCAGCCGGGTCGAGCCCGTCCAGGTACGTCGCGAGGTGCCGGATCGCGAGCACGCGCGCGCGCACCGAGCTCGCCATCTGCGCGACCCTGCCCCACGTGCGGAGCGCCGCCTCGGGCGGCAGCTTGAACTTGGACAGGTACTGGAGCCGCGCGTCGGAGACGCCGCCCGAGGCGAGCCCGGTCTCGAGCGCGGACCAGTCCTCGGCGAACAGCTCTTCAGGGGACACGACGGCGCTGCACGACGCGTAGCTTGCGACGTAGTCGAGGCCGTAGCTGTACGGCGCTCCAGCGAAGATGCCGGTGAGCACGCTCGACCACGCGCCGCGGACGTCGGCGTCGAGGCCCGCCGCGCACGCGGCGTCGCACGCCGCGGCGAGCGAGACCGCCCGGGCCGCTCGCCGTCGAGGCCTTCGACGAACGCCTCGAGCTCCTCGGGCGCGAGCCCCTTCGGCAAGCCGTCCTGGAGCGCGGCGAGCTGGTGCGCGCCGCCCACGTCGAGGAAGCACGAGACGCCCTCGGGGTCCGCGGGGACGCGGCGCGGGGCGAGCGTCGCGGCGTAGGCCTCGAGATCGTGCTCGGTGCTCAGGAAGGCCCACTCGGGGTGGCGGTCCTGCGGATCGACGACGAGGAGCTCGCCCGGGCGCGCGGGCGCGACCTCGACGCGCTCGCCGGGCGTGAGCGTCTGCACGCGGGTCGGGCCGTCGCCGGCCACCCACGCGAGCTCCAGCGGGGCGACGAGCGCGCCCTCCGGATCGTGCACCGTCACGAACGCCCCGCCGGAGGGCGCGGGGTCGACCGTGAGCCACGGGAGCGCCTTGGCGACGACCGCGCGCCGCGCGCGCGCAGCCGCCTCCGGGCCGAGCGCCGGCGCGAAGGCGTCGAGGAAATCGTCCGTGCCGATGGTCCCGAACCGGCGCTCCTCGAGCACCCCGCGGAGCGCCGACCAGAACGCCTCCTCGCCGGCGAGGCTGCGGATCTGGGTGAGCAGCCAGGCGGCGCGGCCGTAGGGGCCGCTCGTGTACTTCTCGCCCGGCGCGAGCGACGGATCGCGGACGGCGTCGCCGTCATGCGGGCCGAGCTCGTCGCCGTTCAGCGTCCCCGCGCCGCTCTCGTCCGTGTAGACGCGGACGGCCTCCTGCTCGAGCAGCGTCGCCATGCCCTCCTTGATCCAGAGGTCGTCCCAGGTCTCCACCGTGACGAGGTCGCCGAACCACTGGTGCGCGAGCTCGTGCGTCGTGAGCAGGAGATCCGAGGAGAGCGCGGGCTGCGTGCTCCGCTCCTCGCGCTGGAAGGTGATGCTCGCGTGCTCGACCCCGCCCACGGAGAAGTCCGGCAGGAGCACGAGCGCGTACTTCTCGAAGGGGTACGGCACGAGCAGCTCCTCGTAGCGGCCGATGGCGCGCGCGAGCTCGTCCACCATCCCGCCGTGATCGCCCGGCAACCCGCGGCGGTGCCAGACCGCGATGGGCAGATCGCCCTTCGTCCCGCGCTCGACCTCGAAGTCGCTGATCGCGAACGCCATGAGGTAGGTCGGCAGCGGGTAGGCGGTCTCGTACCGGACGAGGTGGCCGGGCGCCCCGAGGTCTTCGTCGCCGACGAGATCGCCGTTGGCGATCATCGCCTCGCTGCCGTCGACGCGCATGGCGATCGAGAAGATGGCCCGGTCCGAGGGGGCGTTGTGGCACGGCATCCACCGCGACGCGCCGAGCGGCTCCGACACCGTGTAGACGGCGCGCACGGCGACCGGATCGCCCATCCGCGCCGGCACCGCGCGGAGGGCGTCGCCGGAGAGCGCCTCGTAGTCGATCTCGAGCGCGATGGGCGCGCCGCTCATCGCCTCGGGCTCGCTCGAGAGATCGATCGCGAGCTCCTGGCGCTGCGGATCGAGCGCGTGCGGGAGCGCCCCGCCGCCCTTGCGCCGGACCTCCTTCACCTCGGTGACGGCGCTGTCGAGGACGACCGTCCTCGGGCCGTCTCCGGTGAGCGACAGCGTGAGGCCCAGCGTCGCCACGAGGCGGCTCCGCTCCCAGTCGAACTCGCCCTGGAGGTCGTAACGCTCGACGTCGAACGCGCTCCCCTGGAGCGGCGCCGGACCCTCGTCCGAGCACGCGGCAGCGAGCGACCCAAGCAGCAGGCAAGCCACCCGGAACGCTCCGGGGCGGTGTTTCTGGAGTGTGCAATGCATCGCGGTTCCTTCGATCGGAAGAGGGATTCACCTCGCGAGGCCAGGCGCCAGCGCTCGGACCCCCCGAGCCCACGGCGGCGCAGCGACGCGTAACTGACCGCGGGACAGTTACAGAACACGGGCGCGTGGCCAAGCCAGCTGCGCACGGCTGAGGCCGCGGCGAACCGCTCGGTGATGAAAAGAAGGGGCGCTCGGTCGCCCGCGTCACGGTCGCTCGGCGCTCCGGGCCGCCGCGCGTGGAGACCGCGCCTCCTGCGCGCGCGATCGCCCTCCACCGTGCTCTCCGCGCTTCGCTCGTGTACGCGGGGAGGAGCGATGATCAGCGGCTCAATCGTCAAGGAAGGTGAGCGCGTCGACAGGGTATCGACGGTGAGGGCTTATCCCGTGCGCGTGGGTAGGACGATTGTGTGGATGCATGGTATTGCAGGCGCGCACCCTTGCGCACTCTGGGCGCGAATCGCCTTTCATTTGTAAGGGTTGCAGCGACCTGTGCGAGGATGCTCCCCGCCATGGCACAACACAGAGATGGGTGCGCGCGGGGGCGCTCGTGGGTCGCGCCGCTGGCTGTAGGCGCGGCGCTCGGCGTCGCGCTCGTTCCGAGGAGCTCGTCCGCTCAGACGTGGACGGGCGGGCGGACGACGCCGGTGCTCGACGAGATCGTCGCGATCGACAGGACCGGGGAGCCCCGGTGGCCTTACGGCAAGGAGGACGTCGCGGGCGACGGCGAGGCGACCTTCGACACGCCGGAGCGATCGATCGACTTCCGCTCCGCGTACGCGGTCGCCGCCGATGGGCGGTTCTGGGTGCGCGGGTATGTGTCGGAGACGGCCTCGATCAGCGGGGAGGCGACGCTCTTCGTGTTCATCGACACCGACAGGAACCGAGGGACCGGCGGCACGGCCGCGACGGCGGGGATCGATGAACGGTTCACGAACGACGAGTCGCCGGGCGGCTACGAGATCGTGCTGGGCGTGAAGGGCGACGGCACGCGCGCGGGGGTCTGGTCCTTCTCGGGGGCGTCGGGGCAGTACGAGCCCGTCGACGTGACGGACGCGCAGATCGCGACCGAGGCAGGGACGGACGTCGACCCCCTGCTGATCAACGACGCGACGCGGGGGTACGCGCAGGCATCCATCGCGCTCGATCTCCTCCTGGGCGTCGGCGTGTCGTGCGAGGCGAACCTGTACTTCCGGTCGGTGAACGACGCGGCGGCGCTCGGGCCGGGCGATCTCGACATCGGCATCTCGGCCCCGTGCGTCGCCGGCGACGCGGACGGCGACCGCGTGCCCGACGTGATCGTCCCGCCCTCCGGCTGCACGCGCGACGCGGACTGCGCCGGCGGGGGCATCTGCGTGGACGGCGACTGCATCCTGCCGGTGTCGTGCGTCGACGATGTCGACTGCGACGCGGACGAGGACTGCTCCCCGGACCACCGGTGCGTCCCCACGCCCGGGGACACCTGCACGTCGAACGCCGCGTGCGGCGATCTCGTGTGCGTCGGCGGGCAGTGCGGCCCGTGCTCGCCGGCCTCGTCCGAGTGCGGCGCGGACCTGCGCTGCGCGCCGACCGGGCGCTGCGTCGACGGCGCGGCGTCGAGCGGCGCGGGCGGTCCGGGCGAACCGGATCTCCTGCCGGGTGATGCGGTCCAGGGCGGCGCCTGCGCCTGCGCGGTGGGGCCCGCGCCGTACGGAGGGGGAGCCCTGTCGCTGCTCGCCGCCGGCGGGCTCGCGCTCCGGTTGCGGAGGCGCCCGCGCCGCGGGCCCGGAGCCGGCCGATGAAGCCGATGAAGAGGAGATCCATGCGCGCACCGATCCTCGCCGCCACCGCCTGCGCTGCCTGCGCGGTCCTCGCCGCCGCGACGCCCGCGTCGGCGCAGAGCACGGACATCGACGTCGAGCGCTTCAAGCCGGCCGTCACCCACGACGCCTTCGTCGTCACGGAGGGCTCCGGCGTCCGCGAGCCCGGCGATCCATGGGAGTTCGGGCTGTTCCTGAACTACGCGCGCAACCCGCTGATCGTCGCGACGGGCGACGGCGAGGTGCGGAGCCAGATCGTGAGCGGCCGTCTGGGCGCCGATCTCATGGCGTCGGTCACGATCGCCGAGCCGTTCGCGCTCGGCCTCGACGTCCCGTTCTTCCTCGCGCAGTCGGGCGAGGGCTCTCCGTCGTTCGCGGGCCTCGGCGACATCCGGCTCGTGCCGAAGCTGCGCCTGCTCGACGACCGCGACTCCATCGGCCTCGGCCTCGTGGCCGAGCTGCGCGTCCCGACGCACACCGGCGATTTCGCGGGCGGCGCGCGCAACGTCGTGTTCTGGCCGCGCATCGTGCTCGACCACCGGTTCGCGCCCGGCCTCCGGTTCGGCGTCAACGCGGGCGTCGCGATCCGCGAGGGGACGACGTACGCGAACGTCGAGGCGGCGAGCGAGCTGACGTACGCCGCGGCGCTCGGCTACCGCTTCGGCGGCATCGACGGGAAGGTCGAGATCGGCGCCGAGGCGAACGGCGGCATCGGCATCGCCGCGGACGACCTGAACGAGGAGGAGACGCCGCTCGAGGCGCTCGGCTACGTGAAGATCAACCCGAGCGAGGAGTGGGAGATCACCGCGGGCCCGGGGATCGGCGCGCTGGCCGGCTACGGCGTGCCGATCTTCCGCGTGTTCGCGGGCGTGAAGTACACGCCGACCTCGCACGACAGGGACCACGACGGCGTCGACGACGAGCGCGACCAGTGCCCCGACGTCGCGGAGGATCGCGACGGCGATTACGACAGCGACGGCTGCCCCGAGGAGGACGCCGACGACGATCACGACGGCGTGCCGAACGCGGACGACGAGTGCCCGGACGAGAAAGAGACGATCAACGGCGTCGAGGACGACGACGGCTGCCCCGACAAGGGCGAGCCGCGGGTCGCGTACGAGCAGGGTGAGTTCGTGATACGCGACACCATCCGCTTCCGGACCGGTTCGGCCGAGCTCGAGCCGGAGTCGTACAGGACGCTCGATCAGGTGGCGCTCGTCATGAAGGCGAACCCCGAGATCGAGCGGTTGCGGGTGGAGGGGCACACCGACGAGACCGGCACGCCCGAGCTGAACCAGGAGCTGAGCGAGCAGCGGGCCGAGACGGTCCGGAAGTACCTGATCCGGAAGGGCGTCAGCCCGGGTCGGCTCACGGCCGAGGGCTTCGGGTCGGACAGGCCGGTGGCCGAGGGCACCGATCCGGCGAGCCTGGCGAAGAACCGCCGCGTGGAGTTCGTGATCGACGAGTGAGGCGCGCTCGCCCGGGAGCGGCGCGTCGCGCTCTCCCGGGCACGGTGGCGGTCACGGCGGCTGGCCTGCAGCGGGGCCGGCCGCCGCCGCGGCGCGCCGTGGCGGCAGCCGCAGGGCTGTGCGTCAGAAGCGGCCGTGGATCGCCAGCCCGCCGCCGGTCGTACCGACGGCAGGCGCGACCACGATCCGCGCCGCCGCGGGCTCCGTGTCGCCGAGCGACGTCACGAACAGCGCGACGCCGGCCGCGAGCCCGACCCCGCCGACGATGAAGCCGGCGGTGGACAGCTTCGCGGCGCTCTTGGCGTCTTCGACCAGCGCCACGCCGCGGGCGTCGCAGAGCGTCTCGGTCCGGCAGTGCTCGTCCTGGGCCCGGTTCCACCGCGAGCTGGCGAGGAGCCCGAAGATCGAGCCGGTCACGACGCCGGCGACGCCGACGCCGCCTGCCACGAAGGAGAGGGTGCGGCGGGTGCCCGCCCCGCCATCTCCGTCGCCGCCCGCGCCCGGCCGGAGCGGCGCAGCGGGCGACCCGGGCGCTTCGCCGGGCGGCGGCGGGGCCGCTGCGGTCGCCGCGGGGTCGTCCTCGAGGGGCGGGACCTCCACGGTGACGACCTGACCGGGGCCGGCGGTCTGCGCCTCGACCGAGAACGGCTTCTTGCCGGGCGCGGTCGCCTCGACGCGGTGCTTGCCCGGATCGACAGGGAGCGGCGCGCCCCACGCGCCGGCGTCGAGGACCGCGCCGTTGCGCCTCACGACGAGCCCGTCCGCCGGCGTGGTCACCGTGATGGCGAGGCGCTCGAGCTTCTTCTCCAGATCGGCCGCGCGGCGGGTCGCCTTCGCCTCGCGGTCCGCCTGGCCGGCCCGGCTCGCCATGTCCGCCGCCTCGCGGAACGCCGCCCAGGCGCTCGCGGTGCGGCCGACCCGCTCGAGGCAGTCCGCCAGGTTCCACTGGGTGCCGTAGCCCGGGTCCAGCCGCTGGCTCGCCGCGAACTTGGGGCACGCCTCGGCGAGCTTGCCCTGCGCGACGAGATCGCGACCCTCGCGGAAGAGCGCCTCCGCCGCGGCCGCCTGGTCTGCCGACGGCTCCGCGCGCACGACGCCCGCGGAGAGCGACAGGAGCGCGGCGACGCACCACGTGACGCGGCTATTTCCTCGATGTCTCGTCATCGTCATTCCTCGGGGGCCTGGTGGGCGGCGGCCTGGGCGCAGACGGCCTCGGCGTGGGCGGGCGAGCGACGACGGTCGCCGACGCGGCGGCGCGCGAGGTCGCCGCAGCAGAGGGCAGCGCCGCGGGCGTCGACGAGGCCGCTGCCGGCGGATCCACGGGCGCGTCGGCGGGCGGCGGCTCGGCGCTGGCGGACGGCGTCGGCGTCGGCGTTGGCCTGGCCTCGACGCCGGCGGACGGGGGCGGCGGCTCGGCTTCGGTGCGCGCAGGCGGCGCCGGTTCGGCCGAGGGCGCGGGCGTGGCCGGCGGCGCGCTGCGCACCGCGAGGTAGACACCCGCCCCGCCCGCGAGCGCAGCGGCCAGCACGCCGCCGGCGATCAGGGCGACGGGCGGGCGCGACGCCGGACGCTCGGGGCGGTTCGACAGCCGCACGCTCGTGGCGGGCGCCGTGGCCGACAGCGCATACGGTCCGGATTGCCCGCCCGACGGGCGCCCCGCCGCGTCGGGCGGCGCGGCCGACGCGCGCGGCGGGGTCAAGGCGGCGTCGAATGGCGCGGCCGACGCGCGCGGCGGCGTCAAGGCGGCGCCGAACGGCGGGTTCGACGCGTGCGGCGGGGTCAAGGCGGCGCCGAACGACGGGCTCGACGTGCGCGGCGGGGTCAGCGCAGCGCCGAACGGAGCGCTCGACCCGTGCGGGGGGGCCGAGATGGCGCCGAACGACGCGCGCGAGGCGCGCGTGGCGGCGTCGAGCGGCACGAGCATCGCCTCGACGATCGCCTCGCCGCCCGGCAGGAACGCGCGCAGCGTCGCCGCGAGCTCGCCGGCGCTCGCGGTGCGGCCCGCCGGATCGATGACCAGCGCCCGGTGCACCACGTGGGCGACCTCCGGCGGCACCCAGGGCGCGATCTCCTGGATCCAGCGCACCGGGGTCGTGCAGATGGCCAGGACGAGCTCTCCGAGGCCGGTCAGGTGCTCGTTGGGCCGATGCCCCGAGAGGGCGTGGTACAGGCTGATGCCGAGCGACCAGACGTCCGAGCGCGCGTCGATGGCGCCGCTGCCGCGCGCCTGCTCGGGCGACATGTAGAGGGGAGAGCCGAGGAGCGCGCCGCTCTTCGTCATCCCGCCGTTGCCGAGGCTGTTGTCCGTCACCTTGGCGACGCCGAAGTCGAGCACCTTGATCACGCGCTGGCCGCCCTGCTTCCTCGCGAGGAACAGGTTCGCCGGCTTGATGTCGCGGTGGACGATGCCGGCCTCGTGCGCGCGCTCGAGGCCGAGGGACGCCTGCAGCCCGATGCGGAGCGCGAGATCGACCGGGAGCGGGCCGAGCCGCTCGATGAGGGCCTGCACGTCCTCGCCCTCGAGGAACTCCATCGCGATGTACGGCGCGCCGGTCTCGCGGTCGCGCCCGGTGTCGAACACCTGCGCGATGTGCTCCGACTCGACCGCGCCGACCGCGCGCGCCTCGCGCTGGAAGCGGCGGACGAGCTCGTCGTCCGCGGCCTGGCCGAGGATGACCTTCACCGCGACGCGGCGGCCGGTGCCCGCGTGCCGGGCCTCGTAGACGGCCCCCATCCCGCCCTGGCCGAGCAGCCGGATCATCGTGTAGCGGTCGTCGAGGGTTCGACCGATCATGGCGCGAGGCCCGGGCCATGGGCGCGCGGCGTCGATCGCGTCGACCGCGCGCGCGAGACGTCCGTCCGGTCGCGGGCCGCCCGGCGGTCTGGCTGCCGGGGCACGCCGGCGGCGAGCGCGTCGTCCACGCGGGAGGCGGCTGGAAGGGGAGGCCTCTTCACGGCCGCAGGCTAGAGCACCTCCGGCCCCGCGTCATCCCTCGCCGCAGACCTTGCACCAGGGCAGCCTCACGAGCGTATGGTGCGATGTCTCGAGCGTCGCGAGGTCCTGGATCAGGAACCTGCCCCCGAGCCTGGAGGGCGTGTACGCCGAGAGCACCTTGAGGGCCTCCATTGCCACGAGGTGGCCGAGCAGCTGACCCATCGTGCCGGCGTGCGGCGCGGGCTCGGCCAGGGAGCGCGCCGCGGGCGAGGGGTTGAGCGCCTCGGTCGCCGCGCAGACCCGGCACGCCGTCCTCCCCGGGAAGACGAGGGGCCCGAGGACGGCCGTCGTCCCCGCGAGGTGCGAGAAGAGCGAGGCGATCCCTGCGCGATGGCCGAACCGCGCGACGCGCTCCAGGAGCTCCGCGTCGTCGCTGCGCACCGCCGCGACGAGGAGGTGAGGGAGCCCCTCCGGCGAGAGGAGGTCGTCCCCCTCCAGCGCGCCGGAGGCGCTCTCGTCCACCCGGCAGAGCGGCGCGTGCTGACGGATCAGCGCGGCCACGGCGCTGCGGCGGGGCGCGCCGAGCGCCGCCGCCCCCCGCGCGCGGACCACCGCGACGTCGCGCGGGCCGACGGCGCCGCCGTCGATCAGGCGGAGCGCGGAGACGCCCGCCCCCGCGAGCGCCATGGCGGCCGAGGCCCCCCAGGGCTCGAGGCCCACCACGAGCACGCGCGCGCTCGCGATCCGCTGCGCAGCCTGCTCCGGGGCCGACGACCACTTGCGGAGGAACTCGCGCTGCCCGCGGAGGCGCTCCCCGTCGCCGGACGGCGCCTCTGCGGCCGCCGGCTCGACCAGCCCGCGCGCCTCGAGCAGGTCGAGGAACGCCGTCACGCTCTGCCGCGAGTAGTCCGCGAGCGCCTCGACGAGCGCCTCCCGGTCGCGCGACCCGTCGAGCAGCGGCACCATCCGCTCGACGAACGCGCTCACGTCCAGGCCGGTGAGCTGGAAGGCGCCGAGATCGGAGCGGAGGATGACGCCCACGTCGGTGGGCGTGATGCTGGCCGAGCGGCTGAGTCGAATGCTGGGCATGGTGCTCTCCGACGCTTCTGGTTCAGGCACGCTAAGGCCCCTTCCGGCCCCCGGCCGGCGCGGGCTGACCGACGCAGACGATGTACATCGTGTCTTCCTCGGCCGGGAGCGCCAGGAAGGCCTTGAGCTCCTCGTCGTAAAATCCGCCGATCGCCACCGGGCCGAGGCCCATGGCCGTCGCGACGAGATAGAGGTTCTGGCCCAGGTGCCCGGCGTCCAGCCACAGGAAGCGATATCCGCGCTGGCCGTATTTCCACATCGTGCGGAACGGCACTGCCGTGATGATGACCACGACATTGGTGTTCAGGATCATGTCCTGACCCGCCGTGAGATCCACGAGCGTGGGGTGCGCGAGGCCTTCCCGGCGGAGCTCGAGCTCGTGCGCACGGGGGTCGTAGTGGTGCAGGCCGTCCGGGACCCCCTCGACGGCCTGCGTCGCGACGTAGATCTCGAGCGGATACCGGCCGCCGGCCGAGGGCGCGGGGCGATCGCAGGTCCACGCCCCTTCGACATTCCGCGTGCCACGGACGCCGTAGCTCGCGTGGAGGAGCCGCCCGAGCGCCTCGATGGACATCGGCCTGAGGGCGAACTCGCGCTGCGACCGCCGCTGCTCCAGCACCGCGCCGAGCGGGGCGTCGATCGCGAAATCGCGCCCGGGCAGCGGCGTGCGCGCCGAGCCGACGTAGGTGCGGAAGTTGAGCGGCTGGAGATCCCCGTCGAACGGCGGCTCCAGCGGCCGCGACCTCACGTGGGAGGACTGGAGATGATAGAGCCGCGCAATGTCCGTCTCTTTGCTCCTTGCCATGGTGTCCTCTCTCAGGCCATCGGGTGAGGGTCAGGGTTGATGCCGTGGGGGGTCATCGAACGGAGACGCGGATTACCGAGCTGAGCGAGCTGGTGGCCGAAATGGATCTGCTGGAAAGCGGGCCCGAGCGCCCGGGCGACGCGGAACGGGGTCACCGCGAGGTCGGGCGACGTCACGTCCACGATCGCGATGCGCAGTCCCGCGGCCTGCACACGCCGGGTGAGCTCGGGCAGCGAAACCTCCTCGGGCTCCTCGAGCTCGGCGGCGGTCACCGTGCCTCCTTCGCGGAGGAAGGCGAAGGCCGCGGCGCGGCTCGGGGGGAGGTAGTAGACCGCGTGATCCTCGAGCGTGAGCACGTCCTCCGGCCGCTCGGGGATGGCGACGTGTTCGCCCGTCATCAGGCGGAAGGCGTAATTGCCTATCTGGCCCTGCTCGAGGATGGCTTTCCGGATCGCGGTGAGGGGGCTCAGGTGGGCGGAGATCGAGACCACCGCGCCGGGCCACCGCTTGCCGTCGCCGTAACCGACGCACATCACCACGGGGACCGAGACGCCCGCGTCGAGCAGATACAGCTCGATCCGGGCGCCGTGCTCCTCGATCTGCCGGGCGATCTCGTGCAGCTCGGGGTCGAGCGAGTCATCGGGCAAGATCCGCCGCCCGGGCCGGCGAGCGAGCCACGAGATCATGAAGGCGTCGCGCTCGATGAGCTCGAGCGCGGCCCCCATCGCCGCGCCCTCGAGCGTCGCGCCCGCCGCGAGCCCGTTCGAGGTCACCTGGCAGAAGTGCGCGTCGTGTCCTCCGCAGTAGCCGTAGTAGGTCGGGAGCGCCGGCACAAACACGGGCGCGCCCGTGTCCATCCAGCGCCCGAGGGCCCAGTCGATGGGCGCGGCCGGATCGACCCGCGTGTACGGGAATCCGGGCTTTGCATACTGCTCCTCGCTATAGAGACAGAGCTGCTCCGGTGCGATGAAGTCGCCCTTCATTCCGGCGACCGAGGAGCGAAGGAGCTGCTTTCGGTCGACGAGCTCGGCAGAGTAGCGCTCGACCGCCTCGCCGGTCGCTCCGATCAGGGCCTCGACGGCTGTGACGCCCTTTCCGATGCCGGCCTGCGGCTCGCGCGAGCGGTGGGCGTGCGGCGAGCCGTCGGTGTAGTCGCCGAGGAGTGCCGTGGCCGTGACGCACGCCTCGGGGGCGAGCGCCGGGCTCGCCGCGTCCAGCGTGAGGCGGTGGACGATGCCCGCCCGCGCGTCGACGACGCCGGCGAGCATCCGCCGGAGCGCCGCGGGGTCGGGTGCGTCGCGCAGGTGCGCGCCCCCGCCCCGACGCGCGCTCCCGGTGCGGAGGGCCTCGGCGGCGCCGCCGCAGACCGCGCACCAGGGCATCTGCAGGAAAGCGTGGAGCGACGCCTCCGGGTCGACCAGGCCCTGGACCATGAAGCGGCCCGCGAGCCGCGACGCGGCGCGGTTCATCAGCAGATCGAGGGCCGCGAGCGCGACGGCGTGGCCCAGGAACGCCGGCATCGGCGCGAGGTAGGTGCGCGCGCGGCGCTCCGGGCGCGCGGCGAGGAGCGACGCGTGGAGCGCGTGATCCGCCTCTCGCTGGTTGCTCATCGCGAGCCTCCGCAGGCGGCAGCAGTCCCAGCACGCGGTCTCGCCCGGAACGACGGCCGGTCCGATCACCGCGTCGAGCCCCTCGAGGTGCGCGCTGAGCGACGGGACGGACGCCGCGTGAGCGAAGCGGGCGACGCCCTGAAGGACGAGGAGATCATCGCCAGGGACGCAGGCGAGGATCAGGTCCCAGCCGGTGTCCTCCTGGACGATCGGGCGATCCGCGGCGGCGAGCAGCGTCCCGGGCGTGACCGCGCAGCCGGGGGCGAGCCGCGACAGCGCCGTGGAGAGCGAGCGCGCGCGATCCTTCCCGAGATCCGCCTCCGCGAAGGGGCCGAGATCGTCGGCCGTGACCTCCCTGTCGTCGAGGACGTGGAGCGCGCCTACGCCCAGACACGCGAGCTCGGTGGCCGCGATGGCGCCCCACGGTTCGAGCCCGACCACGAGGACGCGCGATCGCGAGAGCTTCTCGCGCACCTCGGCCGGCGCAGGCGGGACGGTCCCGTCGAGCGAGGGAGCGGTGGTCGCTGAGCTGGGCAGTTGAGTAGCCACGCGAGATCTCCAGGAAAGCGCAGCGCGGCGGCGCCTCGACGAGCGGCCGCCCTGCACCTTCGGTAAAGAGGTTCAACTCTGTTGCTCGGGGAGTCGCGCCCCGACAAGCGAAGGAGAGAAGAAACTCGAAAGCTCACCACGACCGCGCGACGTCGTGCGGTCGTGGTGAGCCGGGGAAGACGGGAAGGTGCCTTTCTCGAACTTCGCGCTCCTCGTCCCCCTCCAGAGCTCTATCGCTGGGCCCGGGCGGCCTCAGGGCTAGCTACAGTGGCCGCACCTGCACCCGCCGCACCGGCATCCACCGCAGCCGCACCGGCATCCGCCGCAGCCGCAGCCGCCGCAGTGGCCGCAGCCGCCGCAGCCGCAGTTGTAGCTGGCCGGAGTCGCTATTGCCATGTCGTCCAGCCTGGCCGACAAATCGTTGATGGCGTTGCGCAGCTCCTTCACCGTCACGTCCAGATCTTTCGGAGAATTGGTTTCGTTTTTCGGATCACTCATCGCAGAGCCTCCCACGAGTAGGTGAGGCACGCAAAGGGTCTTCGTCAATACGGTGGCTCGTCGCCGGGCGACGGAAGTTCGGTTGAACTCCCTATCATTCCAGGGGCGCCCCGATCCGTGGACAGCGCGAGAGATGCCGCCGCCAAAGGGGGTTGTCCGCGGGCTCCTCTCTCTCGCTCGCCCCACACCGGCGGCTCTCCCGGGTGGCCCGGATCGCCGCCGGAGCAGCAGAGAAGGCCGGAACAACATCGAGAGTTCAACCCTGCGCTCCCTCCGTGGGCTCGGACATCGGTCCCTCCGAGATAGGCCTATTTGTCAAGCTCGCTTGCGATCCGGTGCGGTCTCCCGCTCGGGCCGGAGAGCCGAGAGCAGCGTCGGGGACGGAGCGCCTCGCTCGCGCCGCCCTCGTCGGCGCGAACGATCCTGGATAACGCGGCACGCTGCGGGCGCGCGCACTGCTCAGTGCACTCCACCTCATTCGATTGCTTTTCGTCGCTGCCTCCGGTACCCGGTCCGCCTCTCCTCGGGTGCCAGAGGCGCCCATCAACAACGGAGTGTCATGCGTCGTACTTCGCTCGGATCGGCGATGGGTCGCCTCGCTTTGTCTGTCGTCGCCGCGTCACACTGGCTCGCAGGCTGCGGCGTCGCGGAGCGCCCCTCGACGCCCAGCGCGTCCGACGTGGGGTGTGCGGGCTGCACCGTGCTGAGGGGAGGCATGGTGTTCGACGGCACGCGCGCGGCCAGGGCGACGGTCGTGATCGAGGGCGACAGGGTGAAGCAGGTCGCCTTCGGCGACGCAGAGCCCGGCGTCGAGGCCGGGGGCGGTGAGGTCGTTGACGTCGCCGGCAAGACGGTCCTCCCAGGGCTCATCGATCTCCACGTCCACTCGCTGAGCGTCGCCGGGCCCTATGCGTACTCCGACGCCGACCTCCACCTCGAGGACCACACGAAGGCGATGCTCCGCGCGGGCGTGACCTCGTACCTCGACCTCGGCTCATCCCAGCACGTCATCTTCGAGCAGCGAGCGCGCATCGACGCCGGCGACATCCTCGCGCCGCAGCTCTTCGCCGCCGGGCCGCTGCTCACGCCGACCGGAGGGCATCCCTGCTATCAGGGCAGCCCGCCCGGCGACTACTGCGTCTTCATCGACTCGCCCGCCGACGTCGATGGGGCCTTCGAGGCGCTCCTCCCGAGGGCGCCCGATTTCATCAAGATCGTGATCGAGGCGGGCGGATCGATGCAGCTCCCGCGCCTGACGCGCCCGTCCGTGGCGGCGATCCAGGCGGCCGCCGCGGCCGCGCACGTCCGGGTGATCGCCCACGCGACGGCGGCCGCGGACGTCGAGGCCGCGCTCGACGGCGGCGTGACGCTCTTCGCGCACATCCCGGACGAGGACCGAATCTCACCGGAGCTCGCGCGGAGGATGGCCGCTGCCGGGGCCGTCGTCGTCCCCACGCTCGCGGTGGCGGATGGCCTGTACCGCACGGCCCACGGAGCGCTGACCGAGCTCGACGACCCCGCCCTCGTCGACGACGTGCCGATCGGCGTGATCGCGGCCCTGCGCGATCCCTCCTTGCTCGCGGAGCTCAGGACGGCGCATTTCCTGGAGCTCGTGGAGCGGCGGCGCGACCATGCGATCGCGAACCTCGTCACCTGCTACCAGGCCGGCGTCACCATCGCCGCCGGCACCGACGCCGGCAACCCGGGCGTCTTTCACGGGCTGAGCCTGCGCCGCGAGGTCGCGCTCCTCGTCGAGGTCGGGATGCCGCCGCTCGAGGCGCTCGCCGCCGCCACGCGCCGCGCCGCGGACGTGCTCGGGCGGCCCGATCTCGGGCGCATCGAGCGAGGGGCGCTCGCGGACGTGCTCGTGGTCGACGGCGATCCGCTCGCCGACGTCCGCGCGCTCGAGCGCGTGTCGCGCGTCTACAAGTCGGGCGTCCTCCTCGATCGCGAGGCGCTCGCGTTGCCGCGCAAGACCAGCCTCGCGCGGGAGCCCAGGACGGGCGCCGGCCCCGGCGAGGCGTGCCTCGCCGCGTCGGAGTGCGCGCCGGCGCAGTCGTGCAACCCGGCCCAGGTCTGCGCCGCGACCTGCCGCGCCGCCTCGGACTGCGCGCCCGGGAGCGCGTGCTTCCTCGACAGCGGCTCGTTCACGGGGGGGGCCTGCATCGACGGCGACGGCTGCGATCTCTTCGCGCAGGATTGCGCCAACGGCGCTGCCTGCGTGTTCTGGGGCAACGGCTCGACGTCGTGCTGGAACGCGGGCGCGGGCTCGGACGGGCAGCCGTGCGACGCGTCGTTTGCGTGCGCGCCCGGCAGCGTCTGCGACCCCTCGAACACCTGCAGAGCGCTCTGCGATCCGCGCGGCGAGCGCGGCGCGCCGTGCCCGGGCGGCGAGCGGTGCGTCGATCACACCGCGCTCGCAGGGCTCTCCGTGGGAACCTGCGAGCAGGCCGGGCGCCGCTGAGCGCGCGATGACGCCGGTCGCGCGACGACGCCGGACGCGCGCGACGATGCCGGGCGCGCGACGACGACGCCGCGCGCGCTCAGCGCGACGCGAGCAGCCAGGCGATCACGCTCCCGATCGCGAAGAACAGGATGCCCGCGCCGGCGATCACGGCCCGCGAGGTCCGCCGCTCGATGAAGCTGGCCGCGGCCCGGAGGCTGGCCGGGGCGGCGATGGCGATGCCGCTGTCCGGCGCGCTCATCTTCTGGAGGGCGGCGTCGAGCGCCACGAGCACGGCGCGCGCGTGGGGGAAGCGGTCGTCCGGATCCTTGGCGAGCAGGCGCATCACGACCGCCTCCAGCGCGGGCGGGACGACGACGCCCGGGGAGCGCTCGGCGATCGGCGGCGGCACGGCCGACCGGTGCTGCGCGAACAGCGCCGACGGCTCGACCGCCGTGAAGGGGTGCTTGCCCGCGAGCATCTCGTAGAGGATGACCCCGAGCGCGTAGAGGTCGGCCCGCCGGTCGACGGAGCGCATGCCGAGCGCCGCCTCGGGCGCCATGTACGCCACCGTGCCGAGCAGCACCCCGGCGTTCGTGAGCGAGCGGCGCGAGCCGTCGTCGGTGATGGAGAACTGCTCGATCGGCACCTTGGCGAGGCCAAAGTCGATGAGCAGGACGCGCTCCTCCGGCCCGTCGAGGACCATGACGTTGAGCGGCTTCACGTCCCTGTGCACGATCCCGAAGTCGTGCGCCGCGTTGAGCGCGCTCGCGAGCTGGCGCGCGATGTTCGCCGCGCGCGCCGGCCGGACGGGGCCCTGGTCGATGAGCTTCCGCAGCGTGGTGCCGCGGATGAACTCCATCACCATGAACCACGCGCCGTCTTCGAGCTGGTTGATCTCGTAGACCGCCGCGACGTTCGGGTGGAAGATGTGGCGACCGGCGAGCGCCTCCCGCTCGAAGCGCTCGATGAGCTCCGGCAGCTCCTCGGCGTCCGGGTGGAGCACCTTGACGGCCACGTCCTCGCCGGTCGCGAGCTTCTTTGCCCTGAAGACGGCGGCGATGCCGCCCATCGCGACGAGCTCCTCGAGGCGATAGCGGTGGACGAGCGTGCGCCCGACGAGCGTCATCGCGCGCTCTCGCGCCGCGGAGCTCGCCTGGCCTCCCGCGATGAACACGGACTCGCTCATGCGGCCGCGCCTCCAGGCCGAGCCCCGCGCGCGGCGTCGAAGAGGCCGCAGCGCAGGGCACGCACAGCCGCGCCGCGCGCTCCCCCGTGACCTCGCGCCACGCGGCGGAACAGCGGATCCACCCTGGATGACATCGTATGCTCACACACGCGGCGTCCGGAGGGTAGCGCCCCTCCGCGCCCAGCGCCATCTTCCCGGTTGGGCGCGGGGACGATGCGCGCTCGGGAGCGGGCGGGCGGCGCTGAAGCTGGAGCTCACGGAGCACGCGTGAGCCAGGCCTCCCGAGGGGCCCTCGGGAGATCGCGCTCGCCGCCGCGGCCGCGCGCTCTCTCGAGATTCCACCGCTGCGCCGTGATCGTGAGTCGCCTGGCTGCGCCGTCTCCTGCTCTGATGGCGCGGCCTCATCGTGTCTCCGGCCGGGGCGCGCGGAGACGGCTCATCACCTGTGCCTCACGGCCGCGCGGCCGCGCGATGGGCGAGCGCCGGCCGCACGAGATGCGGAGTCGCGCGCGCCCCGGACGTGGCGAGAGCCCGTTGCGCGCCGGGCGGCGCTCGCCCGTCGACGGCGGAGCGCGACCACTTGTCGGTAGATCCAGCGACATCGCCGGAGCTCCAGCCGCGCGCGCCCGCGGGGCGGCCGAACGAGCGCCGGGGTCGAGCCTGCTGTCCTGCCACGAGCGCCTTCGCCCGCCGCATCGCCGTCATCCTCCTCCGGATCCGCACGAGGCGTGCCCGGTCGTGCGCGGACGAATTAGGTTTGAAAACACATCAAGTTCACAGATGCGTTTTTTCGACAGGCTCGTGTAGCCTATATGGGTGGAGGTTTCCATGCACAGCACAATGCGTCGCACCGTTCTCCTCGGGCTCGTTTCCGGACTCGCCGTAGCAGCTTGCTCCACGCCTGAGGCGTCGAACCTCTTCGCTTCCGGTGGGTCCGGTCCAGGGAGCACGGCTTCCGCGGGAGGAGGCGAGGGCGGCGCGCCGGGCGATGGGGGCGCGGCGGGCGTGGGCGGCCAGGGCACCGGGGGCGAGCCGGGCGTGGGAGGAGCGACCGCGGGGAGCGGCGGTAGCGGGGGCGTGGGGCCCATCGTCGACGAGCCGCCGGTCTGCGGGGACGTTTACGTCGATTGCGACGCGGATGCCGAGAACAGCTGTGAGGTCAACGTGACCAACGACGCCCTCCATTGCGGCACCTGCCCCGTCGAGTGCGATGGCACCTGCCGCGACGGTGCGTGCATCCGCACCTCGATCCACATCTCGGGCCAGCAGGATCCGCTGTACCTCGCTGTCGCGAACGGCGTCGTGTTCTGGACCAACGGGGAGCAGGGCGTGGTCAGGCAGTGGACGCAGGGCGAAGCTGTCGCGATCAACATCGCTACCGGGCAGGTCCAGCCGGCCGATATCAAGGCCGACGCCACCCACGTCTTCTGGGCCAACCAAGGCGTGGCCGGCGAGAACGACGGCCGGGTGATGAGGGCGCGGGTCGGCGGCGAGGAGGCGCCGGTGGCGATCGCCGCAGGGCAGGCCGCGCCGTTCGGCGTGGCGATCGACGAGGAGTTCGTTTACTGGACGAACCGCGAGGGCGGCGGCTCCGTGGTCCGCGCGCCGAAGGACTCGAACGGCAACGGGCCGTTCACCGTCATCTCGGACGGGGGCGGGACGACCCACGCCCTCGCGGTCGACGAGACGCGCGTCTACTGGACCGTGCGCGACGAGCGCGGCATGGTGATGTCCGCTCCCAAGGACTCCACGGGCCAAGGCCCGTTCACCACGCTGGCGGCCGATCAAGGCCAGGTGCGCGAGATCGCCGTCGACGCGACGTACGTCTACTGGACGACCAGCAGGACCGGCAACGTGATGCGCGTGGCCAAGACCGGCGGAGAGCCCACGGTGATCGCGCGCGGGCAGGGGAACCCGAGGGGCATCGCCGCCGACGCGACGGGCGTTTACTGGGCAGATCCCACGTCACCGAACGTCATGAGGATGCTGCCGAACGGCATCATCGGGGCCCTGGCGGCCGGGGAGCCGTCGCCCTATGGCATCGCTCTCGACGCGACCCGCGTCTACTGGACCAACGGACTCGGCACGAACGGCACCATCGTGAGCGCCCCGAAGTAGCGGCCGCGGGCGGCCAGCGCGCGCGGGATCGAGCATCCGAGGTCCCGAGGATGCGAGCTCTCGGCGCGTCCATCCGCGCCGCGACGCCGCGCGCTCCGGGCGGTGGTCGATCGGGGCTCTCGGCGCCGCCTTCGCCGACGATGTCGCGCGTGGAGGTCGGGGCGCAGCGTGCTACAAGCTCGCCCTGTGCTGCTCGAGACGTTCTCCGTAGGTCCGCTGGGGTGCAACTGCTCGATCCTCGTCGACCCTGTGAGCAAGGGCGCCGTGGTCATCGACCCCGGGGGCGATTTCGACAAGATCCGCGCGCGCGTCGAGCAGGCCGGGGCGAAGGTCGCGGCCATCGTGCACACGCACACCCATATCGATCACGTGGGCGCCACGGCGCCACTCCAGCGCTGGTCCGGCGCCGCGGCCCGCATCCACGAGGCCGATCGCTTCCTCTACGACATGCTCCCCGTCCAGGCGGCGATGCTCGGCATTGCGCTGCCGGAGCGGTGCGAGGTCGACGGCGACCTGAACGACGGCGCGGTCGTGAAGGCGGGCGGGCTCGATCTGCACGTGCTCCACACGCCGGGGCACACGCCGGGCAGCGTCTCGTTCCTCGTGATCGCGGAGACGGGCGCCGTCGCGTTCACGGGGGACACCCTGTTCCGGCGCAGCATCGGCCGGACCGATCTGTGGGGAGGCGACTCGCGGGCGATCGTCTCATCCATCCGGGGCAAGCTGCTCACGCTCGATCCATCGACCCGGGTCGTCACCGGACACGGCCCCTCCACCACGATCGGCGAGGAGCGCGACAGAAATCCCTTTTTGCGGTCGTGACGCGCCGCCCGCTCGCGCGCCCGCTTATGCGCGTCGCCGTGGTGCTTTCTCGCGAGAAAGTGCTTGCATCCCGCCAGAATTCTTTCGAAAAATGCCGCGCGACGATGACGCGCATCGGCCCACCCGAGCCGGGTCGACCGCTGTCCGCCGCGGAAGTCGAGCACGATGAGCACTGAAAGCGCGCCTGCCACGAAGGTCGATCTCGAGATCCTAGCCACGCCGCATCCCCTCGGCGACGCGGAGCGCGCGCAGCGCATGCAGAACCCTGGCTTCGGGCGCGTGTTCACGGAGCACATGGTCGTGATCCCGTACGCGGCGGACAGGGGCTGGCTCCGCGGGCAGCTCAGGCCGTACGCGCCGATCACGCTCGATCCCGCGGCGATGGTGCTGCATTACGGTCAGGCGATCTTCGAGGGCTTCAAGGCCTATCGGCAGCCGGACGGGCGCATCAAGACGTTCCGGCCGGAGGCGAACGCGCGCCGCTTCAATAGCTCTGCCCGCCGGCTGGCGATGCCGGAGATGCCGGTGGACCTGTTCGTCGGCGCGGTCGACGCCCTGATCCGCCAGGATCGCGCATGGGTCCCCTCGCCGGTCGGCGAGAGCCTGTATGTCCGACCGCTGATGTTCGCCACCGAGGTGGCGCTCGGGGTGAGGGCGTCGCGCGACTACGATTTCCTGGTGATCGCGTCGCCTGCAGGCGCGTATTTCCCTCAGGGCGTGAAGCCGGTGACGGTGTGGATCTCGGAGGATTTCGTCCGGGCAGCGCCGGGCGGCACGGGCGCAGCCAAGTTTGCGGGCAACTACGCCGCGAGCCTGCTCGCGCAGATGAACGCCGCGGCCGAGGGCTGCGCGCAGGTGGTCTGGCTCGATGCCGTCCAGCGCAGCGTCGTCGAGGAGATGGGGGGAATGAACATCTTCTTCGTCTACGAGGAGCGGGGGCGCCCCGTGATCGTGACCCCCGAGCTGACAGGCACGCTCCTGCCGGGCATCACCCGCGACAGCATCATCCAGCTCGCCCGGGATTTCGGTTATGCCGCGGAGGAGCGCAGGGTCACCTTCGACGAGTGGCGCGCGGCGGTGCGCGAGGGCCGCATGACCGAGGCGTTCGCGTGCGGCACCGCCGCGGTCATCACGCCCATCGGCGCCGTGAAGTCCCGCGAGGGGACCTTCTCCATCCACGACAACGAGACGGGCCCCGTGGCGGCGCGCTTCCGCGACGCGCTGCTCGACATCCAGCACGGCCTCGCCCCCGATCGCCACGGCTGGATGCACGACGTGGTCTGAGCGGACGGTCACCCGCTTCGGATACGGGCCCACCTCGGCGTTTTCGGTGCTCAGCGCACCGGAGTGCGCTTGCGCGCCGAAAACGCCGATCTGGGCCCGTCTCCTGTGCGGGTGACCGTCCGCTCTGCTCTGCATGGTGCAGAGCTGGGCGGAGGCCGCTCTACTCCGCCGCCGGGGGGCGCTTGGACTTCGCCGTCAGGCCGTATTCGTGCAGGCGGTACTGGATGGTGCGTATGCTGATGTCCAGGAGCTCGGCCGCGCGCGTCGTCGAGCCGTTCGTCGCCTCGAGCGTCGACAGGATGGCATAACGCTCTATCTCAGCCATGGTGGCGCCCGGGATCCGCAGGGCCCCCTTGGCGACGGGCGCCGCGTCGATGGGGAGGTGCTCCGCGTCGATGCGCGCGTCATCGCACAGGACGACCGCCCGCTCGATCGCGTTCTCTAGCTCCCGCACGTTCCCCGGCCACCGGTGCGCGATGAGCTTCGCCCGGGCCTCGTCGGTGAACCCCTCGATCTTGCGGTGGTTCTCCGACGCGAACCGGCGCAGGAAGTGATTCGCCAGGAGCAGCACGTCGGTGTCGCGGATGCGCAGCGGCGGCATGTCGATGTGGACGACGTTGAGCCGGTAGTAGAGGTCCTCCCGGAAGCGGCCCTCCTGCACCGCGGCCGCGAGATCGCGGTTCGTGGCCGCGATGAGCCGCACGTCGACCGTCACGGAGTCGTTCCCGCCGACGCGCTCGAACGTCCTCTCCTGGAGGACGCGGAGCAGCTTCACCTGCGTCGAGGGGGCGATCTCGCCGACCTCGTCGAGGAAGAGCGTCCCGCCGTGCGCCTGCTCGAAGCGCCCGATGCGCCGCTTGTCGGCGCCGGTGAACGCGCCGCGCTCGTGGCCGAACAGCTCGCTCTCGAGCAGGGACTCCGCGAGCGCCGCGCAGTGCAGGGTCACGAAGGGCCCCTTGGCGCGCGGGCCCTTCGCGTGGATCGCGCGCGCGAGCTCGCCCTTGCCCGTGCCGCTCTCGCCGGTGATGAGCACCGTCGCCCGCGCGCCCGCCACCTGCCGGGCCATCCGGTAGACCTTCTGCATCGCCGGGCTCGTCCCGATGAGCCCCTCCACGCCCTCGCCCTGGCGCTCTCGCAGCTGCCGTCGGAGGTTCTCCGCCTCGACCCGGAGCGCGCTCCGCTCGAGGGCGCGCTCCAGCGTGAGGAGGAGCGCGTCGAAGTCGACCGGCTTCGTCAGGTAATCCTCGGCCCCCGCCCGCATCGCCAGCACCGCCGAGGTCACGTCCCCGAACGCGGTGACGACGATCACCGGCAGCGCCGGATCCTGCTCGCGCAGCTTCCCGAGCAGCGCCACCCCATCCATCCTCGGCATCTTCAGATCCGTGATGACGACGTCCGGCGGCCGCTCCGCCGCGACCTCGACCGCCTCGACGCCGTCCGCCGCCGCGTCGACGGTATAACCCTCCTGGCGCAAGAGCTTCTCCAGCCCCGAGCGCGCGCTCGCCTCGTCGTCCACGACGAGCACCCTCGAGCTCTGCTTCTTCTCAGCGTTCATATCGTTCCTTCCGAAGATACTGTGTCCGCGAGGCGCCGCGACCCTCGTTCGGCCGCGGCGCGGCCGCGCGCGTCCCGAGGACGCCGGCGGGAGGGGCCGCGCCGCGGGCGGGGCGACGCGCGCCGCGAGCACTGTACACGGGCCCGGGCCGCAGCCGTTGCACGCGGACGCAAGCCGTTCGCAGCGTCGGGCGCGCCCCCCTGTTCAGGCCGGGGAAGGGGAGGGGGAGCTCGGCTGCGCGGAGCCGGTCAGCGCCGCGTCGACGCTGGCGCGGAGCTCGGCGCTCAGGGCCATGTAGTCGACCGGCTTGGTGTGCACCACCGCCGCGGGATCGAGCCCCCGCCCGAGCCGCGCCACGAGCTCAGGATACCCGGTGAGCAAGAACAGCGGGAGCGCCGGCCGGAGCGACCTCGCGTAGCGCGCGACCGCGATGCCGTCGGCGTGGGGCATCCGGAAATCGGTCACCAGGATGTCCGGGATCGGATGGCGGGCCAGCCGCGCGATGGCGAGCGCGCCGTCGGTGGCCAGCTCCACCCGGAAGCCGTCCTCTTCGAGCAGACGCTCGAGGAGGCGAGCGCTCCGAGCGTCGTCGTCCACGAGCAGGATCAGCGGCTGTTCGGTGTTGCGCGGTTCCACGCCCGGATCTCTACCAAGTTGCGTGCCAGCCCGTGAGGGCGGCGGGCCGCGCGCGCCGAGCAGAGCGGCGGAGGTCAGCCGGAGCGGCGCAGCGGCAGCGTCACGCGGAACAGCGTCTTCCCCGGGCGGCTCTGGAACTCGATGGTCCCCTCGTGATCGGTGACGATGCGGTGGGCGATCGCCAGCCCGAGCCCGGTGCCGTTCGGCTTCGTCGAGAAGAACGGATCGAAGATCGGCGCGTCCGGGCTCGCGATCCCGGGGCCGTCGTCCTCCACCTCGAGGACGGCGTGGCGCGGCTGCCGCCGCGCGCGGAGGGTGACCGTGCCGCCTCCGGCCGCGTCCGCCGCCTCGATCGCGTTGCGGAGCAGGTTCAGCAGGACCTGCTCGATCTTCGCGGGATCGAGGTCGAGCACGACGTCGGTCGAGGGCAGATCCACCTTCACGACGGCCTGCGCGCCGGCGCCGTCCGACGATGCCGCGACGCGCGCCGCCCGCTCGCAGAGCGGGACGACGGGCGTCGGCCGGAGGTACAGCGGCTGCGGCCGGGCGAAGTCCAGGAACTCGCTGACGAGCGCGGACAGGCGGCGGATCTCGTCGCGGACGACATGGATCGCCTCCTGCGTGTCCGGATCTTTCAGGCCGGCGCGCGCGAGCCCCCGCTCGAGGAAGGTCACGTGGAGCTGCGCGCCGTTCAGCGGGTTCCTGATCTCGTGCGCGAGGCCGGCCGCGAGGGTCCCCACGGCGGCGAGCTTCTCGCTCTGGCGCACGCGCGCGGCGAGCGCGTTCTCGTCGGTCGTGTCCTGCCCGATCGCGAACAGCACCACCTCGTCGTCGGCCGCGGAAGGGGCGTACGCGAGCTGCCAGCGCACCTCGCGGATCTTGCCGGCGCGCGTGCGGACGATGCTCTCCAGCAGATCGACGCTGGCGCGGCGGCCCGCGGCGACGTCCTCCACGAGCGCGCCGTGATCCGCGCGGATCTCCTCGGGGAGGAGCGCCTCGGCGAACGGCATCCCGAGGATGTCCTCGCGCCCGAGCCCCGTGATCCGTTCGGCTTCCCGGTTGAAGAGCCGCACGATCGCGTGCGCGTCGAGGCCCACCACGAGGACGCGGGCCAGCTCGACCGCGCTCTTGTACCGGTGCTCCGTGCGCGCGAGCGTGCGGCCGACCTCCTCGCGGTCCAGGCGCTCGGCGCGCTGCGCGCGCGCGAGGAAGTCGTCGCGGTACGTCTCGAGCATGATGGCGAGCTCGAGATCGAGCACCTTGCTCACCGCCGCCCTGACCGGGATCACCTCCGCGCCGAGCGCGCTCTCGGCGATCTCGTCGAACGCGAGCCGGATGAGCGTCATCGCCGTGAACATGTACCGCTGGGGGAGGCCCACCCGGACGTGGATCCGCCCGATCTTCGCGCTCTCGTCGAAGTACGCGCCGTCGTAGGGCCCCGTGCAGATGCGCGTCATCCAGCGGACGAGCGATCGCTTGAGCCGCTCCACCTGGTCCTCGCCGGTGAAGACGTCGTGCGCGCCCTCGTGCTCGCGGATGCGATCGTAGAACTCGTCGGCGATGCGGGGGAAGTGCGGCTCCGCGTGCGCGCGGAGCGCGGCGAGCCAGCGCTCGTCCTGCTCGCTGAAGCGGACGTACCGCTTGATCTCGTCGAAGAGCGTCTCCTGCGCGGGCACGGCGACCGTGTCTATCACGGCCCCGCTCCCGCCGAGGCGGACCAGGATCGCGCGCGCTCGATCAGCGCCGCGAGCGCCGCCTCGTCCTCGCCGCCGCGCGCGACGAGCTCCGGCGCGAGCGGCGCCTCGTAGTCGACGCCCGCGCCCGGGAGCGCGCCGAGCTCCCCGGCGCCGGCCGCGTGGTAGAGCCCCTTCGGGTCGCGCTCCCTGCAGGTCGCCGCCGCGACGTCCACGTAGACCTCGATGAGCCGCGGCGCGAGCGCGCGGGCGCGCTCCCGGTAGGCGCGGCGGTGCGCCGTCGCCGCCACGATCACGATCAACCCCTGGCGCGCGAGCAGCGCCGCGAGGCGCGCGAGCGTCTCGTAGAAATCGTCGCGAGCGCGCGGGTCGTAGCCGGGCCGCGGGACCAGGGCGTCGCGCACCTCGTCCCCGTCGAGGACGCAGCTCGCGCGGCCCTCGCCGAGCAGCGCCCGGTGCGCCCGCGCGGCCAGCGTGGATTTGCCCGACGACGGGAGCCCCGTGATCCAGACGACCCCGCCGCTCACGCGAAGAGCCTCTCGGCGTCGTCCGGATCGAAGCGCGGGGCGTCGAGGGCGCGCTCCACGAAGGAGAGCAGCGTGTCCCTCGCCCGCGCCGTGACCGCGGGGTACCACCCGGGGTTGGCCAGCACGAGCGCGCGCCACGCGAGGAACGGCGCCGCCACGTCGAGCAGCCCCGCGGCGCCGCTCCAGCCGAGGTAGACCTCCCAGAGCCGCCGCCACAGCGCGCGGAGGCCGCCCTCCCACGCGCCGGGCGCGTCCAGCGCGAAGAAGACGTAATTGAGGGCGAGGCAGGTGACGTCGTCCGCGGGATCGCCCTGGGACCCGCGGCTCGTGTCGAGCAGCGTGAGCCGCGACGCCTCGTCGAACACGATGTTGAACGGGTGGAAATCGCCGTGCGTGCGGGCCAGCCGCTGATCTCGGCCGCGGAGCTTCCATCGCCACGCCACGCAGCGCCGCTCGATCGCCTGGAGCCGCTCGGGCGGCGCGCCGGGCACGTCGTCCGGATAGCCGTCGATGATGCCGAAGATGCCTTCACCGTGGCCCACCAGATCGCGCACCGCGCGGCGGTAGCTGCCTGGCTGCGCGCCCTTCGCGCCGTGGAGGGCGATGAGGTACCTGGCGAGCGCCTCGCAGCGCGCGAGATCCTCGGGGCCCGCGCGCCGCTCCTTCGCGATCCGGCGCAGATCCGCGGCGTAGACGTCTCCCTCCGCGTACGTGGTCAGGAGATAGAACTCGCCCGCATCCCGCAGGGACAGGAAGCGACCGTCGCGCGTCAGCGAGCCGACGTCCACGACCTCGACATGCGCCGGGATCGATCCGAAGGTGTCGAAGGCGAGCAGCGCCTCCGCCGCGCGATCCGCGCGCCTGTCGTGGCCGAACGCGTCCGCGGTCGACGTGTGCAGGACCAGCTTCTGCCGGGAGCCATCGGGCCTCACCACCGTGATCCGGCGGGGTACGCCGTAGCCGGCGGCCTTCTCGGTCTGGTCGTGGCCCGAGCGGTCGTCGGGTCCGAGGGGGGTGATCTCCTCGACGCGCGCCTCGGGACACGCTGCATCGATGAGCTGGCGGACCGGGCGTGCGGGATCGGATTCAGGCAGGACCGACGGGGCGCTCATGGTCTCCTCGGATGTGGCGACGTGCTCGCGTGCCCCTGCGCGCAGCAAGAAGCAGACCGCATAGCTGACGAGCCTGCTCCGGCAGCACCTCGGGGAGCGGTCGGATCCTGGAGCTCGCGGGGCCTGCGGCGGGCTGATGAGCGCGGGCACGGCACCGGGACCGGCCGGGCGCTCGCAGGACCTGCGCCGCCGCGCGAGGCGTGCGCGGGGCCGCGCGACGTCGCGCGGCGTGAGGCGGGGCGGGATCAGCGAGTCGGGATCCCGGGCGGCGGGTGGCCGATCTGGTAAGGCCGCATCATCTCGTTGTCTTCATGCTCGAGGATGTGGCAGTGCCACACGAACCGGCCAGGCTTCTCGAACTTCGCTTTGATGCGCGTGATCTCGAGCGGCAGCGCGACGACGGTGTCCTTGAAGCCCTCCTCGCCCGCCTCGGGCGGACGCGGCGGGGGCTGCGGGAGCGGCGGGGTGGCGAACGGCTGGCGTTCGACGACCTGGAACAGGACCTCGTGGATGTGGATCGGGTGCGCATCCATGGTGAAGTTGTAGATCTCCCAGATCTCGGTCGATCCAGGGGCCGGGTTCTCCGTGATGGGATCGTCCCAGAAGAGCGCCTTCGGCGTGTTGGAGCCCGGCGGCGAGAACGTGCCCAGCACGACCGCGAGCGGGCCGGCCTCGGGGGCGCTCGCGAGGCTCAGCTCGTTGAGGGACACCCGCCGCACCGCGTCCTCGTCTCCGAGCGGCTCGAACCGCGGTAGCCTGAGCCGAGAAGGGGGCGTGCTCGTGTCCCTGCCCGTCGCCCGCACGACGCGGAACTGCATCACCTGTCCTGTCGTCGCCGGGTCGGCCGGGGGCTGCGCGCCGCCGTTGAAGGGCACGTCCGGACCGCGGTTGAGGAGGATGATCTCGGTGCCCGCGCGGGCATCGCTGAAATCCACGATCACGTCCGCGCGCTCGGCAGGGGCGAGCAACAGGGTAGCTCGCTCCACCGGGCGGGGGAGGAACCCGCTGTCCGAGCCTATCTGCCAGAACGAGCGACCATCATCCATCTTCAGGATCAAGAACCGCGAGTCGCTGCCGTTCAAGATGCGGAAGCGGTAACGCCGCTGCTCGACCTCGAGGTAAGGCCACGGCCGGCCGTTGACGACGATGACCTCGCCGAAGAACTCCGGGACCCAGATCGGCGGGAAGGGGCCATTCGGGACGTACAGGTTCGCGAGCTCGGGGGGGAGCCCGCGTGTCTTCGGGTAGAAGAGCGACCCATCGTCGTTGAAGGAGCGGTCCTGGATCACGATCGGGATCTCGTACGGCCCGCATCCATGGTTGTGGCCCGGCGGCGGCGCGGAGCCGGGGAGCACGCCGGGCGGGAGATCGCCTGGGCCGCCGCGGAGCAGGTAGAAGCCGGCCGGCCCCGCATAGACGTTGAGCCGGGTGATGCCGAGCGTGTGGTCGTGGTACCAGAGCGTCGCGGCCCGCTGGTCGTTCGGGTACTCGAACACGGCCGCGCCCCGCTCCCACAGGTCCCCGAGCGGCGACGTGCCCTGGTAATAGTCGTAGAAGGTGCCGGTCTCCGCATATCCCTCGGGGATGTCGCTCGCCGCGGGGAGGAACCAGGCTTCCGGGTAGCCGTCGCTCTCCTGCGCCACCCCGGCCATCCCATGGAGGTGCGTGACGATCGGCACCGGGCCCGGGTAGGGGCCGGGCGGGCAATCGCCAGGGAACGTGGGCCGGCTGTCGCGGCCTTCCACGCCGCCGGGCGGGTTGGCCCAGTGGAGGGTGGGGTCGACCGGGAGCAGGTGAGGGAGGAAGCGGCCGGTGGCCGGGTCCTTGAGCTCGTTGATCCACTTCACGCGCACCGGCCTTCGGTACCTCGCTTCGATGGTGAACGCGGGGTAGCTGAACGTCTCCGGGTGGTGAATCGAGCCGTAGCCCCACACCTTCGTCGGCGACAGGCCCAGCTCGGGCGGCAGGACCTGTTGCTCGAACTGCCGGACGGCGATCTCGTAGTAGTCGAATCGGGCGCAGGCGTCGTGGCGCCTGCCGGCCTTGGGCATGACGGGCGGCACGAGCAGCGGGCGGCGGTACTGGTACTGGGCGATGACGGTGCCGGCGAGGGTCGGTTCCTCGGGCGGGAGGACCGTGCACGTGTCGAGGGACGCCCTCGCCAGAACGCCGCGCCGGAGCACCAGGAGCCCGCCTGTCGCGGCCAAACCATGTTTCAGGAGCTCTCGTCGTTTCATGGAGGACACCCCATCTCCCTGGATCGCAGCCAGCGCCGTGAGCGCGGGGCATCATGACGGGCGAAGAGATTCGAGCAATCCAGGAAGCTCCGGATTCGTCGTCGCGCACGATCACGACAGGTGCTCCGGAATTACCAGCCCTCCCGCGAGGCGCGCGTACCGGCATGGATCTGGGCCCGTCCTGGGCGACGCGCCGTGCGCGCGGCTTGCGTCCTCGCTTGTTCTTGAGAGGGAGCGTGGATCGGCGGGGCGCGCGGCGCGGCTACCGTCCCGGGATGTCGTCCGGCGTCGAGCCGATCTGGTAAGGCCGCATCATCTCGTTGTCTTCATGCTCGAGGATGTGGCAGTGCCACACGAACCGGCCAGGGCTCTCGAACACCATCTTGATGCGCGTGATCTCGAACGGCAGCGCGACGACGGTGTCCTTTCGGCCCTCCTCCCCGGCCTCCGGCGGGCGCGGGGCGCCGTCGAACGGCTGGCGATCGACGATCGCGAAGTGGACCTCGTGGACGTGGATCGGGTGCGCGTCCACGGTGAAGTTGTAGATCTCCCACACCTCGGTCGATCCCAGGGCCGGGTTCTCGGTGATGGGATCGTGCCAGAAGAGCGGCCTCGCGGCGCGGGAGCGCGGAGGAGGCTCCAGCGTGCCCAGCGCGGCCACGCTCAGGCCGGCGTCGGGCCGGAGCGCGGAGCTCAGGTCGTTCAGCGACACCTGGCGCACGAGCGCCGCATCTCCGAGGGGGGCGAGCCGCGGCAGCTCGATCCGGTGCGGTGGCGTGCTCGCGTCCGCGCCGGTCGCCGGCACGACGCGGAACTGCATCACCTGCCCTGTCGTCGCCGGATCGGCGGCGGTCTGCGGGCCGCCGGTGAACGGCGCGTCCGGACCGAGGTTGAGGAGGACGAGCTCGGCGCCGGCGCGGACGCCGCTGAAATCCACGATCACGTCCGCGCGCTCGGCCGGAGCGAGCAGGAGGGTTCCGCGCTCCACAGGGGAAGGGAGGAATCCGCCGTCCGAGCCGATCTGCCAGAGCGGGAGACCGTTATCCATCTTCAGGATCAGGAACCGCGAGGCGCTGCCGTTCAGGATGCGGAAGCGGTACCGCCGCTGCTCGACCTCGAGATAGGGCCACGGCCGTCCGTTGACGACGATGACGTCGCCGAAGAACTCCGGGACCCAGATCGGCGGGATATCGCCCTTCGGGATGTACACGTCCGCGAGCTCGGGGGCGAGGCCGCGCGACGCTGGATAGAAAAGCGACCCGTCGTCGTTGAAGGAGCGGTCCTGGATCAAGAGCGGGATCTCGTACACCCTCGCTCCTGGGCGGTCTCCCGGTCGCGGGGCTGGTCCGGGCAGGACGCCCTGCGGCAGATCGTCCGGCCCGCCGCGGAGCAGGTAGAAGCCGGCCGGCCCCGCGTAGACGTTGAGCCGGGTGATGCCGAGCGTGTGGTCGTGGTACCAGAGCGTCGTGGCCCGCTGATCGTTCGGGTACTGGAACACCGCCGCGCCCGGCTCCCACAGGTCCCCGAGCGGCGACGTGCGCTGGTAGTAGTCGTAGAAGGTGCCGGTCGCCGCGTACCCCTCGGGGATGTCGGTCGCCGCGGGGAGATACCAGGCCTCGGGATAACCGTCGCTCTCTTGCCCCATCCTGGCCATCCCGTGGAGGTGCGTGACGATCGGCACCGGGCCCCGGTACGGTCCCGGCGGGCAGTCGCCAGGGAACGCGGGCCGGCTGTCGCGGCCCTGCGCCCCGCCGGGCGGGTTGGCCCAGTGCAGGGTGGGGTCGACGGGGAGCAAATGAGGGAGGAAGCGGCCGGTCGCTGGGTCCCTGAGATCGTTGATCCACTTCACGCGCACCGGCCTGCGGTACGTCGCCTCGATGGTGAACGCTGGATAGGCGAACGTCTCCGGGTGATGGACGGAGCCGTAGCTCCAGACGGTCGTCGGGGGCAAACCCAGCTCGGGTGGCAGGAGGCGCTGCTCGATCTGCCGGACGGCGATCTCGTAGGCATCGCGGCCCGCGTTGCCCGCGCCGAGCCCCCTGGCCAGGGGCATGACCTGCGGGATGAGCAACGGGCGCGTGTACCTGGGGATCGCGGCGCCGGAGAGGGTCGGGGCCGAGCCCGGGACGGCCGGACACACCCCCATGGCCGCATTCACCACGCCACCTCGCCGGAGCGCCGTGAGCCCCGTCTCGGCCGGACCTTGCTTCCGTGGCCGTCGTCGCTTCATCGAGGACATCGCGTCTCCTCGCCTCGCGCGGCGCCGCGAGGGCGCAGCATCATGACGGGCGCACGGCGCCGGTCCACGCAGGAAGCTCCGGATTCGAGGAGCCCCTGGATCACGGAGGATCGCCGTGATCGCAAGGCCCCGGCGACGCGCGGCGTTCAGCCGTGCGGAGCGGGGTCGCCTCGGACGATGCGCCGCCCACGGGCCGTGATCGAGAGGGGATGTGGTGTGCCGGTGGCCCTCCGGGCGAAGAGCCTCATTGAAGATCGCGGCCGTCGAGACGGGCGCAGGCGGGGAGGGGCGGACCCGACCCGGCTCCCCTGGCCGCCTCGCGGCGGCCGGGGCGCTCGCCGGGCCTGGGATGTCCAGCTAGGGGCCTACTTGGCCGGCCACTGGTCCTTGGGGAGGTCCTTGTAGACGTCCTCGACCTTGTGGAAGCCGTCCGCGATCACCGTCGAGGCAAGGTTTTCCTTGTCCACGGCGACCGGCGTGATGAGCACGCTCTGGACGTCCTTCTTGCCGTTGTTGACCGTCTGCGTCTTCTCGCCGACGGGCTCCTTCTTCGCCAGCTTGACGGCGAGCTCGGCGGCCTTCTCGGCGAGCAGCTTGAGCGGCTTGTAGACGGTCATGCTCTGGGTGCCTGCCGCGATCCGCTGGCAGGCGGCGAGCTCGGCGTCCTGGCCCGAGACGCCGACCTTGCCGGCGAGCTTCTGCTCGCCGAGGGCCTGGACCGCCGCGCCCGCGAGCCCGTCGTTCGACGCCACGACCGCCGCGACGTTGTTGTTGTTCTTGGTGAGGGCGTTCTCGGTGATCTTGAGCCCCTCGACCGGCTGCCAGTCCTTGGCCCACTGGTCCGCCACCGTCTTGACGTCGCCCTTGTCGATGAGCGGCTTCAGGATGTTCATCTGCCCTTCGCGGAAGAGCTTCGCGTTGTTGTCGGTCGGGGAGCCGCCGATGAGGATGTAGTTCCCCTTCGGGAACTTCTTCACGAGCGCCTCGGCCTGGAGCTCGCCGACCTTGACGTTGTCGAAGGACACGTAGAGGTCCACGTCGGAGTCGAGGATCAGCCGGTCGTACGCGATGACGGGCACGTTCTGCTTGTGCGCCGACTCGACGATGGTGGCCGTCGTCTTGGCGTTGTGGGGCACGACCACGAGCACGTCGACGCCCTGCGTGAGCAGGTTCTCCGCCTGCGAGTTCTGGAGGGCGTCGTCGCCGTTCGCGGACTGCACGAGCACCTGGGCGCCGAGCGTCTCGGCCTTCGCCTTGAACAGGTCGCGGTCGCGCTGCCACCGCTCTTCCTTGAGGGTATCCATGGAGAAGCCGATCGTGAGCTTCTCTTTCTTCTTCTCCGGACCCTTGGCCTCCGCGCTCTTGGCGGCTGTTGCCTCGGGCTTGTTCGCGCTCGCGCCGCCTTCAGACTCCGGCTTCGAGCAGCCGGCCGAGAACGCGAGGGAGAACAACGCCATGAGAAAGGTGGAGCGACGAATCAAGGTGACCTCCGCGTGAGATGAATGGGAAAGGGTCTGTGTTATGGCCGCCGGCGCTACTGCGTCGAGTTGAGCTGGTCGGCGTAGCTCATGATAAGATTCAGGGTTTCCGTGTCGTCATCGTACACCGAGTACCACCCCTGGAGCTCATGGGGCGGATCGCCGATGTAGTCGTTGCCGAGGAGCCAGTAGTCGTTGCCGTCGTCCGACGGCCTCCCGGTCCCGGCCCAGGCCCAGAAGTTGACGCCCGCGAGCTCCGGGTTCTCGACGACGGCGTCGAACATCGAGGCGTAATACTCGTTCCGCTTGGCGACCGTCGACGAGACCGGCTCGGACTTGTCGTCCCGGGCGAGCCCGAACTCCTCCACGACGATCGGCTTGTTCAGCGCCCTCGCGTGCGCGAGCTGCGCGTCGATGTACCCGTTGCTCTCGGTGATGGCGGCCAGGAGCCCCTTGTCGGCGGCGCTGTCCATCGGCAGCGACGGGTCGTACCACTCCCAGTTCTCGGGCCACACGTGGAAGGTGAGGTAATCGATGCCGGGCACGTCGTGGAACGCCTTGTAATCGCTGTTGGCGTAGTCGCCCCAGTTATAGGACAGGTCGCCCTCCGAGCCGATGGAGACGAGGTGGTTCGGGTCGATGTCCTTGATGAACTTCGCGTTCCTCTCGACCCAGAGCTTGAAGAGCGGGCCCCAGCCCTTGAACGATCGCGGCTCGTTCCCGAGCTGCCACGCCATGATCCCCGGATGGTCCTTGAGCTTCTCGATCAGGACCTTGGCCCGGCTGAAGTAGAACTCCTGGGCCTTCTTGTTGCAGAAGAACAGCGACGAGAGATCCATCTGGTCGGGCCAGGGGTTCGTGTTCGGATCGAGCGTGCCCGAGTGAGGGATGGCCCACTCGCCGATGGCCACGGCCTGGCAGTCCTGGCCTGTGCCCTGCTGGAACCGGATCGAGCCGGCGAACGGCACGTGGTGGTCCGCCGCGAGCAGGGCAGCGCCCGTCGTGGGGTGGGTCAGGCCGACCTGGTACGCGCTGAAGTCCTCTCCGCAGGAGAGGGTCGGCTGCTCGTGAGCCCACTTCATGTACTGGGGCATACCGCCGGACCAGTGCCAGAAGTCGTTCAGCGTCATCACCGCCTTCATCCCGCGGCTGTGCATCTCGTCGAGCACCGTCACCAGGTTGTCGGCGAACGCCTCGAGCTGCGCATCGGCGCACGGCTTGTCGGATGATGCCGGAAAGATCCGTTGTGGGCCGTACTGCTGATCGTTCTGCTGCGCCGCAGGGATGTCGCCCTCGCTGAGCGCCATGATCCTGAGGTTCAGGGCGCCGTGGGCCTCGAGGATGTCGAGCTCGGTGCGCAGGCGCTCGCGGCTGATGTAGGGAGCCGACCAGAAGTTCGTGCCCATATACCTGTACGGTTTCCCGTCGAGGCGCAGCTTACTACCTTCGGCGCGGACGTAGCACTTTTCCGGTTGCTGAGCGCAGTCGAGCTCCTGGCCGCCGCCGGTTCCGTCCCCGCCGCCGCCCGTGGCGTCGTTTCCGCCGGTGGCGCCGCTTCCGCCGCCGCCTGTGGCGTCGCTCCCGCCGGTGGCGCCGCTTCCGCCGCCGCCGGTGCTGCCGGACCCGCCCGTGCCGCCGGAGGGCGTGGGGTCCGCCGGGTCGGAGGAGGAGCATGCGGCGAGGGAGAGCAAACCCAAAGCGAGCAAGAAGGTCTTCTTCATGGTCGGTTCCTCATGTGGTTCGAGTGTCGTTCCTCACGGATCGCTGAGCCTTGCAGCCCGGAGCGCCCGTCCGGTTCGCAGGGATCTGCCGAGCTGCTGCGCCACCGTCGCGGGGTGGCATCGCCGGCGGCACCGGTGAGCTCCCGCGGATTCCGCGACGATACAAATCTCCGCTCCGGGTGGTCGCTCGCGCGCCGGCGTGGCTCGTGGCAGACCACTTAAACGGTTCAGCGTCAACAGGGAACAGGTCGGCCGGTGTGGCGCCTTTCGCAGGGTGCGTCTCCGGGCGCGCCGGGGGGATTCCAGGCTAGACTGGGCGGGTGTGAGCCGATCCGCCGGGCGGCGGCTCCGTGGAGGACGGGGGATGTCGCCGAGCTTGATCCTGTTCGCTGTGCCGGCCTTCTTCGCGCTCATCGGCGTCGAGCTCTGGCTCTGCCGCCGCCGCGGGCGCCCCGACTACCGCTTCTCCGACGCGCTCGCCAACCTCTCGTGCGGGGTCGGGCAGCAGGTCATCGTCTCCGTCGTGAGCGGCGGCGTGCTCGTCTATCTGTTCCTGTTCGAGCGCGCCGCGCTCGCGCGGCTGCCGGAGGGCGCGCCGTGGAGCTGGGCGGCCTGCTTCGTCGCGGTCGACTTCTGCTACTACTGGGCGCACCGCGCGAGCCATCGGGTGAACTTCATGTGGGCCGCGCACGCGGTCCATCACCAGAGCGAGGACTACAACCTCTCGGTCGCGCTGCGCCAGAGCTGGCTTCAGCGGGCCCTCTACTGGCCATTCTTCTGGCCGCTCGCCGTGCTCGGCTTCCCGCCGGGGATGGTCGTCACGACGTATACGCTGAACATCCTCTATCAGTTCTGGATTCACACGCAGCTCGTCGGCCGCCTCGGTCCGCTGGAGTGGGTGCTGAACACGCCATCTCATCACCGCGTGCACCACGGCGTCGACTCCGCGTATCTCGACAGGAACCACGGCGGCGTGCTCATCGTCTGGGATCGGCTGTTCGGCACCTTCTGCGCCGAGGGGGCGCCCCCGCGGTACGGCGTGGTCCAGCCGCTCGCCAGCTTCAGCGCGCTGCGCGCCAACGTCGACCCGTGGCGGAGGCTCGCGCGCATGGCGGCGGCGGAGCCGCGCCTCTCCGGCAAGCTGCTCGTCTGGTTCCGGCCGCCGGAGTGGCGGTCCACGGCGACTTCGCCCGACGAGGGCCCGCTGCGCACCGACCCGGATTACGTCCTTCACGACGTGGCGCGCCCCGGCCGGGCGCGCGCGCTCGCCGCGGCGCTCTTCCTCGCGGCGCTGCTCGGCGCGATCGCGTACCTCTACGCGTCGCCGCACATGGCCGCGGGCCCGCTGTGGGCAGGGGCGGCCGTCCTCCTCGCGGCGCTCGCGGCGGTCGGAGCGCTGCTCGACGGGCCGACGAGCCTGGCGGCGCAGGGCGGGGCGGCGCTAGAGCCCTCGTCGTCCTGCGGCGCCCCCCTCGTCGACCCACGCGCGCGCTAGCTCGAGCGTGCGTGCGTTCTCCTCGACGCGCTGGAGGAACTGGTCGCGCCGCGCGGCATCGTCGAGCTGGGCGGCGACGTCGAGGAGCCTCGTCCGGGCGTGCGCGATGGCGGTCCGCGCCGCCGGGAGGTCGCCCGCCGCATACAGCGCCTCGGCGTGGACAAGGCGGGTGAACGCCGCGCCCTCCTCGACCATGCCCAGCCGATCGAGCAACGCGACCGCCGCGCGCGCCTCGGCGAGCGCCTCGGAGGTCTCGCCGCGCGCGAGCAGCACGGCCGCCAGCGTCGCCCGCGCCAGCACGACGAGCGGACCTATCCTCTCCAGCTGAGCCACGGCGCCCCGGGCCTCGGCCTCGGCGCCGGCGAGATCGCCCGCGCGCAGCAGACACCCGGCGAGGTAGGTGCGCGACGCGCCCGCGAGCCGGCGATCCCCCTGCGCCTCCAGGAACGCGATGGCCTTCCTCAGGGCCTCGCGCGCCTCGTCGAGCGCGCCCTGACGGCAGAGGGGCGCGCCGAGGGTGCTCCACGCGACCGCCATGCAGCCGTCGAGGCCCATGCGCTCGGCGTCCGCGAGCGCGGCGCGGAGGATGGCCTCCGCCTCGGCGTACGCGCCGAGCTGGTGCTCCTGGAAGCCGAGATCGAGCCGGCAGAAGCAGGCCAGGCGCAGGTTCCCCGCGCGCTCGTGGGAGGCGACCGAGCTCGCGAACAGCGCCCGGCCCGAGCCGTATCGGCCCGCGTACAGCTCGCGCCAGCCGCGCTCGCGGAGGACGAGCCCGCTCACGGCCGGATCGTCGCAGAAGCGCTCGGCCGCGGCGTCGATGAGCGCCTGGAGCGGCGTGGCGTGCGCGTAGAGGCCGCTGATCGTCAGGTAGAGCGCCGTCCCCGCGGACGCCGCCAGGAGCGGGCCCGTCGCGCCCTCTCCGGTCCAGGCGTCCGCGAGATCGCCGCTGAGGCTTGCGAGGCGATCGTGCTGCCCCAGCCGGGCCAGCACGATCGCGGCCTCGCGCACGGCGGCGTACCAGGGCGCGCTGCGCCGGGGCAGCTCCTCCACCGCCATGGTCGCCCAGCGCGCGGCCTCGACGAGCTCGCCGCGCCAGTGGTGCGCCTCGGCCCGGTGCAGGAGGACCTCGCCCCGCGCCTCGCCGCTGATCCCGAGCTCGATGGCGCGCCCGGTCCACGAGAGCACCACGACGAGGTCGTTCGCGGCGAGCGCCTGCGCCGCGGCCTGATGGTAGAACGCGGCGGCGCGCAGCGGCTCGCCGCCCCGATCGAAGTGCTCGGCGATCACCGCGGCCGAGGGCTCGGCCGCGCGCTGGAGCCACTCGCCGGCGAGCCGGTGGCCGAGCGCGCGATCCTGGTCGGTGAGCATCCCGTAAGCCGCCTCGCGCACGAGCGCGTGGCGGAAGACGAGCTCCCGCTCCCCCTCGAACCTCGCCTCGTCGCGCGCGCCGATCCATTCCAGCCGCTCGAGGCGATCGAGGTGATCCGCGAGCCCGGAGACGCCGCCGGGGCCTCCGAGCAGCGCCTCCACCGCGCCGCGCCAGAACACCCGCCCGAAGATGCTCGCCGCGCGCAGCACCTGCCGCGCCGCGCTGTCGAGGCGCTCCAGCCGGGATTGCACCATCGCCAGCACGGTCTCCGGAAGCGCGTCCTGGCTCCCCTCGGAGGTCGCCCGGATGAGCTCCTCCAGGTAAAACGCGTTGCCGTCGGCCTGCGCCACGAGCTGCGTCACGGTCTCGGCGCTCACCCTATCGCCGAGGACCTGCCGCACGAGCCGCGCGCCCGCCCGGGGGCTCAGCTCCTTGAGCCGCAGCTCCTGGAGATCCCTGTGGGCCCAGAGCCCGGGGAACAGCGTGTACACCTCGGGGCGCGCCAGGGCGAGCACCAGGAGGGGCTGGTCCACGAGCCGGCGCAGCGCGTCGTTGATGAACTGGACCGTGGGCAGGTCGCCCCAGTGCAGGTCCTCCAGCACGAGGAGGAGCGGCTGCGCGGCGCACGCGGCGGAGGCGAAATCGAGCCAGGCCCTGCGCATCTGATCGCCCATCAGCGGGGCGTCCTTGCGGGCGGCGCGGAGCGGCGCGCTGTCCTCGTCGGGGAACGGCGTGCCCAGGAGCTCGCCGAGGAACTCCGCAACGCGCTGCGCGTCGGCCGCGCGGACGCGCTCGGTCACCCGCGCGAGCAGCTTCTCCCGGCGCGCCTCGATCGGCTCTCGGTCGCGGATCCCGCACGCGCCCTGGAGGGCCTGCCGCAGCATCCCGAACGGGGCGCCCTTGCGGAGCGGGTCGCCGCGGCCGATCCAGACCGCGACGGGCTCGTCGCGCTGCCGGACGCGGCGGATGATCTCGTAGGCGAGGCGCGACTTGCCTATCCCCGCCGGCGCGGTGACGAGCACGGCGCGCGCCCGCGACTCCTCGATGCTCCCGGCGAGGAGGGCCTCGAGGGTGGCCATCTCCCAGTCGCGCCCGACGCAGGCCGTGGGCCTGCCGAGCAGCATGCGCGCGCCGCGGGCGAGCGGCTCCTCGCCTCGGAGCCACAGGCCCGCCTCCGTCTCGACGACCTCGAAGCGGGCGTCGAGCAGCGCGGCGGTCACCTCGTCGATGGCGATGGGCGCGATGGGCGCCCCGCGGCCAGCCGCCGGCGCGCCCGGGAGCGCCGCCGCGGGCTGCGCCAGCATCCGGACGGCGCGGTCGATCACGTCGCCGACGGGCCGGCCGCCCGTGACCTCCACGCGGCCGGTCGTGAGGACCACCGGACGGTCCCCGCTGGCGGCGCGGAGCAGGAGCGCGCAGCGAGCTGCCTGCGTGGCCTGATCCGTCGCCACGCCTGCTCCCAGGAGGATCACCAGGATCGACCCGTCCGCCAGGAGCTCCAGGCACGCGCCGAGCGCCTCGATCTCCCGGCGCAGCTCCGGCGACACGACAGCGACCAGGGTCTCCGAGTCGGCCCTCGCCGGGCAGGCGGCGACCCGCGGCGCCGGCCCCATCATCACCACCGAGAGCACCCGCCGCTCCTTGCGGGTCAGCGAGGACTGGCGGGTCGGGTTCGAGCGCGGCGTCGACGGCGCGCTCGACAGCGGCGAGACGCCCATGGCCTCGAGCGCCGCGGCGATCTCCGCGCCGTCGCGGGGGCGATCGTCCGGGTCCTTGGCGAGCATCCGGGCGCAGAGCGCGTCGAGGGCGGGGGGGACGTCGGGGCAGAGGGAGCTCACCCGCGGCACCTCGTCGAGGAGGATCTTCGCGAGGACGGCCATCAGGTGAGCGCCGCAGAAGGCCGGCTGGCCCGTGAGGCACTCGAACAGCACGCAGCCGAGCGCGAAGACGTCGGCGCGCGTGTCGACGTCCTGCCCGCTCCGGGCCTGCTCTGGCGCCATGTACGCGGGGGTCCCGACGAAGGCGCCTGTCCGCGTGAGCCGCGTGGCCTCGGGGAGCCCGGCGATGCCGAAGTCGAGCAGCTTCACGCGCGCGGCGTCGCCGTTCACCAGGAACAGGTTGCTCGGCTTGAGATCGCGGTGGACGATGCCGCGCGCGTGGACCGCCGCGAGCGCGGCGGCGGCGCCCACCGCGAGCGCGAGCGCCTCGTCCACGGTGAGCACCTGGCGCTGGAGCCGCTGCTCGAGATCCTCGCCATCGAGCCACTCCATGGCGAGCCACGGCGCGCCCGAGGCGCCGAGCCCGTGCGCGACGTAGCGCACGATACCTGGGCACGACAGCTCTGCGAGCACCCTGGACTCGCGAGAGAGGCGCGATTCGTCGCCGGTCCTCTGTTCATCGAGGCACACTTTGATGGCCACGAGCACGCCCGAGCGCCGATCGATCGCTTGGAAGACCGCCCCCATGCCGCCGGCGCACGCCTGGCTCACGATCTCGAAGCGGTCTCCGAGCACTTCCCCTGGTTGCATCACCTCGAGTATCGGCGCCCTCGACCGTGAAAGTCCACGGCGAGCGCCAGGGCTCGCCGCCGAGGCCGACCGGCGCGGAGGTGCGGAGCGTCGCCCCCTTCTCAACGGACAGCGCCGCCGCCGTCCGTCCAGCAGGGGCGATGGCCCATCGGACGATTTCTTGTGAAGGATCCTGAGTCGTCTGTCCCCTCAAAGCCTGTCGCTGTTCCCCGAGACCGGTGTTCTGATCCTCCGTGAGCAGCTCGGATCGGGGGACAACCTCTCTGACGCGGCGGGGGCGGCGTGCGCCGGCGCCGCGCCGCGCCTGGCTCTGCTCCATCGCCCCGCCGGGGGCGGAGCCGGGTCGACGTGGACGAGCGCTCGCAGGCTGTGGAGCATGTATAAGGAGGCCCCTTCGATGGGTGGGTAAGCCGTTGATCGGGCGTCGCTTTCCAGGGAGAGCGGATTGCATGATTCAAAGAACGTTCTGCGACCTGGGGGCAGACCGCTGCTGACTGTCGGATGGTCGATGCGCCGTGAACGACGCGGGCCCGCCCCGGGCAGCGGCTGCCTCGACGAGCGTGTCCCTCCGCGCATCGCTGGCCCGCTGGGCAACAGGCAACGCCCCTTGCCAGATGGACAGGACCGAGGCCGCCCCGCCCCCGGCTCCGGCTCGCACCGCGAGCGATTTGCGCCCTGGCGATGACAACCGGTCACAAGGCTGCTCCGTCGCTGCCGGCGCGGCCCCGTCCCGTCGGAGCGCGGTGCACGGTGCGTGCCAGCAAGCCGCGCAGCAGCGGCCAGAGGGGCCAGAGGGGCTAGAGCCGGTAGAGCCGCCTGACGTGGAGCACCAGGGCGGCAGCGACAATCCCAAACAATTCAAAAAATTCGAACATCAACTTGCCACCGAACCCCGACTTGCTATATCTTACATGAAGTATGATGCGCCTAGCTCTCGGATATTCTTCATCTTTGTAGCAGAGCAACCGCATTCGAGGCGCGCGTCTTCTGTCTCTGTGTCACCTGCTTGGCTGGTAGAAAGCCGCGAAGAATTTCCTGCTCAAGGCCGCTGCACATCCTAGCTGAATTGGCTCTCGACGAACCGTCGAGATGGCGCGAATCAATGGGTTCGCTGGACTGGTTGGTATTGTCATTGTCACGAGTTGGCGATTCGTCCTGAGCGACGAGCGCCACCCCATGGCCTTGATCGGGCGGAGCCTGACGATTCCATGCCTCGTCGAGCTCTGGTCCGCTGCGCTCGTGTGATTTGGGCTCGAGGTCCCGAATCGGCGCCCGACGGCGGAGATTCATTCGGCATAGGGTCGATGTCCTGAAGTGAGAGGGAGCAGTCCATCGTGAACAAGAACATTCTATCTGGCGCTGCCTTGGTAGCAGCCATTTTCGTTGGTATTGCCGCAGGGGCTCCCAGCACCACCTACGGTGCGACGACCTCCGTTGGCGTTCCCGCTATCGACGTATCAGAGCTCACGATCGCGAAGGTGCAGTGGGCGTACATGATGCGCCATTACACGGCGGAGGCTCTGACGAACGCCTACCTCTCGAGGATCTCGCAGTACGAGTCCTCCTACAACGCGTTCACCTCGTTCAACCCGAACGCCGTCGCCCAGGCGCGCGAGATCGACAGGAAGCGGAGGAGCGGCGTGGCCCTCGGCCCCCTGGCCGGGATCCCCGTCGTCATCAAGGAGTCGATGGATCACGTCGGCTTGCCGTCGACGGCGGGCTGGGCTCCGCTCAGCGCGCAGGTCGCCGGCGGTGTCGATCTGTTGCCCATCAAGAACTCCGTCGTCGTCGATCGGTTGATCGCCGCCGGGGCCATCATCCTCGGGAAGACGAACATCCCGGCCTTCAGCGACGACGGCACCCGAGCGAACAGCAGCTGGGCGGGGCCCACCTACAACGCCGTGGATCCGACCCTGGTGCCGGGGGCGAGCAGCAGCGGTACGGCCACGGCGGTGGCCGGCAACTTCGCCGTGCTTGGCCTCGCGGAGGAGACGGGCGGATCGATCCAGAACCCTGCGGCCGCGCAGAGCCTCGTCGGCATCAAGCCGACGTTCGCCCTCGTCCCCACGACCGGCGTCGTGCCCCTGGCCGCCAGCACGAGGGACGTGGTGGGCCCGATCGCGCGGACTGTCCGCGACGCGGCCGTGGTGATGGATGTCCTCGCGGGCTACTCCCCGGAGGACCCCAAGACGAGCCTCTCCAATGGACACCTGCCCGTGGGCGGCTACACGAGCCGGCTGAGCAAGACCGCCCTCTGCGGAAAGCGAATCGGCCTGTATGGCCCGGGGTGGCGCCACGGCGGCCTGTCTCCTGAGACGCAGGCGCTCTACGAGCAAGCGATCGAGGAGCTGGAGGACCAGGGCGCGATCGTCGTCGAAGATCCCTTCGCCGGCAGCGGCTTCGCCGATCTGGCCTTGCCCGATGAGCCCTATGACATGCGAGGGACGGAGTCTGTGGCCTACGACTTCCAGCGCTACCTCAAGGGGGTGAAGGTCGGCGGCACCATCGTCGGCTCGATCGACGGACTGGCGGCCTTCACGGGGATATCTCCGTTCGATCCGGTCGACGGTCCGCTGTCCTGGTATATCGACAAGCTCCCCGTGCTGGCCTCCTCGCTGCTCTTCCCCGAGGCCGCGCCCGATCTGTCGGGCTTCTGGGCCCTGCGCGACCAGTACGTGAACGTCTTCGACTCCGTGATGACGGTGAACGATCTGGACGGCCTCGCGTTTCCGCAGACCTACGACACGCTGCCGGAGCTGTCTGGCTCGGACACCTATCCCGCGACGACGGAGTCCGCGATCAACATCGCGGGCTTGCCTGGGGTGGTCGTGCCCGCTGGTCAATACAGCGACGGGGCTCCCTTCAGCCTGATCTTCGTCGGCCCCCGCTGGAGCGAGGCTGAGCTGCTGGGGTTCGCCTACGATTACGAGCAGGCGACTGAACACAGGATCGAAGCTCAGCTGACGTCGTGGTGAGCTCGCGCCTCGCACCTCCGGCGCTGCCGGGGGTGCGAGGGACGAGCGTGGGCGGCACGGCCCTCACGGGCCGCAGCCGGCCGGCTCATGCCCGAGGGCGAGAGCGTCGTACCCGCGGGCCCTGGAGTGAACGCGGCCCGGCGGGCGGCTCGAGGTCGACCGGGCTTCGACCCCGCGACGATCGAGGCGCGTGGGGTGGCTCAGCCCTCATCGTTGACGATGTGCCGTGAGACGCCAGGAAGCCGGCGGCACACCCGGGGGCATGATGCCAGGGCGTCAAGGCGCATGCTGGCACATCCGCGGCACACATTGCGTGTCACACCGCCATTTGCCGTGATTTCTGTTGGCCGTCACGTTGGCGCTGGTCATGCAGTGGTGGACGCCATGAAGACAAAGAACGCTTCCATGCTGGTTGTCCTGGCGCCCCTCCTGCTGGCCGCCTGTAACGTGAGCTTCATCGAAGGCGCGACGGACGACGGCGGCGCGAACGACCCCGCCGAGCTGCCGGTCGAGAGCGGTTCGAACGACCCCGCCGCTCCGCCGGTCGAGAGCGGCTCGATCGACACGGCGGGCAGCGGCAGCTCCGGGGGCGACGCGGAGCCAGGTGATGCGTTGCCGGCCGTCGCCTTGACGCGCGCTCAGATGGACGTGCTCTGGGACCGGTACTGGGAGAGCCAGGGTGACGTCGGAGGCAGCAGCGGGTCGGGCGGCGGCGACGGCCCGGCGCTCGATCCCGACGACCTCTTCCTTCGTGCCTCGGATCTGGGGGTCTCGTGCGGCTCCCCGACCACGCAACTCCGCTGCGGCGGGCACTGGCAATTGAGCATCGTGCTGCCCAGCGCCTACCAGCAGGTCGGCGTCTACGATCTCGAGGATCCAGCGCTCATCAGCTATAGCCACATGAGCGAGACGGGCGAGCCCTACTCTCCGCGGCCGGACGACTGCCCGTGGGGAGGCGGGTCGTTCGGGCCGGGCACGCTCGAGATCCTCTCCATCGACAACGCCGAAGTGCGCTTCCGTCTCACCGTAGGCTCGCTCTGGGACACCGATCCCAGCGGCGAGTACACAGCTCCGCGTTGCCCCTGAGGCGCAGGCGTCCTCGGTCGGTCCAGTGTGGGTCTCTTCCGGTTTTCCGCCGAACGTGGCGAGGGGACCGTCCATGTGCGGGATGGCCAGTCGGACCGAGACAGGGCCATTCCGGTGAACCATCGAGCCGAGTGCGTCAGGCGCGTCACGTTGTCCTCGAGGCCGTGCGCGCTCGCGGCTGAGCCGGTGGGGGGCGGGCTCGGCGATGGCGGCTTCGCTGAGCTCGCCGTCGGTGCTCGGAGCACATCGGAGCTGGCAGGCTCGAGCGCTCGGGTGACCGGGATGACCTGATGACAGCGTGCGAGCGGGGGGGCGAAGCCGCTTCCGTTCGCGCTCGCGTTGCTCCAAGGAGCCGCGCGCGCTGCCCCTGACGAGGATGCCATGAACACGGCTCCACGGGGTAGCATCCAAGTGTTCATCAACTGGAGGTCCCATGCGCGATTCTCGTACGCTGATCAGCTTCGCCGCCGCATCGCTCCTGTCGCTCACGGCCGCGGCTGCGCTGGCCCAGGAGACGCCGCTTCTTTACCTCTCGAGCCCGCGCCCGCACACCGTCATTTCCGGGAACGTGCCGCTCGACGTGAGGTGTTTCGCGACATCGACCCAGGAGTGCCAGCGCCTTTGCGTGGAGGTCCGAGGCCGGACGCAGACGGCGAGCGCTTGCGTCGACCGCACGCCGAGCACGCCGCCGGGGACGTTGATGCTCCTCACACGCCCCTTCCCGGCGTTCGAATCGGGGGAAGAGCTCACGCTCACGATCTCCGGCGGTGTGAGCGCCGGCAGCACCTCGTTCTCGGCGACCTACGGACCTCTCTACATCGAGCGCAGCCCGAAGCTCGTCGCGGTGCATCGCGTCCAGGGCGCGATCCTCGATTTCGACGCCGATCGTGTCCTGTTCCTGAATCAGCTCCAGCCGCTCGGCATCCTCGACCGCGCCTCGCAGCAGGTGAGCTGGCTCGCGACGCTACCGCAGGATCCGCCCGGGAGCACCCCCACCTACGGCGCGCTCACGCCGTCGGGAGCCGCGATCCAGTCCGGGTACGGTCGCATCTTCACGTCGGTCAACGGCGTGTGGACCAGGATCACTTCAGGCCGGCTGGACGCGGTGAACGGCGACTCGCTGGTGTGGGTCACGGAGGACGGGGGCGGGGCGTACGCGCACACGCTATCGACCGGGCGCAGCCGGGGCATCTGGAGCCGGACGGGCAGCGACTCGCCGTTCCAGGCCGACATCGCGGCCTCCGGCGACATCTTTTACGCAACGTACGAAGAGCCGTTCATCCGCCACCTGCTCGTGGGCACCCTCGGAGATCACCCGGGCAACCTGGAGCGGCCCATCACCGACGGGACGAACGTCGCCGGCCGGTGGTCGGACGGGAGCACGAGCTCGAGCTTCCTGTACACGGCGGATGGCGAAGAGGTGGCGCTCGGCGACTCGATCGCTGGCGACCCCGCGGGGCTGCTCCTGCACGCGGGGCACGCCGGGTTCCTGAGGAGCGACGGCGATGTGAACCAGGTGTGGCTGCGGACCCCGGACGGCGAGCTGCACCAGCTCAGCTCCTTCGAGACCTCGAGCCAGTTCGATCAGCAGAAGCTCCGGATCGGCCACGACGGCATCAGCGATTCTGGCGAGGTGGTGTTTCTCAACGAGGGAAAGCGTTACATCGGCCGCCCGGGCGCCCCGCCCGAGGAGATCAGCAGCGCGCTCGGCCACGCGCGCTGGTTCGACGGGAGCTGGTATGTGACGCTCGGCAACACGCTGTTCCGGGTCGAGGCGGCCGGCGCCGCAGCGCCGCCGGTCGCTGCGCTGCGAGCCGGCTCGAAGGGCCTGGAGGGCGACTACAAGGAGGTCGTCGTCCGGCCGATCGCCGACGAGGCGCTGGAGGAGGAGCCGGCGCTGCTGAGGCGCCACGGGTCCGACGCTTTGCCGGCTCTGTCGGACCTCGAAGAGGCGACCGGTCTCGCCGGCGACGCGCCCGACGGTGCGCAGGCGGCGGCCGGGTGCAGCGCCGGCGGCTCGGCGGGCCCGGGCGGCGGCGGCGCCGCTGCGTTCGCCGCGCTCGCGGGCCTCGCGCTCGCGCGGCGGCGCCGGCGGGCGTAGCAAGCCACGCGCGCGGAGCGCCGAAGGCGCCGTGGAGGGCCTGGTTCCGGAGCGGGTGACCGCGGCTCTGGCGACACGGTGTCGAGCATCCTGTCGAGGGACTGCCATCCTGGCAGGCCAGGCGCCTGGCCACGGTGCGTGGCGGCGCTGATCTCCGCTGCGCTCTCCGGGCACGGAACGTGAAGGGCGCTCTCGCATGGCCATCGAGACGATACCCATCGATCGCGAGGACCGCCTTGCCGGCGTCCTCCTTGGGACGGCGGTCGGCGACGCGCTCGGCCTGCCCAGAGAGGGCCTGTCGCGCCGCCGCGCCGCCCGCCTTTTCGGCGCGTCGCCGATCGAGCACCGCTTCGTGCTCGGCCGCGGGATGATCAGCGACGACGCCGAGCACGCGTGCATGACGGCCCAGGCCCTCCTGGCCGCGCCGGGGGACGCGGCGCGGTTCGCGCGCGCGCTCGCGTGGCAGCTCCGCGGCTGGCTCGCCTCGCTGCCGGCGGGCGTCGGTTACGCCACCTTGCGGGCGATCCTCAAGCTGTGGCTCGGGTTCTCTCCAGAGAGGAGCGGCGTCTTCTCGGCCGGCAACGGCGCCGCGATGCGCGCGCCGATCCTGGGCGCGGCCCTCGCGCTCACGCCGTCGCGAATCGATTCGATGGTGCGCGCGTCCACCCGCCTCACGCACACAGATCCGCGCGCCGAGGAGGGCGCGCGGATCATCGCCCTTGCCGCCGCGTATGCGGCGGTGCGCACGCCGGAGCAGGTGAATCCGGCCGAGCTCCTTTTGATGCTCCGCGAGCGCGTCGAGGACGAGGAGCTCCGCCGCCGGCTCGACTGCGCGGCGGAGCTGCTCGGCCGGCGCGCCTCTGCGGAGGACTTCGCCCGGGCGATCGGCCTCCATGAGGGCGTGAGCGGCTTCATCGTGGACACCGCGCCAGCGGCCCTGTTCTGCTGGCTCGCGCACCCGGGCGATTTCCGGCGCGCGGTGGAGGACGTGATCCTGCTCGGGGGCGACGCGGACAGCACGGGCGCGATCGTCGGCGGCCTCGCGGGCGCGACGCTGGGGGCGCGCGGGATCCCGGGAGCGTGGCTCGACGGCATCGCCGATTTCCCGCGATCGATCGCGTGGATGCGGCGGCTCGGCGCGCGGCTCGCGCGGGTGTTCCGGGGCGAGCAGGGGGAGGGCGCTGTGGCAGGGGAGGAGCGAGACGCCCGAGCGGAGGGGCCTCTCGGCCTCTTCTGGCCCGTGTTGCCGCTGCGCAATTGGGTCTTCCTGGCGCTGGCGCTGGGGCACGGCTTCCGGAGGATGCTGCCGCCTTACTGAAGCGGGAGGAAGGCGGTGCCGGCATTGCGCGCTCGGCGCGCCTTCCGAGATGCGCGGCTGAGCTGGTGCTCTGGCTTATCGAAGCTGCGTCGGGAAGCGCGCTCTCTGCGGTGCTTCTGGCTATAGTCGGCGGGTGACGACGCGTCGCAAGCAGAGCAAGTCGCCGCCCGCGCCCCCGGTGGGAGCGAGCACCGCCGGTGGAGCACGGCTCGTCCTCGAGAACGTCCGCTGCTTCGTGCGCAGCGAGGTGCCGCTCGGGGCGCAGGTCACGGTCATCATCGGGCAGAACGGCTCCGGCAAGACGAGCATCGTCGAGGCGATCGCCTCGCTCGCGCCCGGCGAGGGCGAGGGGCTCGACCGGTTTCCGCTGCGCCACGGCGGGTCGGTCGGATCGATCTCGCTCTACGGCGCTGGCCCCGAGCCGATCGCGCGCTGGACCGATGGGGCAGCGCGCTCCGAGCGCGCGCGGCTCCCGCGTGGGCACCACGTCTTCGGTTATGGGCAGTATCGCGCCCTGCGCCCGCCGGTCAGGCCGCGCCAGGCGACCGGGCCTGCGCTCCTCGGTCCAGAGTGGGAGCAGGCGCTGGCCCGGGCGCTCCCCGCTCACCTGGAAGACGCGCTGCGCCGGCCGGCCACGCGCACGCTCGTCGATTTCGACGAGTACCTCTTCCGGGACCTCGCCGCCTACGTCGCGATCCTGGAGGAGCGGGGCGAGTACGATCCCGCTGCGCGGGCGGTCTGGACGCGGCTCCACGGGTGGCTCGTGGGGCTCGACAGGCGCATCGAAGACGTGGAGATCGTCGAGCGGGAAGGGCGCCGGGTGGCGGCGTTCCGTCGCTCGGGCGTCTCGCTCTCGATCATCGAGCTCTCCGACGGGTACCGCGCCATGCTCTCCGTCGTGCTGGATCTCGCGATCCGCTATGCGCAGACCTTCTCTGCGCTCGACGATCCGCTCGCTGGCGAGGCCTTGGTGGCCATCGACGAGGTCGACCTCAACCTCCACCCTCGCTGGCAGCGGCGGATCATCGACCGGCTCACGAGCTTGTTTCCGGGCACGCGCTTCGTGCTGACCACGCACTCGCCCGCGGTGGTGCAGGCCGCCATCGACGACAAGGAGCGCGCGATCGCGGTCCTCGTGCTGGACGAGAAGCCGGGCGAGGGCACGACGGTGCGGCGGTTGACCGAGGGGGACCTGGAGCGGCTCGACGGTGCCGAGGTCGACTCGGTGATGGTCGATGGAGCCGTCTTCGATGTGCCCTCGCGCCTCTCACCGACGTACGAGGCGCTGGAAGTGGAGGCTGCCGAGCTCCGGCAGAAGATCGAGGGCGGCACGGCGACGGCGCGCGACCGGCAAAGATTGCTGAAGGTGCTGGACGAGCTTCAAGGCGTGCTCGCGCGGGAGGAGGAGCGGGAGGGCAAGGGCCCGCTGCTGTCCGAGATCGCGCGGACGCAGATCGCGCTGCTCAGGGTGCTGGATTCACAGCTTACCGCGAAGGGAGGGGGACGGCGTGATCCGGCTCCGGCGAAAGGGCGTCGCAGCGCCCGCTGACTGGCAAGAGGTGGTCGACGCGGCGTTCCCGGACGCGGCGGCGTTCTGGAGGAAGGCGAGGGCCTTCGAGAAGCTCGCCGAGCAGGGGGCGAAACGGAAGAAGGGGTTTGCACGCTATGCGCCGGAGGTGTTACCGGCCGACGAGGACGGAAAGCCGGATTTCCCGCCGGTCTGGCGCACCGATGCGCGGGTCCGACAGGCGATCGCCCGGATGTCGCACGGCTTCTGCGCGTACTGCCAGTCTCCCGTCAGTTCGACGCACCCTGGGAAGGGTGGAGAGGACAGGCCGCCGGGGCAGGTCGAGCACTTCCGGCCCAAGGCGCGTTTTCCTGCACAGGTTTACGCGTGGGACAACTACTTCCTGGGGTGCATGGGGTGCAACGGCACAAAGCACGACAAGTGGCCGGCCGAAGGGTATGTTCGGCCTGATGAGGGCAAGCCGGGCAGCCGTTTCGTCTTCGCGGAGAACGGCGAGATCAAGGCTCGTGAAGGCGATGAGCAGGCGAGGTGCACGGTCGAGGACTTCGGTCTGGACCGCCATTGGCTCACCAAGCACCGGGGGCAGGCGATCCAGAGCCATCTCGACTTCGTGCGGAGGCTGATGGGACGTCCCGGCATTCAGCTTCAGGACATGTTGATAACGCGTCCTGTGGCGTTCTCCGAGGCGATCAACCAGAACGTGTGGCGCGTTTGGGCGAACGGGCGACGGAAGAAGAAGCCCTCGCGTGTGCGGCCTCGGCGCGCGTGATGAGCGTCTCGAGTTTGTCTTGCTGCTGGGGATCTTTCTCGATTCTCTTCCAAATTTTTAGCGCCTGAACGGCGCTTGGATCAGCCGAGGGGATGGCGTCGAGAAAGATGGAGTACGCCGTCTCCGAGACGTTAGTTAGATATGCCACGAAAATGGCGGCGCACTCGGCGAGGGTGGTGGGCCGATTTTGCATTTGGGAGATGCTGGCGAACGGATGCTTCGTCTGGCTTGGGTCTTTTAGGAACTTGAGGATTGCCCTCGTCGCCGGCTCGTATTCGATGAATGCAAGCAACCTGATGATCGATGCCTTCCCTTCCGTGCTCGCCTTGTCGAGCGAGCGAACAAGCACCGGTCCAGCCAACTCTCCCAGAAAGTAAAGCGTCTCGAACTCCGTGTGGCTCGCCGGCGGAACCAGCCGCGCCACGCGTTTCTCGATCTCCTTCCGCAGCGGCTGCCTAACCTCGATGGCGGTCTCGGCGCATTGCGCCGCGAGCATCGTCCCTACAGCCACGTCCTCGCCGTCCTTGTCGAGCAGCCCGCGGATGATCCGGTCCGCGTGAGCCCCTGGAAAGCCGGCCGAGAGGACGATGACCTCATGCCACCACTTGTGCTTGTAATTGCGCAGCAGCTCGTTGTAAGCGTGCGCATTTACCAGCTCCATCGCGGCGAGGTACTCCTGGAACGTCAGGTGCGAGAACGCAAACGAGCCCGGGGCCCGCTCCACGAGCACGCCGTTGCGGTCGCGGATCTCGGCCACGATCGCCTCCGCCTCCTCCTCCGGACGGCCGAGATCCGGCAGGTGCGCCGCGAGCCTCTTGACGACCTCCTCCGCGGGCAACTCCGCCACGCGCGCCTTGTGCATCGAGAGCGCGAGCCGGGCGAGCAGGGCGCGCTTCGCGTGGGCGTCGAGCTTGCCGATGGCGGCGCCGTCCGCGAACTTGGCCCGGTCCCACTCATAGAGCAGCACGTTGGTGATCGCCTCGTACAGGGCGACCCGTCGCTCCGGGATCCGCTGACCCAGGAAGCGGTGGACGACGCAGATGACCGAGCAGAGGAGGGGAGTCTGCGCGAGCTTCTCGATCGCCCGGCTCGCCCTCACCCGCTCTTTCAGGTCGTCTGCGGCGGCGCGCGCGTCGATCTCGGCCTGTCCGCGTGGCTTGTTGAGGCTCAGCTCGGCGGCCAGACACCAGCGATCGATGAAGACGGCGACCTCGTCGCGCGTCATCGGCACGAGCCGCGCGCGCGCAAAGCCCCTGGGCGCGGCCTCGTCCTTACCGGGCGTGGCGGCCGGCCTCGTCGTGACGACGACCGGGATCCCCGGATACGCATCGAGCATCGCCGTGAGGGCCGGGAGCACCTTCCCTGCCACGTGCGTCCGGGCTTCATCCAGGCCATCGACGAGGAGCAGCGCACGGCCGCGCTGCAGCGCTGCTTCCACGAACCAGGCCTCGGCACCGGCGGCGCGAGCGATCTCCTCCGGGGTCGCCGCGGCCTCTTGAAGTGCCCGCACCGGCACGACGAACGGAATCGATGCCCGATCGCCTCCTTGGGTCGAGGTGGTCAGCTCGCCCCGAGCGGCGCGCGTGGCCAGGTAGGCGAGGAGCGTCGACTTGCCGCTCCCCGGCTCACCGATGATCAGGAGCCGTGGGTGGTTCACGAGCGCGTCCGTGGCGAGCACCCGCGGCCGCTCGAGGGCGTGCAGCATGGCGCTCGCTGCCTTCGCTTCGGACGCCGTTACGCCGCCCTTGGGTCTCTTGCCCGCTCCTTTCCTGGGTTTCGCCGCGCGCGGCTCCTCGGACGGCTCCTCGACGTGCAGCGGCACATAGGCGATCTCGAGATCCTGCCGGACGCGCGCGCTGAGCTGGAGTCCGCGGATCTCGATCTGCCCGTGCCTCGCCTCGATCTCCCGCCGGTACGCCCGCTCCGCGGCAGCGAAGCGCGCCTCTTCGTCGCCCCTGGCTGCCGCCTCGAGCACCGCGCGCTCTTCAGCGCACCGGATCTCGAACACGTCTGCATCCGGAAAGGCGTCCTCGAAGCCCTTTTGCCCCCACCGCTCCACCAGCGCGCGTAGCTCCCCGCGCAGCCCCTCCGGGACGGGATAAGGCCCCCGCGCCTCGAGCGCATCGCGCAGCCGCCGCCTTGCCCGCTCACGCCGGTTCTTGCGGACCATGTCGGGCAGGTCGCCGCTCGCCCGAGGGACCTCCGGCGCGTCGGCGAAGACCGTGTCGAGCACCGCTTCCTTGGACTCCGTCGCCGTGTGTTCCATCTTGGAGCGGCGCTTCGCCCCGACGGTCTTGCCTCGCCCCGCCCGGGTCTTCGCCTCTCGTACGGCCGTCGTCACGAGCCGGCATCCTAGAGATCGGCCTCCTCACCGTCCAGCCGCCGAGCGCCGCGCTCCTTCCGGGCCGCGCCTCCCAGGCTACACCACGCGTCTGGAACGGCTTCCTCACGCCTCTGCCCATGGCATGCTTCTCCCCCGGGCCGCCCATGCGCTTCGTCACGTACACCCCGCCTCCGCCACTCGGCCGTTTCGTCCGCCTGCTCTGGTACTACGCCGCCCCCGAGCTCCCCGACCTGCTGGAGCGCGTGCTCCCCAGCGGCGCCATGAGCCTCCTCATCAACCTCGCCGAGGACGAGCTGCGCTGGTACGACGGCGGCGCCGCTCGCTGCCACCGCCTCTCCGGCATCGCGGTCTGCGGCGCCCACGCCGAGCACTTCGCGATCGACTCGGCGGAGCAGCGCGCGATCGTGGGCGCGGAGCTCTCCCCGGGCGGCGCGGCCCCGTTCTTCGGCCTGGACGCCGGGGAGCTCGGCGGCGCCCACGTCTCGCTCGACGCGCTGTGGGGGCGCGAGGCCGCCCTCGTCCGCGAGCGCGTGCTCGAGGCGAAGACCCCCGAGGAAAGGCTCCGCGCGCTCGAGTCCGCCCTCGCAGCGCGCCTTCTCCGGCCGCGCGCGCCGCTCGAGCGCGATCGCTCGGTCGATTTCGCGCTCGCCGCGTTCGCGGACCCGTCCCGCGCGTGGACCGTGGCCGACGTGACAGGGCAGCTCGGGATGAGCTCGAAGCGGTTCATCCGGAGCTTCACCGAGCGCGTCGGCCTCACCCCGAAGCGTTATTGCCGTGTGCAGCGCTTCCAGCAGGCGGTCTCCGCGATCGAGCGCGGCGAGCGCGTCCCCTGGGCGGGCGTCGCGGCCGCGTGCGGCTATTACGACCAGGCGCACTTCATCCACGACTTCCGCGCGTTCGCCGGCCTCACGCCCACCGAGTACGTGACAAGGCGCCGCGAGCGGAACCATGTCCCGCTCGACGGCTGACCACCGGCGCTGGCCGAGCCGGCGCTCCCAGCTCGGCCGGCTCAGCCGGCCGGCATGTTTTTACAATACCCGCTCCGGCCGCGTGGGCATCCTTCGCGCATGACCCAGCGACCACACCCCATCGCCCCGCCCCCGTACCACGCCGTCGTGCCGCACCTCGTCGTCGCCGGCGCGCCCGACGCCATCGCGTTCTACAAGAAGGTGTTCGGCGCGACCGAGAAGCTGCGCCTCGCCGACCCGAAGCTCGGCGGCGCCATCGTCTGCGCCGAGCTCGTGATCGGCGACTCCATCGTCAGCGTCGCCGACGAGGCCCCCCAGTGGAACGCGCGCGGCCCGAAGGCGCTCGGCGGCTCGCCGATCGTCCTCACGCTGAACGTCGAGGACCCCGACGCGGTCGCCGCGCGCGCCGTCGAGGCGGGGGCCAAGATCATCTACCCGATCGCGGACCAGTTCTACGGCCGGCGGGAGGGCAGGATCGAGGACCCGTTCGGGCACCAGTGGATCCTGTCGGCCTTCATCGAGGACGTCTCGGTCGAGGAGATGCAGGTGCGCATGGCGAGGTGGTGGGAGGACCAGGGCCCGAGCGGCGCCTGACCCGCGCCGCGTCGGCCGCGTCGGCCGCGCGCCGCTACGCCGCCGCGCCGCCGCCCGCGCCGGCTGCGGGGCGGCGCGGCTGCAGGCTCACCGGGCCCATCGCTTCCGGGCCCGGAGCGTGGACGCGGCGGCCCTCGCCGGCTCCGGCTCGTGCGGCAGCTCGTGCGGCGTGGCGCCGCACGTCACGCAGGCCTCCAGCTTCGTGGATCTCGGCGCGTGCGACGACTCCGGCGCCATGCCGGCGTCGGGCCAGCCGCACGACACGAGCTCGCTCCCGGCGTCCGTCGGCGTGAGCGAGTCCGCCATCGAGTGGACCGAGCGCTTCATCTCGGTGAGGCGCGCCAGCTGAAGGACGAGCGCCGTGAGCCGGGCCGGATTGAACGGCTTGAGCAGGACGTGGTGATACACGGCCTCCTTCGAGCGCGTGTACTCCTCGGCGCCGGTGATGAGGAGACAGCTCGTGTACACGGGCATGTTCGCCACCCTCCGGAGCAGCTCGTCCCCTTTCATCCCAGGCATCACCACGTCGGAGCAGACCAGGTGAAACTCCCTGGCTTCGAGCAATACGAGCGCCTGCTCCGCCGACGTACATTCCACGACGTCGACGTCCCCGGAGAGGACTGCGGAGATGGACCTCAGCGCCCTTTCGTCGTCGTCGACGACGAGGACGCAATACTTTCGTCGGGAAGACGAGATCGTGGCGTCCCTGTGCTGACCCTGCGAAGAGGTGCGATGGACTCTTACGGTCGATGACACGGTGGCTGCCTCCCTGCGACGATGGCGGGCCCGCATCTCTGCCGCTGTGCCGCGGAGTTGCGCGAGCGCGCTTGCGTGGTGTCGAGGGCCTGCACGGCACCCCCCGGCGCCGACGGCCTCTTCTATCGAGGTGTACACGACGATGTTTGTTCGAGTCAACCGCGCAACATGCTCTCTCGACAGGCCGGCGCGAAGATCTCGAGTTCCGTTCGACCTGCTTGGACGGTGTCGTGGAGGCACTCGGGACGTCGAAGATGCAACGCGAACGGCCCAGTTCAGTGCGGCTGCGGGCGCGCGCCTCGGGGCACGGTCGCGATGCACGGCGGAAACAAATCCAACTTGTTCGAATCTTCACATGGGTATCGTGTGAGGTACTGCACTCGCGATGCCCTTCTTCTCTTCTTCGCACGCTTTCACGCGGTTTCGCACGGCTGGCACTTACGTGCTGATCGGGACTTCCCTGTTTCTGTCGGGGCTTCCCCTGTCTCAGGTGCCCTGTTCGTGTGGAGCTGGCGTTTTCGTGCTCTGCAGCTTGCGTCAGCCCGTGCGATCGCCCGCGTCGAGCCATGGGGCGAACTGCGGCAGCGACCGGCAGGTGGCTCGAACACTCCTGTTGAGCCCGCCAAGCGATGGCTCGTGAAACGGCTCCTGCTCGATGCGGGCGGTGTTTGCGGCGATTGCCGCTGTGCCGGCGCCCTCTCCGCGCCTTGGCCCAGGCGAGCGCCGACTACGACGCTTTCTTCCGCGTCCTCCACGCGCGGCCGCGAACACGGCGGCGCGCGGCTCTCCGCGCTTTGCGCGGCCGTCGACGGCGAGATCGTCACCGCGAGGACGACGCGCGCCGCGCTGTCGAGCGTGCCCCCGCTGGCGCGCCCTGCCGCCGGCGCCGCTCGCCCGCGTGGCTGGCGGCGCGGCGCTCGGGGGCCCTGCTCCCACGGGATCTCGCGCCGACGGCCGGCGCTCTCCATCGCGCCGCCGCCGCCGCGCCGCGATCCCGCCGCGCGGCGCGATCCCGTGCGCGCTCCCGCGCACCTCTGGCCCGCGTGAGGGTAGACTCGGCGCAATGTTCTGGTTCGATGCCGTCCTGCTCGGGGTCCTCGAGGGCCTGACCGAGTTCCTTCCCGTCTCGTCCACCGGTCATCTCATCCTGCTCGGCGCGTGGCTCGGTCACCAGAGCGAGGCGGCGAAGACGCTCGATATCGTGATCCAGCTCGGCGCGGTCCTCGCGGTCGTCGTCTATTTCCGCGAGCGCCTCTCGACCACCGTGCGCGGCATGGTCCGGCGGGATCCGGACAGCCTCCGCCTCGCGCTCGCCCTCGCGTTCGCGTTTCTCCCCGCCGCCGTGGTCGGCCTGCTCTTCCACAAGGCCATCAAGGCGTACCTGTTCGGCCCGGGGCCCGTCGCGGCCGCGCTCATCGCCGGCGGTCTCCTGATGATCGGCGTCGAGTCGGTCCGCCGCCGCCGGCCGGATCAGGGCGCTCCGCGCGTCGAGGACGTCACGCTCCAGCGCGCGCTCGCGATCGGCTTCGCGCAGTGCTTCTCGCTCTGGCCCGGCGCGTCCCGCTCGATGACCACCATCGTCGGCGGGCAGCTCTCGGGCCTCAGCACCGCCGCGGCCGCCGAGTTCTCGTTCCTCCTCGCCATCCCGACGCTCGGCGCCGCGACCGTCTTCGATCTCGTCAAGAACGGCCGCGCCTTGCTCGACGCCCCCGGCGGGATCGTGGCGCTCGTGGTCGGGCTCGCCGTCTCGTTCGCCGTCGCCCTGCTCGTGATCGCGGTCTTCCTGCGTTACCTCAAGCGTTATGGCCTCGCGCCGTTCGGCTGGTACCGCGTCGCGCTCGGCGCGCTGGTCCTCTGGCTCTGGCTCGCGAGCCGCTCCGCCCCCGCCGAGGCCGGCGCCGCCGCGGCCTCACCCGCGCCGCGGGGGGACGTCGCGGCCGCAGCGGACGGCCTCGCCCGTACCGGCGATCACCCGAGCCGCCCGTAGGCGTAGAGCCAGCGGGCCGTCGTCTCGCCCCGGTTGCGGACGGTGTGCACCACGCCGGCGCGGATCTCGATCTCCTCGCCGATGCGGGGCACGATCGTCGTGCCCGCGAGCGTGAGCTCGAGCTCGCCTTCGAGGACCATCAAGAGCTCGTCCTCGTCGTGAACGTAGTCCCTCCACACGCGGCCGGGCGGATCGGTCCAGAGCCCGCCGTGGAAGCCGCGCGCGCGCCAGCGCTTCAGCACCTCGTCGCGAGTCGCCGTATCCATCCGCGCCATCTTGCCCGAGGCGCAGGACATCTTCCACGTCAGCGCCGGAGCGGCAGGGCCCGAACCAAGGCGCCCCCGCCCTCGTCGAGGCCGGCGCCGCGCGTCCGCGCTCGCGCGGGGGCCTGCACGCCTGCACCGCGGACGGCCCGCTTGCGAACGACGGCGCATCGGGCTAGGATGCTTCTTCTCACGAACGTCCCTGGCCCTCGATACGACGCTTTCCCGCTTCCCTCGCGTGAGGGAGCCTGCAGCTCGCTCGGACGACTGGACGACGCACCGTGTGACCGCGCGGGAGTTCCGCGCGGCACGTCTCCGTTCGATCCGTTACGGCTTCGTCGGATGGCAGGCCGAGAGCGCCGCAGTGGCGCACCAGAAAGCCGTAAAAAAGCAGGATGGCATGGGAAATCGTCTCTACGTAGGAAACCTTTCGTTCAGCACCACCCGCGAGACCCTCGAGTCCGCGTTCGCCGCAGCCGGCGAGGTCCGTGAGATCGCGATGCCGACCGACCGCGAGACGGGGCAGCCGCGTGGCTTCGCGTTCGTGACCATGGGCTCGGCCCAGGCCGCGAACAGCGCGATCTCGCAGCTGAACGGCGCCGTCCTCGATGGTCGCGCGCTCAAGGTCAACGAGGCGCAGGAGCGCCCGGCCCGCGGCTTCGGCGGCGGTGGTGGCGGCTTCGGCGGCGGCGGCGGCGGTGGTGGCTTCGGCGGCGGTGGTGGGGGCTTCGGCGGCGGCGGCGGCGGCTTCGGCGGCGGTGGTGGTGGCCGCGGCGGTCGCGGCGGCTCCGGCGGCCGCGGCGGTCGCGGCGACCGGTACTGACTCGCGGGCGCGGCGCGGCGCCGCTCGTGCGCCGCGCCTGCGCCTTCAGGACGCACCGCGAGGTGCTGAAGAACGCGCCCGGAGGCGCTGAAAGGCCTGGCTCCCCATGCAGCAGAAACAGGCAGCAATGAAGCGGCAAAAAGAACGCGCTCGGCAGGAAAAGCAGCGCGAGAAAGACGCGAACCGCCTCGCGCGCCGCAAGGAAAAGGGCCCCGGTGAAGGTGGAACACCAGGGGAGGATCCGGACATCGCAGGGATCGTCCCGGGGCCACAGCCTCCCGTTACCGAGTGAAACGCGCAGCGCGGGCCGAGGCGCGGACAGCGCCCCGGCCGCCGCTCGAGACGTACGCCGTCCCGGGCGATAAGCTCTCGCCCTACGCTTCCGGGCTACGGTACGTGGCCGTGGCGACGTAGCGGAGGACCCGGGAGCAGCACTCGCCGCCACAGCTCCCTCGACAGGCGCATTCACCCTCGAACCGCGCTGTGCGCGAAGCGAGGCTCCTCAGGATCTCCTGCGTCACGTCGTAGCCGCCGTTGTCACAGGAAGAGTACGAGCACGGCATTTCGAACAGCGCATGCGCATGCTCGACGACGACGCGGCGGATGTACTGCGTCTCATTCATGGCCGAATTGGGCCGGGTCTCGCGAATTTCCAGGTTCAGGCTCGTGAGCTGCGGCACCTTCTGAAGGAGCTTGCCGGCCGCCTGCTCCCGCCTCTCGCGGAGCAGCATGCGCTCCTCCCGCTCGATATTCCGGCGACGATTCGCTGAATACATCGATCACCTCTGTCCTGCCGGGCAGGAATATATCAATCCCCCTAGCCCCTGTTCAGTATAGCGCAGGCGACCGGTCGGCGCATGCACAATCTGGGCTCTCCTCGCAGTCGGCGCTCTGCATTCGCAGCCTCATCCACGGCGAAGAGCGTGACGGAAGACCGCCTGGATCAGGAACGACATGCGTTACATCGGTCACACCGGTCACATCGGTCACATCGGTCATGTCGGTCATGACGGTTGCCCGTGACGACCAGGGCGCTCGCAGGACGCGTGAACATCGCCCGATGTCGAGCGGACTGTGGCGATCGCGATGAGCGAGCACGGGTTGGTGCGCACGACAGGAGTGCGGTGCTCCAGAGAGACGTCGCTCGGGGGCAGTTGAATGGCCAGAGAGCGCTTCCGCTGCCGGAGGACGGCGTTGTGGCGTACCTGAAGAGTTGCAGAGAGCAGCTCTGCGTGACCCGGCCGCGGCAGCCTCGGCCTTGGGCCGACCATCACGGGCCGCGAGTGGGACCGCTCCTCCTCGCGAGGGCCAGCGACCGGCCTGCACGACCGAGCAGCAGCCATCGTGAGCGTCAACAGGGTGACGCCGGGACCGTGTCAGACCGGCGCGGTCAGCTCGCCGGCTCCGTCGGCTCCCGCGCCGGGCGCCGGGGAGGCGGCCGGGGCGCCGCTCGTCGCTTCGCCCTTGGCGCCGCCCTGGGCCCTCCGGGCGCTGGCCTCGCGGTGCGCGTCGAGCGGGCGGAGGGCCTTCCGGACGGCCTCGACGGTCTCCGGCTCGTCCTCGTCGACCATGCCGGCGACCTTGGTCGCGTAGTTGACGATGGCGGACTGGATGGCGCGCACGTACGTCGCGAGGTTCGATGTCGCGGCGGCCTCTTTCTGTAGCTTGTCCCGCACCATCGCGTCGTAGCGCGGCAGGACATTGCCGATCTGCTCGAGGAACTCGGGCCCTGCGACCGCGTCGATCTCCGGCTTCAGGCCCGCTTCCTCGATGTGCGCGGCGATGGAGGCCATCACCGTGTTCTGCACGGGGTACTCGGCGATGAGGAACGAGAGGCCGTCGTCGCCGAAGAGCTCTTTGACCAGCTCTCCGGCGCGCCGCGCCTGCGGGAAGCGCCCCTCGGGCAGCATCGAGGTCGCGATGAGGCGCATGCGCAGCGCCCCGAAGCTCGCATCGGCCTCCCTGTCGAGCACCCGTACGTCGTCCTCGGACAGGGCCCCGTTGACACGACGGCGCGCGGTGAGCGCCTTCTGGCCTGCCTCCGCGGCGGCCTTCAGCTTCGTACACGCCTTGGCGACGTTCTCCGGCGCCGTCTCGGGACAGGCTGCGACCAGCGCGTTGGCGAGGGTCACGCCATTGGCAATGTTGATGATGGGAGCGCGAACGTAGATCGAAGCATCGAACGTTTGGTCCATCGTGGCACGCTAAGCAGGGCTCTGTCCTTCGTCGAGCGCTCCTGTCGCCGTTAACGTGCTATGAATCGTGCTGGTGCGCAGCTCAGCGAACATCTTCAGAGGTGCTGGAGCGCGGGCCTGACGCGGGCGGGATAGGGCGGTTGCATCCCGGAGCGCGGCGAGGGGGTAGCCGAGGCGGGTGACACGCCCGCGGGGATCGTCGATGGGTCACCGGCGTGCTCGGAGATACCGATGGGGTTCGCCGACGGGTCGCCGGCATGCTCGGAGATACCGATGGGGTTCGCCGACGGGTCGCCGGCATGCTCGGAGATACCGCGGGGCTTCCCGGAACGGGTCGCCGTCGTGCTTGCGCAGACCGATCGGGCTCTTTCCAGAGGTCGTCGACCTGTGGGACAGGCCCGGAGGCCTCCCAGAACGGGTGAGCCACCCGTTCGGCAGACCTCGAGGCCTCCAGCGCCCGCCCGCCCGCGCGGGCGTGGCGGGCCGCAGCGGTCCGGAAAAATCCGTTGCGAGGGATCGGTCGTGGTCCGTAATTCCATTCTGTGCATGTCGCGACCGGTCGTGGCCTATCGGCGCTGCCCTGCACCCCTTGCCTGACGATCGAGCGGAGTCCCTTGCGCCATCCACGTCTGAACGCCATCGGGTGGAATCTTGCCGTGTCCCTGATGCTGGCCGTGCTGCCGGCCTTCGGTCAGGTCCCGCCGGGCGGCGCGCGGCTGTCCTATACACGCGGCTCGGGCGCGGACGGGTGTCCCGAGGAGCAGGCGCTCCGGGACGTCGTCGCCGCGCAGCTCGGCGGGATCGACCCGTTCGTGGACGGCGGCAGCGGCGGCCGGCGGGTCGAGGTGGTCGTTGCGCGCAAAAGGCGGCATTTCCTGGGGGAGATCGCGCTGTACGACAGCGACGGCCGGCGGCTCGGCGGCCAGGAGGTCACGAGCGCGACCTGCGGGGCGCTGGTGGAGGACGTCGGCACCGCCCTTGCGATCATGCTGCGCCCGGTGCGATCAGCGCGGGAACCGGCGCCCTCTCCGCCGTCAGCTCCGGCGCCGGCGGAGAGGGCCTCCGCGCCTTCGCCGCCGGAGACGGTCTCCCCGGGAGGAGCGCCGGCGGGGTCCCCGCGCGCGCCGGCCGCGGCGCCGTTGCCGCCGTGCCAGCCCGCCGCGCCGGCGCGGTCCGCGGAGCGCCGCGGCCCCTCGCTGGCCTGGCCGCGGCTTCAGGCCGGGGCCGGGGCGCTGATCACCGAGGGGCTCGCGCCCGCGCGGGCGGTCGGGTTCTCGGCGTTCGTGGGAGCCCGGTGGGAGGCGTTCTCGCTCTCACTGGAGGGACGGATGGACCTGCCGGTCGCTACCGAGCCGTATCGGGGTGGGATCTTCGGGGTGTCCTGGCTCGGGGGCTCGATCGTCCCATGCAGTCAGATGGCCTGGTTTTTCGGCTGTGGCCTCGTCACGGCAGGGCGCGTGCGGTACTTCGGTATGGTCAACGCTGTCGGGGAGGCGTCGTTGCCCTACGCGGGGCTCGGGGTGCGCGGTGGCGTGGAGGTGCCGCTCTCCTACTCCCTTGCCGCGCGGCTCTCTGGCGAGCTCGTGGCCAACCTCGTACGTCCAACGTTTCATCTCCGTGGCAGCGAGAATTGGTCGGTAGCCGGCTCTTCCAAGGTGGGAGCCTTGCAACTCCTCGCTTCGTTCTGATCTGGGCTCGATGGTTCGCCGCTCGGAGCGCGCGAGCCTGGCGCATCACGCCTGCTGGAAGGATGTGGATGAGGCTCTGCGTAGATGCTGCCGCGAGGGCCCAGGTCCACCTATCTCATGCAGGTACCGGATCAGGGATCGGCTCGGGGCGGCAGCAGAATGTCGCTGCGCCGAGCAACGCGACGCTGCCGTTCGGCTCGCCACCCGTCGGCTCGCAGGCGCCTGGATCGAGGCTGACAACGCTCGCGGATTTGCTCCCAAGCGCCGTTCCAGGGGAGATCGTACCACAGAAGGGAGCCTCGGAGCTCACCACCACGCCGACGGCAAAGTGTGAGCATGCACCATCGCTGAACGCTGAGGCCAGGACGCTGCAGCTGCCGCCCGCAGGATCGGCGCAGCCGCAGGGGGCGCAGCCGCGTGTGTCTTCGGCGCCGGCATAGAAGACGTGCCGGTCCGGGTAGGTCGCCGGGCAGTCCTGCTCTCCCTCATGATAGATGCACGTCAGGAACGCCTCGGGCGGCGCGGCATCGCCGGTTGGCGGCGCCGGGGTGCAGATCATCCCGGGATCGGAGCACGGCGCGAACGCCGTGCCGGTGCACGCCCGTGCGAAGAGCGCGAAGCTCCCGGCGCTTTCGGGCTCCTCCGGCTCCTCGAGGCTCTCCGCGATCCTGGGCGCGCAGCTTCCCGGAAGCACGCGGGGAGCCGGGATCTCGAGCGACTGCGCGCACAGGGCGCCATCGCACATCTCCCCGGCGGCGATCGCGCCGGCCGAGGTGCAGGCTCCGTCCCAACCTCCGGGAGCAGCGAACGGTGTCTCGGTGGCGCCGGGGACGTCGCAGGGAAAGCTCGTGTAGGCGCTCCACACCGCCGGTAGCTCGCACGAGGCGTCCGGCGGGTCGCACAGGCATGCCGGGCATGGGCGCGGCGCCGGCGCCGTGAAGTCCGCATGGCCCTCGTAGCCGACGCTCGGCGCTGCAGCGGGGCACTCGGGCGCGCGATCCGGCGGGCCGATCCAGACCAGCGACGGCTCGGACCAGCCGAGCGGTTCCCTCGGCACGCACTGCCCGGTGCAGGTCTCCCGCAGGGTGGGATCGAACCCGGGGACCGTTGCGCTGTCGAAATCGGCGCCAGCACCCCCATCCGCGCAGGCGTCGCCTGCGTCAGGGCCGGCATCGCCGCACGCGTCGGCGCCGTCGCCACCCTCCGCGGGCTCCTCCATCACAAGACAAGGACTCTTCTTGAATCCAGGCTCGGGATCCCAGGGGCAATACCAGGCCTCCGGGGTTGCGCAGCCACCAGCCCAGGTGCCCAGCACGATGGTGGTGCACGACGCCATCACCATCGCGCTCTTCACCCGTCGAGCCCATCGCCTCATCATCTCACCTCTTCACTCCGCGGGTGCAGCTGCCGAGAGCGCAGTGCTACCGCGCGAACGCCTCCGGAGGGAAGCACGGGAAGAATGGCGCGAGAAGCCCCCTCCTCATGGACGCTCGCGGGTCCCCGTTGCGTCCGCCATCAGGTTCTTCTCGGAATGATCTGCGCAAAAAGTTCGCATCCATCGCGTGCCCGCCGAGCGAACCTCGTCGTACGGCGCTCAGATCGTGCCGAGAGATGCTGACAGGCTCGTCGATGGCCGCTCGCCGATGCACCTGGTTGATTTCGCAACGGTATGCGGAAACATCATGTAATGACACAGAACGGCGGTGGTCATCGAGGCGGCCACGGGCGCCCCCGCACGTGGGGCCACCGGGGCCCGATCTTTTTCTGACCCGCGTACGATTTCGCCACAATCCGGCCCATCTCGCCGGAACACGTAGAGATGACGGCGTCTCAACCCCCCCGGCCTCCGCCGGCCCCCGCCCATGACACCGACCCCGGATCGGCATCTGATGCCGACCCCGGGCTGACGGCCGACGCCGCCCCCGGGACGGCGGCCGAGCCGCCCCCGCGGCCCACCTTCGAGGAGGTGTACACGGGCCTGCTCCGGTACGTCCTCCGGGTGCTCTGGCGGATGGGGGTGCCGGCGCGGCACCTGCGCGACGTGGCCCAGGAGGTGTTCCTGGTCGTCCACTGCCGCTTCGGAGAGTACGACCCCCGCTTCTCCATGAAGGCGTGGGTGGCGGGCATCGCGTCGAACCTCGCCCTGCGGCACGTGCGGCTCGCCAGGAACCGGCGGGAGCTGCTCGCGCGCTCCGACGGCGAGCGCGTCGACGTCGCGGACCCGGGGTACGACGCGGAGCAGCGGTTCGCGCAGGCCGAGACGCAGAGGATCGTCCGCGGGCTCGTCCAGCGCATCGAGGGCGACCGGCGCGTCGTGTTCCTCCTCTACGAGCTCGAGGACATCGAGATGCGCGAGATCGCCGCGGCGCTCCAGATATCGGAGAACACCGCGTGGGACCGGCTGCGGCGGGCCCGCAAGGAGTTCGCGGCCGCGGTCAAGCGGCTGGGCGCGCGGGAGCGCGACGCGCTCGGCCTGTACGGCGCGCGTTCGGCTCTGGCGCCGCTCGCCTTGGTCCACGGGCTGCGGCTGCTCGAGCTCGGGGACGCCCGGCTCGACCTGCCGGAAGACCTCGGCGAGGTGCTCTGGGCGCGGCTCCGGGCGCTGCTCGCCCCCGGGGAGGGCGACGGGGGCGCGTCAGCCGACCTGGCTGCGCGAGTCCTCCCGCCCGGCGAGGGCGCAGCGGAGGCTGTCCCCGCGTGGGACGCGCGCCGCGCCCCGGCGAGCTTCGCGAGGGGTGGTATCGAGGTCATGCGGGCGAAGCTCGTCGCGGCAGGCGCAGCCCTGTTCCTGGGCGGGGCCGGCGCCGGCGCCGGCACGCTCTACGCGGCGCTGCCACGCACAGCGCCGCCGGAGATCGGCCTCGCTCGCGGCGACACGCTCGCGGCGGTCCCGGTCGGCTCGGACGCGCCGGCCGCGCTCGCCGATGTCCCGGCGGCGGTGTCCTCGGCGGCGCCCGCGCCGGCACCGCCCGCCGCAGTCGGCGCGGGGGCGGCCGTCCCACCGATGGATGCCGACTTGACCCTGATCCAGCGCGCGATCGCCGCGCTTGGATCGGGAAGAGCGGGCGAGGCGCTCGGCGCGCTCGACCGCCATGCGCGGAGCTACCCGCGCAGCCCGAGAGCCCAGCAACGCGAGACCCTGGCGATACAGGCCCTCGAGCAGACCGGTCGGCGCGTCGAGGCCGCGGCGCGAGCCGCCCGGTTCCGCGAGGCGTTCCCCGGCAGCGCATACCTGCCCGCCATCGAGGACGCGTTGAACGGCTCTCCGTGAATCCGTGAAGCCCAGCCCCAGCCCGCTCCCCTCGGCCGGAACAGAGTGCCGTCGAGGTGCCATGAGCACCAGGAGCTCTGCTCCTCCGGTCGGCGTCCTCCGGTCGGCGTCCATCGCGCCCTGAGCCCATCGAGCGCTCTCCGGCCCCTTCAGCCGGAGAGCGCGCTCGACCCATCACCACGCCGGCGCGAGCGCGGTGTCGGTATCACGGGCGTGCAAACGAGCGTGCTCGCTCGATATCACGGGCGTGCAAACGAGCGTGCTCGCTCGATTTCGCAGCGAAGCGCGGGTGCGCTGGAGAACTCGCGCGCATGGACGCGTCATTCGACGAGCGACGGCTCACCGTAGAACGCAACACCAGCGTGCTGCGGCGTGCCGTCGGAACACCCACCCACCGTCGCGAACACTCTCCCTGCTGCCTGGCGCCGGTCTGCCGAGGCGCGGTGCGCCGGAGAACCCGATGAGCCGTCGCAAGCGCGGCGCGCCGCCTGCTCCGGGACTCTCGATGTCGCTGCGCCCCGAGGTATCGCCGCCCCTCGACGCTCTCGTCGCGGAGCGGCGCCTGATCCTGTCCAGGCTCATCGCGTGCGGCGTCCACGCGCGCGACTGCGAGGACGTGCTCCAGGACGTGCTCATCGCCGCCTGGAAGGCCATCCAGGCTGGCAGGTACCGCCCTGATCCTCGGAGCGCGCCGCGCCGCGCGCTCCGGGGCTGGCTCCATGGCATCACGTGGCGGCAGGCAGGCCATCACCTGGGGCGCGCCCACGTCCGCCGCGAGGTCCCGGTCGACGATCCGCGCGCGCTTGTCGACGAAGGCAGCGTCGATCTGGACGGCAGGCTGCTTGCCCGCGCAGCGCTCCGCAGGCTCGTCGAGCTGCCTGCGCACCATCGCGATCTTCTCCTCGCCGCGGCAGGTCCCCATCCCTTGACGTCCTACGCCAGGGCGCACGGGCTGAACCCGGCCACGGCCGCCGGCAGGCTTCAGGTCGCCCGAAAGGCGCTCGCCGAGCGGATCGCGCGGCCGGTCTGCCAATCCGGGGATTCGTCGAGGAGCGCGGCGAACGAGCTGGAGCGTATGCGCACGACGCGAGCAGGAGCATATGCGCACGACGGGAGAGCGGACCTTCGTGAGAGGCAATGAGCCACTGTCGCCGTATCTCTCGGGCGAGCGCTTCCATCGCCGCAAAGAGATCTTAGGTTGCTCCCGATATGCACGAAGAAGCCCTGCGCGATCCGCCGCGGTCGCCTTCAGAGGAGACTCCACACCAGGACCAGGAGGAGCAGCGTCTCGCGCGCGCCGCGGCCCTCGCGGCGTGCGCGCCTGTGCCCGCCCGCATCGGCAACGCCCTCGCCGGGACCGCCGGGTGGACGGACCCGACCCTGGTGAAGAGCCATAGATTCTACCCGAAGGGCGTGTCGAGCCCGGCAGAACGGCTGAAGTTCTACGCGTCCCAGTTCCCCGTGGTCGAGGTCAACTCGAGCTATTACGCCCTCCCGCGTCCGGGGATGGTGGCGCAGTGGATCGAGCGGACTCCGCCTGATTTCGTGTTCAACGTGAAGGCGTTCGCGCCGCTCACCCAGCACCCCGTGGAGCCCGCCCGCCTCCCCCCGGACGTCCAGGGCGCGCTGCCGGCCTCGCTCTTCGACCGGCGGCGCCTCTACCCGGCAGACCTGCCGGCCGAGACCCGAGACGCGCTCTGGGAGCGCTTCCGGATGGCGGTCGATCCGCTGCGCCAGGCGGGCAAGCTCGGGTACGTGCTCTTCCAGTTCCCTCCGTGGTTCACGGCGACGCGCGGCAACGTGCGTGTCATCGAGGAGTGCCGGAGGCGCATGGAAGGGCTCCCGTTCGCCGTCGAGCTCAGGCACGGATCCTGGGGTATGCCCGGCCGCATCGAGCGCGTCGTGGATCTCCTCCGGGACCTCGGCGCATTCTACGTCATCGTCGATGAGCCGCAGGGCAAGCAGAACAGCATGCCTCCCACGGCCCTCGTCGCCGATCCTCGCCTCGCCGTTGTGCGCTTCCACGGCCGGCGCGAGGAGACCTGGGATGCGCCCGTCGGCGTGAACGAGAAGTTCAGGTACGTTTACGATCCCGTGGAGCTCGCTCCGTGGGCGGAGACCGTCGCGCGGATCTCCCAGGAGGCGGAGCAGGTCCACGCGATCTTCAACAACTGCGTGTCCGACCATGCCGTGGTCGGCGCCAGAGGGCTCATGGCTCTCCTCGCCCGCAGGTCGGCCGCGCTGGCGGACGAGGCCGCCCCGGTCCCGGTGAGCTCGGCCGTCCACTGAGCCTCTCGGCGCCGCGGCGGCCTGCGAATCACGGTAGTCTCAGCCGCGATGATGCAGTCCAGAGCGGCGGGCGCTCCCCGCCTCGCAGCGCCACCGCGCCGGTCGCGGCGCGCGGCCGCGCTCCTCGCTGCGCTCGCGCTCGCCCGCTGCGGCGGCGCGCCGCCCCGACCCGCGCCGCAAGAGCGCGGCGCGCCCGCGGCGGCGCTCCCCCCGCCTCCTGCGCCCGTGCCCGCCCGCTGGGTCGACGCGAGCGGCGCGACCGCGATAGGGCCCCGGGTCGCCGGCGGCACGATCGCGCTGGTCGGCGGCCAGCGCGTCCTCGTCGGGGCCGACGGCGTGGCACGGCAGGAGACCGCGGCGTGCCCCGAGCCCCTGATCGAGCTCGTGCTGGTTCCGTCCGGAACCGGCCCGCGGCTCGTCGGGCGCGGAGTCCGCGGTGTCTACCGGTTCGATGACCCGCTCGGCGCGCCGGCGGTCCTCGCCCGCTCCGAGACGGACCTCCAGCGCATCGGCGGCGGTCCCGCCGTCGTCGCCGTCTGGGACGCCATCTCCGACGTTCCGATCTTCCTCGACATCGAGACCGGACAGCCGCGCACGCTGCCGGGCTTGCCCGCCCTGCCGCTGCGCGCCCTCGCGTTCCGCGACGCGCGGCACGGCGCCGGGCTCTTCGAGGCGGCAGGGCTCGCGGTCACGGCGGACGGCGGCGCGTCGTGGCGCCCCGTGGCGCCGTCGCCGGGCGGCGACGGGGAGGACGCCGACCCCGCCGCCCTGCTCCGCCTCGCCGACGTCCGTCTGCGCGACGGCGAGCTGATCGCCGTGACGCAGGGCAGGGCCTCGTCGTCCGGGCAGCGCGAGGCGCGGATCCTGGTCGCCGAGGCGCGGCTCGGGCCCGCCCCCGCGGACGACGCGCCGGAGCCCGGCCCAGGCGCGCCGCTGCTCCGCTGGATCCGCGCGACGGGGCGTCACCCGCTCGAGGCGGCGATCTCGAGCGGCGCGGCGTGGTCGTCCACCGCGATCACGGCGAGCCACGGCGTCCTCGCCCGCTTGGATCTCGCCACCGGCGCGCTCCAGGAGGTCGCCCCCTTCGGCCGCGGAGACTGGCTGAACGCCTGCGGCGTCGGCCGGGCGGGGCGAGCGGCGTGGGTGGCCTGCGCGCTCGGCGAGGGCGGGCCGGACGGCCGCCACGATCCGTTCGGCGTGCTCCAGGTCAAGCCCGGCCGCCCGCTCGGCAGCGAACCGCCCGTCCTCGTGCGGAGCGGCGAGGCCGAGCTCCGCGTGTCCCCGAGCGGCGGCGCCCTGCTGCTCGCGCCGTGCGACGCGGACGACGAGGGCAGCGTGTGCGTGCGGCAGCCGAGCGGCCGGTGGAGCACGGTCCGCCCGGGCACGGACGTCCGCTGGCGCGGCGCCGGCGCGCTCGCCGACGGGCGGATCGCGATCCTGCGCGGGCTCTGGGACAGCGACGTCGCGCCCCGCGACGAGCCCGCGCCGCGCGGCGGCGACGGCCGCGAGGGCGCCGCGCCCGGCGCCCAGGTCGCGGTGATCGACGCCGGCGGCAGGGAGGCTCCGCTGCTCCCGCTCGGCTGGCTGCGCGGCGGGGGCGACGACGTCAACGTGGTCAGCCCCATCGAGGAGGGGCAGGACGGCGCGCTGTCGTTCGTTGTGGCCGACGAGGCCGGAGACCTCACCGCCGTCGTCCTCTCCCCCGGCGGCCAGGCCTCGCGGGCTCGCCTCGCCGGCGCCGCGCACGCCGTGGTCCACGCCGGCCGCGGGATCGCCGTCGGGGAAGGGAAGGTGCTCGCTTCGGATGACGCCGGCCGCACGTGGTCGCCCATCGAGGTCCCACCCCAGGCCGCCGAGGAGATCGCCCAGAGCGGCGATCTGCTCGCCGAGCCCGGGATGCTGGCCGTGAACGAGGTCGGCCTGAGGATCGCGACCCACCTCCGCGTGGGCTGGGGGCCGCCGCTGCCCGCGCAGGGAGCGCCGTCCGGCGGTGCTGCGCTCGGGGCCGCGCCGCTCCTGCCGGTCCGCCCGCCGCCGGCCCCGGCGCTGCCGGAGCGCGCGCTCGCCTGCACGACACAGCCGGGGCCGCCGCCCTCGCCGGCGGGCGTGCCGCCGCCGCGCAGCGCCCAGGAGGCGCTCGCGCTGCTCGCCCGCGACGCGAAGCCCGGACCGGACGACCAGCGGCGCGTCTCGTCCGTGAGCGCCAGGCGCTGGGGCCAGCTCTCCACCGTCGCCGCGCTCGAGGTGCGCTCGCCCGCCGGCGCTGCTGCCAAGGGCGCCGGCGCCGGTCTCCAGCCGCGCGGCGCCTCCGCTGCGCCGCGGGCGACCTGGACGCTGCGCTGGCTCGACCCGACCGAGCTCCAGGCCAGGGTCCGCTCGTGGACGGGCCCGGCGCCCGAGGGCGTCGGCCGGGACGCGATCCTCGCCCGGTTCGCGGCGTCCGGCGGCCGGATCCTGTTCGGGGTGCGCGCCTCGGGGCGCGACGTGCTGATCCAGGTGAGGCCGGGCCGCGGCGCCGAGGTCGCCGAGGTGCCGCAAGAGCTGATGCCCGAGGCGGAGGTCGCCTTCAGCGAGGCGCCGGATGGGCCCGTCGCGTGGCTCCGCGGCGCGTCGCTCGTCGTGTGGTCGTCCGGCGAGGCCCCGCGGCCGATCGCCTCGCTCGCGAACCTCGGCGAGCCCGCGCTGGGGGAGCCGACGAGCGCCGGCGTGCCGCTCTTGCTCAGCTTCCACGGCCTGACGCTCGGCCGGACGGTGCCGATCCCGCCTGCGGCGACGACGGGGCAAGGAGCGACCGCGAAGGCCCCGCCGCTCCTGCCGCTCGACGGCTGGGCGATCGTCCCGAATGTCCGCACAGAGCTCACCCGCATGCCGGCGTGCGCCGCGCGCCCGCCCGGCGCGCGCTTCCTGCTCGATCGCGCGAGCGCGTTCGCGACGGTCGATGGCCACCGCGCGCCCGCGAGCACGGCTGTCTATGACGTCCGTGTGTCAGGTCGTGACGTTTGCGTGGCGAAGATCGCCGCGCTGATGGATCTGGAGCGGCGGACCGACGGCCAGCCCGGCGCGAGCCCGCTCGCGTTCGTTCGCGCCGATCTCGCGGCCCGCCGCGCCGAAGGCGGCGATCGTGGGATCGGCCAAGGCGCCGGGAAGCCCGCGGCAACGGAGGCAACGGAGGGTAAAGCAGCGGGCAAACCAGCGGGCAGACCCGCGCGCCGCCTCGCGTGCTCGCTGGCCGTCCGGCCCTGAGTTTGCCGCTCTCGCGGCGAGCTTCGCGCTCGACGGCCCACCCCCCGCGCGGGTATATGTTCGCGCCCTATGTCCTCTCCGAAGCATCCTCGTCCCTCGCACCGCCAGCTCGGCGACGGCGTCGAAGACCAGCTCGTCCCGCTCGCCGCGCTCGACCCGCTGAAGATTGACTCTTTCGACGATCTGCTCCGCGCGATGAGCAGGACCGCGTTCAGCGGCCGTGCGCTCGGCGAGGCGTGCGACGTGCTCGAGGCGATGGTGCGCGACGAGGACTGCCTCGTCGTGGCGACGTTCTCCGGCGCGATGACGGTCGCCAAGATGGGCGTCGTCATCGTCCGGATGATCGAGGCCGGCATGATCGACTGCATCATCAGCACGGGAGCGCTCATGGCGCACGGGCTGAGCGAGGCGGTCGGCCTGACCCACTACAAGGCGAACCCGGGCATCTCCGACGAGACGTACTTCGAGAAGGGGTACAACCGCGTCTACGACACGCTCGAGATGGAGAAGAACCTCAACGCGATCGAGGTCTTCGTCCGGAAGGAGCTCGACAAGCTGGACCCCGGCTCTCCCTGGTCGAGCGAGATCATCTGCCGCCAGCTCGGCAAGGCGCTGGCGGACATGGGCGACTCGCCGGGCGTGCTCCGGAGCGCGTACCTCCGCGACGTGCCCGTCTACGTGCCGGCCTTCACCGACAGCGAGATGGGCCTCGACGTGGCGACGTGGATGCTGCGCAAGGTGAAGGCGCAGCACGGCGACAAGCCGGGGTTCGACGTGTGGCGCGAGGCCGTGCCGCCGCCGTACAACCCGTTCCTCGATCTGCTGAGCTACGCCCGCCTCGTCCGCAAGAAGAAGCGCCTCGGCATCTTCACCATCGGCGGCGGCGTGCCGCGCAACTGGGCCCAGCAGGTCGCGCCGTTCTACGACATCGTCGGCGATCGCCTGGACATCGAGGTCGATCACCCGCGGTTCCAGTACGGCGTCCGCATCTGCCCCGAGCCCGTCCACTGGGGCGGCCTGTCCGGCTGCACGTACTCCGAGGGCGTGAGCTGGGGGAAGTTCACCCCGCCGCAGGAGGGCGGGCGCTTCGCCGAGGTGTACGCGGACGCCACGGTCGCGTGGCCGCTCCTCGTGCGCGCGCTGCTCGAGCGGCTCGGCAAGATGCCGAAATAAAATAAAGTAGGGGGAGGAGGTCACCGTGCTCGCCCCCAAGCGCCGTCCGCCGCTCACCCACCGGCTGCTCCTCTCCCTGGCCGCCGCCGCCGGCGCGCTCGTGTCCGCTGGCTGCCCCTCGCCCGAGGAGCGCGCCTGCGACCGCATCTGCGACTGCTCCGGCTGCAGCGAGGCGAGGTACCTCGAGTGCGTCGACAAGGCGGAGACCGCGCGGGCGGCCGCGGTGGAGGCGAGCTGCACCGCCTCCTTCGACGAGTACGTGACCTGCGTCGAGGAGGAGCTCGAATGCAAGGACGAGAATTACCTGTTCGACGCCTGCGACGGCCAGCGAGACAGCCTCCGTGGCTGCGGCATCTCGATCTTCCGCACCGTCTGCGAGGACGCCAACGACGTCTTCGTGGCGTGCGGGCTGGGATTCCCGTTCTCGACCAACCCCGACGACTGCATCGGGTCGATCGTGTGCAACGCCCGCTGCATCATCGGCATGTCCTGCAATGGGCTGAACGGGATCGATTTCGAGGAGTCGCAGCGCTTCAACGAGTGCACGAGCGCCTGCTTCAACAAGCCCCAGCCCGCGGGCTCTGAGCCCCAGCCCGGAGGGCCCTGAGGGAAGCCCCCCTCGTTCGACCCCGCTATGGGCCCGCGATGAAGCTGTCCTGGTAGCCCGGGTCCTCCACCGCGAGCGCGGCCGCGGTGGCCGAGAGCGGGCGGATCGTGTCGAGCATGACCGCGAGCTCGCTCGTCTCGCGGGCCCCGAGGCTCGCCTCGTACGCGCCGGGGTGCGGCCCGTGCGGGACGCCGGCGGGGTGGTGCGAGATGCTGCCGGGGCCGACGCCGCGGCGTGAGGTGAAGTTGCCGCGGCAGTAGAACAGGAACTCGTCGCAATCGACCGACGCGTGCGGGTACGGGCACGGGATCGCCTCCGGGTGGAAGTCGGTCGGGCGCGGCACGAAGCTGCAGATCAGGGCGCCCCGCGCGGCGAACGTCCCGTGCCAGTCCGGAGGCAGGTGCACGAGCCCGACGCGCGCCTGGAAGCGCAGGATCGGGAACGCGAACGGGTACACCGTCCCGTCCCAGCCGACGACGTCGAGCGGCGAGCGCTCGAGGGTGAAGCCGTGGAAGGCGCCGCCGCGCTTCACGACGAGCGCGCGGATGCCCTCGTCGAGAGGGCCGACGAACGTGGGCCGCCGGAAATCGCGGTGCGAGTACGGCGCGTCCATCCGCAGCTGGCCGACCTCGTTGCGCCACTTGCGCGGGAGGTGGATGTCCTCGGCCTCGATCGAGAGCCAGCGCTGGGGCGCGGCGTCCGGGAGGAAGCGGTAGAAGAGCCCCTTCGGGATGACGACGTAGTCGTCCTGCTCGAAGCGCAGATCGCCGAGCATCGTGCGCAGGACGCCGCCCCCGTGGAAGATGAAGAACAGCTCGTCGGCGTCGGCGTTCGCGAAGTACACAGGATCGGCCGCGTCCGGCTGGACGAGCCCGATCACCACGTCGTCGTTGAAGAGCAGCGGCACGCGGCAATCGACAGCGGGCCCGCCCCGCCGCGGCAGATCCTGCGACCGGTAGTGCCGCTTGGCGAGCGGGCGCGCCGCCGCGGCGACCGGCAGCGTGAAGCCGTGCGCGGCCTCCGCGACCCGGTGCTCGTGCGGCCGGCGCTCGTGGTAGGCGATCGTGTAGGGGCCGTCGAAGCCCGCCCGCGTCAGGCACTCCTCGTAGCGGAGATCCCCCGCCTCGCTCCGGAGAGCGATGTGGTGCTTCGGCGGGACGATCCCGGCGACGACGCGATCGAGCATCAGCCGTGCCCCGCCTTCTGCTGCCGCTCGATGCTCTCGAACAGCGCCCGGAAATTGCCGGCGCCGAAGCCGCGGTCCCCCTTGCGCTGGATGAGCTCGAAGAAGAACGGCCCGGCCTCGGGATCGCGGTGCGTGCCCGACGACTCCTTCAGAAAGATCTGGAGGAGGTAGGACCGCGCGCCGTCGCCGTCGACGAGCACCTCGAGATCGCGCAGCTCCGCCACGTCCTCGTCGATCTGCCCGATGCCGAGCCGCTGCAGGCGCTCGGGCAGCATGTCGTAATAGGCGGCCGGGGTCGGCATGAACTCCACGCCCCGGCCGCGCATCGCGCGCACGGCGGTGAGGATGTCCTCCACGGCGAGCGCCACGTGCTGCACGCCGTCGCCGCGGTGCTCCTCGTTGAAGACGTTGATCTGCGAGCTCTTGAAGTGCGGCCGGTAGGGCTCGTTGTTCGCGAACTTCACGCCCGAGGCCGGGTCCCACATCACGGCCGAGCGCAGGCCCGAGCCGTGGTCCGCGTCCTTCGCGACGTCGTTCGTGTGGAACGCGATCTGCCAGAAGGGCTCGAGCCCGAGCACGTGCTCCATCCAGAGCAGCGCGGGCGCCATCGTCTGGAAGTTCGAGGTGATGTGATCGAACCGGGTGATCCCGAAGCGGTTCGCGCCGCCGCGCGGCGCGTCGTAGGCCGCGCAGCCGGGGAACAGCGCGGGGTAGCCGCGCCGCTCCACGAAGCGGAAGGTGGTGTCGCCGAACGGGGTCGTGATCGAGAACGAGGCGAAGGTGCCGCCGGCCTCGGTCACCCGATGGATCTCGTCGATCGGCGTGCCCCCGCGGCCGTCGAGCAGCCGGAAGGCGCGGTCGATGTCCTCCACCTCGAAGATGACCGTGCCCACGCCGTCCGGGTGCTTGCGCAGGTAGCGCCACGCCCGCCCGCCCTCGCCGGCGGGCTGCGAGCAGACGACGACGCACTCGCCGGCCTGGAAGACGACCGAGCGCTGCGCCGCCGCCGCCGTGAGCTCCGGCGAGCTCGCGGCGATCTCCGCGAAGTCGAGCCGCTCCGTGTAGAACCTACGGCTCCGCTCGAGGTCGTGCACGTAGTAGTGCAGCGCCTCCACCCGCTTGATGCCGATCGACTCCACCTTGGCCATCCGGGTCCTCCGTCGCGAGGGGTAACGCAGGGCGAGCTAGGCGACCGCGTCGACCTGGCGGTCGGCGTGGGCCGCCTGGAACACAGGCAGCTCCATGCACGCGGCCTCGATCCGCGTGAGGGTCGAGAGCGGCGCGAGGTCGACCTCGTAGCGCCGCGCGTTGTAGAGCTGGGGCACGAGGAACACGTCCGCAACCGTGACGTGGTCGCCGACGCAGAACCGCCCGGAGAGCTCGCCCGCCGCCGCCTGGAACGCGGCGAGGCCCGCGGCGATGAAGCGCCGCCCGAAGGCCTTCTCGTCGCCGCCGAGCTCGTCCCTCACGTACTTCAGCGTGGCGGTGTTCTGCATCGGCTGCGTGCCGGAGTTGATCATCTCCACGAGCTGCCGCGCCCTGGCGCGCAGGTACGGATCCGCGGGCAGGAGCGGCGGCGCGGGGAAGAGGTCCTCGAGCAGCTCGATGATGGCCACCGACTGGGACACACGCCGGACGGCGCCGCCCTGCTCGAACTCGAGCAGGGGCACCTGCGCCATCGGGTTCTTGGCCCGGTAGTCGTCGCGGAGCTGCTCGCCGCCGTCCCGGACGAGGCTCACCGGCCGGTACGCGTGCTCGATGCCCTTGTGGGCCAGGGCGATGCGCACGCGCCAGCTGCACGAGCTGCGCCAGTAACCGTAGAGCGTGAGCCCCTGGACTGCGGCGCTCATCCGGCCACCACCCGCTGCGCGATGCGCCCGAACAGGCTCTCTCCCGCGTGATTCAGCATCTCGATCATGATCGTGTCTCCTGGCTTCATGAACGGCGTCCTGGCCGCCCCGTCCGAGAGGATCTCGAGCATGCGCCGCTCGGCGAGGCAAGACACGCCGCGCGCCGGGTCCTCGTTGGAGACGGTGCCGCTGCCGAGGAGGGTCCCCGCCGTGAGGCTGCGGGTCCTGGTGACGTGCGCGATCAGATCGAAGAACGAGAAGTGCATCTCCGGGCCGGCCTCGGGATCGCCGATGAGCGCGCCGTTGTAAATCGAGCGGAGCCGCAGGTGGACGCGCCCGTCGCGGAGCGCGTCCCCGAGCTCGTCGGGCGTGATCGCGAACGGCGAGAACGCGGTGGCGGGCTTGGAGCAGAAGAACCCGAACCCCTTCGCGAGCTCGGCGGGCACGAGGTTGCGCAGCGTCACGTCGTTGGCCAGCAGGAACAGGCGGACGTGCCGGTGGGCCTCTTCGCGGCGCGTGCCCTGCGGCGTGTCGCCGAGGACGACGCAGACCTCGGCCTCGAAATCCAGGCCCCACGCCTCGTCGCGCAGGACGATGTCGTCGGTCGGGCCGAGGAGGACGCCGGAGCCGCCCTGGTACACAAGCGGATCGGTCGTCAGCGTCTCGGGGGGCTCGGCGCCGCGCGCCTTGCGCACGAGCACGATGTGGTGGATGTACGCCGAGCCGTCGATCCACTCGTAGGCGCGCGGAAGCGGCGCAGCGAGCTCTTCCGTGACCAGCGGCGCCACGGCCGCCTCGCCGAGCTCGACGTCGGCCGCGATGCGGCGGAGCGCGGGCTCGGCGCGCTCCCAGTCGTCCAGCGCGGCCTGGAGCGTGGGGAAGGCCGCGCCGGCGGGCGCGTAGGCGAGGCCGTCGCGGCGGACGACGACGAGCGTGCCGTCACGGCCGGGGCCGCGGAGAGAGGCGAGCTTCATGCGGGTGCGAGCTCCTCGTGGTCCTACGGTGGTCTCATCGTCTCTGCTTGACAAGCACGAGCCCGCTCACGCCTGCTACCAGCATGTGCTCGCGTGCGCCCTTGGCAGCGAGCGAGCGAGCGGCTGAACGGATCTGCATGACCACCGGACTGGACGTTTTCTCGACCCTCCACGACCTCGTGCGACGAGCCATGGAGGGCCTCCCCGGCGCGCGGCGCGGGAGCCTGCTGATTCGCACAGGCCGACGACTCTCCTACAGAGCGATCGTCGGGCTCGACGGCCTCCTGGCGGGCCAGGGGAACATGCCGTCCGACGGCGGGGTGCTCAGCGAATCGGCTCCGTTCGGCCCCGCCGCGGCGCCCGAGGCGGCGCACGGCCCGTGCCTCGTCCCCGCGGCCGCGTGGTACCGGGCGCACCTTCCCGAGCTCGCGGAAGCGCCTGGCTGGCCGCTCGACGGCGTCCACGTCCACGTCGTACCGGTGCCCATGTTCGGCGCGCCTGGCGCTTACCTCGCCCTGGAGCAGCCGGACGCGGCGCCGCTCTCGGGCCCGTGGCGCGCGCTCGTGGAGTCGATCGCGGTGAGCGTGGGCGTCGTGCTCGAGCGGCGCGGCCTCTTCAAGGAGAAGGCGCAGAGCGCCCAGGAGCTGCGCCTGCTCGAGGAGGTGCTGAGCTCCGTCGCCGAGTCGGTCGATCTCCTCCAGCTCATCGAGACGCTCGCGGACGGGATCCGGAGCGTGCAGACCGGCCCGCGCTGGAGCGCGATCGACCTCGTCATCCTGGAGGATGCCGGGGGCGAGGGGCGCGTCGCCGATGGATGGCGCGGATCCCACGACGCGGGCGGCGCGCGAGGCCAGCCGATGATCCGCGTCTACAAGGCTCCCCGCCGGCCGTTGACGGCGTACTGGAACAACCTGCGGGACGGCGCGCTGGCGGCGGGGCGCGATCTCCGGGTCGGGGTCGAGTTCAGGAGCGTCATGTCCGCCGCCGCCGCGGCTCAGGAGGCGCTCCTCGAGGAAGGGATCCGCCGGCGGGTGGACGGGATCGCGATCGCGCCCATCGACCCCGTGGCGCTCGAGCCGGCCATCGACCGCGCGATGGCGGCGGGTATCCCGGTCATCACGATCGACACGCCGGCCGCCCCAGGCAGCCGGTCGTTGCTCTACGTCGGGACCGACAACCGGGCCGCCGGGAGGATCGCGGGCGAGGCGATGCTGCGGCTCATGCCGCAGGGAGGCGAGATCACCGTCCAGGCGGAGTCCTTCGCCGTGCCGAACGCCCAGGGGCGCATCGAGGGGCTCCGCGAGGCGATCGCCGGCTCGTCGGTCCGCGTGGCGTCGCTCTCGGAGAACCTGTTCAATGTGGAGAGCGCGATCGCGCTCGCCGTCGACGTGGTGCGGTCGAACCCCGGCCTCGCCGGCGCCCTGGGGGTGTGCAGCGAGAACGGCCCCAGCCTGGGGCTTGCCTCGATGCGGCTCGGGCGAGCCGGCGATCTCAAGGTGGTCGCCTTCGATCTCGTCACCTCGACGGTCGCGATGCTCCAGGACGGCGTGATCCACGCGGCGATCGTGCAGCGCGAGTACGACATGGGGTACCGCGGCGTGCAGGCGCTCTACGAGATGGCCACGCGCGGCGTCCCGGAGGCCCTCGCGGATCTGCCGGCGTCGCGCTGCATCGACACGGGGGTCGACCTCGTGACCCTCGAGCGCACGCCCTTCTCGAGCGCCCTCTCGGATCACCTCGCCTTGAGCTCCGCCCGCAGGATCGCGAACCGCAGGCTGGGCGCGGGGGGGCGCGAGCGCGCGCTCGAGTTCCTGGTGATCGGCATGGCCCAGCGCGAGAGCCTCGTCGACGACGAGCGCGCGCCCGTCACGGACGACTCGCTGGTGGGCCGGGTGATGCGCTCGTGCAGCTCGCTCGTCATCGACACCGCGTCGAGCGAGCACCAGCGCTTCCGCGACGTCGCCGAGGCGCGCCGGAGCGGCGCGCGCACGCTGGTCGGCGTGCCGCTGCTCTCCCGCGAGGCGGTCCTCGGGGTCCTCGTCCTGGCCAGCCCGCAGCCCGACGCGTGCTCGGCGACCGACCTGGCGCTCATCGAGCGCGTGGCCGCGGTGGCCGCCGTCGCCATCGAGAACGCGCGGCTCTTGTCGCGGATCAAGGAGCGGACGAGGGCGCTCGAGTCGCTGAGCAGCCGCCAGGAGGCGCTCCTCGAGACGATCGCCGCGATGTCGAGCCCGGTGGTGCCGATCGCGCGCGGCGTCCTCGTCATGCCGATCGTGGGCGCGCTGGACACGCACCGCTCCGGCCGCTTCATCGAGGCGATGCTGAAGGAGATCTCCGAGCACCAGGCGCGCGTCGTGATCATCGACGTCACCGGCATGGCGGTGGTCGACGCGAGCGCGGCGAACCACCTCGCTCAGGCGGCGCGCGCCGCCGGGCTGCTCGGGGCCGAGGTTGTGCTCGTCGGGATCGCGCCCGAGACGGCGCGGCTCATGGTGGAGCAGGGGCTCGATCTCGGGGCGATCGTCACCCGCTCCACGCTGGAGCTCGGGTTCTCGTACGCGCTCGGCAAGACGGGCGGGCGGGTCGTCCAGGGGCGCCGCTGAGCCGCCGCGGAGCCCGAGGCCCTCGCGCCGGGGCTCCGCGCGATCGTCACCGGTCCCGGTGGAGCGCGACGGCGGCCGCGACCAGCGCGGCGATCGCGGGGACGTCCACGTCCTTGGCGGAGCGGACATGGACGTTCCTGGCCTGCTTGGCCTCGCCGGTGAGCAGGCCGTTCGGATCCGGCAGCTCGGCCCCGCGCTCGAAGCCGAGGGTCACGCCGAAGCGCTGCGGGGCGAGCCAGCAGATCTTGTGTTGGTCGCCGCTGCCCATTCGGAAGCTGATGAGCCGCCAGCTTGGATAGACGTGCTCGTGGACGTCGGGAATGATGCGGAGGAGCAGCTTGCGCACGCGCAAGGTCAGCTGTTGCGCTGAAGGAGGATACTCGCTCAGCAGTGCGGCCACGGCCGGATCGTCCGACACAATCAATGACGGTAAGTCGACGTTCACGGAGACGCAACCGGCCGTGCATCGTCCCGTGACGTTCCGGCTTGGGCGCTCTCGCGTTCTCGCGTTCGCGCGTTCGCGCCGGGCGGTCAGGGGTGGAGTCGCTCGCGGAAGAAGGCGAGGACGCGCGTGAGCGCCTCGCGCGTCGGGTGGCCCTCGCGGTCGACCAGATCGCGGGTCAGGACCGAATGGGCGGTGCGCCGGATCCCGTGGGGGTTGCCTGCGGACGAGTCGATCTCGATCCCCTCGAAGCCGTCGCCGAGCTCGGCCCGGAGCCGGTCGAACCGCTCCTTCGGGCACATCGGATCGTGGGTGAAGCGGAGCCCGAGCACCGGGGTGCCGGCGGCGACGCGCTCCTTGACGGTGCGGAGGGCGTCGTCGGAGAGGTGGAGCCCGGCCCGGCGCTCGCGCGAGAGCGGGAAGGGCAGCGACGGCTGGCTCAGCACGGGCGCCGCGATGGCAGGGTCGACCATCAGCGCCAGCGCGAAGTTGCCGGTCAGGCACATGCCGATCGCGCCGACGCCCTTGCCCCCGAGCTCCGCGTGGACGTCGCGGCAGAGCGCGCGCAGCCAGTCGGTGATCGGGCTCGCCTGCCTGGACGCGAGCACGTGGAACTCGCGGCTGATGCAGGCGCGGGCCACCTGCTCGACGATGTAGGGGGGCGTGTCCGGCTTGCCGGGCGTCCCGAAGAGGTGCGGCACGAAGACGGTGAAGCCGGCGTCCGCCACGCGCTCGGCGAACGCCGCGACCGACGGGGTGATGCCCGGGATCTCGTGCATGACGACGACACCCGGGCCCGCGCCGCGGCGGTAGACCACCCGCGCCACGCCGCCGTGCGAGAACTGCGTTTCCGCGAAGCCGGGGAGCGACATGGCCACCATCATCGCCCTTCGCAGGACGCCGGGGAAGCGGCGGCCGGACGGCGGCCGAGCGGCTCACCCGGCGATCGCTCGGCCGCTCGATCGCTCGAGCTCGCCGTCCTTCGGCCGCTCCGTTCCTCGGATCACTCGGACGCAGGCAGGCCCCTCGGCCGCTCGTCCTTGGCGATCCAGACGGTCTTGACGTTCACGAACTCGCGCAGGCCGTACGAGGAGAGCTCGCGGCCGTAGCCGGACATCTTGACGCCGCCGAACGGCAGCCGGGGATCGGACACGACCATCCCGTTGACGAACACCTGGCCGGCGTCGAGCTCGTTGATGAGGCGCTCGCGCTCGTCGGCGTCGCGGGTCCAGACGCTCGCCCCGAGGCCGAACCGGGTGGAGTTCGCCATGTGGATGGCCTCGTCGAGGTCGGTGACGCGGAAGACCGCCGCGACCGGGCCGAAGAGCTCGTCGTCGGCGGCGGGGGAGGGGCGCTGGACGTCGGTGAGCACGGTCGGCGGGAAGTAGTTGCCCGGCCCCTTCAGCCGCTTGCCTCCGGTGAGGAGGAGCGCGCCCGCGGCCACCGACGCCCGCACCTGCTCCTCGAGCTCCGCGGCGATCTGCGGGGTGGCGAGCGGCCCGACGTCGACCGACGGATCCATCGGGTCGCCGACCCGCAGGCGCCGCATGGTCGCGACGAAGCGCTGCTCGAACTCGGGCGCGATCGACTCGTGCACGATGAAGCGCTTCGCCGCGATGCAGGACTGGCCGTTGTTGATGATGCGCGCGCGGATCGCGGTCCCCACGGCGGCGTTGAGGTCGGCGCTCGGCAGGACGATGAACGGATCGCTGCCGCCGAGCTCGAGCACCACCTTCTTGAGGTGCTTTCCGGCGTGGGCGCCGACGCTGCGCCCCGCGTTCTCGCTGCCGGTGAGCGTCGCGGCCGCGACGCGCGGGTCGGCGAGGAGGCGCGGCACGACGTCGGTCCCCGCGAGCAGCGCCTGGAAGACCCCCTCCGGAAAGCCGGCCCGGCGGAGGATGTCCTCGATGGCGAGCGCGCAGCGGGGGACGTTCGAGGCGTGCTTGAGGAGGCCGACGTTGCCTGCGACGAGCGCCGGCGCGGCGAAGCGGAAGACCTGCCAGAACGGGAAGTTCCACGGCATGATCGCGAGCACCACGCCGAGCGGATGGAAGGCCACGTAGCTCCTGCCCGCGTCGGTGGCGACCTCTTCGGGGGCGAGCAGGCGCTCGGCGTTGTCGGCGTAGTAGCGGCACGCGGTCGCGCACTTCTGGGCCTCGGCGATGGCGGAGCCGATGGTCTTCCCCATCTCGAGCGTCATGAGCTGCCCGAGCTGCTCCTTCTCGCCGTCGAGGATGTCGGCTGCCCGGCGCAGCTTCTGGGCCCGCTCGGCGATCGGGGTCTGCCGGAAGCTGCGGAACGCGGCGTGCGCGCGCGCCACCTTCTGCTCCAGCGCCGCTGACGAGAGGGGTTCGAACGTCTCGATCGTCTCTCCGGTCGCTGGATTGATCGTCGCGATGGCGGTGTTCACGGATGTGCCTCCTCTTCGAGCGTCGGGGGCCGCGGCTCGTCGCCTGCCAGCTCGGGGCGCGCCGAGCGGCCCCGGCAGGCGAGCTTGAGCCAGACCCGCCTCGTCGTGCAATGGTCAGCGAGGACGAGCCCGCTTCTCTTCCCTCGTTCGCGTCGTTCCGGCGTGGACCACGCGTCCACGTGTCCACGTCTCCACGCATGTTCCGGGCGCGTGAGGGGGGAGGGGGGTCGCCATCGCACGTCCTGTTCATTACGCAGAGGGGGATGGTCCGCAGCGGATCCCCTGTCGCAGGCGACGCGGAGCACGCGCTTTCAGCCCGGGCGACACGCGCAGGCGAGCGCGCGGCGCTCGCTCCTCCGGCCTTCGACGACCCCGCCGGCCAGCTCTCCCGCGCGGGCGAGCTGGAGGTGAGGGTGAGGGCGATGGAAGCCCTCCTCTGCGCCGGCGTGCCGTTCATGGTGGCGGGGGCGTATGCCTTCTTCGCGTACACGGGCATTTTCCGGGACACGAAGGATCTCGACGTGATGCTGGACGAGCGCGAGGTGCCGGCGGCGTTCAGGGCGCTGGAGCGGGCCGGCTTCGCGACGGAGCTCATCGATCCGCTGTGGATCGGGAAGGCCTACGCGGGCGATCGCTTCATCGATCTCATCTTCTCGTCGAGCAACGGCCTGGCCGTGGTGGATGGCGGCTGGTTCGAGCACGCGCGTCCGGCCACGATCCTGGGGCACTCTTGCCTGATCGCGCCGGTGGAGGAGATCATCTTCACGAAGGCGTTCGTGGACGAGCGGGAGCGGTACGACGGCGCCGACGTGAACCACCTCATCTACGCGTGCGGAGACGAGATGGACTGGGAGAGGCTCCTCGCCCGGTTCGGCCCCTACTGGGAGGTCCTGTTCGCGCACCTGACGCTGTACCGCTTCGTCTATCCGGGCGCGCGGAGCCGGGTGCCCGGGTGGCTCATCGACGAGCTCTGCCGGCGCACGCTGGAGCAGATGCGGGCCGGCGACGCGCCGCTCCGGGTCTGCCGGGGGAACCTGATCAGCAGGCGGCAGTACGCGCACGATTACGAGAAGCTCGGGCTCGTGGCGGGGCCCCCTGGGGCCGCGCCCGAGGCGGCGCGGGGGGCGCTGGGCCGGAAGCGCCGGCGGTCTGCGGCGGGGCGGCCTCGCCTCGGCAATCTCGGCAATCTCGGCAATCTTGGCAAGGAGAGGCCGGGCCGCGACGGGGCTCCGGGCGACGCGGAGGAGCCGGGTGTGGAGGTCGAGGCGGCGCGGGTCCGCAAGCCGGGATCATGAGCGCCGCCGTCGCCGGAGGGAACGGGGAGCCGCGCAAGCGCCGCGTCGCGGCGTCCTCGGATCTGCACTGCCGGCCGGAGCACGGCGCCAGGATGCGCGAGATCGTGAAGGCGGTGAACGCCGAGGCGGAGCTGCTCGTGCTGTGCGGCGATCTCACCGATCGCGGCCATCCCGAGGAGGCGAAGGTGCTGGCGGACGCGCTCGCCGGGCTCTCCGTGCCGTGCGCCGCCGTGTTCGGCAACCACGATCTCGACCGGGGGGCGGGCGCCGAGATCGCGAAGCTCCTGGGCGACGCGGGCGTCGAGGTGCTCGACGGGGATCACCTGATCTTGCGCGACGACATCGGGGTTGCCGGCGTGAAGGGCTTCATGGGCGGCTTCGGGAGCGCGACGCTCCAGGCGTTCGGCGAGGGCCCGCTCAAGGCTTTCGTGCAGGAGGCCGTGACCGAGGCGCTGAAGCTCGAGGCGGCGCTGTCCCAGCTCGACAGCGAGAAGAAGATCGTGATCATGCATTACACGCCGATCCTCGAGACGACCGTCGGCGAGAACGTGGAGATAAGGCCCTTCCTTGGGACGAGCCGCCTGGCCGCGCCGATCGATCTGTACGGCGCCGACGTGGTCTTCCACGGCCACGCGCACCACGGGGCGCTCGAGGGGCGCATGTCGAACGGGACTCCGGTTTACAATGTGGCGATGCCGCTGCTCAGGAAGCTGACGGGGAAGTCGTTTCTGCTGTTCGAGGTGTGAGCGGGCGAGCGCCGCTCGGCGCCTTCGCTCAGTGCTTCTGCAGGAAGGCCCGTATCGCTCCGAAATAGGCGGACGCGAAGAGGAGGATATCGTTGTGCCCGGCGCCGTCGATGAGGTGCAGGGCCTTCCTCTCGTGGCGGACGGCGGCATGGTTCTCGCGGGCGTGGTCCGGCGGGAGCAGCGTGTCGCGCGCGCCGTGCAGGACGAGGACCGGGATCTCGACGTTCCTCAGGAGCTCCGGGTTCGAGAAGCTGCGGTGCGCCTCGTCGCGCAGATCGCCGAGGTCGATCTCGAAGAGGGCGAGCAGGTGCCGAACGTCGCTGAACCCGCTCTCGAGGAGGAGCGCGCGGTACGCGTCGCCGCGGTGCGCGGCGATGCGCGACGCCGGGGAGCTGCCGAGCGAGCGGCCGAAGAGCACCGGCACCGGCGGCCGGTCGAGGCCTGAAGCGCGGCTCTTCTCGGCGAGCTCGCGCTGGAAGAAGTCGGAGACCTTCAAGGGATCTTCATGGAGCGAGCGCATCGTCGGCTGTCCGCGGCTCCAGCCATAGCCGCGGTAATCGACCATGAAGAGGTTGAGCCCGATGTCGTGCCAGCCCTCGGCGATGTCGTCGTAGTCGGGGACGGTCTCACCATTGCCGTGGAACGCGAGCACGGTCGGATTGCCCGGATCGGACAGGTGCCAGCGCGCGCCGAGCGTCACCCCGGGGGCCACGGGGATGTCGTAGTCCGTCGCGCCGGCGGGGGGGCTCGTGTTCACTTGCCTGGGATAGAAGACGTCGGTGGCGCGAGGGTTTGCGTCGAGCGCGCGAAGGAGCTCGTCGAGCTGGCTGTCGGGGTCGTTCGTCGGCATGGCTCACCGTTCTGCCGAGGTCGGCGGAGGTCGTGGCGCGCAGGATACATCGTGTCGGGGCCGGAAGGTCCGTGGGATGGACGCCCGCGAGGGCGGTGGGCGGCGGCGAGCCGGGGCGCGCGGCGCGATGGTGGCCTACGCGGTCCCGATGACGCCTTGCACCGCGGGCTCGCCGTACTCGGCGCCGCCGGTCTGCACGACGAGGTTCGGGAGGATCTCCGCCACGCCGGCGCCGTGGGTGTGGCCGCAGAGCACCTCGACCCGCCGGTCCGGGTGCCGCACGGCGGCCTCGCGGATCGCCTCGCCTGTGGCCTTGCAGGTGAAATGGGGGAGCCAATCGTCGTTGGAGATCTGGCCTTCGTGCCAGCAGGCCTCCTTGAACGGGGGGACGTGCGTGGCGACGATGACGCGCCGGTACCGCTCGAGGGCCTGTGGCAAGACGCGGCGCAGGTATTCCGCGGCCTCGTCGCCGAGGCGGTGCAAGGCCTCTCTCCGGCCGCGCCGGTCGAGGGAGGCGAGCTCCTGGATGAGCACGTAATCGTTGAGCATGACGGGCGATCTCTCGTAGTCGCCGAAGCGGGCGTCGGCCCAGCCGTCGTGGCCGACGAGGGCGGTGTCCGGGCCGAGCTCGACGTGGGGGATCGACGGGAGCCACCTGAGCCAGGGGGAGGTGGCCGAGAGCTCGGCGGCCATCGCGCGTACGGCGGCGATGCTCCCGCGGTAGAAATCGTGGTTGCCGAGGACGAAGTAGAGCGGGCGCTCGATGGCCTCGGCGACGGTCTCGAGGAGGGGGCGGAGGCTCTCGGCTTCGGCGATGTCGCCGGTGAAGAGGACCGCATCGGAGGCGGTTGCGGCGAGGGTGGAGCAGAAGGCGGCGAGTTCTTCGCGGGAGAGGAAGTTGAGGTGGACGTCGGTCGCCCAGGCGAGGCGGAGCGCGGTCGGCGCGGCCATGAGGTCAGGATAGGGGGAAGGGGAGAGGGCGCCTGCGAGGTGGCGCGAGAGCAGGAAGCGCGCCACGCGGCGAAGTGAGGGTGCTCCTTGTCGGCGGCGGCGAGGGCGTGGCCACCTGGGCGGCGGAGAACATCGACCTCGGTCTGGGGCTGGGCCACATCGAGCCGCTGGTGCTCGGTCCAGCGGTCGTCCCCGAGATCACCGACCCTGACCAAGCTGAGAAAGAGCTCGAGCTCGCGGTGCTCTCGGCCGTGGTGCACGGCAACGGGCCGAACGGGCTCACCGTGGTCCAGGCCGCGCTCGCCGCCCTCGGTCGGCTCGACCAGGAGCACGCGGCGGTCTATTTTCAAGTCATCTGGAACGGGTTGCGTGAGCCCATGCGGCGGGCGCTGGAGGCGTTGGTCATGGAACGGCAGATCAAAGGCGAGGCAGCTTTCCCCCCGTTCGCGCAGAAGCTCATCGATCGCGGCAAGCTCGAGGGCTTGCGTGAGGGCGAGCTCAAGGCCAAGAGGGGGACGCTGCTCCGGCTGCTCGCGCGCGCAGGGATCGTGCTCGCCGAGTGCGATAGCGCGCGCATCCAGGCATGCACGGACATCACGACCCTCGACCGCTGGATCGACAACGTTCTCGGGGCGAAGGATGCCACGGAAGTGCTCTCCTGACGGAGAGGTACAAATCCAGAGCTTCGTCACCCACGTCAACCTGGCTTCAAAGGGGCCGCCCTCTCGTCCTCTCTCTTCGGCTCCTCTTTTCCGCTTCGGCCATCTCCCTCCACCTCTCTCATCCCCCGTCGCACGTTCCGGCCAGCTGCGCCCGGTCGCCGATGGCTGTGCGTCGCTGCCGATCCTGTGCATTCACGGCGTCATGGCGATAGCCCCCCTGTCCCGTCCGCCTCCAGCGAGTCCGCGAGCGCGCAGCGCGCGATCCCTGCCTTCTTGGCCTCCTCGCGCAGCATCACGCCCTGCTCCGCGGCCCCTTTCACGCTGAGCATCGTGCGGAGCTCGATTCCATCGGGGCTCTCCACGTGCTCTGCGATCCACGCCGACCGCATCTGCCCGACGCTGATCGGATCGGCCTCCGGGTCGAGCCCGGCTCTCCTGTCGACATCGCACATCATCGCGACCGCCTCGGGGAACGTCTGCCCGCCGGGGGCCGGGGCCTTCGCCTCGGGAGCTGAGCTGCAGGCGGAGAGGAAGGCTGGAACGAGCAGGGGAAAGAGGAGCTGGGGGCGCATGCTGCCTTCGACAGGAGAGGGCGCCCGGGCTTGGCAGCGATCACCTCGCCCTGGTGCGCCCTCCGGCTACCGGTTACTCGCCCGTGCCCGCGTCGACCGCCGGGACGAGCTCGATATCGACGTTCTGAGGCAGGAAGGTCTCGCACTCGTCGTTCATGACGGGCGCGAGCGTCTGCTCGAAGTCGTCGTAGCCTGTCCCCGAGATCTTCACCCACGTCACCCCGGCCGTCCACAGCTCGCAGACGAGCGCCTCCAGCGCTTCGGGAGGAGGCTGAGCGCGATCGACGGCGCACACAAGGTTGGCCTCGTCGAGCGTCTTCCAGGTGGTCGGATCGCTCAGGACGAAGATCGGCTCGTCCGCGGCGCTCCACGCGATGTGAACGGTGGTGTCCGGCGGGACGGTGGCGCCTCTCGCGCGCACGGTGATGGTGAACAGCGCCTGTCTCGGCCCCATCGGACAGCCGCTGGCATCGCCCGTACTCGATCCGACGGATCCGCCGCCCCCCGAGCCTTTACAGGCGCCCACCGCGGCAGCGGTCGCGAGCGCCACCGCGGTGATCGCCGTGAAGGCCGTGAGCGATACGATTCGACCGGGAGCAAAAGGAAGGCGTGGTGCCACAAGGGCGACAGGGTAGGGGCGACATGCCAGCAAATCCAGCGTGAGCAAGTTTTTGCGCAGGTGGAGTGTCCTCTTCCCTGCGCTCTGCCCGCCGCAGGCGGTCGCGGCTTTCAGGCCTGGGCCTTGAGCTCCGCGATGTCGTTGAGGAGGGCCTGCTCGTGCCCGTCCGGCTTCACCTTCAGGTAGGTCCTTCGCAGCACGCCCGACGGATCGATGACGAATGTCGTCCGGTCCCAGTACAGGGTGCCTTTCCACTCGCTCTGCCCGACGCCCGCGGCCTTGAGCAGCTCGTGGCCCGTGTCGGCGAGCAGGTCGATGGTGAACGAGAACTTGTCGCAGAAGCTCTTGTGCGACGCGACGTCGTCCGCGCTGACGCCGACCACGGCGATGTTGGCCTCGTCGAAATCTGCCTTGGAGGCCGTGAACGACTTGCCCTGGATCGTGCAACCCGGCGTGTCGTCCTTCGGATAGACGTAGAGCACGAGCCATTGGCCCGCGAAATCCTCGAGCTTCACGGTCTTGCCGTCCTGGTTCGGCAGCGCGAAGCGCGGAAACGGCTTTCCAATCTCGAGGCTCATCTTCTCTTTGCCTTTGCTGTGGGCCGGAGGAAGGCTCCCCCTGGCCGGTGACGGGTCATGGGAGGGGACGGCGCAGCGGCGCGGACGTCACGTCGCTGGCCTCCCGGTGCGGGATCTAGCGCGGGATGAGCCCTCGGAACCAGGCCGTCACCGAGGAAGAGGACTCGTCCTGGTGGAGCGAGTCGGGGCCTTCCAGCTCGTCGGCGAGCCCCCCGAGCGGCCCCTCGCTGCGCGGGGGCGGCGAGCTCGGGTGCTCCTCCCCGTGCATCAGGATCGGGGCGCCCTCCAGGGTGGGCAGCAGGCTCAGGCCGCTGCCGCCGGCGGTCGGCTCCTTCGTGAGCGATTTGAACTCGAGGAGCATCATGTCGATGAGCTCGGCGATCTTCTGCGTCCCGTCGACCGCCCGCGCCGGCCCGCCCTTGGCGCGCTCCACGAGCGAGGCGACGTCGTCCTCGCTCACCGGGCGGCCGTAGCGGTAGAGGAAGCGGGTCAGGTCGCGGCCGAGCTCGCGCGCCGACAGGTAGCGGGCCGCCGGGTCGCGGGCGAGCGCGCGGCGGATGATCTGCTCCAGCTCGCGCGGCACATCGCTGTTGATCTGCTGGAGCGACGGGATCACCGCGTCGCGCACGAGCCGCACCGTGATGTAGTCGGAGTCGCCGAGGAACAGCCGGCGCCCGGCGAGCATCTCCCAGAGGATGATCCCGAGCGCGAAGATGTCGACGCGCTGGTCGACGCCCTGCTCGAGCACCGTCTCGGGCGCGAGGTAGCCGAACTTCCCCTTGATGATGCCCGCGTCGCTCTCGGCGAGCTGGCTCGACGCCTTCGCGAGCCCGAAGTCCACGATCTTCACCTCGCCGTAGCGGGTGATGAGCACGTTGGCCGGGGTGATGTCCCGGTGCACGATCTGGAGCGGCTTTCCGTCCGCGGTCGCAAGATCGTGCGCGTAGGCGAGGCCCTGGCACATCTTCGCGGCCATGAAGGCGGCGACCTCGACGGTCATCGGCCGGCCCACCTTCTTCTGGTGATCGAGGAGCGCTCTCAGGTCGGCGCCGTCCACGTACTCCATGACGATGAAGTAGGTGCCGTCGCCGACGCCGATGTCGAACACCGACACGACGTTCGAGTGCGAGAGGTGCGCCGAGAGGCGCGCCTCGTCGAGGAACATCGCGATGAACTGCTCCTTCTTGCTGAGCTGCGGCAGGACGCGCTTGATCGCGACCTGCTTCTTGAACCCTTCGATCCCCGCGCTCTCGGCGACGAAGACCTCCGCCATGCCTCCGGAGGCGAGGCGCTTGATGACCCGGTACCGCTGCTGCTCGGACATGCCCTGTCTGTCGTCCTCCCGCCCCGTGCCGCCTGGCCGTCCAGTCTAGCGGCTCGGGGCCCGCCGCGGATCAAATCCACGAGGCGGCGCGCCCCCGCGGGTCATCGGAAGGTGGCGAGCGCCGCGACCGCCGCGAAGGAGAGCCCGACGAGCGCGGCGAGGGCGAGCACCGACAGCAGCGGCTCCGCCCGCACGGCGGCGAGCAGCCGGTCGCGATCTTCCCTCGACAGCGGCGCGCCATGCGTTCCGTCCTTGCCCTCGTCGCCCGAGGCGTCGGCGACGTGCGCCTCCAGGCGGCGCCGCGCGGTCCGGGATCGCAGCGCGAGCAGGAGCACCTGGACCACAGCGGACGCGGCGAGGACCAGGAGGCCAGCGCGCCGCGCATGCGAGGCGCGCGCCCGCTCGCGCGCCTCGGCCGCCGGCATCCCGTCCGCGAGCAGCTCCACGCGCCGCGGCGAGGCGGACGCCGCCGCTGACGCGATCGGCCAGGCCACCGTGCCCGCGCCCTGCTCGTAGGGGTCGCTCGCGACCACCGCCCAGTCCGCCTCCCCGGGCGCGAGGCTGTCCGGGAGCGTCACCCTCCCCGAGAAGAAGCCCGCCCCATCGGCCGCGAGGGGGACGATCGCCCCGAGCGCACGGCCGCGCGCACCTCCGATCGAGACGTAGGCGCGCGGCCTCGGCGCCGGGGAGATCAACCGGAGCTCGGGCCGTTCGCCATCGAGTCCGCCCGGATCGAGCCAGACGGCTCCCGGGATCACGGGCAGCTTCCCTTCCCACGTGCCACTCGCGCTCCGTGTCCCCGGCGGTGTGCTCCCCGGGTGGGTCGCGCGGAGCGTGAGCTCGACCGTGTGCGCCAGCGGCTTGAGCGTGAGCTCCGCGGCGCCGCGCGCATCGGCCTTGATCTGCGCCGGACCGCTGCCGTGCTCCACGAGCTCCGCCCCGACGGTGCTCACCTCGAGGCGCGCCCCTGCCGCGGGCGTTCCGTCCTGCGCCTCGATCGCGACCCGCACCCGCTCCGGAAACGGCGCTGCCAGGGCTCCCCGCGCCACCGTGACCTGCAGGCGGAGCTCCCCGTGCGCCGCGCCTGGCAGCGCGGTCGCGTTCGCCGCGCCTGGCAGGGCGGTCGTCTCCGCCGCTGGGAGCGGAGGCAACAGCGGGAGCTGCCGCTCCAGGAGCGTGACGCTGCCCAGCGCGATCCGCGCAGTCACCGGCTCCTGCAGCCCTGCCGGCGCGCGCAGCAGCGCCTCGCCGGTGCCGTCCTTGTCGAGCGAGCCGGTCCATCGCTCGAGCGGCTCCCCTGCGGAGGTGGCGCTCACCTCGATCTGCGGGATTGCCGCCGGATCGTCGGCGCCGTGGAGGCGGCGCACCCCTTCGATGCGGAGCGCCAGCGCCTCGCTTCCGGCGACGGGCGTCCCCCACACCCGCACGCCGGTGGCCATGCGTGGCGAGCCTGGCCCCAGGATCGCGAGGGCTGCGAGCCCGATGCCCAGCGCTGGCAGGACGTACGTCGCTGCGTTGGGCATCGAGGGCATCGCGCTCCCAGCATACCTCTCCGTCCTTGCGGCGCGGGCGGGGTGCGGCTCCCGTCTGGCTGCTCGTGCGGAGCGGTGGTCTGGGCTGAGCCCCTTTGCGTCCGGGCGTCTCCTCCGATAGGAAGCCGCCGATGGCAGCCGACAGACCGGGGAAGCGCAGGCGCAAGGGTTCAGGGACCACGGGGCAGGGCGGTGAGGTCGTGTTGCGACAGCGGACCGATCCGCGGAGCGAGCGACGTTTCGAGCCGAAGGCATCGCTCGAGCTCGGCCTCACGATGCTCGGCATGTCCGTCGCGGCGCTGCTGGCCGGGGCGGGTGTCTATGGCCAGTGGTTCCGGGGCGAGGACGCGGGCGCGCACCCGGCGGCCACGTACCTGCTCCTCGGCGCCTTGCTCCTCGGGGCGGCGGTGGGGCTCTTCGGTCAGTGGTCGATGAAGTCGCTTCGTGTCGGTGATGCCGGGGTGGGGATCGAGAGCGGACCTGGTGAGATCGAGCGCATCGGCTGGCACGATGTCACGGGCCTGTTGCTCACGGAGACTGCGCTCACGGTCCAGGGCAGCGGCACGGCGATCGCCATCCCGCTGCGATCGCACCTCCCGGCGGCCGCGCGCGTGCTGGCCGAGGCGAGGGTGCGTATCCCCGCCCGCGCGGCCGACATCAAGGAAGGCGCGCTGCCTCCGCCCGACGATGCCGCCGGCGAGGTGCGCTCGCTGGAGCCGCCGCAGGTCGCCGGCCTTCGCTGCAAGGCGACCGACAAGCTGATCGCCTTCGAGGCCGACGCCCGTCTCTGCGGCCGTTGCGGCGAGCACTACCACAAGGAAGGCGTCCCCCAGCGCTGCCTCACCTGCGAAGCCCCATTGCGCTGAGCGCTCCCCCGGGGGGCCGGGCAGTCGGCCCCCCCCCACGCGCCCCTGCTCTGCGTTACGCCCTCAGATCCCGAACCGCCCCGCGTGCTCCCGGAGGAACGCGATGTAGACGTCCGCCTCCTGGTGCGACGCCACCTCGCCCGCCTCGACCGCCTCCTCCAGCGCGCGCTTGATCTCGCCGATCCGCCGCGACGGCGGCAGCCCGAACGCGCGCATGATGGCGTCGCCGATCCCGCTCGGCAACGGCGGCACCACCGCGTCCTCCGTCTGGACCTGGAGCACCCGCTCGGCGAGCTCGCTGATCTGCTTCAGCCCCTTCCGCTTCTTCTCGGGCCGCTTCGTGGTGATGTCCGCCCGCGACAGGTCGAGCACGTCCTTCAGGCAGCCGCCCATCTCCTTGGCGAACCGGCGCACCGCGCTGTCGGTCCACGACGCGTCGTACTGGCTCGCCCGGAGGTGGTGCAGGATCAGGAAGCGGATGCTGTTCTTCAGCGCCTCTTCCTTCGTGAAGAGCGGCAGCCGCCGATCGATCTTGTCGAACATGCGCGCGCCGACCTCGGCGTGACCGAAGAAGTGGACCTCGCCCGTCGGCGAGATGGAGCGCGTCCTCGTCTTGCCGATGTCGTGGAGCAGGGCCGCCCAGCGGACCTCGAGCCTCGGGACGGCCTGACGCACCACCTGCTTCGTGTGCTTCCACACGTCCTTGTGGCGCCATTCCCCGTCGCCGAAGCCCACCATCGCCTCGACCTCGGGCAGCATCGCGGCGAGGGCGCCCGACTCGAGCAGGGCGTCGAGCCCGGCCTCGGCGTCGTCGCTCATCATGACCCGGTCGAGCATCTTGCGGACATCGGGCAGGTAGGCGGCGGTCGCGGCCTTGAAGTCGGCGGGCCGCCCGGAGATCACCCTGGACGAGGCGCGTGGCTCGGCCGCCTCGGGCTGCTCGGCCTCCGCCTTTTCTGCTCGCTGGACGGCCCACTCGAGGGCCTCCATCGCCCGCTTCGGGCTCGCTTCCTGGGTGAGAATCTCCTGCACGCTGGCCTTCCACACTTTCGAGGTTACGGGGTCGCCCACGGGGCGCCAGCTGGCGCGGCCCGCACGGGGGTTCGCCGGTTTAGAGCCAGCCGCACCTTCGCGCAATGGTTCCTCGCGTTCGTCGCGCTCGTCGCTCGGCGCCGCCGGATGCCGTGCGTCCGCAGGCGATGGATGCGTCAGGTGCGGAGGAGCCGCCCCACGTGGTCCTTCTCCCACGCGAGGGCGCGCTCGTAGTCGCGGAAGAGCCGCTCGCGGGCGAGGAAATGGGGCGGATGGAGCATCCGGCGCCCGTTGCCGTGGCTCGCCGGCATCACGTGGTGGATCATCTCGTGGTAGATGACGTAACAGATGAAGTAGCGGGGGACCCAGGGCCGGTCGAGCACCGGGTGGATGCGGATCAGCCGCTCGACCGCCGAGTAGCTCCCGAGCTTGATGGTGCGCCGCGGCTTCCGCGCCTTGGTCCGCTTGCCCCAGGTGATCAGCGCGTCGACCCCGCCGCCGAAGTAGCCGTGGTTCAGCTTCTGGAACAGGAGCAGCAGGTCGTGCGTCCGCCCCTGCGTCGAGAGCGGCGTGCTCACCGGCCGGCTCGCCCGGATGCGATGGCCGTTCTCGTCGATGTACTGGCCGACCACGAGCGAGGCGGCCCGGTCCTGCGTCACGACGTACCGGACGAGCGCCTCCTGAACGAGCGCCGGCGCATCCAGGAACATGTGGTGGACGCGCGCCTGCAGGATGCCCTCCCGCAGGGAGGAGGAGATCATCTGCCGGTAGTTGTCGGTCACCGAGAGGAGGACCGGCCGCTTCTGGGCCAGCTCCAGCCGCCGGATGAGCGCCTGGCGCGCCCCCTCGTGCACGTAGATGTGCGGCTGCCCCGGCGGCAGATCGATGTCGATCGGATGATGGCGTGGGTCCGGCACCCGGACGACCGCCCGGGAGACACGTGGCAGCAGGGAAGTACGCGCCGCGCCCTTCCCACCGCTGCGCGACAGACGGCCTGGAGGGGGTTGAGCGAAGGGGAAGGCCATCTGTCCCGCCATCTCAATCCTCCTTATTTGGGCGTATTCTCGGGTGGGATCCTTGTCAAGCGAGCGGCCGAGAACATCGAAATCATTCGGATTTGTGACTATGTAAGCGGGTGGCCGGCCCCTCCGGAGGGAGAGGGAGGGCGCCCCGGCCGCCGCTCGCCGGTGATCTGGATTTCCTCTGCAAATTCATGTGTTTGTAGTGAAGGCCACGAGCGCATGCTCCAGTCGGTCCGCCTTCCGCCTCGGACGCGCGTCTTCTGCTCCTGCTCTCTCTCCCGCCATGAGACGGCGCGTGCGCAGCGCCTCCCTCATCGCGAGGTGAGCGCCCGGGGATCGAGGATCTGCGCCATGCGCCAGCGGCCCTGCGCGCGCTGGGAAGGCTCCGGCTCGAGGGCGACGACCAGGGCAGTACAGAAGCCGGCGGGGAGCAGCGCTGTCGCGCCCCGGCCGGGCGTGTCGAGGAGCGTACGGACGAGGTGCTCCACGTTCGGCTGGTGCCCGACGAGCAGCGCATCGGCGCCGCCTCGGGCGAGCGCGGCGACCAGCGATGTCGGGAGCCCGGCGTCGAGCGCGAGCTCGTCCCGGAGCTCGACCTCCGGCGCGCCGCAGATCGGCGCCGCGATCTCGGCGGTCTCCCTCGCGCGCGCGAGGGGGCTCGCGAGCACCAGCGGCAGCGGGGCGCCTCCCCGGAGGCGGTGGAGCTCGCGCGAGACCCGCGCCACGCGCTCGCGGCCCTCGGGGGTGAGCCTCCGGTCCGCGTCGCGCCCGCTGGTCGCCCGCTCCTCCGCCGGGCCGTGCCGCATCACGTAGAGGTGCATGGCGTCGGTGGCGGCCGGCGTCAGTTCGTCTTGCCCGGGGGACGGCGGGCGTCCTGGCCGGACGAGGCTGCCTCGCCGCGACCCTTTGCCTGCGCGGGGGCCTCGGCCGCTGCCGCTCCGCCCTTCGGGCCGGGGCTCGCGGCGCCGTTCGTCGGGGCGGCCCCGCCGACGCGCGAGATGCCCTGCTTCGCGAGGACCATCGACTCGATCTTGTCGAGGATCGCCGGGTGCTGCTCGAGGTAGGTGCGGGCGTTCTCCCGGCCCTGACCGATGCGCTCGCCCTGGAACGAGAACCAGGAGCCGCTCTTCTCGATGATGCTCGCCTCGGTCGCGAGGTCGATGACGTCGCCGCTGTGGCTGATGCCCTGGCCGTACAGGATGTCGAACTCCACCTCGCGGAACGGGGGAGCCATCTTGTTCTTCACGACCTTGACGCGGGTCCGGTTGCCGACGACCGCCGGCTCCTTGCCGCCCGCGGCGGCCTCCTTGATGGCGCCGATGCGGCGGATGTCGAGCCGGACCGAGGCGTAGAACTTGAGGGCGTTGCCGCCGCTCGTCGTCTCGGGGCTGCCGAACATGACGCCGATCTTCATCCGGATCTGGTTGATGAACATCAGCAGGCACTGCGAGCGCGAGACCGTGCCGGTCAGCTTGCGGAGCGCCTGGCTCATCAGCCGGGCCTGGAGGCCGACGTGGCTGTCGCCCATGTCGCCCTCGATCTCGGCCTTGGGGACGAGCGCGGCGACGGAGTCGACGACGATGATGTCGACGGCGTTCGAGCGGACCAGCATGTCGGCGATCTCGAGCGCCTGCTCGCCGTAGTCGGGCTGGGAGATGAGCAGCTCGTCGGTCTTCACGCCGAGCTTCTTGGCGTAGTTCACGTCGAGGGCGTGCTCGGCGTCGATGAACGCCGCCGTCCCGCCCGCCCGCTGGATGGCCGCGATGGCGTGGAGGGTGAGGGTCGTCTTGCCGCTCGACTCCGGCCCGTAGATCTCGACGATGCGGCCGCGCGGGTAGCCGCCGATGCCGAGGGCGATGTCCAGGCCGAGCGAGCCGCTCGGCACGGCCGCGACCTCGTCGTGCAGCGTCTGCCCGTCCTTGAGGCGCATGATCGCCCCCTTGCCGTACTCCTTCTCGACGCTGGCGATCGCGAGCTCGAGGGCGGCAGACTTCTGCTTGGTGTTCTTCTCGTCACTCATGCGTACCTCGGGAGGGAGCGATGGGAGGGGGGCGACGACGGGGGGACCGCGGAGGTGGACCCACGCCGCGCGGGGCAACAGTTTCCGGCAGCTTTACTGTCCGGCTGTTCAGGAATCAAGACCCCCGCATCCCGGATAGGACCGAAAATGTCCGCGCGACGCGTCGGCCCGGCAGGCGCTCCGGAGCGCGGTGATGTCGCGGTCGGAAGTAGTTCCTGGTTGAGGTCGAGTCTCACAACCAGGGCAACAATCGTGATCGTCGCACACAGGGAGCACTGGCGGGCTCTTCAACCGTGGGCCACATCTTCCGCGTGGGGGGCGGGGGGCGCTATTTCCCGGGGTTTTCCCTGGGCCGGTACGAGCTCGTCCTGCGGGTGGCCGCAGGCGACGTGGGCGAGGTCTGGGCTGCGCGGCTCAGGCGGGAGCACGGGTTTCAGCGGCTCTTCGCGATCAAGGTGCTTCGCCCGGAGCTCTCGCCCGATCCCGACGCCGTTCGGACATTTCTCGACGAAGCCGCGCTGGCCGCGCGCATCAGGCACCCGAACGTGGTGCCCGTCGTGGATCTGGGCGAGACGGACGGCACGTTCTTCTACGCCATGGAGTGGGTGAGCGGGGAGCCGCTCTCGTCGGTGCTGCGCGCCGCGCGCGGGCGCCCGGCGCCCGTGCTCGTCGCCGCGAGGCTCGCCTACCAGATCTGCGCGGCCCTCGACGCCGCGCACGAGCTGCGGGACGAGGGCGGAAACCCCCGGGAGCTCCTGCACTACGACGTCTCGCCGGACAACGTCCTCATCACGTCCGAGGGGCTCGTCCGCATGGTCGATTTCGGGATCGCGAGGCTCGAGGAAGGGCGGATGTCCGAGCGACGGCCTTCGGCGCTGCGCGGCGACGGCGGCCGCGCTTTGGCGGTGGGCGCGGCGGGCGCGGCGGGCGGCGAGGGGGGCGCGTTCCTGTTCCGGAGCAGCGCGCCGTACATGGCGCCGGAGCACATCCGGGGGCAGCCGTGCGATCGGCGGTCCGATCTCTTCGGGGTCGGAGTGCTCCTCTACGAGCTGCTGTCGGGCGCTCATCCCTTCCAGGCCGACGACAGCGAGAGCACGATGACCCACATCGCGAGCGAGCGGCCTGCCGCGCCGCTGTCGTCGCGCGCGGTCCCGTCCCGGCGCGGGTTCGCGGAGCGCCTGAGCGCGCCGCCGCCGCCCGAGCCGATCCCGCCTGCGCTCGATCGCCTCGTCTCCGAGGCGCTCGCCAAGTCGCCCACCGCGCGCACGGCGACGGCCGCGCAGCTCATGCGCGCGCTCGAGGAGGCGATCCCGGGCGCCGCGAACCCGGGCAACGACGCGCTCGTCGCGAGCTGGCTCGGACAGATCCTGGGCGATGCGTCCCACCTCCGCACGCAGCAGCTGCGCGCCGCGCTCGAGTCGCTCGATCCCGGGGACCGCTCGGCCGACGACGAGGTGGAGCCTCCGCGCGCCCCACGGCGCTGGCTGCAGGCGCTGCTGGTGTTCGGGGCCGCCGTCCTCGGGGTCGCGCTCGCCGGGACCGCGGCGGTGAGGGACAGCCCGCTCCCTCCCGCCGCCGTCTCCGCGCCGGCCGGGCCGCGCCCGCAGGGCGCCGCTGCGAGCGTCAGCTCACCGCCACGTCGCCGAGGAGCGGCGACCACGCCGCTCCGGAGATGAGCCAGAGCTGGTGCGACGTCCGCGTCACCGCGACGTGGAGCCGCCGGCGGGCCTCGTGGTTCATCGGGTACGCCGCCGCGGTCGCGTCGGGCACGACGACGTAGTCGAACTCGAGCCCCTTCGCGCTGTCCACGTCGGTGACGTCGATGCCCGGCTCGAACGAGAACGCCCCCTCCAGCACGAGCCTCGCCTCCGGCAGCTCCGCGATCAGCGCGTGGAGCTCCCGCGCGGCGCCCGCGTCCCGCGCGATGACGGCCACCGAGGCGCGGGGCTCCCGCCCGACGAGGTCGCGGAGCGCGCCGGCGAGGAACAGGTGGGCCTGCGCCTCGCTCGGGAAGCGGAAGAGCCCGACCGGCGCGCCGTCCCGGGCCGCGCGCGCGGGCGCCTCGGGCGCGAGCTCGCCGAGGAGCCGCCGCGCGAGCTCCGCCACCGGCCGCGGGCAACGGTACGACACCGCGAGGCGGCAGGTCGCCGCGTCGCCCACGCCGAGCGCCGCTCGCGCCGCGTCCCACCCGGCGAAGCTCGAGGAGGTCTGCTGCGCCTCGTCGCCGGCGAGCGTGACGCTGCGCGTCTCGCCAAGGAGCTTCCCCAGGACGAACAGCTCGAACAGCGAGAAGTCCTCGGCCTCGTCGAGGACGAGGTGCGACCACCCCGCCCCGTCCAGGCCGCGGCGAGCGGCGCGAAGGAAGAGCAGGATCGGCAGATCGTCGACGTCGAGCGTCCCCGCGAGCTCGTCCGGCGTCCCTTCCGCGACGGCGCGGCCGTCGAGCGCCCGCTTCATCGAGGCCACGGTGATCGAGGCGAGCTGCCGGTCGAGCGGCTCGGCGATCTGCAGCAGGGTGTGCCGGACGGTCTCTTCGATCGCGCTCCGGGGGAGGTCCCCGCCCGAGGCGGCGACGACACCCTCGAGGAACCCTCGATCGGTGAAGACGTCGGCGAGGCGGCGGCGCAGCCGCGGGAGCGTCGTGCTCGCCGGGGCGAGCCTGGCGAACCGCTCGCGCAGCGCGCGGTAGAGCGCCGGGTGGCGCTTGAGGCTGGAGACGAGCGCCGGGGGATCGTCGCACAGGGCGATCGGCTTGCCGAAGACCTCGCGCGCGGTCGCCGACGACCAGGCGTCGAGCGTCTTCACCTGGGCCTCCCCCGCGCCGAGCGGCGAGAGCAGGCGGCGCGACAGCCGCGCGAGGCCCTCCTCGGGGACGACGACGTTCATGGCCGAGAGCGGGCTGCGCGCTGGATCCAGCGCGGCGATCCTGGCGAGGCGGTGCAGCGCGACGGTCGTCTTGCCGCTCCCGGCGCTGCCGAGCACGAGGAGCGGCTGCTCGGGGGGCGCGCACACGGCGGCGTACTGGTCGGCGTCGAGCAGGGCGGTGACCTCCGCGGCCTTCGCCTGGTCCGTGGCGCCGGCGCCGACGCCGAGGCTCCCGGGGCGGGCGGCCGTGCCCGCGCCGCCCGGCTGCATGGCGAGCGCCGCGCGCTCCGCGAGGATCCATCGCCCGTCGCCCCGCCGCGTCAGGACGAGGCCGTCGCCGACGATCCGGGTGAGGGCGCCGCGCTCCACGACGACGATGCGGCGCGCCTTCACCACGCCCTCGGCCACGCGCCCCGGGAAGGTCTCCTCGTACTCGTCGCCCTCGCGGTACCGGTAGAAGATCTGCGCCACCGGTGCGACGCGCCAGTCGAGGATGCGCACGTCGGCCGACGGATCCAGGAACGTCGCGTGGCCGAGCAGGTAGTCCTTCGCCCCTTTGCCCTCGTCGACCCGGAGGTGGGCGAGGTACGGGCAGAGCGGGTCGGGCAGCGCCTCCCTGGGCTCCTGCTCGATGAGGCGCTGCCGCACGCTCATCTCGAGGAGCACCGCCGGCAGATCGTCGACGGAGGCCGCGGCGGCCTCGTCGCGGAGCTCCCGGAGCGCCGCGACGGACCTGAGCTCGCGCGGCGCGCGCCCGAAGGCGCGCGCGGCGCGCTCCTGCGCCCGGTCCAGCGCGGCGCGCACGCGCTCGAGGAGCGCGGCCTCTTCTTCGAGGACGGCGCGCGCCTCGACGGGCAGATCAAGCGTGCTCTCCAGCATGATGGGCCTCCTTGCGCCCCTCGCCTCCGCGAGGGGTCGAGCTCGATGGGTGAATGGTTCGTTCACTTTTGAGGCGAGGCGAAGCGAAGCTTACACGAAGAAGCTCCTGAGTCCGGCAAGGTGGTATTTCGAGTAACCGTGGACCGCTTCTCGGATGGCGGTCTCGTCCTCGAAGCGGGCGAGCGCGTTCACCATCGTCCTGATGAAGCCCTGGTAGATCTGGTCCAGGTTGAACCGCATCGCGTCGGTCACCGAGAGGCATGGGTCGAGGTTGCGGAAGTGCTCGATCGCCAGCGCGATGAGGCGTTCGGCGGTGTCCTCGGAGAACCGCTCGTACCTGGAGCCGCCGGCCCGGCCCAGGAGGATCACGACGCGCAGCCTGTTCTCGATGCAGAAGCGGAGGAACTCCTCGGAGATCAGGTGGTAGGCGGCCGTCGGCGGGAGCGCCCGGGCGTCCTCCACGCCGTCGAGCGCCTTCACGCGGCGGCGGAGCAGGATCGTGAAGGCGCGGGCGAAGCCGTCGTCGACGATCCCGTAGAAGAGCGCGTCCTTGTTCGCGAAGTACCGGTAGATGTTGCCCGTCGAGACGCCGGCCGCACGGGCGATCTCGGCCATCGTCGCGCTCTCGTACCCCTTCCGCGCGAAGATCGTCAGCGCGGCGGAGGTGATGCTCTCCTGGACGTCGTCCTTGAGGTACTGCGCCATGGTGAATAGTGAACGTGTCGTTCGCTTATAGCGATGGGCGCCGGCCCGTCAAGCGAGCGGGCGGATCACGGCCTCAGGGGTCGACGGTGCCTTCGAGGATCGCGCGCGGGCCGTCGAGGAGCATGAAGGTCGCCTCCTCCTCGCCGACCCTGGCGAAGAGGGCCTTGATGCCGTCGCGGACGTCGGGGACGTCCTTTGCGGCGTGGGCGTCGCTGCACGCGGCGTAGTAGTAGCCGGCCTCGAGCAGCTGCTCGGCGGCCCGGCGGGGGGTGCGCCCGTATTTGCCGGTGAGCGCCGCGACGTCGAGGAGGAGCACCGCGCCCGCGTCGAGCAGCGGATCGAGCGAGGAGATGTCGTCGAAGACGGGCTCGTAGCGCTCCGGGTGGGCGATGACGGGGCGGAGCTTGCGGCGGCTGAGGTCGAAGATCCGCTCCGCGGCCCGGGCGGGGAAGCTCCGGGTCGGGAACTCGACGAGCGCAGCGCGGCCGCCCGGGAAGGGGAGGGCGCTGCCGTCGAGGAGGCGCTGGAAGACGATGTCGTCGAAGAAGTGCTCCGACGAGAGCTCGAGCGCGGGCAGGTCGCGCGCGCCGGCGGCGGCCCGCAGCGCGGCGCAGGTCGCGTCGTAGGCGGCCTGGAGGCCCTGCCGGGTGTTGTCGAACATCCCGGGGCGCATGTGCGGCGTCGCCACGACGGTGTCGAACCCGGCGCCGCGGAGCGCGGTGAGGAGGGCGAGGCTCTCCTCGACGGAGCGGGCGCCGTCGTCGACGCCCGCGACCCAGTGGGAGTGCAGATCGATGAAGCCGCGCATCGTCGATCCGAACTTAGCAAAGTTGGCCGCCCTCGTGCGCTGCGACCATCCTTCGCGTCGAGGAGGTGTTCGTGTCGCTCTCGTTATCGAACCAGCAGCTTGTGCCTCAGCCCGTGTCGGACGGCTGCGCTGGCGCCCAGCGCGGCGGCAGGCCGGGAGGGCGCGCAGAGCGCCCGGTCGATCCCGGCGCGCCCTCGATCGAGCAGGGCACGTCGGCCCTGGATGAGGGGATCCCCACCTCCGAGCGCCGGCGCCGCCGCAGCGACGATCCGGTCACCGCGCTGCACTATCAGCTCTCGACGACCCGCGCCGAGGCGAACCTGGACGTCGTGGTCCTCGTGGACGACAGCGGCTGCCTCGTCGCCGGGGCGGGCGCGTGGCCGGCGTGCGAGGAGCTCGCCGCCTACGCCCCGCTCCTCGCCAACCCGGACGCCGTGCAGAGCGCGGCGGTCGGCTCGCGCATCGCCACGCTCACCGCCGAGGTCGAGGTCCAGAGCCTCTCGGTGGAAGGCGGCGAGGTGCTGCTCTGCGGCCGTGGCGGCACGTCGGAGCGTGGCGTCTCCATTGCCCGGGCCGCTGCGGGGTGCTTGCGCATTCTTCGCGCCGCCGCCTGAGCGATCGCGACGCCGCAGGCTGAGCGGTCGCTGCGCCGCAAGCTGAGCAGTCGCTTCGCCGCAGGCCGAACGGTCACGACGCCGCAGGCTGGGCGCTCGCCCCCCTCCGGTTCGTGCTACAAGGGGCCGCGGCCTCAGGTCGCGCGCAATGCCCGGCTCGCTCGCACCCCCTCGGAACAGCCCGCCCGCCGCCGACGCGTCCCTCCAGGCAGACCACGCCGGTCTGGCCCCGCTGCTCGCCTCCCGCAGGGTGATCCTCTGCGTCGGCTGCGGCGGCGTCGGCAAGACGACCACGACTGCAGCGCTCGGCCTCGCCGCCGCCCGCCGCGGCAAGCGCGTCCTTTGCCTGACGATCGATCCGGCGCGCCGGCTGTCCCAGAGCCTCGGGCTCGAGGAGATGACGACCGAGGCGCAGACGATCGAGCCCGCCCGCTTCGCCAGGGCGGGGGTCGACGTGCCCGGCTCGATGACGGTCATGATGCTCGACACGAAGTCGACCTTCGATGGCCTCGTCGCGTCGCTCGCCCCCACGCCCGAGCAGCGCGACCGGATCCTCGGCAACGTCCTCTACAAGTACATCTCCACGTCGCTCGCGGGCACGCAGGAGTACATGGCGATGGAGAAGCTCTACGCCGTCAGGAGCGACCCGAGCTACGACCTCGTCCTGCTCGACACGCCGCCCACGGCGAACGCGCTGGATTTCCTCGACGCGCCGGAGCGCCTCGTCGGCGCCATCGACGGCGCGGCGACGCGGTGGTTCGTGCAGGCCTTCCAGAGCTCCGGCAAGCTCTCGCTCAACCTGCTGGCGCGCTCGACCGCCGCGGTGCTGCGGGGCATCGGCAAGCTGACCGGCAGCGGCTTCCTCGAGCAGATCGCGGCGTTCATCAGCGAGATGAACGCGGTCTTCGGCGGCTGGAAGCAGCGGGCGGACGCGGTGGCGTCGGCGCTCCGCGGCCCCGACGTGGCCTACGTGCTCGTCACGACGCCCGATCCGCTCTGCGTGCGCGAGGTGCTGTACTTCGCCGATCGTCTGCGCGAGCAGCAGATGCGTCGCGACGCGTTCGTCGTGAACCGCGTCCACCCGGTGTACGGCGCGCTCCCGGGCGTCGGCGAGATCGCCGCCGCGCTCGACGGGAGCAGCCTTGCGCTCGCGTCCGGCGCCGCGGCGCGCCTGCTTCAGGCCGCGAAGGATGAGAGCCGCATGGGCAAGCTCGATCAGCTGAACCTGATCGCCCTCGAGACGGCGCTCGAGGACGAGCAGAGCGGCGGCAGCGTCCGCGTCGACGTCCCGGCGTTCCCGTACGACATCCACGACGTGGCCGGCCTCGCGAGGATCGCCGACGTGCTGGCGCCGCTGCCCGGGGCGGCGGGGTAGCCACGGGCAGCTCGGCCGTTCTTCTGGCTGCCCTGCGGTACTCGGAAACGGTCTGGAGGAGGCAGCTGGGCTGCCCCCGGCCTACCCTCGCCGCCTGCGCTCCTTGTACTTCACACGGACCGGCACGCCCTCCAGCCCGAACGCCTGCCGGAGCTGGTTCGCCACGTAGCGCCTGTAGCTGAAGTGGAGCTTGTCGGGATCGCTCGCGACGACGACGAACAGCGGCGGCGACGTCTCGGCTTGCGTGACGAAGAACAGGCGGGGCGCGCGCCCGCCGTGCGTGGGCGGCGGGTGCGTGAGCAGGATCTGCTCGAAGAAGCGGTTGAGCTCCCCGGTGGGCACGCGCTTGCGGTAGGCGTCGGCCACCTGGGCCGCGGTCTCGATGAGCTTCGCCACGCCGCGCCCGCTGCGCGCGCTCACGTGCGCGATCGGCGCCCACGGCACGAACGAGAGCTTGTCGCGGGCGTCCTGCTCCGCCTTGGCGAGCGTCTTGCGGTCGAGGAGATCGATCTTGTTGAGGCCGATCACGACGCCGCACCCGCGATCGACCGCGAGGCCGAGGATCTTGGCGTCCTGCTCGGCCACGCCCTCGGCCGCGTCGCAGAGCAGGAGCACGACCTCCGCCCGCTCCATGGCGCGGATCGCGTGGATCACGCTGACCGCCTCGACGGCGCTGTCCTCCTTCGCCACCTTCGACTTGCGCCGGATGCCGGCCGTGTCGATGAGCAAGAACCGCTTCCCGTCGCGCTCGGCCAGCGTGTCGATCGGATCGCGCGTCGTGCCGGGCGTCGCGTCGACCAGCATGCGCTCCTCGCCCGCGATGCGGTTGACGAGGGACGACTTCCCCGCGTTGGGCCGCCCGATGATGGCGATGCGGAGCGCCCCCTCGGCCGACTCCTCGGGCGCCGCGGGCTTCGCGGGGAGCGCCGCCTCGATGGCCATCTCCAGATCCGAGATGCCGCGGCCATGGAGGGCGCTGATCGGGATGAGCCGCTCCATCCCGAGGCGGTACAGCTCCGCCGCCTCCACCTCGGCCTTCGGCGAGTCCGCCTTGTTGGCGACGTAGATCACGGGCTTTCCCGCGCGGCGCAGCAGGCCGAGCTCGGCGTGCTCGGACGGCGTGACCGGCGTCACGGCGTCGAGCACGCACACGATGACGTCGGCCTCGGCGATGGCGAGGTCGATCTGCCGCTTGATCCCCTGCCGCATGGGATCATCGCTCTCGGGGTCGAACCCGCCCGTGTCGACGAGCGTGAAGCGCCGTCCCCGCGAGGTGACGTCGCCGTAGTGGCGATCGCGGGTCACCCCGGGCTCGTCGTGCACGATCGCGATGCGCTTGCCGATCAGCCGGTTGAACAGCGTGCTCTTGCCGGTGTTGGGCCGCCCGACCAGCGCCACGATCCCGGCCGACGGGGGCAGCGCAGGCGCATCGGCCGCGGCGTCCTCGGCGGCCGCGATGACCTCCTCGGCGAGCTCCGCCGCGAACTCCTCCCTCTCCTCCGCCGCCTCGTGGCTGATCGGCTCGGAGAGAGCGCGGCCCTTGCCCGGGGCGGATTTGCTGCCCTTCTTCGTTCCGGCGGCGCTCTTGCCGGGCGCCGCTTCGCTCTTTCCGCGAGCGGCAGCGCCCTTGCCGGGCGCCGCTGCGCTCTTTCCGCGAGCAGCAGCGCCCTTGCCGGGCGCCGCAGCGCGCTTTCCGGGAGCGGCAGCGCCCTTGCCGGGCGCCGCAGCGCGCTTTCCGGGAGCGGCAGCGCCCTTGCCGGAGGCGGCCGCGCCCTTCCTGGGAGCGACGCCGCCCCTCTTCTCGGGGGCGTCGCCCTTCTTCGCTGTCCGCCCGCGTCCGGCAGCTCCCTGGCTGCGCTTGTTCGATCTGGAAAGGGCTGGCTTTGCCGCGCTCACGAGGTCTCTCCCTTGTTGTAACCGAGCTCGTCCAGCCGCTCCCGCGACTCACGCCACTCCGGCGTCACCCGAACCCAGAGCTTGAGGTTCACCTGCCGGCCGACGAGCTCCTCTATCCGGAGCCGAGCCTCCGTGCCGATGCGCTTCAGCTGCTCCGCGCCCGCGCCGATCAGGATCTTCTTCTGCCCGGGCCGCTCCACGTGGATGGTCGCGTCGATGTGCAGCGCGCCCTCGCCTGTCGGCTCGACGTAGCGCTCGATCTGCACGGCGCTCGCGTGGGGCACCTCGGCCTTCGTCGCGCGCAGGATCTGCTCGCGCACGTACTCGGCGGCGAAGAAGCGCGTCGGCCTGTCGGTGAGCTCATCGGGCGCGAAGCCCCAGTCCCGCTCGGGGCAGAGCTTCGCCACCTCGTCGAGCACGCGCTGGACGCCGTCCTCGCGCAGCGCCGAGACGGGGACGATCGCCGCGAAATCCCGGAGCTTGGCGAACGCGTCGAGGAGCGGCAAGAGCAGCGCCTTGTCCCGCATCCTGTCGACCTTGTTGAGCACGAACACCACCGGCGCTTCGCTCCCCAGGTCCGCGAGCAACGTCAGATCGCCCGGGTGCGGCGCGAGCGGCGGGCCGTCCTCGTCCTCCTTCACGCGCCTCGGCAGGCGCGCGGGATCCGGCGCTTCGGTCACGAACACGATCACGTCGGCGCCCCGCGCCGCCTCGCGCGCCGCCTGGTTCATCACGCGCCCGAGCTCCGTGCGCGGCCGGTGAAGGCCGGGCGTGTCGAGCAGCGCGATCTCCGCCGGGCCGTGGTGCACGACCCCGAGGATCGCGTCGCGCGTCGTCTGAGGCGTCGGCGAGACGATCGCGAGCGGATGGCCGAGCGCCGCGTTCAGCAGCGTCGATTTGCCGACGTTGGGGCGCCCGACCAGGGCCACGCGCCCGGATCGCTTCGGCAGCGCGGCGTCGGCCTCCTCCGTCCGCCTCGGCTCGGCGGCCTTCTTGCGCCGGTGCTGCGTGGCGCCTCGGCCGGCGGCCCTCCCGTCCGGGAGCGGTCGACCCTCCGCGCCACCGCCCGCGCGGGGCCCACGCCCTGCCCGGCCGCGGGCCGCGCCGGAGGAGCGCGCCGCGGAGCCCCTCTGCTTGGCCGTCTTCTCCCCCTCGCCCCGCTCGGCAGCGCGCGTCGCGCCGGCCTTCCGCTCCTTGCCCGGCTCGGCAGCGTGCGTCGCGCCGGCCCGCCGCTCCTTGCCCGGCTCGGCAGCGCGCGTCGCGCCGCCCTGCTCGCTCGCACGTCGCGACTTGTCGTCGGCGTGAGCCTGATTTTCGCGCCGGGGGGGGCGACCTCGCGGGATCGCCGCGTCGCTCGCCCGGGGGGCTTCGCTGGATTGCGCTCCTCGACGGCTGCCTCGGCTGTCTTTCTCGGCAGGACGGGGGCCGCGGGAAGCCGAGGCGGGCTTCGGCGCCTGCGGGCGCGCTTTCGCGCCCTGGGGCGCGCTCTGGGGACGGGCTTTCACCACGCCGCGCGCGATAGCAGACGCCCAAGGGGGCTACAAACGCTTCCCCACGATCCGTGGTCACGCGCGCGCGAAGGCGGTAAGGGGATGCCCTGCATGTCGAGCGTCCACCGAGGGGACCCACAGAGCGGAGCCCCGCCCGCCGCCCCCGACCCGCACGCGAGCGGAGCCCCGCCCCGCGCCGAGGTACCCCCTCTCGAGGCGCGCTCGGCTGAGATCGGTGACGCGCCGGCCATGGATCGCGACCGCATGGCCGCCGGGAGCGGGCGCGCCGGCCTCGCGAGGCTCGCGGCCCTCGCGCTCGCGGCCCTCGCGCTGCTGCCCCTCGTCGGCAAGAGCGGCATCTGGGACCCCTACGAGCTCGACCGGGCCGACCTGGCCCGCCGCATCGCCATCCACGTCTTCGGCGCGCGCGGCCTGGATCTCGCGGACGCTTCCGGGCAGCTGCCGACCCTGACCGATCTCGGCATGGGCGAGCTCGGGTTCACCTCGATGGCGCTCGGCTTCCGCGTGTTCGGTCTGCACGACTGGGCCGGGCGCCTCCCGCTCGCGCTGTGGGGGCTCGCCGGCGCGCTCGTGCTCTACGAGTTCCTCGCCCGCCTCGTCGATCGAAGGGCCGGCCTGTACGGCGTCGCGGTGCTCGTGACGATGCCGCTCTACGTCATGCAGGCGCGCACCCTGCTCGGCGACATCGTCACGATGGCCGCGCTCACGATGGCGTTCTGCGGGCTGATCGGCGCGCTGCTCGAGGGCGGGCGAGGGGCGCAGCGCGGCGCCCGGCTCGCGTCGGCCGCGTGGTTCGCCGTGGGGATCCTCGGCGTCGTCGCCGGATACCTCAGCCGCGGCCTGCTGATCGGGGTCGCCGTCCCCGCGCTCGGCGCCGGCCTGACCTGGGTCCTGCTCCGGACGTCCGGCGCCTGGCCCGAGCCGGAAGGCCGGGGGCCCACGCTGGGCGACCTCGTGGGCGCCGCCGCGCTGGTGCTCGGCGTCGCGGCGACGGCGCAGGGCGCCCTCGTGCTCGCGAGCTCGAGCGCCGGCGAGCCGCTCCCCCGCGCCCTCGGCGTGGCGCTCCTCAAGAAGCCGCCTGTCGAGTCCACGTTCGATCTCACGCTGCGCCAGCTCGGCCATGCCCTCTTCCCGTGGAGCGCCTTCCTGCCGTTCGCCGTCGGCCGGCTCTTCCGGGCCCCCGCCGCGGACCGGGCGGGCGAGGGCGTCGCCCCTCGCCTCGATCGCGAGGCCGGCGTCCGGATCGCCCTGATCGTCACGTCTGCGCTCGCCTACGGCGCGTTTGCGCTCCTCGCGCCGCACGCCGGGGCGCTCCCGTTCAGCGGCCCCGCGCTCCTCGCCGCCATCGCCGCGCTCGCCATCCGCGATCTCGAGCGCGGCGCTCCCTCCTCGCGAGCGCTCGCCGTCGGCTGCGCCGTGCTCGCCTTCGTCCTCTACCGCGATCTCGTCACCTCACCGGACAGGGCGCTCAGCGTCTTCTCGGTCGACAAGCCCGTCTTCCCGAAGAGCTTCGAGGGCGAAGCGGCATCGGCGATGCGCTTCGTCCTGCTCGCGTTCGCCGGCCTCGTCTCGCTCACCTGGTTCGAAGAGCAGCCCCGCGACCTCGATCGCAGCTTCGGCGCGTGGGCGCGGCGCCTGCTCGACGAGGTGCACGCCGGCGCCGCGGAGCTCGCCCGCATCTGGAACGGCAACCTGCTCTTCCTGCTGATCGTCATCGAGGCCGCGCTCGTCGGTGTCGGCGCGATGCTCTTCGTCGGCAAGCGCATCGGGTGGGGAACCGTGGCGAGGATGCCGAACCACCTCGCCGCGTACGGGATGAACGCCTGGTGGGCGCTGCCCCTGCTGCTCGCGGCGAGCCCCGTGCTGCTGCTCGTGGCGCGCGACGCGTTCCGCCACGCCGTCGCGCGCGCTTCCGTCCCACGCGCCATCGGCACGCCGCTCGCCGGCCTCGTCGCCGGCTTCGCGCTGAGCTTCTGGTACTACCCGGCGCTCGCGGCACAGCTCTCGCCGAAGGAGGTCTTCGCGTCCTACGAGTCCCTTCGCAAGCCCGGCGAGCCGCTCGCGACGCTCGGCGTCCGGAGCCGCACGGCGGCTTATTACCAGGGCGGCGAGGTCACCTCGTTCACCGATGTCCTGCAGGCGTTCGACTGGCTCACCGCCGCGGGGAGCTCCGTGGACGGCACCGCCGTTCCGGACGCTCCCGCCGCTCGCCGCTGGCTCGTCGTGAAGTCCGACGATCTGCCCCGGTTGAACAGCCTCTTTCGCAAGCGCTACCAGCGCAACCTGCCCGTCCTCGACGGCCGCTCCAGCCAGATCCTCCTTGCGTCGAACGAGCTCGGAGGCAGGCCGAACGAGAGCTGGCTCGGCCGTGTCGTCCTCGATGAGCCCGCCGCTCCCGAGAACCCGCTCGACGCGATGTTCGAGGATCAGCTGGAGGTGCTCGGCTGGGAGTTGACCGACGACGACGGCCAGAAGGTATCGAGCGTCGTCCCTCAGAAGAGCTACCACCTGCGGACGTACTTCCGGGTCCACCGGCCGGTCACCGGCAACTGGAAGATGTTCGTTCACATCGACGGGTTCCAGCGCCGGTACAACGGCGACCATCCCGTGATCGAGGGGCGTTACCCGCTCAGCCTGTGGCAGCCGGGCGACGTCGTCGTGGACGACCACGAGCTCCAGCTCGAGCCCAACTTCACCCCGGGCGACTACACGCTCTACTTTGGCCTCTTCGCTGGTGAGACGCGCTTTCAGGTGACGCGTGGGCCGGAACACGAGGACCGCGTCCGCGGCGGTGTCATCCGCGTGCGGTGAGCTGCCATCGTGGGGCTCCCGACGCATGCCGCGCCGCGCGGCTCCTGTTGCGCGGCCTGGCGACGCACGCGTGCTTCTCCTCGTCGAGCGCCCTCGACGCGCGTGCGGAAAGCGGCTAGTCGCAGACTCATGACCGGGGGCCGTGGTGACTCGAACCATCCGCCCGACACGCCTGGCGGTACGTCGCCCTCGTGCGCGCAGGCCGGCGCCTACGGCGACACGCAAGGCTCCGGCGAGGACGCCGAGCACGAGATCCCCGCCCCGGATTCGCTCGACCGACGCTCGTCCGAGCGCCTCGACGTCACCTGGCTCGTGGACTGCGAGACCGATGACACGTTCCTCTACGCGTCCATCACGAACATCTCGGAGATGGGCATCTTCGTCCGCACGACGCAGCCCCTCTCGATCGGCACGCGGCTGACGCTCCGCTTCTCGCCGCCGGGGGCCGACGGATCGTACGTGCTCGAGGGGACGGTGCAGTGGATCAACGAGGTGCGCCCCCTCCACGACAACCCGAACCCGGGCATGGGGATCCGCTTCGTCGATCTCACGCCGGACGATCGCGAGCGCATCGTCGGCACGATCAGGACGATCGCCTACATCCGCGAGGCGCCGGTGAGATCGAACTGACGCTGGCGCCACCGCAGCGCGGCGCGCGCGGTGAGGTCGATGCGCGGCGCCGGGGACGGCGGAGGCGCGGGCCGTGTCGGCGCCCGCGACCCGTGTCAGCGCGACATCGTGGCATCGGCGGGCGCCGCCCGCGAGGAGCCCGCGGCCCCTGGCTCCTCGGCGTCGCGCGGCGGCGCCGCGGGCATCGCCGCCTTGGGCACAGCGCGCCGCGCCGCCGCGGCGGCGGCCGCCGGCGCCGAGTTCTGCGCCTGCGCGCCGGCGGCGTTCGCCTCGAGGCCCGCGAGCTGCTGCTCGGCGCGGTCGCCGTAACCCTTCGCGGAGCGCAGCGCGAGCAGCAGCTCGCGCGCCTTCTCCGTGTCCCCCGAGGCCTGGTAGCACCGGGCCGCCTCCCACATCGCGGCGTGCGCGGACGGCGTGCCCGGGTACTGCGCGCCGACCTGGTCGAGCTTGCCGACGGCGGCCGCGCAGCCTGACTTGCGTTGCAGCGCTTGCGCCTCGTGCAACGCGGCGCTCGCGCCGTCGTCCGGGGACGCGGACGCACGCGCGCTCTTCTCCTTCGCGGCCTCCGCCTTGGGCGCGTCGTTCGCCTTGGCCTCGGCCGAGCGCCGGCCGTCGCCTTCCTCCATCGCGGCGGTCGCGGGGGCAGGCGCGACGCTGCGGGGCGCCTCGTGCTGATCCGACGCGGGCTGGCCCCACTCGGTGACCCGCACCGGCGCCACGCCCGTCTTCGGCCGCAGCAGGAGCAGGCTCGATCCGATGACGAGCACGAACAGCGCCGCCATCGCCAGCTGCGGCCGCATCGCGTGGCTGCCGGCCCAGGCCAGCGCGCGGAGCGCCTTGCGCCGGAACGGCGTCTTCTTCTGCGCGACCTCGACGGCGTCGAGGATCCGCGCCTCGAGCTCCTCGCTCGGCTCCTCGAACGGCAAGGCGCCGACGTCGCGGGCCGCGCGCAGCCCGGCGAACGCCGACGCGCACCGGGCGCAGCCGTCCATGTGCCGTTTCATGGCCGCATACGTCAGCTCGTCGAGCTCGTCGTAGAGCGCGTCCATCACGTGCTGGTCGAACTTCTCGCAGTCCATAGACAGCTCTTCCGGAGCGCTAGCGCAGCGCCCTCGCGTAATCCTCGTACTCCGAGAGGGCCTCCTGGAGCCGCTCCAGGGCGTAGCGCATCCGGCTCTTCACCGTGTTCTCGGGCACCCCCACGATGTGGGCGATGTCCTTGAAGGGCACGTGCCCGATCTCCCGGAGCAGGAAGACCTCCCGCTGCTCGTGCGGGAGGCCCTCGACCGCGCGGACGATGCGCTGCCCCATCTCGGTCCCGATCGCGACGCGGTCCACCGCGGCCTGGGGCGCCGGGTCCGCGGTCCGCTCGCCGAGCGTCGGGCCGTCGCCGCCCTCCCCGGAGCCCTGGTCGAGCGACGGGTGGCGCCGGAGCGACATCTTGCGCAGGTGATCGATGCAGACGTTGCGCGCGATGGCGAACGCCCAGGTGGTGAACCTGGCCTCGTGCTTGAAGTCGGAGGCGCTCTGCACGATCTTCACGAACACATCCTGCACCAGATCCTCGGCGATCGCAGGCCCGCGGACCTGTCGCAGGATGAAGTTGTAGATGGACGTTTTGTGCCGCCGGACGAGCCCGGCGAACGCCGCGCGGTCGCCGCCCTGGAAGCGCATCATCAGCGCTTCGTCCGTGACCTCCTCTCGAGAAATCGGGACCATCCTAGCTCCCGGAGCGGCCGAGCCTCTGCGGCGCTCCTTCGGCGGCCCGGGCGGCGGAGTGTTCGCGGCGGCGACCGCGGCGTCGGATCGGACGCGCAGCGCGGCTCGAAGATCTGAGAAGCACTCCTTCCCCTGACACAAGCGCACCTTAGCGGATCCGCCCCCGAGCGAGCGAGCCCCCTTCGCCCGCAGCGCCCGAGGCCGGGGAAGGGCAGGGGGACGGGCGTGCGCAGATCTCTGCGCGCGCCGCGCGCCGCCGGCGGGGAGAGCCGGTCGCGGTCGCGTGACGTTCTCGGGGCAGCGCCCTGCGGACCGGCTGAGGACGCCGCGGCGCCGGCTACGGGAGGGGCCTCACACGATTTCGGCCGCGCCGCGCTGTCATTGCGCCGTGAGCGACGGGAGCCTGCGCCGGGGGAGGAGGCAGGTGTCCAGGTCGTTGCGCTCGGAAGCCCGCCGCCACTAGACTCCCCGGCACCGGGCGAGAGGTCGCCCCTCCCTCTGCTGACGAGGGTTCAACCACGAGGTTACCTTTCGATGCGACTTATCAGGATGCTGGCTGTGGGGGTGGGAGCCTCGTTCTTGATGTCGATGCCCGCCTTCGCGCAGGCCCCGGGCGGCGCGGCGGGCAAGGCCGCTGCTCCCGCCGCCTCTGTGGCGCCGGGGGCCTCCGCAGCACCGGCTGTCCCCGCAGCGCCCGCGCCTGTCAACGGAGCGCAAGCGGCTCCTGCGCCTGCTTCCGCGACGGTCGCGCCGGCTGCGGGCGCGGCGGCGCCTGCCGCGACGGTCGCCCCCGCTGCGGGAGCGGCGGCGCCCGGCGCGACGGCCGCCCCGGCGGCGCCTCCTGCCTCAACGAGCGCACCGGCTGCAGGCGCGGCCGCCGCTCCGGCGATGGACGGTCCGACCTATGCGGTGCGGCTGCGCGATCTGGAGCAACGCATCGACGAACTCAAGGAGCAGATCCGACGCAGCCACACGCGGCTCTCGCTCCTCAGCGACACGATCCTCTCCGGCGGCGGCGCCGGCTCGCGCGCCTCGATCCGATTCAACAACGAGCTGTCGTCCGCGTTCCGCGTCACGCGCGTGCTGATCGTCCTGGATGGCGCGGTCCAGTACAACAAGACCGATCAGTCGGGCGCCCTCGCCGAGCAGACCGAGATCCCGATCTTCAACGGCTCCGTTCCGCCGGGAGATCACACGCTCCAGGTGCTCGTGAACCTGCAGGGCAACGGCTACGGGGTGTTCTCCTACCTCCGGGGCTACCGCTTCGAGGTGCGCTCCAGCCATTCCTTTACGGCGGTCGAGGGCAAGACCATCAACCTCCAGGCGGTCGCGTTCGAGAAGGGCGGCGTCACCACCCCGCTCGAAGAGCGGCCAGCCGTCCGCTTCGTCGAGAAGATCGTGAGCGGCCTCTCGGATGCTCCCGGGCAGCCGTCCGCTGCCGCGGGTGGGAAGTAGGTTCGAGCTCGTTAGGACAAGCCACCATGACCTGGGACACCGGATCGCGGGGACTCCCTGCCTTGCTTGGCCTGCTCGTGCTCGGCGCGGCCACGACCGCGGCCCCCGCCGGAGCGTGGGCCCTGGACTCCGAGCGCGCCTACACGAGCGCCTCTCAGCAGATCGGCAGCGTCACGTCCGGGCTGGGCGCCATCCAGGCGGCGATCCACAAGTCCCGCGGCGAGCAGCGCACGCCGGCCCAGCGCATCGCTGACGCCCAGCTCCTGATGGGCTCCAGGGATTACGAGCGGGCGGCGAACGTGCTGAACCAGGTGGTCGAGAAGTACCCCGACCATCCGACGGCGTTCCCGGACGCGCTCACGCTGCTCGGGGAGACGTACTTCCGCTCGAAGCAGTACCTCTCGGCCCGCCGGGTCTTTCTGCGGATCGTCGCGAGCAGCGCCGAGCCGCGCTTCGCCGCCTACCAGGCGAAGGCGCTCGGCCGGCTCGTGGACATCTGCCTCCGGATCAAGGACTACGACGCGCTCGACGCCGTCTTCGCGTCGATGAACAGCGTCCCGGCCTCCACGGCGGGGAGCGCCCTCGCGTACGCGCGCGGCAAGGGCCTCTACGTGAAGAAGGACTTCGGCGGCGCGAAGGCCTCGCTCGGCGCGGTCGACCCGCAGAGCGAGTACTTCCACCAGGCGAGGTACCTGCTCGGCCTGATCGCGGTGAAGGAGGCGACGCCCCCGCCCGAGCCGCTCAAGGAGGGCGATGCGCCCCCGGCGGTGCCCAAGACCCGCTACGTCGCCGCGATCGATCTGTTCCAGAAGGTGACGCAGCTCCCGGCCGACACCGCGGAGCACCGGCGCGTCATCGACCTCGCGTGGCTCGCGATCGGGCGGCTCTTCTACGAGGCCGACCAGTGGTCCCAGGCCGTGCAGGCCTACGGCCACATCGACCGCGTCTCGCCCGAGTTCGGGACGATGCTCTACGAGCTCGCGTGGGTGTATGTCCGCCTGGGCGACGTGGATCGCGCCCAGCGATCGCTCGAGATCCTCGCGATCGCCGAGCCGGACAGCCAGAACATCGCGGACGGCTCGCTGCTCCGCGGCGACCTGATGCTGCGCGCGGGCCGCTTCGAGAAGGCGCTGAAGGTGTACGAGGGGGTCCGCGCCACGTACGACCCGATGCGCGCGCGCGTGGACGCCTTCCTCGGCTCGACGAGCGATCCCGCGGTCTACTACGACAAGCTGAGCCAGGAGCAGCTCGAGGCGCTCGACACGACCACCTCGCTCCCGCCGCTAGCGGTGCAGTGGGCGCGCGAGGCCGAGGACGGCCCGGCCGCGTTCGCGGTGATCGACGACATCAACCACTGCCGCGAGCTGATCAAGCAGTCGAACGAGCTCATCGAGAAGCTGAACGCCGTGCTCAGCTCGCCCAACCGGGTGCGCGCCTTCCCGGAGCTCAAGGCCGGCGAGGAGAAGGCGCTCGCGCTGCTCAACCGGGTCGCGCTGGCGCGCCTCGCGCTCGGCCAGGGTATGGACGACGTGGAGGACGACTCGCTCTCGGGCGAGATCGGCAGCGCGCGCGCGAGGCGTAGGGCGCTGGAGAAGCGCCTCGCGCGGGTGCCCGTCACGGACGCCGACTTCCAGGATCGCGAGGCGCAGGCGCTCAAGCAGTGGAACACCCAGTCGCAGCGCCTGCAGCAGCTCACGCTGCAGACCGACTCGCTGCAGGCGACGATCAACGGGCTCAGGCGGCTGCTCCGCGAGGGGCCGCACGCCGGGGTCGTCCGGGATCCCGCGAGCATCGCCCGGTTCGAGATCGAGCTCGCGCAGAACGAGCGCGACCTCGCGCTCTACCGCCAGCAGACCGACGTGCTCCGCAAGCAGGTCAGCGCGGGCCGGGTCCAGGTCGGCTTCGGCGACCAGCGCTTCATCGAGGACGCGCAGACGCGCAAGGCCCACCGCGACGCCTTGACCCGCGAGGCGGAGCTGGCCGCGGCGGGCGCCGGCGGCGCGGATCTCGCGGCGTACGCGCAGCGGATCCTGCCGGTGCTCCGCGCCGGCGACGCGGCGGACGCGAAGGTCGAGGCGGCGCTCCGCGACATCGAGGGAGAGGTCGCCCAGAAGTCCTCGGGGCTCCGGCAGATCGTCGGCCGGGAGACGGCGAACGTCGTTCACTACTCGGTGCAGCTCGACGCGCTCGACAGGGAGGCGCGCCTCGTCGTCGGCGAGGTCGCGATGCGAAACTTCGGCCTCGTCCGCGACCGGCTGAAGAACATCATCCTGCGCGCCGACGTCGGCATCACCGAGGAGGCGTGGGAGGTCCGCGAGGAGCAGATGACGCGCGTTCGCAGCCTGCAGGTCGAGCGCGCCCGTGAGGATCGGGTCCTCAAGGAGGAGCTCAACGAGGTCCTCGACGACAGCGGCGATCCGGAGGACGAGAAGTGAGCAAGGAGCGTGGCGGCGCGAGCGCGCCGCAGATCTCTGGCGCGTCGCGAGGAGGAGCAGGGGCGCAGATCCTCGGACCGGCGGGCGCGCGCGGGCCGCTCGGCGGCGTCGTGCGACCGGGGCGCCGTCGCCCGCGCGGCGCGCTCGGGTTTGCCAGCCTTGCGCTGGTGCTGGCGGTCGCGCCGCTCGCGCTCTCCCAGCCGGGCGGCCAGCCAGCGCCGGCGGCGTCTGCCGTTCCCGCGGCCGCGCCGACAACGTCTGCGCCCAGCGCCACGGCTGCGCCGACGACGGCTGCGCCCGGCGCCACGGCTGCACCGACGACGGCCGCGCCCAGCGCCACGGCTGCGCCGACGACGGCTGCGCCTGGCGTCACGGCGCCGGCTGCGCCAGCGGTGCAACCCTTCGCGCCGCCGATGTCGGTCGGGCGCAAGCAGGCGCCGCCGCCTCCTCCTCCGACGCCGGCCCAGCTGGCGGCGCTCGCCGCGCTCGAGAAGGAGGCGTCCGCCTACGAGAAGGCGGCGCGCGACTACCGGAGCGCCATCACGCGCATCGTGCAGCACCACTACGAGGACAGGCGCCGCCGCATCCTCTCGTCGCTCGACCGCGAGATCGAGATCGAGAGGAAGGGGCTCCGCGACGCCCGGGAAGAGGCGATCCGCCGGCTCGAGGTGTTCGTCGAGCGCTACAGCGGCCCCAACGCCCACCCCGAGAACACGCCCGACGCGATGTTCCGCCTGGCCGCGCTCTACGAGGAGCGCGCGCGCACCGACAACGACGCGAGCGAGGATCTCAGCGTCGCGCTGCTCCCGGCCATCGCGCTCTACAAGCGCGTCATCCGCGAGTTCCCCCAGTACCGTGAGCTCGCCGGGATCTATTACTACCTCGGCCATGCGCTGAACGATTCGGTCCGGTTCCCCGAGGCGCAGCAGGTGTGGCGCTCGCTCGTGTGCCACAACAAGTATCCCTATCCCGTCGAGACCGACCCGAAGGATCCGACGCGCGACATCGTCGGCAAGCTCCCGCAGGACCACGACAACGATTACTGGACCGGCTGGGAGGCGCGCCACCCGACGCCCATCGGGTCCACGCCGGGCGGCCGGGCGCTCCAGGCGCGCAAGGGCGCGCGGGGGCGGGCGCCCGTCACCGAGGACGAGACGGCGTACGTCGATCCGTATACGGACGATTGCCAGCCGATCCCGCAGAAGACGGCGCTCGGCGCGGAGCCCCGCTACGTCGCCGAGGTCTGGTGGCAGATCGGCGACTACCATTTCAACGAGATCGACCGCGCCGGCGGCCCGTTCAACTACAACAGGGCGGAGTCGGCGTACCGGCAGTCCATCAAGTACAAGAAGCCCCCCGTCCACGGCGTCGCGATGTACAAGCTCGCCTGGACGTACTTCAAGCAGCAGCGATACGAGACCTCGGTACGCCAGTTCATCGAGCTGCTCCGCTACACCGACGAACAGGAGAAGCTGACGGGCGATCCTGGCGCGGATTTCCGCGCCGAGGCGTACACCTACATCGCCGGCTCGCTCACGTACCTCGACTTCGTCGGCCCCGGACCGGACGAGCCCTACGTCCCGCGGAACGACGTCCTCGACGTCGAGACCGACCCGCGCATGGCCGAGCAGAAGATGCGGATCGCCATCGATCGCGTCCAGGATCCCAAGCTGATCCCGCAGGATCAGAAGTGGACGGTCGAGATCTACAAGGCGCTCGCGCTGGAGTTCAAGGAGCTCAATCAGTATCGGAACACGATCGAGGTGAGCGAGATCCTCCTCAAGAAGTGGCCGATGCACCGCGACGCGCCCGTCGTCCAGAACCAGATCGCGGACATCTACGACACGCTCACCTCGCAGTCGCGCGAGGGGACGGCGGAGCGGGCGATGAACTCGGCGAAGGCGCTCGAGGCGCGCACGAAGCTCGCCCAGTACGTCGGGACGACCCCGTGGGTCGAGGCGAACAAGGACGATCCCGAGGCGATCCAGACCGCCGAGCGGCTCGTGCGCGGCGGGCTGCGCCGGGCCGCCGCCGATCACACCAACGCCGGCAGCGCGCTCGTGCAGCAGGCGCTGACGGTCGGCGACAAGGAGACGCGCGACCCGATCTTCGAGCGGGCGCTCGGCGAGTACCGCCTCGCCGCGCAGGGCTGGGCCGGCTACCTGGCCCAGGACGAGAACGCCCCGGACGCGTACGAGAGCCGGTACTGGCTCGCCGACGCGCACCACATGGTCGTGGTCATCACGGTGGCGATGGATCGCTCGCCCGCGACGCACGAGATCGAGCAGGCGAGGAGCTCGGCGGTCGGCGTGCGGGACTCCAACGAGGACGACAAGTACCTGCAGCCCGCTGCGTACATGGTCGTCGACACCGCCCACCAGGCGCTCCTGGATCGACACAAGCTCTTCCAGCGGACGAGCGGCGCCGAGGGGATCGAGCCGCGCGAGAAGGTCAAGATCGTCGGCGAGGGCGATCAGCAGCGCGTGGTCGCCGAGCCGCTGCCCCCCCAGGTCCAGGCGGCTGTCACCGCGCGGGACGAGTACATCCAGCGCGTCCCTCCCGCGCTCGACGCCCCGAAGAACCTCGACCTCTACGCGTTCCAGGCGGCCGACTACTACTTCCTCTACGGCCAGTTCGCCGAGGCGCGCAAGCGGATGGAGCCCATCTACGAAGCGCAGTGCGGCAAGACCGAGTTCGGCTACAAGGCGTGGGAGCGGCTCACGACGATGTCGAACCTCGAGAACAACGTCGAGCAGAGCCGCAAGCTCGCCGAGGCGGCGCTCACGCGGAGCTGCGCCGTCAGCGAGGAGCAGAAGCTGAAGGAGGGCGACATCGCCCGGCCGACGATCTCTCGCGGCTATTACATCGACGCGGCCCGGGCCTTCGAGAAGGCCGAGAAGATGCCGGACGGCCCCGCGCGCGTCGCCGCCTGGCGCGAGGCCGCGGCGCTCTACAAGGTCGCGCTCGAGAAGGCGCCGGCCCGCGACGAGGCGCCGGAGGCCGCCATGAACGGCGCTTACTGCTACAAGCAGGTGGGCGACTACGACCAGGCCATCGAGATGTACTCCCTGTTCATCAAGGAGTACGGCAGCGAGGAGAACCTCTCGAAGCTCGAGAAGGGCGATCCGGGCGCGAACCCTCCGAAGAACCCCGATCCGAAGCGCTACGCCGAGCGGGTGAAGTACCTGAAGCAGGCCTACGACGCGCTCTCCGCCGCGTACGTCCTCTTCTTCAACTACCGCAGCGCAGCCGAGACCTACGACACCATCGCTCGCAACGGTCGGTTCGAGCAGGCGGCGCGCCGGGACGCCGCCAGGAACTCGGTGCTGCTCTACGCGAACATCGGGGAGCGCGACAAGATGACCGCCTCGCGCGCCACGTTCATGAGCCTGAACCCGCCCCCCGAGCAGAAGGCCGACATCGACTTCCTCGTCGCCTCGGCGGACCTGAAGGCCTGGGACGAGCGGGGGGCCGACGAGGGGCCGAACCGCGCCGCGCGGACCAAGGCCACGCAGTCGATGGAGGCGTATTACGCGGCCAACAAGAACAACCCGGCCGCGAGCGGGTATGTCGTCCAGGCAGCGTACCACGCGTCCAAGATGCGCGCCGCCGGCGGCGATCCGAAGGCCCGGGACTGGTGCAAGAACACCATGACGGCGTTCACGTCCTTCCGGAATTCAGCGACCGGCGACAAGGTGAAGGCCCTCGGTTCGGTGCAGGCCGATATGGCGGCGGAGTGCGCCTACAAGGCCATCGACGATCGCATCAAGGCCGAGTTCGACTACGACACCGGCCACCACCGCTACGAGGGCGTCATCGACCAGGTGAAGCGGGCCTTCGAGGCGGACATCACGAAGGCCAACGACAGGTACTGGAAGGAGCTCCAGGAGGTCATCACTGCCTATGAGTCGCGGCCGTGGTCGGTGGCCGCGCGGGCGCGTCAGGGCTCGCTCTACGACTCCTGCCGCACCGGCCTCTACAACGCTCGCCCGCCGGGGCTGAGGCTCTACACGGACAAGGAAGAGAAGCTGCTCAAGCTCGCCGAGACGAGCGATCGCGAGGATCTCCAGGAGACGGCCGACGCGCTCCGGCAGAACCGGCGCGAGCAGTGGCGCGCCGCGCGCGAGCGGCTCCTCAACGACGCCGACAAGGCCATGGTCAAGTTCTACGTCGAGTCCGTCGTCTGGGCGAAGGCGTGGAAGGTCCGGAATCCGGCGGTCGACCTCGCGATCCAGCGGCTCGCGTTCTTCACGGACATCCTCGGCGACGCCAAGCTCCGCGAGTGGAGCCAGGGGGTCATCGATCCCGAGACGAAGCGCCCGTTCGAGTACAAGGATGGCCTCTTCCTCCGGACGCGGCCCGGCATGACTCCGCCGCTCGCGCCCGACGGCCTCCCCCTGCCCCTGCCGGTCGTCCCATGAAGCGCCGCCTCCCTGTCACCCTCTTCGCCAGCCTGCTCGCGGTCACCTCGCCGTTCGCCCTCGCGTCCTGCGGCGAGGAGGCGACGCCGCCGCCGAAGGCGCCCACGGTTCCAGCGGGGCCCGCCGCGACCGCGCCCGTCCAGACGCCGTACGGCATGAACGACACGCCGAGCTCGGCGCGCCCCTACGATCTGCCCGCCCAGACGGCTGCGCCGGCCATGAACGCCCGGGCGGCGGCGTTCTATCAAAGCGGCCTGCAGGCGTTCGCGACCGGCGATCTCGTCAACGCGAGGGCCCAGTTCGGGCAGGCGACGCAGGCCGATCCGCGCGCGCACCAGGCCTACTATTCGCTCGGCGTGGTGCAGGAGCGGCTCCGCGACGCGGGCGCCGGCGCGAGCTACCGCCAGGCCTTCACGCTCGTGCCGGACTACGAGCCCGCCATCGTCGCGTACGCGATGCTCCTCGCCAGGAAGAGCCAGCTCGGCGAGGCCGAGCGGCTCCTGAACGAGAAGCGCGGCCAGATGCCGAAGTCGGCGGCCGTCGCGGCGACGCTCGCGGAGATCAAGTCGCTCCAGCGGGATACCGGCTCTGCCCAGCGGATCGCGCAGGAGGCGCTGAAGATCAACCCCGACTACCGGCCGGCGATGGTGATCATCGCCCGCGATCACTACAGGAACCGGCGCCTCGATCTCGCGCTGTACGCGCTCCAGGCGATCCTGGACGGGTTCGAGCCGGTCAGCGAGAACCCGCCGCGCGACAGGGACAACGCCGAGGCGCTGCTGCTCCGCGGCCTGATTTACCGGGAGCAGGGGCAGCGCGCCGCGGCGCTGGAGGAGTTCCGCAAGGCGGTGACGCGCCGCCCCGATCTCGTCGAGGCGCGGGTGCAGCTCGCGACCTACCTGCTCGAGGCGGGCAACGCCCAGGAGGCGCTGCCGCTCCTCGAGGGCGCCGTTCGCTTCGATTCCGAGCACGTCGCCGCGCACCTCAACCTCGGGGACGCTTACCGCCTGCTCGAGCGCTACGCCGACGCGAAGCGCGAGTTCGACTGGGTGCTCGCCCGCGACCCGAACCTGGCTCAGGTCCACTACGACCTCGGCCTGCTCTACCTGTTCGCCCCCGCCGTCCCCGGCATGACGCCGAAGCAGCAGGTGGCGGAGGCGATCAAATCGCTGACGAGGTTCCAGGAGCTGCGCAACAAGGGCCAGCGCGACGACTCGGAGGAGCTCCTGAACCGCGCCAAGCTCAAGGAAGGGGAGCTCAACGCGGCTGCCGCCGCGGCTCAGCCCGCGGCTCCTCCTCCTGCCGCCGCGCCGGATGGAGGCGTCGCCGACGCCGCGACCGACACGTGAGGGAGACCATGAGCATGTACAAGGCACTTGCGCTGGGTTCGGTCCTGCTCGCGATCCTCGGCCACGGCGCGCCGGCGAGCGCGCAGGAGAAGGGCAAGCAGCGCGGGGTCATCACGCTCGCGGAGGTGACGATCACGGGCCGCATCCAGAAGCCGATCGCGGCCGTCGACGTCAGCCGGATCCAGCCGAAGCTCACGCTCGCCGAGCTGCGTCAGCCGTTCCTGGACCGCATCGAGCAGGCGATCTTCAAGGAGCCGTTCTAGGCGGGGGGCGTGTCCGCCGTCGCCCTGCTCTTGAGCGCGCTGTCGATCGCGTCGAGCGCCGCCTGCGCCGCGATCTCGTGGAAGCACCCTGCGCAGGTCGCGCGCGTGACCGGCGGCGACCTGATGTCGCTCGCGCGCTCGCTCCGCGCGCTGCCCGGCGAGGCGCGGCTGGCGGAGCTCGCGAGGCGGTCGCCGCCGGAGAGCTGGGAGCGCCGCCTCGCGATCGAGGTCATGGCCGCCGCCGACCCGCGCGCGAAGATCGCGGCGGCGAACGAGCTCCTCGCCGAGGTCGAGCAGCGGCTCGACGTCGGCGCGGGGTGGCCGCGCGCGGCGGCGCGCCTGTCGGCGCTCGCCGCGCTGCTCCTGGCCACGCTCTCGTACCTCGCGCAGGCCGGGCCCTCGGTCCTCGCGCTCGTTTTGGGCGCGGGGGGCGCCGGCGCGATCGCGTCCGCGGCCGCTGGGCGGGCCGGCCGCGCCGCCGCCGCGCGAGGGCGCGAGGCGATCGACGCGCTCGTACGGATCGCCCTGGAACCACTCGATGGCGCCGATAGCGCCGATGACGCCGATGGCGTCGGGGGCCCAGGGGCCCCTTCCGGAACACCTCGACGCTCTCGACGGGCGCCCAGGTGAGCGCGGCGCGCTCTCCTGGACCGCCCCGAGATGTCCGTGTACCCTCGCAAATTATGGTGCCCTCCGCTGCGCGGCGCGTCGCTCGCGGATCCGGGCCCGGGGCCTGCCGGGCCCCGGGGCGCGGCCCCGCCAGCGGCGCGCGATCGCGATCGGCGCCCGCTTCGTCCCCCCTCTCCCGGAGCCCTTTGGAATGACCCAGCAGCACCCGCAACCCACCCCGTCGCGCCCCGGGCAGCCCGGGCAGATGACCGCGGTCATGCGGGCGGTCGCACCGGTGACCGGCCCGAAGGTCCTCAGGATCGGCCTGGTTCAGGGGGGAAAGGTGATCGAGGAGCGCGTCATCAAGCAGCGCACCCACGTCACCATCGGCCCCAGCGAAAAGAGCATGTTCGTCATCCCGAGCAAGAACATCCCGCCGAATTTCCGGGTGTTCGAGCTCGTGGGGGGCGAGTACTTCCTCAACTTCCTGGACGGGATGACCGGTCGGGTCGCCTTCAAGGCCGGCGTCTCCGAGCTCTCCGCGCTCAAGTCATCCGCCAAGCGTGTGGCGGTCGGCAATGTCCAGGCCTACCAGGTCCAGCTCACCGAGGAGGCGCGCGGCAAGCTCGTCGTGGGGGAGACGACGTTCCTCTTCCAGTTCGTCGCGCCGCCGCCGGTACAGCCCAAGCCGCAGCTGCCCGTCTCGGTGAGGTCGGGGATCGCGAACGACATCGACTGGACGACCACGATCATCGCCGCGTTCTCGTTCCTGTTCCACTTCGGCGCCGTGGGGTCGATCTACTCGGACTGGATGGACCCGGTGGTCGACGATGAGCTCGACGTCGCGCAGCTGCTCGAGTCCGTGAAGCAGCTGCCCCCGCCGCCGGTGGAGCTGCCGCCGAAGGAGGACGCCGAGACGCCGGCCGCGACGGCGGCGCCTGCTGCCGAAGCGCCGAAGGCCGCCGGCGGAGGGAACAAGGGCGCGGCGGCTGCCAGCCCGGGGAAGGGCTCTGGCGGGATGAACGACGCCCGCGCGTCGGCGCTCACCAACGAGCTCGCGCAGCTCGACATGCAGATGCTGGGCGCGCTCAACTCGAGCGGGAACGCGACCGCCAGCGTCCTGAGCTCGGGCGACGTGCCCACCGGCTTGCTCGAGAATGCGGCCGCCTCAGGGGCCGGCGTCGGCAAGGGCGGTGTGGCGGGATTGAACATGGGCGGCGCCGGGGGTGGCACTGTGCGACCTGGCGCGGCCGGCGGTGGTGGCCTCGCCACGATTGGCAACACCGGGACCAGCGGCCCTGCGACGGCCGGCTCGGCACAGACGGTCAAGGGGCCGGTCGGCAACGCCCAGGTGGGCGGCGCCGCGGTCTCCGGCGGGAGCGTCTCGAACGCGCCCTCCGTCGTGGCCGGGATGACCGCCGGCTTCCGTCGTTGCTACAACAAAGGTCTTCAAGAGGACCCGAGCATGAAGGGCTCGGTCCGGATCACCGCGAAGATCGGCCCCAACGGCGAGGTGCTCTCGGCGACCCCCTCCGGCGGCGGCGGGCTGTCCGGCACGGTGGTCTCGTGCGTCGTCGCGCGCGTCCAGAGCGCGCAGTTTGCGCCGCCCGAGGGCGGCGGCGCGACGGTTGTGATTCCTGTCACTTTCGTGAGCCAATAGCCCCCGATGCTTCCCGGATCCGTGGACAAGACGCAATCCTCTCTCCTCGCTTGAACGTGAATGGCGTGGTGATGTCGCGCATCGAAACGGGAAGAGCGCCGTACGGGTGCTCCCGACGGACGCGCGCTGCTGCTCGGCATGTTCATTGCGTTTTGACAATTACGTCTGCCCGCACCTATACTGCGCGGGTCTGACTTCCGGAGGCTTCGATGAAGCGTGAACAGATCCCTGGCTTCGCCGCAGTGGCGCTGATCTCGGTCGTGATCGGCCACGGGATCGCCGCTGCGCAGGCGCAGACGGCGCCTCCGCCGGACGCCTCCGCCGGCCTCGCGCGGCAGGTGACGCTCTCGCCTGCGGAGCAGCTCGCGCAGAGCGAGACCTACCTCGCCCGGATGGACGGCGCCCGCACGTCGGTTCGTCGCCAGCTGGAGACGGCCCGGTCGCAGCGCGACGTCGTGAAGACGCTCTGTCTTGACGACAAGCTGAATCAGATCGACGTCGCCATCCGCTCCGCGCGCGAGCGGCGGCAGGGCCTGGAGCTCGCCGTGAATCGGCGTGACGTCGATCTCTCCAACCATGAGTTCACGATCCTGACGGTGCTGCGACAGCGGACCGAGCAACTGACGGCTGAGGCCAACCAGTGCATCGGACAGGAAGCAGGCTTTATCGGCGATAGCGCCGTGACGGCCACGATCGATCCGAACCTCCCCAAGGACGATCCTTCCGAGTATCCCGTCAGCCAGATCATCATCGAGCCGCCTGCGTGCAGTAGCTGTTTTCGGTAGGCGACCGCCTCTCTCGGATTGCCACTGCCCAATAGGCGATGAAACTTCGTGAAACCATAGCCGCTGCTGCAGTCACACTCACTCTGTCCCCGGCGTTGGCCCTGGCGCAGGATCAGCCGTGGCTCAAGGATCGGCGCTACACCGAGGGCATCGGGATACGCACCGGAGATCTCGAGCTGCATCCCGGGGTGGCTGCGGAGTTCGGCTATGACTCCAACTTCTTCCGCCGAGACGAGAAAGACGACGCCAGCCGGGGTGATATCGGGCCTGTCGGCTCGTTGCGGCTCCGGATCACACCGTCGTTTTCGCTCTCGACGCTGAGCCAGCAGCGCCAGGAGGTGACGCCCGACGCGTCGCCGCCAGACGTCGAGTTTCGCGCCGGCATCGCCGCGACCTATGAAGAGTTCTTCCCGGTATCCGGCAACGAGGTAGGACGGGAGCGGCTGAGCGATCAGCGGAACATCGGCGGCCTGCTCGACGCCAAGCTGACGATCTTGCCCCGACGCCCCTGGTCCGGGATCCTCGACGCGTCGCTCGGCCGGACCATCGCCTCTTCGGATCTCGGGATTTCCAACCAGAGCTTTCGGCGCCTCCACGCCGACGCGGGGGCGGAGCTGGTGTGGACGCCGGGCGGCGGGCTGCTCGACTGGCGGCTCGGCTATCGCTTCCTGGGCACGTTCTTCGAGGTCGATGAGTTCGACAGCCTGACGAACTTGCACCACACGATCCGGACGCGGGGTCGCTGGCGCTTCTTGCCCCGCACCGCGCTCATCTACGACGCGTCGCTCGGGTTCGTGAACTACCCGAATCCGGCTGCGCAGCTCTCGTCTCATCCCCTGCGCGCGCAGCTCGGCATCAACGGCCTCGTGACGTCGTCATTTGGCCTCCTCGCGATGGCGGGCTGGGGCGCGAGCTTCTACACGTCAGACAGGCAGGCCGAGGTGCACGACTTCGACAGCGTCATCGGTCAGCTCGAGCTGAAGTGGTACCTGACGCCGAACCCGTCGGCCGATCCCGAGGCGGCGACGCTCGCGCTGTCGTCGCTGTCGGCCGGCTTCACGCGCGATTTCCACGACAGCTATCTCGCGAGCTACTACGAGCGCGATCGCGGTTACCTCAAGCTGACCTACTTCTTCGGCGGGCGCTTTCTGCTGATCGCCGACGGCGGCGTGGCGGCCCATGTGTATCCCGCGATTCCGGGGAACGGGGCAAACTCCACGTCTGCGGATGCCTGGACAGACGTCCGCGTCGACGCGTCTCTCTTCGGCGAGTACCGGATAGGGGACTCGCTGGGGATCAACTCGACGCTGCGTTACGGCAACAACATCAGCAGCACATCTCTGCTGCCTCCCGGCGAGGCGACGCCGAACTACCTCGGATGGCAGCAGTTCGAAGCCTACCTGGGCGTGCGCTGGTTCATGTGATGCGGCGTCCTGGTCGGTGGACCGCCGCCGTGCTCGCGCTGGCCCTCGCTGCGTGCTCAGCGCGAAAGCCCCAGCCAGTGAACCTGCCTCCGCCGGTGGAGGCGACGACCATCGGGGTCGGCGACGTGTTCGACCTCCGCATCGTCGGAGAAGACAAGCTCCCCTCGACGTTCACCGTCGCGCCGGATGGCACCGTCGACTTCCCCTATGTGAAGCGGCTCAAGGTGTCGGGCCTCGAGCCTCAGGAAGTCGCGGAGCTCGTGCGGGCGAAGCTCATGGAGGGGCAGATCCTCACCGATCCCAGCGTGAGCGTGAGCATCAAAGAGTACAACTCGAAGCGGGTCGAGGTGCTCGGCGAGGTGCAGAAACCCGGATCCCTGCCGCTCCAGCCCGGCATGACGCTGCTCCGCGCCATCTCGATGGCGGGAGGGTTCAACAGCATCGCGGACAAGGATCGGGTCACGATCCGCAGGAAGTCTCAGGGCAAGACGGTGTTTGCCACCGTCTCGGTCGAGGACATCATCGACAACAAGATCCCCGATGTGCCGCTCCAGGCAGGGGACTCGATCCACATCGCCCAGCGCGTCTTCTGAGCGCCGAGGCGCCGTCTGCCACCTCCCGACCGAGGTGGCGCGGGCGCTGTCGCTCTCAGTTCTTCCGTGCGAGGCGGAACTGCTTCTTGCCTGTCGCCGCGTCGACGGTGGGAGGCTCGATGCGGAGCATCGTCAGCGAGACCTCGCGCACGCGGCCGTCGCGCTCCTGGCGGAGGCGGATCCGCTCGCCATCCGAGCTGATCACAATACAGTCGCCGAAGTGAAAGTGGGTCACGTTGTCGCCCACTTCCGGATAGGGCTCGTCCTCCTGGCGAGGACGGGTCGGGCGCTGCGGTAGCGGGGCGGCGGCGAGCTCCGCGGAGCCCGATGAGGCCGCGCGCGGCGGCTCCGCGGCGGGCGCCGGGGGCGTCGCGCGCGGCGGCTCCGCGGCGGGCGCCGGAGGCGTCGCGCGCGGCGGCTCCGCGGCGGGCGCCGGAGGCGTCGCGCGCGGCAGCTCCGCGGCGTGCACCGGAGGCGCCAGGCGGGGTGGCTCGCCCGCGAGCGCGGGGAGGGCCGACGACTGGGTTGCTAGCTGCATCGTGCCCGTTCGATCGTCGAACACCCGCACCAGGGGCAGATCGTCGAACGCCGTGACGCGGAGCTCGAGCCCGTAGACGCGCGCCCAGACGAGCTCGCCGGCGGCGAGCTGGAGGCCGACGCCCGACTCGCGGGCGAGCGTGGCCGACAGCCGAAGCGAGGTCTCGCCCTGCTGGAGCGCGATGTTCCCAGAGAGCGCCACCACGTCGCACGGGCCGTCGAGTACGCGCGTCTTCGCGTAGGTGCGGGAAGCTTGATCGAACAGCGCCACTTCGGCCTTCTCGAGCGAGCCTACCCCCTCGATCCAGCCGGCGCGCGCCTCAGCCTCATCGAGGGCGCGCACCAGCGCTGCGGGGAGCTCCTCGCCCCGGTCGAGGCGGATGATCAAATGGCGGGCACGGCGTGCCTCGAGGACATTCATCGCTGTTTCTTTTCTCCGGTCGTCGAGGGGGCGGCGCCCGGAGCACCCGGGGCTCTTTCAGAGCGCCGAGCACGGGTCGCCGTCACCTCGATCTGGGGCGCGCCAGGCGCGCGCTTGGCTGATGGGTCGCCGGCGGCGGCCGTGATCCGGTCCGCCGGCAAGCCCGCGTTTGCAAGGAGATCCTTGACGGCGCTCGCGCGCGCGCCCGCGAGCTCGATGGCGCGCGCGGACTGATCGCCCTGACGATCGGCGTAGGCCTCCACGATGACGATGTCGAGGGGCATGCGCCCGCGCATGAGCTGCGCGATCATGCCGAGCTGCGCCGCGAGGGCTGGCGGCACGCGGGCGCTCGCCGCCGGGAAGCGGACCAGGCCGTCGAGGACGACCTGATCGCCGGACCACCGCGGCAAGGACCTGCCGCCCGGCTCAGGGCAGCCGTCGGCGTCGTTCGTGCCGTCGATCGTCTCGGCGGTCACGGGGCATGCGTCGGCCGCGTCGGCCACGCCGTCCTCGTCGTTGTCGCGCTCGGGGCAGCCGTCGTCGTCCTGGAAGCCGTCGCGATCCTCGGCGCTGTTCGGGCACTGGTCGCTGGCGTCAGGGACCTGGTCGATGTCGTTGTCGGGATCCGGGCAGCCGTCGTCGTCCTTGAAGCCGTCGACGTCTTCCGCGCCCATGGGGCACGTGTCGCTCGCATCCAGGATCCCGTCGCCATCGTTGTCGGGATCGGGGCAGCCGTCGCTGTCCTGGAAGCCGTCGCGGTCCTCGGCGGCGTTCCGGCAGGCGTCAGCGTCGTCCGGGACGCCGTCGCTGTCGTCGTCCGCATCAGGGCAGCCATCGCTGTCCTGGAAGCCGTCGATCGTCTCGGGCTCGTCCCGGCACCTGTCGCGACCGTCGGGGATCCGATCGCCGTCGTTGTCTGGATCGGGGCAGCCGTCGCCGTCCCGAAAGCCGTCGCGATCCTCCGCGGCGAGCGGGCACTCGTCGTCGCGATCCAGGACGCCGTCGGCGTCTGCATCGCGCCCCGTCGGCGCATAGCGGAGCCCCAGGTTGAACCGGAAGCGCGGCGCGGTGAGCGCGCCGTCGGAGGCGAACGGGATGGCGCTGCCGCCGCCCACGGACAGCGAGACGTCGCCTGCGAGCAGCGGGGCGCTCGTGGCCGAGAGGATCCACTCCGCCGGCACCAGCGGCGGGGCTCCGGCGGGCTGCTCGGCGAGCGTGTAGAGGGCGAACGCCTCCGCGGACGCCGCGAGCCAGCGGTCCGGGAGCACATCGACCGAGGCGCCGAGGGCGCCGAGGAGCTGTGGGCCGACCTCGGTATCGATCAGCGTGCTCGATCCACGGAGCCGGGCCCCGACCTCGGCCGCGAGCAGGAGCTTGCCGAGCCGGTACGCCGCGGTGACGCTCGGCGCGAGCGTGACGGTCCCGGCGCTGGCGAACACCGACCCGTCGCCGGTGGGCAGACCCAGATCGAGGCGCGCTGCCAGCGAGAAGCCGTCGAGCGGACCACGCTGGGCCGGCGGCAAGATCGCGAACGCGGCGCCCAGGCGCGCGTCGCGCATCACGCTGCGCTGGAGCTCCGTGTCGGTGCCGAGGACGTCGGAGAAGCCTGCACCGTCCTGGTACAGGGTGACGGGGGCGGCGACCGTCACCTCCAGGCGATCGGTGAGCCCGAACGACGCCAGGAAGGTCGCGTCGACCATGTTGTCCAGCGCATGGATGACCGTCCCCTCGGGGTCGGGCGAGTCGGTGCGCAGGCCCACTGGCCGCGACAGGTAGCTCGCCACGAGGCCGAACGAGGCCTTCGCGTCCGGAGCCGTCCCTGTGCTCCCCACGGCGAAGAAGGGGCCGCCGCCTGCGTGAGGCCAGAGGTTGTCGGCGTCGATACAGCCCGACAGCCCGCTGGCCGGCGCGCACTCGTCCGCGCGCGCCGGCGCCGGAAGAAGGAGGGCTGCCGTGAAGACCCCGGACACCACCAGCAGCGGGAGGCTCGATCGTGCAGGCACCCTCCGGTTGGCGCGCATCGCGCCCGACCCTCTACTACTGCCGGGGGGAGAGTCAAAAGAGCAATCGACGCGTCGCGATCCGCTGGCGTCCGGGGCTCGGTTTGCGTCGGATTGCGTCGTGCTCCGCGGTCGCGTTCGCGCCGTGCTAGGACCACGCCCGGCCGGGGCCGGCGCCGCCGGCGTCCGCACGATCATGATCGATGACTCGCACCCGCTCCTGCTCGGCTCCGGCTCGCCGCGCCGGCGAGAGATCCTGACTACGCTCGGCCTGCCTCTCCGCGTCGCGGCAGCCGAGGTCGACGAGGCGGGGCGCGCCGGCGAGGACGCCGCTGCCTACCTGGAGCGCGTCACCCTGGCGAAGCTCGCGGCCGCGCGGCGCCTGCGCCAGGCGGCCGGGGCCGGCGCGATCCTCGTCGCCGACACGTCGGTCATCCTCGGCGATTCCATCCTCGGCAAGCCGCGGGACGAGGGCGACGCGCGCGCCATGCTCCGCGCCCTCTCGGGCCGCGAGCACCAGGTCTGGACGCGGTTCGCGATCGCCGACGGCGATCGGGCCGACGTCGCGACGGCATCCGTCGCGGGCCCCGCCGAGGCGCTCCACGCCGAGACGGTCGTCACGCGGGTGCGCTTCCGCGGGCTCGACGACGACGAGGTGGCGTCGTACGCGGCGACCGGCGAGGGGCTCGACAAGGCCGGCGCCTACGCGATTCAGGGCATCGGCGCGTTCGCCGTCGCGCGCATCGACGGCTCCTATTCGAACGTCGTCGGTCTGCCCGCGTGCGAGGTCGTCGCTGCGCTGCGGGCCACCGGCTTGCTCGCGCGCTTCCCGCTGCCGCTCGCGCGCTCGTCATGAGCGGCGGCGCCTCGGTCGTCGCGCGTCGGCGCGACGCGGGCACGATCTTCGCGCTCGCCCTCGCCGCGCGGCTCGCCGTCGTCCTCTGGGCGGCCGAGCGCTTCCCGCCCACCGCCGACGGGACGTACTACCAGCGCATCGCCGAGCGGATCGCGGCGGGGCTCGGCTACACGTGGCTATGGCCGGACGGCGTCGTCACGTACGCCGCGCACTACCCGGTGGGCTATCCGGGCGCGGTCGGCGCGCTGTACGCGCTGCTCGGCACACACCCCGCGGTCGCGATGCTGCTGAACGCCGTGCTCGGCGCGCTCGCGGCGCTCGCCGTCCATCGCCTGGCGGCCCGCGCTGCGCCGCGCTCGCGCGCCGTGCCGGCGCTCTCCGGTGGGCTCGTCGCCCTCCACCCCGGGCTCGTCGCATATACCCCGGCGCTCATGACCGAGGGCGTCACCGGTTCGCTGGTCGCCTGCGCGGCGTGGGCGTCCGCGAGGGCGCGGGAGCGCCGCCCCGCGCTGGCCCCGTTCGCCGTCATCGGGCTGCTCCTTGGCGCCGCCACCCTCGTCCGCCCGCAGGCGCTCCTGCTCGCGCCTCTGTTTGCCGGCCTCGCCCTCTCGGGCTCTCCGCCTGCGGGCGGTCCCCGGCTCCTCTCGCCGTTTGTCGCGCGCGCGGCGCCCGTCCTGCTGACCGTCATCGCGGCGCTCCTCGTGTGCGCGCCGTGGACCGCGCGCAACTGCTTGCGGATGAACCAGTGCGCTCTGGTCAGCGTGAACGGCGGATGGAATCTCCTCATCGGAGCGGACCCGGCGTCCACCGGCGCCTGGGCGCCGGTCCAGGTACCCGAGGCGTGCCGCGAGGTCTTCGATGAAGCCGGCAAGGACGCCTGCTTCGGCCGCGAGGCGCGCCGGTACATCGCGGAGCACCCGGGCGAATGGCTCGGGCTCGTGCCCAGGAAGCTCGCGGCGACGCTCGACTACTGCGGCGCGGCCGGGTGGTACCTCCACGCTTCGAACCCGTCGGCGTTCAGCGAGGCCCACAAGGTCGCGCTCGGCGCCGTCGAGACCGTCTTCGAGCGCGTCGTCCTCCTCGCCGCGCTCGTGTGGGCAGCGCGCAGGCCCGCGCAGGCGCCCGGCGCAGCTCGCCGCCCCTCGCTCGCGCAGCGCGCGCTGGACATCGCTCGGCTCGCGCTGTTCGCGCTGGGGGTCGTCGCCGCGCTGCACATCCATGCATGGGTGGGCTACATCGCGCTCCTCGGCCTCGCGCTGCTCAAGGGCCGCGCGCTCCTCCGGGCGCCGGTTCTCGTGGGCGCAGCGCTCGCCGTCCTCGCTGCGACCGCGGCGACGCACGCCGTGTTCTTCGGTGCCGGGCGTTACGCGCTGGTCGCGTTCCCTCTCCTCTCGGGGCTCGCCGCCCTCGCCGCGGCGCGCCAGGAAGCGGATCGGCCTGCCGCCGGCGCGCCCGGAGCGACCACCCACATGCCCGCCGCGCCCCTCGCGCAGCCGCGCGGGTCCGGGGGCGGGTCGTCGGACGACGAGCTACTTTGACAGCGCCGCCTGGGCTGCTGCATCCTAGGCCCCCGTCGGCTCGGGAGCGCGTGCCCCCGGCTGGTGAACCTGGAGGAGAGACGGATGCCCTTGATTGAAACGGAAGAGGCGGCGCGCCGCCTCGCGCGCGCCATCGCGAGCGATCTCTCGCTCTACAACGAGGAGAAGATCGTGCAGGGCATCCAGCAGGATGACCTCTTCACGGTCTTGTCCGAAGAGATCGAGGAAGGGCGCGCCCTCTACAAGAGCCGCGTCTCGCCGGACCTCTACCAGAAGAACTTCTACGACCGCGCCCTCGTCGACATCCTGATCAAGTCCAAGGGCCACATCAAATCGAAGATCTGGTAGCGAGCGCCCGCAGCTGGTCGAGCGCCTTGCGCATGTCCGCTGGCAGCGCGCTCTCCCAGCGCACGGGCTTCTGCGTGGCGGGGTGGATGAACCCGAGCACGCGCGCGTGGAGGGCTTGCCGCCCCAGCTCCTCCGCGATCGCCCGTATCGCCGGCTTCTTCGGCGGCTTGCCGTAGAGGGGGTCTCCGAGGACCGGCGTCCTGCCGCGCTCGGCGAGGTGCACCCGGATCTGGTGGGTGCGGCCCGTCTCGAGCGAGCACGCGACGACGGTCGCCGCGTCGCCGAGCCTCTCGAGCACGCGGACGTGCGTCACGGCGCGGCGCGGCGCGGCGACGCGTGAGCCGGGCGCGCCGGCTCCGGAGCCGGGCGCGCCTGCGCCGCCGCGGATCCACGACGTGAACCGGAGCCTGTCGGTCGGGTGCCGGCCGTGGAGCGTGTCGTAGGTGGCGTCTCGCGCCTCGCCGGCGACGATCGCGGCGTACTCGCGCTCGATCGCGTGCCTTGCGAACCGATCTTTCAGCGCCTCGCGGGTGGGCTCGTCCTTCGCCACGACGAGCAGGCCGCTCGTCCCTCGGTCGAGCCTGTGCACGATCCCCGGGCGGACGTGGCCCATGGGATCGCGCGGATCGGCAGGCGCCAGGGCGAAACCGGGCAGGGCGAGCAGCCCGTTGACCAGCGTGCCGGACTCGTGGCCGCGGGCCGGGTGCACGACGAGCCCTGCAGGTTTGTCGATGACGAGCAGGTGCTCGTCCTCGTACACCACCGGGATGGCCACGTCGGGCTCGGCCGCCGTGGGCGAGGGCGACGGCTCTTCGGGGCGGACCTCGACGAGCGCGCCTGCGCGCACCGCCACCGACGCGCGCGCCGGCACCCCGTCGACGAGCACCCGACCGGCGGCGATCCACCGCTGCACCGCCGCGCGAGAGGCCGCATGGCCGGCGCGGTCGAGCAGGTGGACGACGAGCTTGTCGAGCCGGTCACGAGGGTCGCCGTCGTCCACCTGGAACCGGAAGTGGAGCGCTCCTGCACCGGCAGCCATCGCGTTCGTCACGGACGTCGTTCACGGCCGAGCGGCGCCAGGGCGAGGGCGTCGCGGCCGCGCGATCAATACTCCGTGTCGCCCTCGTCGTCCTCTTCGGCGGTCCCGAGCTCGGGGTTGAGCGCCACGTGCGACTCGAGGTCCTCGAGCCGCTGCGATTCGCGCAGCTTGATGAGGCCGCACTGCTCGGCGAGATACAGGTCGAACGCCGTGTAGCGCGGGAAGACCCGGACGTTCGTGTCCTCGTTGTCGAGGCCGAGGATGACGAGCTCGCCGTCCCGCCTGGCCTCCCCGAGGTAGAGCGCGTTCCATGGCTGACCGGGGAGGTTGGGCAGCCTCACGACCTTGGCCCGGAGCCGCGATTCGGTCCAGCCGAGGTCGGTCTTCGCCTCGGCCAGCTTGCGGACCGAGGTGAGCTTCGGTCGAGGCGCCGACGGGTCCTGGCCGAAGCGATGCCGCCCCTTGAACCGCGGGCCCAGGCTATCGAGCGCGAAATCGAACTCGAGGAACGCCCGCAGCGTGGGCGGCAGCTCGACCATCAGCCTCGACTCGAGCGCATCGAGAGCCGCCTGGCTCGCTCCCACGGCGGTATGGCTGGAAGGGCGCTTCTTCAGTTGAGCGATCACGCGATGCACGAGCTCAACGCCACGTTCGATCGGTGCCATGTATCCACGCGCCGCGGTTACGCGGTGTTCTTCAGGACCCAAAGGGCCTCACTGGGGCCGCGTCTCTGGGCCCCGACTGTTGCAGGCTCGTCGCGCGCTCGGCCGGCGGTCTACATCGGCCGACCGGGTGCGCGTCCCTCTATGGTGCCTACCGGTCCGGTCCGCTCGGTGTCAACCAGCGATCGCACTGCGGTCGATCATTCCTCCTCCCCCTGAAGTGCTCGCCTGGTTTCCCGTCACCCTCGCCTCGAGGAGCGCGGTCCGCCTCTCCCACGCGCGTTGAAGGCGCGCCGCGCTCGCCAGATCAGGACGGCGGCTGCGATGAGCACCACCGCGGCGCCGATCCCCAGGATGACCCATTGTGGCGCAGGGTAACGCCCGCGCTGAAGGCCAGGAGGCGGCCGCTCGTACTCGATCTGGAGCTGCACGCCCACCGGCCCTCGTTACACGCGGATGCTCCGACCCGCAACTGATCCGCGGCGCGATCCGGCCGGCTCGGCGTGCAGGCCAGCTCGTGAGCAGCCCTGGCAGCTGCTCGGCCAGGCCGCGCAGAGCGAGGAAGTGCCTCGAGATCGACGCCCCCACCGACCGGCCAGCACCAACGGATCAAAACTTGCTTTCATGGAAACTCGGGCTTGTAAAGTGGACCGAAGCGCGGGCACCGTGCGGCCGGTGCGAGAGGGTGAGAGATGAAGCCGGGCTCTTCAGCGTGGTTCGAGGGGGCGCCTCCGCGGCCTTCCCGGATGCGACGGTACCTCCTCGCGCTCGGCGCATGGGCGGCGCTCGGCGTCCTGGCGGGAGCGTGCGGCCGGACGAGCCTCCCCGACCTCTCGGGCGCCAGCGCTGGTGGGGGCGGCTTCGGCGGCGCGACGAGCGGCAGCATGTCGACCTCATCGAGCGGAGGCGGGGGCGTCGGAGGCTTCGACGCATGCGGCGCCCCCACGGACTGTGACGATGGCGACGACTGCACGAGCGACGACTGCACAGACGGGCGCTGCGACCATCGTCCCCGCGACGACGATCGGGACGGCGTCGGCCCGACGTCCTGCGGCGGGAGCGACTGCAACGACCTCAACCCGTCCGTCTTCCCGGGCGCGCCGGAGATCTGCACGGACGCGGCGGACAACGACTGCAACGGCGTGAGCGACTGCTTCGATCCCGCGTGCGCAACGGGGGAGATCTGCGGCTGCACCCCGAGTCCTGCCGGCGAGCGCTGTCAGAACGGCGTCGACGACGACTGCGACACGATCGTCGACTGCTTCGACGCGGACTGCTCGGGAACGCCGGCCTGCGGCTGCTCCACCTCGGAGGCCGGGAAGTGCGGCAACGGCGTCGATGACGACTGCGATCTCGCCTTCGACTGCGACGACGCCGACTGCGCCTCCGAGCCGCTTTGCGCCTGCAGCTCCCAGCGCGAGCGCTGCGACAACCGCGAGGATGACGACTGCGATCTCCTGGTCGACTGCGGCGATCCGGACTGCCGCGGCATCTTCCCTTGCGCGTGCGAGCCGCCCGGCTCGCCGGAGCGGTGCGAGGACGGCGTCGACAACGACTGCGACGGGCGCGTCGACTGCGCGGACCCGCAGTGCATCTCCGCGCCGGCCTGCAAGCGCTGCGTGCCGGAGGTCTGCGACGACGGCGTCGACAACAACTGCGACGAGCGCGTGGACTGCGCGGACAGCGCCTGCGCCTTCGCGCCGAACTGCGAGCCGACGCCGGAGCGGTGCAACAACCGCGTCGACGACGACGGCGACGCCCTGGTCGACTGCCAGGACCCGGACTGCGCCAGCAGCCCGGTGTGCGTGATCGAGCAGGCCAACTGCCTGTCGCCGAAGCGCATCCCTGGGACTGGCACCTACACGGGGGACACCACCGGGCACGTGAGCGAGACCCGGGGTGAGTGCGGCGGCGACGCCGGCGAGGCGGTCTTCTTCTTCGTGCTCACCGCGCCGTCGCGCGTGCACCTCGACTCGCGCGGCTCGGGCTTCGACACGGCGCTCTACGTCCGCACAGGCGTCTGCAACTCCGGCCGGGAGATCGGCTGCGACGACGACAGCGGCGGGGCGCAGGCCTCCCTGCTCGATTTCAGCATCCTGTACCCGGGCACCTACTTCGTCTTCCTCGACGGCTTCACGATCGATCCCGCGAGCGGACCGAACGAGGGCCCCTTCGTGCTCAACGTCGAGATCGCCCCGAACCCGCGCGAGATCTGTGACGACGACCTCGACAACGACGGCGATCACTACGTCGACTGCGCCGATCCCGGCTGCGCCACCTTCGGCCCGTGCCGGAGCTGCGCGAAGGGCGCCGCGCCTGGCCCCGAGTTCGGGACCGCCGCGTGCACCGACGGGATCGACAACGACTGCGACGGCGCGCTGGACTGCGCCGACGAGGACTGCAGCGCAAGCGACGTTTACGTGACGGAGTGCTGCAACGGCCTTGATGAAAACGGGAACGGGTTTCCTGACGATTTCAACTGCCGGTGCGCCTCCGACGCCGATTGCGACGGGGGGCAGCTCTGTTACACGCACACGACGTTCACGTGCGGTTTCCCGTGCGAGAGCTTCCGCGGGAGCATCTGTCCCTTCGTGGCGCCGGGGTCGCACTGCAACGATGCGACCCATCAGTGCGAGTTCTGACAGGCGTCGAGGCGGCGCCGCTGCCTCTTTCGCGCGCACGGCGCTCCCCGGCTGACGCTCGTCCGGGCTAAGGTCAGGTCATGGAGATCCTGATCATTCGCCATGGCCATGCCGTGGATGACGCGCCGGACCTCGGCGACGCAGGTCGCTGGTTGACGGGCAAGGGGCGCAAGCTGACCCGGCGTGTCGCCAAATGGCTCGCGAAGCAGAAGGACCGTTGTCCTGCGGCGATCTGGACGAGCCCCCTCGTGCGCGCGGTGCAGACCGCGGAGATCATCGCCGATGCCGCCGGGCTGACCGACGAGGTGTCGGTGGTCGCCGAGCTCTCTCCCTCACGCGACACGGCCGAGATCCTTCGCCTGCTCTCGCAGCACCAGGGGGATCAGCCGCTGGCGCTGGTGGGGCACGAGCCTTCGTTGTCGGCGCTGGTGACGTCGCTGCTCGGCGATGGCGGCTGGGCTGGCCTGAGCCTGAAGAAGAGCGGCGTCGTCGCGGTGAGCTGGGACGGGCGCGGGCCGGGGACGCTGCGCTTCGCGTTGGATCTGAAGGCCATGAAGGCGGTCACGCCGGTGAAGGAAGCGCAGCAACAGGCGCCTCGCGCGCGGTGATGGGCGTCGACGGGCGTCCGCGCCACGGCGCCGCTCAGCGCACCGATCTCTCCACGGCGCTCAGCACGTCGACGTCGCGGACGCCGTCCGCCTCGGCGCGGTACGACAGCACGATCCGGTGCCGCAGCGCCGGGATCAGCAGCGCCCTCACGTCGTCCACGTCTGCGGCTGCTTCGCCGCGGAGCGCGGCGCGCGCCTTGGCCGCGATCACCAGCGCCTGGCTCCCCCGCGGCCCCGCGCCGTAGCGCACGTAGTCCCGGACCTCCTGCGCTGCGCGCTCCGCCCCCGGCCGCGTCGCCCTGGCGAGGCGCACCGCGAGGTCCACGGCCTCGTCGGTCACCGGGATCCTCGGGACGAGGCGCCCGATCGCCAGCACCTCTCGCGCCTTGAGCACCGCCGCGATCGCCGGCGGCTTCCCCGAGGTCGTCCGTCGCGCCACCTCGCGCTCCTCGGCCTCGCTCGGGTAGGTGACGTGAATCTCCAGCAAGAAGCGGTCGAGCTGCGCCTCCGGTAGAGGGTAGGTTCCTTCCTGCTCGATCGGGTTTCGCGTCGCGAACACCTGGAACGGGTCGGGGAGGGCGTGCGTGGTGGTCCCGACGGTCACCTTGCGCTCCTGCATCGCCTCGAGCAGGGCGGCCTGCGTCTTCGGCGGGGTCCGGTTCACCTCGTCCGCGAGGACGAGGTTGTGGAAGATGGGACCGGGCTGGAAGCGCAGGCTCCTCGACCCGTGCTGCTCGTGCAGCACGTCGGTCCCCGTGATGTCGGCGGGCAGCAGGTCGGGCGTGAACTGGACGCGCCCGAAGCTCAGGTCGAGCGCCCTCGCGAGCGACGACACGAGCAGGGTCTTGGCGAGCCCCGGGACGCCGACGAGCAGCGCATGCCCGCGCGCGGCGAGCGTGATCAGCATGGCCTCGACGACCTCGTCCTGCCCTACCACCGCCGCCGCGATCGCCGAGCGGAGCCGCCTGGCCCCCTCTGCCGTGCGCTCGAGGAGCGCGGCATCCGAGAGGGCGGTCGATTCCTCGTCGGCGGTCGTCTCGGCGTCATTCCTGTGCTCGGGATCGCTCATACGGGCAGGGCTCGTACCCCGAGGCCGCGATGCCGACAAGGACCCGGCGAAGCCGGCTCTCCCTGCGGCGTGGGTCCTGGCCCGTGGAGGTTTGCTCGGACAGGTGAGCCGGTGTTAGCAATCGATCGCAATGGCGCAGAGCTCTGAGGCCCGGGAGAGGAGAGGGGCGGACGTGGAGGCGCAGCGCGAGCTCACGGTGAGCGAGCCAGCGGACGAGCCGCGCAGCAGCAGCGCTGGCGCGGCGGAGGACGGCGCGGGAGCGGCCGCGACCGGCGGTCCGGGCGGCCCTGGGGACGGCGGCGGGGCGAGCGGTGAAGCGCCGTCGGCGCCGCTCGAGTCCCTGAGCTTGCACGACGGGCCGATCCCGCACGCGCCGCTCCCGCCGGTCGCGGGGCCGTGGCGCTCCTACAAGGAGATCCTCGCGACGCTGGCCCAGCGCGTGCTCGACGCGCAGCGACCGATCCGCATCCTCCAGGCGCTCCGCTGGGAGGCGGACGTCGAAGAGCAATTTCTCCGCTCGAAGCAGCGCGAGCTGCCGGTGGTCACCTACTCGGACGACCTGGGGTTCGACCCGGAGGCCAAGCAGCGCGAGCTCGAGGAGATCCTCCGCGACGCCGAGCGGGAGCTCGGCAAGCGCGATCGGCTCGGGCAGATCCTCCGCGCGACGGCGGACGAGTACCGGAAGGTCGTGAGCATGCTCATCGGACGGGGAACGAAGGCGTTCTACGCGCTGTCCCGCGAGCTCTACGGGTCCCCGAAGGACAAGCTGCCGGACGGAAAGACGAGCGTGCGGGACATGGGCTTCGTGCTCTACGACCTCCTGACGGCCATCGGCGGAGAGCGGCTCGGCCCGTCGCAGCAGCGCGAGATCACGGCGGAGATGGCGGCGCTCGAGCTGAACGCCCGCTTCGACCGGTTCTTCGGCGGCGCGTCGATCCGCGTCCAGGTGGACGACTCGCTCCTCGCGGACGCCGCTGCGGGCAGCGACTACGTGAAGATCCGGAGCGGCGCGATGTTCTCCAAGAGCGATGTCGACATCCTCGAGGCGCACGAGGGGTGGGTGCACGTCGCGACCAGCTTGAACGGGCAAGCTCAACCGGTGGCGCGCTGGCTCGCGAAGGGGCCTCCGCGCACCACGGCGGTTCAGGAAGGGCTCGCCGTTCTGGTGGAGATCCTCACCTTCAGGAGCACCCCGCGTCGGGCGAAGAAGCTGAACGACCGCATCCTCGCGGTGGACAAGGCGGAGGACGGGGCCTCGTTCCTCGACGTGTTCGAGTGGTACCGCACCGAAGGTTACGAAGAAGACGAGTGCTTCCAGAATGCCAGGCGCGTCTTCCGCGGCGGTGTGCTCGCGGGAGGGGCGCCGTTCACCAAGGACGCCTGCTACTGCAAGGGGATCGTCCTCAACTACGCCTTCATGCGCGCGGCCATTCAGCACGATCGGGCGATGCTGATTCCATTCTTGTTCGTCGGGAAGGTCGCGCACGAGGACGTCCCTGTCCTCCATGCGCACGTGACGGACGGGATCATCCGCCCGCCCCCGTATCTCCCGCCGATCTTCGACGACATGAACGGGCTGGCGATCTGGATATGCTACTCCTCCTTCTTCTCCCGCCTGGGAGGGACGGCGCTTGCCGAGCACTACGGCAGGATGCTGGAGCACTGAGAGCGGCCGACCCGGGGCCCCGGTAGCGGCGGCCTCCTCTCTGTGCGTGCGGTGGTCGCCTACGGGGCCGGCGCGGCGCAGGCCTGTGCGCTCGGACCGGCGGCGTGCGCCTCGGCGATCGCGCGCATGACCGCGAGCCAGATCCTGCGCCGGAGTGCGTCCGGCACCTCGGGGATGAGCCTGGCCGTGCTCATGAGCGACTCTTCGTCGGCCGCGCGGGAGCGCTCGGCGACCGGGAGGCTCAACGGATGGTGGAGCGCGCGTCGGTCCTCGGCGTTCATGCGCTTCACCGCCACGCGGAAGTCTTCGCGGGCCAGCCGGAGGCGGTTGCGCACCGTGTTCTCGTTCACGTCCAGGTCGCGCGCGATGTCGGCGGTCGTCACATCGAGCAGATCGTGCATGATCAAGACCACGCGTCGCTCGGTGTCGATCGCGCCGAGCAGCCTGCCGACGAGCTGGCCGCTTTGCTCGCGCGCGAGCAGCTGTTCCGAGGTCAAGCCGGGGTCGGCGAGCTCGAACGGCCAGCTCGCCCCGGCGCCGACCGCGATCTCTCGGCGGCGGTAGGCGCGCTCGCGATAATGGCCGACCTGTCGCCAGGCGATGCCGAACAGCCAGCGCCTGAGGGGCTCGCCGAGCGGGCTCGCGGTTTGTGGCGCCCCGCGCTCCAAGCTTGGGGCGTGCCCGCAGGGGTGATGTCCCGCGCGCGCCTCGTCGGGGCAGCGCCTCGGATCGAAGCGATCCAGCGCGTGATACGCAGCGAGCATGACGTCTTGCAGGACGTCGTCGATGTCGCGCTCTGCCACCCCGAGCCAGCGGAGCGCTTGTCGGAGGAACGACAGCCCGACAGTGTACACGGTCTCGAAGCTGGGCCGCTCCAGCAAGGGCCCATGCTCAACAAGCTGTTGCATGCCTGAACTTACGTGCAGCGGCCCCCGCTGATTTGAAAATCGTCCAACCCTCCGATGTCGTCCTTTAAAATGTAATAATTATTACATTCATGGGGTCTCAACCGCGGTGCCGGCTACCCCATGGAGAAGAACGGCGAGGCAGCGCATGGCTCGACGTGTGGCGTGCGCTCACTTGCCTTGGAACACCGGCTTCCGCTTCTCCATGTAGGCGGCGAGCCCCTCGCGGGCGTCCTCCGACGCGAACAGCTCGGCCTGGAGCTCTCGTTCGAGGGCGAGCCCCTGTTCGAGCCCTACCTCGAAGCCTGTCTGAACGGCGCGCTTGATGCGCCCGACCGCCAGCGCCGCGCGATCCGGGAGCGTGAACGTGTGGCTGTACGCGAGGATCCGGTCCATGAACTCGTCATGGGAGGCCGTCTCCCAGACATCATTGACCAGGCCAACCGCGAGCGCTGTCTCGAAATCGAACGTCTGCCCCTCGCACATCAGCTGGATCGCCCGCGATTTACCGATGAGCCTGGCGAGGCGCTGGGTGCCTCCTGTGCCTGGCAGGACGCCCAGCGTGACCTCGGGGAGCCCGACCTTGCCTGCGCCTTTGCGGGCGATGCGGAGATCACAGGCCATCGCGATCTCGAGACCACCGCCCACGGTGTGGCCGTTCAGCGCGGCGATGCAGAGCTTCGGCGTGTGCTCGAGGCGGCTCAACGTCTCGTTCGCGTGGAGACAGAAGTAGTATTTGAACGTCGGGTCCGACTCGCGGAGCATGTTGATGTTCGCTCCTGCGCAGAAGAACTTTTCGCCGTGCCCGGTGATGACGATGACATGGACATCGTTGTCGAAGCGGGCCTCGAGGATGGCCGCGTCGAGGTCCTTCATCATCTCGTGGGTGTAGCCGTTGACCGGCGGATCATTGAGGGTAAGCAGCGCGACGCCTGCAGAGGTGGCGTAGTCGACGAGGGCCATGGGCGCTCTTTACCAAACCGTCAGAAAAAGCGCTGCCCCCTGGTGGAAAGGCGCGGAATTGTGCTACCCCGCAGGGACGTGCTCATGAACGCGCAGGACGTGCGGCAGAAGTTAAAAGAACTCATGGTCGAGGAGTTGAACCTCGAGGGGAAGACGCCGGCCGACATCGACGACGCCGCGCCGCTGTTCGGCGCAGGGCTGGGCCTCGATTCGCTGGACGCGCTCCAGCTCGCCATGAGCGTGGAGGAGCGCTTCGGCGTCCGCATCCCGGAGGGCGACGAAGCGAGGCCGATCTTCGCATCGGTGGACGCGCTCGTGGCCCACATCGTCAAGTCGACCGCGGCGGCGTGAACGCGCCGCAGAGAGCCGTTCGGGCGTGCGCATCTGGGTGACGGGCATCGGGGTCGTCTCGCCCCTGGCGCGCGGGGCGAGCGAGACGATGGACCGGCTCATCGCAGGAGAGCGGGCCTTCGCGCCGCTCTCCTTGTTCGAGATCCCCGGGACGCGCGGGCGCATCGCCGCGGAGGTCCGCGACCTCTCCCCCGAGGAGGTCGCTCCGCCCGGCGAGGCGGAAGGGTGGTCTCGGACCGACGCGATGGCCGTGCTCTCGGCCCGCGAGGCGCTCGCGCACGCGGGCATCGATCCGAGGGCCGTTCCGGTCGACCTGGTGGTCGGCGGGACGACCGCCGGGATGTTCGAGACGGAGGATTTGCTCGCCTGGCTGTCGCACGACCCCAGCGCGATCGCCCCCCTGAAGCGGATGCTCTCGCATCCGCTCTCCTCGACGGCCGACCATGTCCGCGCCGCCGTCGGTCCGTTCCGGCGGGTGAGGAGCGTCTGCAGCGCCTGCTCGAGCGGCGCGAACGCCATCTTGCTGGGGGCGGCCTGGCTCCGCGCCGGCCTCTCCACCCGCGTGCTCGCGGGGGGCGCCGACGGCCTGTGCCGGCTGACCTACACCGGCTTCGGCGCGCTCGCGGCCGTCGATCCGGAGCCGTGCCGCCCGTTCGATCGGCGGCGCGCCGGCCTGAACCTCGGCGAAGCCGCGGCGTTCCTGCTCCTCGAGTCCGAGGACGCCGCGCGCGCGCGCGGCGCGGAGCCGATCGTCGAGCTCCGCGGATGGGCGACCGGCGCCGAGGCTCATCACATCACCAACCCCGAGCGCGAGGGGCGCACCGCCGCGCGCGTCATGCGCGACGCTCTCCGGTGCGCGGCGCTCACGCCCTCGGATCTGGATTACGTCAACGCGCACGGCACCGCGACGCCGTTGAACGACGTCATGGAGAGCGCCGCCCTGCGCGCCTGCCTCGGCCCAGAGGTGAGCCGCATCGCGGTCTCCTCCTCGAAGGGGCAGATCGGGCACACGCTCGGCGCAGCGGGCGCGATCGAGGCGGCGATCACCGCCCTCGCCGTCGCGCGTGGCGTGATGCCCCCGACCGGCGGCCTCGAAGAGGTCGATCCGGAGTGCCAGCTCGTGCACCTCAAGGAGGCGCGCGAGGCGCCGATCCGGTCGGCGATGTCGAACTCCTTCGGCTTCGGCGGCACGGACAGCGTGCTCGTGCTCGCGCAGCCCGGCCGTTTCCCGCCGCCGCTCGACGCCGGCAGCGCGCCCCGGCGGCGCTCGGTCGTCGTGACCGCGGCCGCGACGATCGGCCCGCTGGGCGTCCTCGCGTCCCGTGGCGGCGCCGCGTATCTCGAGCCTGGCCCTCCGCCAGCGGAAGGGGCCATCCCCTTCAACACGGCCGCGCACCTCGATCTCGCGCGGGCGAGGCGGCTCGACCGAGCTGGCCGGCTGACGACGGCCGCGATCCTCACGGCCCTCTCGGATGCCGGGCTCGGTGGCGCGGTGCAGGCCGATGCCGGCGCGGGCGATCCGGCGGCCGACGTCGCGCCGAGCCGCACCCTTCCCGGCGCCATCGTCGGCGCGTCCTTTGGCAGCGTCGACGCCTCGACCGCCTACATGCGACGCATCTACGACAAGGGCGCGAAGTACGCGAGCCCCGCCGATTTTCCGAACCTGGTCCCCTCGTCGCCGGTCGGGCATGCCTCCATCTACCTGGGCCTACGTGGCCCGGTGTTCGCGATGGCCGATCTCGGAGCGACCGCGGAAGCGGCCATGGTCACGGCCATCGAGCTCATCACGGCCGGGGAGGGGGAGGTGCTCGCCGCCGGCAGCGTCGAGGAGACGAGCCCGATGATCGAGCGGTGCCTCGGTCCGATCTGCTCGCAGGTCGTCAGCAGCGGTGTCCGCAGCGAGGGCGCTGCCGTGCTGCTCTTCGAGAGCGCCGCGCGGGCGCGTGAGCGAGGGGCACGCCCGGTGGCGACGGTGTCCTGGTGGAACTCCTGGCGGGGTGACGGCGTGGGGATGCTCGTGGGAGCGCCAGCGCCGGCGCGCCTCGGCGCTCCGGGAGAGAGCGCTCTGCGAGCGCAGGCCACCGTCCCGTCGCCGGCCGCCGTGTTCGTCGGACGGGAGGAGGAGCGCCTCGCCGCCTGCCTGCATGGCTCACCGTGGGCCGAGGTGCCGCGCACCCTGCTCGCGCCGCGCTCAGGCGATCACGAGGGCGCCGGCGGGTTCGCCGCCGCTGCGGCGGTCGCGGCGCTCGCCTGCCGCGACCTCGCGAGCGTGCTCGTCCTGGGCGGCGCACCCGACCGGGGATACGCCATCCTGCTGGTCGCTCCCGGCGACGCGTGACGACATCGCTGCCTGCTCCCCGCCGTCGTGCGCGGCGCCTCGTCAGCGCTGGGCGCGTCCTGCTCTTGCTCGCGTGCGTCCCCGCCTGCGCCGCGAGCGCTCCGCGGCGCGGCGCGCTCGACGCCGAGCTAGCGCGCCTCCTGCCGGGCCCATCGGCGGGCACGGCCGCCGCGCGGCTCGACCCCTCCGCGTGGCGCGAGGGGCGCGAGCGCCTCGCAGGTCTCCGGCGCGAGGTCGAGGGGGCCGGCCCGCGCACGCTCCGCGTCCGCATGGCGCTGCGGGAGCCGCGCACGGGTCACGTGCTCGAGGCGCGCGGCGCGATCGCGGTCGCCCCGCCGGCGATCGAAGGGCGCGCACGCGCGGCGGGGAGCGACACTCCCGAGCCGGAGGGCGCGCTGCGGATGATCCTCCTCGGCCCGGGCGGCACCACCGCGCTCGACCTGTGGGCGCGCGGCGATCGCTTCCGTTTCGCCGTGCCCGCGCTCGACCTGCTGAGGCGCGGCGACGCCTCGACGCCTCGGGCTTCACTCCGCGGTCTGCCGGTAGATTTCCTGCGCTGGTGGATGCTCCATCCGGCGGCGGGGACGCTGCTCTGGTACTCGCGCGCTGCGAGCACGGATTCCTTCGTCCTGCGCGACGGCGACGCCATGATCGATCTGCGGGTCAACGATCGGGGCGTGATCGGCGCGCGCCGCACCACGTGGTCGACGGCGGAGGGCGCCCGCCGGCGCCGGCTCGACGAGGAGGTCGTGATCGCCGAGGGCATGGGCTGCGCCAACGTCCGTTACGCGCAGGCCTCGACCGGGCTGCTCATCACGGTGATCTGCGAGGCCGAGGAGCGGGAGCGCGCGCCGGATCCACGCGCGTTCGTCGATCCCGACGCGCTCCGGCCGGGGGGCGGCTCATGAGCGACGCCTGCGTCATCGCCTCGGGCGCCGTCTCGGCGCTCGGCCTCGGCCCTCTCGCGTACCGCGTCCCTCGGGCTGGCGAGCCTGCGCCTGTCGCGATCACGCGCGACGAGGAGCTGGCGCGCGCCGGCCTGCTGCGGCCCTTCGCCGCGCGCGCGCCCGCGGACCTCGGCGTCGCTCCGGGCGCCGATCGCGCCACGGACCTGCTGAAGGCGGCGCTCTCGCAGACCCTCGCGGCGCTGGAGGGCGCGCGCCCGGGCTTTCGTGGCGAGCGCATCGGCGTCGCCCTCGGCACCTCCAGCGGCGGCATGCTCACCGCGGAGCGGTTCTTCGCCGCGCGCGCCGAGGGGGCCGACGCCGGCTCGCTCGCCGCGCTGGCCTCGGGCGCGACCTATTTCGCGCCGTTCAATGATGCGCTCGCCGCGTTCGGGCTCGAGCGGACCCCGCTGCGCACGCACCTGCTCGCGGCCTGTGCGGCGAGCACCCTGGCGATCGGCCTCGGTCTCCGCTGGCTCGATCGCGACGCCTGCGATCTCGTGCTCGCCGGCGGCTACGACGCCCTCAGCACCTTCGTCGCCGCCGGCTTCGAGGCGCTCCGCGCGACCACGGCGTCCAGGTCGCGCCCGTTTCGGATCGGCCGTGACGGCATGGCGCTCGGCGAGGGCGCCGCCGTCGTCGCCCTCGTCCGCGAGGACCGTCTCCGCGGCGCCCCGGTGATCGTCCGCGTCGCCGGCTTCGGCGCGTCCACGGACGCGGTGCACATCACCGCCCCGGATCGAACCGGATCGGGGCTCGCGCGCGCCGGCGCCGCGGCGCTCGCCGACGCCGGGTGGCCTGCATCGCGCGTCGGTCTCATCAGCGCCCACGCCACGGCGACGCCTTACAACGACGCGATGGAGTCGCGCGCGATCGCCGCGCTGCTCTCGCGTGGCGCCGTGCAGGGCGGCTCGGGCACGCTGCCGGGCGCGGATGCGCTTCCGCCGGTGGTCCACCCGTTCAAGGCTCAGATCGGGCACACGCTCGGGGCCGCGGGCGCGCTCGAGACGCTCGCCGCCGCGGCCGCCCTCGAGGCGTCCATCGCTCCGCCGGCGGCCTCCGAAGGCGAGCTCGACCCCGACGCTCCGGCTCACCTGCTCGAGCGCGCCGAGCCCCGCCCGCTCTCCTCGGCGCTCAAGCTCTCGGCGGCGTTCGGCGGCGCCAACGCCGCCCTCTTGCTCACGTCCTCCGCGAGCGGGCGCCGGCCGCGGCGCCCCCGCGCCGTGGTTCTCCGCGCGCACGCGCGCGTGACGGGCTCCGATCTCGGGCGCCTCGCCGAGGCGACCGGCATCGCGCGCGATCGCCTCGCGCGCCTCGACGCGCTCTGCCGGCTCGGGCTGACGGCGGTGGCAGCGCTCGCCGCCATCGTCGGCGCCGATCGCTTGCGGGGCGCCGGCATCGTCGCGGGCCACGCGCTCGCCACGATCGACACCAACGATACCTACGACGCCCGCCGGCGCGCGCGCGGAGCCCGCTTCGTCGAGCCGCGCCTCTTCCCTGCGACGTCGCCGAACGCGATCGCGGGCGAGTGCGCCATCGCGTACCAGCTCACCGGGCCGAGCTTCGCGGTAGGCGCCGGGCTCGGCGGCGCGCTGGAGGCGCTCCGCGCCGCGGCCGATCTCGTCGCGTCCTCGGACGCCGACCGCATGGTCGTCCTCGCGGCCGACGACGCCGGGCCGGTCGCACGAGAGCTGCTCAGCCTCACCGGCGCCCGGCACCGCGCGCTCGCCAGCGGCGCCGTCGCGCTCCTCCTGCAGGCGGATCCCGGCGACGACGAGCGCCTGCGCAAGGTCGATCCCGACCTTTCTGTCGACCACGACGGGCCGGTCGGCCACCTCGCCCTCCTCCGCTGGCTCGAGGAGCACGCGTAGCGGCGCGCCCGTCCGCGTCATCCCCGGTGATCGTGATCGCTTCGCTTGCCGATCCGCGCCTCGATCTGGCAAGGTTCCCGGCTGGAATCAGCTGCTTCCCCCGAGCGTTGTCCTGCCCGCGTATGTTCTGCCGCCAAACAAAAGCTGTCGCTTCGCTCCTCGTCGTTGCTTCGGCCGTCCTCGCCGGGTGCGCGACCCACTACATCCCGAACACGGACGTGGAGGACAACGACGACAACCGCAAGATCATCTCGTTCTGCGAGAAGTATCGCAACGCGGTGGAGAGCAAGAACGTGAGCGAGCTGCTCAAGCTCGCGTCGCCCAAGTACTACGAGGACGGCGGCAACATCGATGCGGCGGACGACCTCGATTACGCCGGCCTGCGCACGTACCTCACCGGCAAGTTCCAGGACGCGCGCGCCATCCGCTACGAGATCCGCTACCGGCGCGTCCTCAAGGACGATGACGTCATCTACGTCGACTACACCTTCAGCGCGAGCTATCGCATCCCGGGCGGCAAGGGCGAAGAGTGGCGCCGCAAGGTCGACGACAACCGCCTGGAGCTGGTGGAGTACCAGGACGAGTACCGCATCGTCGCGGGGATGTAGCGGCCGGTCGCTGCGCGACGGCGCCGTCGACGGACGCGGGGGCGAGCGGCGAGCGGGGTGCAGGTTCGTGCGCTACGGGCTCAGCCGCTAGGCAGGCGGGTGAGGCGCACGAAAGTACGTCGCAGCGAGCCGAACGACGCGGATGGGCCCGTAGCGCTCGAACTTGCTCCCCGCTCTAGTTCAGTGCGCTCTTCGAGGAGGGGGCATCGAACACGCCCTTCTCCTTCGCGGCCGCGAGTATGCGGAGCGCAGTGCGGTAGCCGCGCAGGACGAGCGGCTTGGCGGCGAACCTGTTCATGTAGCTGTACCGGCCGATCGCGGGCGCCACGTCCAGGAAGGTGACGTTCGGGTAGAGCTTGGAGAGGAGCTCGACGCCGCGGCGCTCCTTCTCGGCGAGAAGAATGCTGAGCGACTGCCGGACGACGCTGGGCGCGCCGCTCCTCGCGATCGAGCGCTGCGACTCGTCGCGCTCCTCGGGACGGTAGATGTTCGAGATGATCACGATGTTCGCGCCGGCATTCACGGCCACATCGGCGGAGAGCGTCCGGATCACCTCGCCGCTGAGGTGATAGCGGCCGTTGATGCGGTAGGGCCGGAACAGGCCGGGCACGCAGCAGCTGGCGGCCACGGCCTGGCTGATCGGCGTGGCCTCGTCGTAGCCCGGGCCGAACACGACCCGCTTGGCGCTGTCCACGTCGACCGCCGTCACGAAGACCGCGTGGGGCAGCTGCCGGAAGTCGTTGATCGGCAGCGTCCGGCGCACGTAGCGCTCGAGCCTGTCGATCGAGAACACCCCGGAGCAGAGGTATCCCGGATCGAGCAGATCGCGCAGCGCGGGAGCTCCAAAGAAGCTCGACACGTGGAGGCGAGGCCCGCGGTGACGCCGTCTCCAGGGGAGGCGGTAGGCGTCGAGCAGCACATCGAGCGGGATGTCTTGCCCGTACGTCGCGCTGACCAGCGCGCCCGCCCCCGCGCCCACGTAGATCTCCGGATGGATGCCCAGCTCCTCGCAAGCCTTCAGCACGCCGAGGTGCGCAAGGCCTCGCGCCGCTCCCCCGGAGCCCACGAACGCGATCTTGAGGCGGCTCATCGAGCCCCGATCTTGTCGGAGATATGGCACAAGCGCAAAGCCTACTGTAACTGGAAGTCCTCGAGCAGCCGGTAGATCCTGAATCGCGGGCCGTCGCGGCGCAGCCAGACGACGATCTCGTCGCCGAGCAGGCGATCCGCCGCGACCCGCGCTGTCGCGATCGGCACGCGGATCACGACGTCCTGGTCATCGAGCGTCTCCGGCTGGATCGCGGGGTGTTGCGGCGTCGCGAGCACGTCCTCGGCCCGGAAGATCTGGAGCTCCGACTCCCGATAGACCGGCTCTCCAGCGAGCTTTCCGTACTCGAGTCGCCGGAACCGCTGCTCCCACCAGAGCCCGGCGCTCGGCGGCTGCCCCGATCCGCCCGAGCCGGTGTGGATCGCGAGGGCATCGCGCGTCAGCAGCTCGCTCAGGGCTTCGCTGTCCTCGGCGACCACCCGGCGGAAGAACTCGTCCACGACATCCAGCGCGGCGCCGATGCCGAGAGGCGTCCGGAGGGTCACGACGCTGTCCTCGACGTCTGCCTGGTTCGTCGGTGGCGGCGGGGTGCTCGCCGGATCGAGCGCCACGCCGTCAGGGCGGCGGCGCTCGTCAGAGAGCTCGGCGGCGGTGGGAAAGGAAGCCGGTTCTCCTCGGCCGCACCCCAGGAGCGACCAGCCCGCGATCACGGCGACGAGCAGCGAAGGACACGCCGGCGACGGCCGAGAGCTGTCCGGAGAGCCGGCCGGCGGTGCATGCACCCTGGCCTCCTGCGGGACCTTCGGGCGTTCAGATCGGCTCGATCGCGGGAGCATCGGCGCGGGTGAACGTCACGATCGCACGCTCGCCAACGTGGGTCCACCCTGCGGGGGCCTGGTCGTCATCGAAGTCCGACGCGACGAGCGTCAGCCGGCTCGCGGCATAGTCGGGCATGCGCATTCGGCCCAACCCGCCGTCGCTGAGGAGCCGCTCCATGTCCTCGCTGCCCTGGTAAATGCGGTACGCCATCGACGTGCCGCCGTGGGCGGCGAGCAGGTACTCGGGGTTGGTGACCACGATGTTCATCGCGCTCGGCCCCGCCCCTTCCTCCGCGCAGAGCCGGTCGACGAGCGCGATGGAAGACCGCAGGGCCGTCCGCGCGCTCGCCGCGTCCACGTTGGGCCGATCGAGCTGGCCGCTGTCGTGGAGGAAGGACAGGAACAGGTGGAAGAGGATCTCGCTGTCCGTCTCGCCGCGAACGTCGCGCTGGAGAAACTGCGGTAGCGAGTCGCTCAGCTGGTTCCGCAGGCGGGCGAACCCTTCGACCGTGCCCGTGTGGGCGAACAGCCACTGCCGATAGCGGAACGGGTGCGTGTTCTCGGTGCGCAAGCTGCCGACGGTCGCAGCCCGGACATGCGCCACGAGGATGTCGGCGCGCACGTCCTTGGTCATGTCGACCAGGCTGATCTCGGGTCGATCGTCGATCGGCCGGCGCTTGAGGAGAATCTCTCCTCCCTGGTAGAAGCCGACCCCCCAGCCAGGGATCACGCCCTCCCTTCGGCGAACCGTGAGGGCACGTTCTTCGAGCTCGATCGCACGCGCGCCGAGATCCGGACGGTTACCGATAAAGCCGACGAGACGAGCCATAGCTTTGTCCTCGCGAGTTGGGTCGGGGAGGCGGGGGCAGGGTCCGGCTCGCCGGTAGAGCGCTCCCTCATCTGCAAGCAGGGGTGGCTCCGTCGGTCGGCCGAGTGAGCGTGGGTCGCGGGTTGCGCCCTATGCTTTCTTGATACGACAGAGTCGCCCTGCAAGCGGAGCAAAAACGGATCCCCAGCGGCGAGCTGCGGCGCGGGCACGGCCTGACCACACTGGCCGCCGTTGTCGCGCGTCGCGCGGGCTTGCCGATCGCGTTACCTCTTACTCACGCTCCTCGCACAGCGTTACGATTCCGACGCGTGGGTGCGCGCGGGGAGCGGCTAGCCTCGTCTGCTTCCACGCTTCCACGCTTCCACGCTCGCACGCGTTCGGCCCGCCGCGTCGGCGCCGTGGCGCATCGCGCCGTGAATGAGGCGCTGCCAAGCGGTCCCCAGATTTCCCGGCAGGATCTCTGACGCGCGGCACTACGGCGAGAGCCGATTCAGCATGCGCGGGAACGGGATCGTCTCGCGCACGTGGGGCAGACCGCAGATCCAGGCGACGCTCCGCTCGATGCCCAGCCCGAAGCCCGCATGCGGGAAGGTGCCATACCGGCGCAGATCCAGGTACCAGCCGAACGCCTCGGGGGGCAGCCGATGCGCCTCGATTGCCCGCTCGAGGGTGGCGAGATCATCCTCGCGCTGCCCGCCGCCGATCACCTCTCCATAACCCTCCGGCGCCAGGACATCGACGCAGAGCGCGAGCCGGTCGTCCGTCGGATCGCGCTTCATGTAGAAGGCTTTCACCTGAGCCGGATAGCGGTGGATCATGACGGGACGATCGTACCGGCCGGAGATGATCGTCTCGTCCTCGCCGCCGAAATCCTCGCCCCAGGGAAAATCCGGAATTTCAGACTCTCCGGCCATTTTGCGTTTCTCCGCGCGCGCCTCGTTCAGGATGGCGACGGCCTCGTCGTAGCGGATGCGCGGGAACGGCTTCTTGACGGCCTCGAGCTTCCCGACGTCGCGCTCGAGCACCGCGAGCTCGGGGCGGCGGCGCTCGAGGACCCGCTCGACGATGAAGCAGAGGAAGTCTTCCGCGAGGTCCATGTCGCCCGCGAGGTCCATGAACGCCACCTCGGGCTCGACCATCCAGAACTCGGCCAGGTGGCGGCGGGTCTTCGACTTTTCCGCGCGGAACGTGGGGCCGAAGCAGTACGCCTTCCCGAACGCGGCCGCTGCCGCCTCCATGTACAGCTGCCCCGACTGGGTGAGGTACGCCTTCTCGCCGTGGTAGTCGGTCTGGAACAGCGTGCTCGTCCCCTCGCACGCGTTCGGCGTGAAGACCGGCGCATCGACGAGCGTGAACCCGCGCCCGTCGAAGAAGTCGCGGACGGCCTGGATGATGGTGTGACGAACGCGCAAGATCGCGTGCTGCCGCCTCGATCGCAGCCAGAGGTGGCGGTGATCCATGAGGAAGTCGGTCCCGTGCTCCTTCGGGGAGATGGGGTACTCGCCGGTGGTGGAGGCGAGCACGCGGAAGGCGGACGCGGCGATCTCGTAGACCCCGGCGCGCTTCGGGTGCGCCTTCACCTCGCCGACGACATCGATCACGCTCTCCTGGGTGACCTTGTCGGCGGCCGCGAAGACCTCGTCGCCGACGTCGCTCTTCGCCATCACGCACTGGACGGTGCCGAAGCCGTCGCGCAGCTCGAGGAAGTGGAGCTTGCCGCTCGATCGCTTGTTGTAGAGCCATCCGCGGAGCACGACAGTGCTGCCGACGTGCGCGCTGAGGTCGCTGGTAGCAATGACGGGCTGATCGTGCATGGGCGCCCGAAATAGCACGGTTTAGTTGCGGCTGACGCCGGCTCCGGCCAAAAATGGCGCCATCTTGGTCCTCCGACGGCATCGCGCGCTCTCGCTCTGCTTGCCCGCGTTCATCCTGCTGCTCGCTGCAGGTGGCACGCCGCTCGCCGCGGGCGGCTGCTCGGCGCTCTATCCCGAGCTCTCGACCCGCCTGCGCGAGCCTCCTCCAGACCAGGAGCTGCATCCTCCGCCGCCCGAGGACGTCCGATGGCTTCGGGTCGTCCGTGCGAGAATCCCGGAGCGCACTCGGGACGGCCGAGCCTGGGATTCCGGCGCTGGCGACCTCCCGGACCCCTATGTCCGCGTCTTCGTCAACGGCGCGGAGATCTTTCGGACGGCGGAGCAAACGAACACGCTGGAGCCGACCTGGCCCGAAGGACCCAGCGGGAACTTCCAGATCTTGCCCGAGGACCGGCTCCGGGTGGAGGTCTGGGAAGCGGACCCGCTCGTCGACAAGCCGATCGGGGTGCGCGACATCGGCCGCCCGAGCGACACGCAGCGAGCCGCAGGCGAGATCGAGGTCGAGCTCGATGCGGGCGGCTCGCTCACGCTCGCGTTCCAGCCGGCGCACGCCAGGTTCGGCCTCGGCCTTTGGTACCAGCTGCATTCCGGTTCCGCATTCATCTCGCGCACCATGGAGGGCGGGCCCGCGGAGCGCGCCGGGCTCCGCAAGGACGACGAGGTGCTGGAGATCGCCGGGCAGCCGCTGCGGCGCATGTCCGTCGCGGCGATCCGGGGCGCGCTCGACGCCGTGCCGCGCGCCGGGCTCGTGCTCCTGGTCAAGCACGCCACGGGCACGACCGAGCGGATCAGGGTCCACGAGGGGCCCATCTATCCGCTGTTCGATCGCTTCGCCGCCGAGTAGGGGAGCCAGCGCGCCGTGAAGATCCCGCCCTTCGGGCTCACCACCCGGGAGATCCGCGACGAGCTCGCCCCCTTGCGGAGCGACTTCTCCATCGCCGTCTGCCGCGCGAAGAACCCGTTCAACATCGGCGCCATCATCCGCGTCGCGCACTCGTTCCTAGTCCGGGAGATCTTCCTGATCGGGACCGAACCCTATTACGAGCGTGCTTCGATGGGCATGCAGAAGTACGAGACCATCGTCGAGTGCCCCGACGAGGCGAGCTTCCTCGAAGCGGCGCGCGGCCGCCCGCTCATCGGCGTGGAGCGCGATCACGCGCGGCGGACCCTCTGGGAGGCGCCCTTCCCCCGCGGGCTCGTGTTCCTCTTCGGCAGCGAGGATGACGGGCTGCCGCAGGCGCTGCTCGATGCGTGCGAGGACGTGATCGCGATCCCCATGTACGGGATCAACCACTCGTACCCCGTGGCGATCGCGGCGGGCATGACCCTGTGCGAGTGGGCTCGGCGGCGCGACCCGCGCGGCGGCGTGAGCCGCGCAGGCGGGTGAGCGACGCCGCGGCGGGCCCCCGCCCATGGACGGCGGGGCGCTACTCGGGGTAGCGCTCGAAGACGAGGAGCTCGCCCAGGAGGTCGTGCTCGAGCGTTCCAGCAGGGCGCATCCCGAGCTTCTCGATCACCCGGAGCGACGCGCGGTGCCAGGCCGGCGTGGTCGCGATCACGCGCTTCACGCCCGGCTGCTGCAGCGTCCAGTGCAGGACGGCGCGCGACCCCTCCGTGGCGTAGCCCTGGCCCTGGGACTTGCCCTCGACGCCGTAGCCGATCTCCACGGTGCCGGTCGCGTCGGGCCGGCCGTTCAGCACCACGCTGCCGACGACGACGCGCTCCTCTTGCCCGCACGTCACCATCAGCCGCGTGCCCCACAGGAACGCCTCTGGATCGTCCCGCAGCCGGTCGAGCGGCGAGCTGAAGGCGCGCTCGACGAGCGCGCGCCCAGGCCAGGCGCCGGGGAAGCGCGCGCCGGAGAGGGCCTCGGCCTCGGCGCGATCTCCGCGGATGACCGCCTCGAGCAGGGGCAGCGAGACCGGGGTGAGCGCCAGGCGCTCGGTAGTCAGGGTGCTCATCGCGAACCTGCGCCGGATCAGATCATGCGCCGCGGCCCGCCGGAAGTCGAAATGGCGAAGGGCCGACTTCCCGAGAAGGAAGTCGGCCCTCGCCCGCCGGGCTTAACGGTCAGCGCGGCGCGTCGCGATCAGAAGTCGTGGCCGTGGCCCGCGTGGGCGCCACCGGCCGCCGGCTTCTCCTCCTTCGGCCGCTCGGCGATGAGCGCCTCGGTGGTGAGCATCAGGCTGGCGACGCTGGCCGCGTTCTGGAGCGCCGACCGGACGACCTTGACCGGATCGATGACGCCCATCTCGAGCAGGTTGCCGTAGTCGCCCGACGCCGCGTTGTAGCCGTACGAGTCCTTGCCGTCGCGCACCTTCTGCACGACGATCGAGCCCTCTTCCCCGGCGTTGGCCGAGATCTGGCGGAGGGGCTCCTCGATGGCGCGGCGGATGATGTTCACGCCGAACCGCTGCTCGTCGTTGACCTTGAGCTTCTCGAGCGAGCTCTGCGCGCGGATGAGCGCCACGCCGCCGCCCGGGACGATGCCCTCCTCGACGGCCGCGCGGGTCGCGTGGAGCGCGTCCTCGACGCGGGCCTTCTTCTCCTTCATCTCGGTCTCGGTCGCGGCGCCGACCTTGACGACCGCGACGCCGCCCACGAGCTTCGCGAGCCGCTCCTGGAGCTTCTCGCGGTCGTAGTCGCTCGTCGTGTTCTCGATCTGGGCGCGGATCTCCTGCTGCCGGGCCTTGATCTTGTCCTTCTTGCCCTGGCCGCCGACGATCGTGGTGTTGTCCTTGTCGATGATGACGGTCTTGGCGCGGCCGAGATCGCTGATCGTGACGTTCTCGAGCTTGAGGCCGAGCTCCTCCGCGATCACCTGGCCGTCCGTCAGGGTGGCGATGTCCTTCAGCATCTCCTTGCGGCGATCACCGAAGCCCGGCGCCTTGACGGCCGCGCAGTGCAGCGTGCCGCGGAGCTTGTTCACGACGAGGGTCGCGAGCGCCTCGCCCTCGACGTCCTCGGCGATGATGAGGAGCTGCTTCTGGCTCTTGGCGATCGCCTCGAGCACCGGGAGCAGGTCCTTCATGTTGGAGATCTTCTTCTCCGAGATGAGGATGTAGCAGTCCTCGAGGTTCGCCTTCATGGCCTCGGGATCGGTCACGAAGTACGGCGAGAGGTAGCCGCGGTCGAACTGCATGCCCTCGACCACGTCGAGGGTCGTGTCGGCGCTCTTGGCCTCCTCGACCGTGATCACGCCCTCCTTGCCGACCTTCTCCATCGCGTCGGCGAGGAGCTTGCCGATCGTCTCGTCGCCGTTCGCGCTGATCGTGCCGACCTGCGCGATCTCCTTCGCGTCCTTCGTCTGCTTGGCGGAGCCGCGGAGGTGCTCGACGATCGCCTCGACCGCCTTGTCGATGCCGCGCTTGATCTCCATCGGGTTGTGCCCGGCCGCGACGAGCTTGGAGCCCTCGCGGTAGATCGCCTGGGCGAGCACCGTCGCGGTGGTCGTCCCGTCGCCGGCGATGTCGCTCGTCTTCGAGGCGACCTCGCGGACCATCTGGGCGCCCATGTTCTCGAAGCGGTTCTCGAGCTCGATCTCCTTGGCGACCGTCACGCCGTCCTTGGTGACCGTCGGCGAGCCGAAGCTCTTCTCGATGACGACGTTGCGCCCCTTCGGGCCGAGCGTGACCTTGACCGCGTCGGCGAGGGCGTTGACCCCCGCGAGGATCATGCTGCGGGCGGACTCGTTGTAGATGATTTCCTTGGCTGCCATGGTGTCTCTCCTAAGTTCCTTCTGTCGCCCGCGTCACTTCTCGATCACGCCGAGGATGTCGTCCTCGCGGAGGATGAGGTGCTCTTCGCCGTCGATCTTGACCTCGGTGCCCGAGTACTTGCCGAAGAGGACGCGGTCGCCCTCCTTGACGTCGAGCTTCCGCACGGTACCGTCCTCGGCGACCTTGCCGTTGCCGACGGCGACGACGGTCCCCTCGATCGGCTTCTCTTTCGCGGTGTCCGGAATGTAGAGACCTCCCTTGGTCTTCTCTTCTTCCTTCACGCGCTGAACGATCACGCGGTCCTGGAGCGGTCGAATCTTCATCTTTGCAAATCCTCCGGGGACGAGCGCCGCGTCCCACGAACGGCAAGACCCAGCCGGCCCGCCTGAGCAGCCGCAAGGTCCCATACGATTGCAGTCTGGGCACTTTGCTAGCACTCACCTATGGCGAGTGCTAGCGAGCGCGCCGAAGATAGCCACCCCCTGGAGGGTGTCAAGAGTGGCCCCAGGCCGGCACTTTGCGCGTTGGCAGCCAGGCGCAGAGGTGGCTGTAAGTCCTGGAGATCGCAGGGGAAGGTGCGTGGCGCAAGGCTGGGCTCGGCGGAGCCCCTCGGCTAAAATGCGCTTATGAGGGCAAAGCTGCGGCAGCACAGTGACGCGATGCCCTCACGGTCTCCAACCCGAGGGAGGCCGCCGGGACGTGTCTGGTTGACCTGAGCGCGCGGTGGCCCGGGTTACGTCGGTATCCAGGGCACCCGCACAAGTGAGGTGCCGCTGTGAGCCAAGCGATCTCTCTCTCCCCGAGCATGACCCGCTATTTCCAGGAGGTTGTGGACGAGGCGCTCCGAGTTCGGAACGTCGCTGCTACCGAGGCGGCGTCGAGTTACCTCGTCGGTCTGCTCTGTGCCTTTGCTCACCCGGACGAGCATGCCGAGTCTGCCTTCAACCAGCCCCTGACCTTTCTTCTGCGCGATGCGCTGGAAGCCTCCGGAGCCGAGCGTTTCCAGCGGCTGCGTAACCTCGGAGACAGCGTCCTCTATGTGGTCGGCTTCTTCGGCGGCCACATCGAGGTCAAGGGGGTCGATCGCGGCTACGTGGTCGGGGTCGGGTCGACCGCTTACCACCATGCGGCCGCTATGCTTCGCCTCAATGCGCGCGTCGGCCAGGGGCCGGATGTTCTTTCGGAGATGGCCGAGAAATTCGAGCGGTTCGTGAGCGTCCTGAACGATGTGGCCGACGGTACGCTCGCGTCGGGGGCTCGGGACGAGCGCTCGGTGCTCCGGCTGTACGAGCGCTGGGTTCGTACGGGCTCGAGCCGACTCGCGGATGAGCTCGGGGCACGAGGGCTCGTGCCGGGCCGTGGTGCGGGCGGGCTCAACTGATGCGGGGGGCGACGTTCCCGGCCCGGATCCAGCAGCACCTGGCGCGCACCTATGCGCTCGATGACGCGCCCGTGGTCGACGATTTCATCCGGCTGACGGACGGCAGCGCCCGCGAAGCGCTGCTGATCCGGCACGCCGGCGAAGATGGCGGGGATATCGAGGTCGCGCTGCACCTGCCCCGCCGGGCGATCACGCGGGGGCGAGAGGGGACGCTGGACGAGATCTGCCAGATCGTCGAGGGCGTGAGCCACTTCCTCTACGTGGCCGAGCGAGCCCGCAGGGAGCTGCCGGCGACCCAGCTCGAGCTCGAGCTCCAGGCCGAGGTCGACAAATACGTGCTGCTTGTCCACGGCGATCTGGCGGACGAGGTCGAGCCGCCAGGCCCGCCGCTCCGGCGCCGCCACGAGGCGGCCCCATCGGGGGCGGGGCGCTTCGAGCCCGAGCGCGCCGCGCGGATCCGCGCCCATCTCTTCGAGCGGGTCACCTTCATGGATCCACCGGGCACGGAGACCGGCGATCGCTACCGGATCGCGAACGATCTGGCCGCGCGGTTCGCGGGCCGACTCGAGGCCGAGTTTGCCCGCCATGGGCGTCATGCCGAGCTACTCGCCGCGCTGCGACGCTTCTATGCGGCGGGGCAGACGGAAAAGATCGCGCTCGCGCGCGCCGCGTGAGCGCATCCTCCCTGGCGCTCGGGTCGCTCGGGAGGACGGCGAACGGCGAAGAGCGCTGGCTGCGGCAGCGCGGTCTCGTTCTCTCTTGACCGGTTCGCGCGCACGTACTCTCATCCGCATCCACGATGCCTTCCGCGAGCATGATGCCGCCCCGTGTGCTGGTGGCCGAAGACGAACCGGCGATGTTGAGCCTCGTTGCGCGTCACCTGAGGAACCTGGGTTTCTCTGTGATCGAGGCCTCCGAGGGGGATGCTGCCTGGGAGCTCGCGCGTGAGCACCGGCCGGATCTGGTGATCCTGGACGTGATGATGCCCGGCATGAGCGGCTGGGAGATCTGCAAGCGGCTGAAGAGCGACACGTCCGACGGACGGCCGTTCGCGAGCACCGGCGTCATCATGCTCACCGGGATCGGCGAGAACCTGAACGAGATGACCTCGCCGCTCTTCGCCGCAGACGCGTGGTTGAACAAGCCGTTCGATTTCTCGGATCTGGACGCGCGGGTGCGCGAGACGCTCGCCCGTTATGCGAAGCAGGTGCCTGATGCGAACGGCGCCAAGGCCCAGGCGAGCGCGGTCGGCGAGGAGCGTGAGGCCGCTGCGCAGCCGTCCTCCAGAGAACGGGCGACGGGGGCGAAGAAGTCGGCGGCAAACAGTGCCGTGGCGAGCAGGGCTGCTGCGAAGCGGTCGGCCGCGACGAAGAAGCCGGCCGCCAAGGCGGCGAAGAAGCCGGCCGCGACGAAGAAACCGGCAGCCAAGGCGGCGAAGAAGCCGGCAGCCAAGGCGGCGAAGAAACCGACCGCGACGAAGAAGCCGGCAGCCAAGGCGGCGAAGAAGCCGACCGCGACGAAGAAGCCGGCAGCCAAGGCGGCGAAGAAGCCGGCTGCTACGCCGGCCGCGGCGAAGAAGCCTGCTGCGGCGAAGAAGCCTGCCGCCAAGGCAGCGCCCAAGAAGAAGTCGATGAAGTGATCCAATCCGAGGCGGGCGCCGTGCGCAGCGGCCCGACCCCTCGTTCCCACGCAACGTACGCATGCCGCCGCCGAGCCGGGTGCAGAGGAACCGTCCGATCGGCGCTCGGAGGGAGGACCCCCACCCACCGCCGGCAGCACGCATCCATGCCGGCAGCACGCTGAGCGCAGCTGCCCTGCACGGGAATCATCAGGGCTCGCCGCGCGTCATTGCCTCGTACGTCGCGCGCAGCCTCTACGTACGTCGCACGTCGCGAGGAGCCTCCCAGGAACTTTCGGGCGCCTGACCCGTCAGCAGGTACAATGCTGCGACGTTTCCCCTTCGAGGGCCCCCGCGGGGGGCGCCCGGAGCGCTGAGCACCGTGAGCGACTCTCGCACGAAGCAACTGGACCGCATTCGCAGCGCCGCGCTCGTGGTTGAGCTGAGGCTCCGGTTCGGGCGCGCGCTGCGTGCGCTGCCGAGCGCGCTGACCCTCGCGCTCGCGCTCGCTGCCGGGACGCTCGCGGTGCACAAGGCGCTCCCGGCGTACCTCGGCGAGCCGCGCGCCCGCCAGCTCCTCCTCGGCGCGGGGCTGCTCGTGCTGGCCACCCTCGTCGTGGCGATGCTGCGACGCTTGCCTCCGCGCGCCGGCACCATCGCCCTCGATCGGCACCACGGCCTCCACGACCGGCTGACGATCGCCCTCGCCTTCGAGGCGCTGCCCGCAGCGCAGCGCACCCCCCTGATGGAGGCGGCGATCGACGACGCCTGCGAGCACGCCGCAGGGCTGCGCCCCGCCGGCGCCGCGCCGCTCGCCGTCCCTCGCGAGCTCTGGACCTCCGCCGCGGTGGGCCTCGGCGTGCTCGCGGTGGCGCTGCTGGAGGTGCGCACCCCGCGGAAGCAGGCGCCCGTCGCGGCGACCATCGACGCGCTGACCATGTCGCCCGACGACCTCGAGCTCTTCAAGGACGCGGCGAAGGCGCTCGATCGGCAGGACCAGAGCCCGGAGATGAAGTCCGCGGTCGAGCGGTTCAACCAGCTCATCGAGGACATCGCGAACAAGCGCCTCGATCGCACCGAGGCGTTCCGCCGCATGGAGGCGCTCGAGCGCGAGCTCCTCAAGGGCGCCGAGGCCGACCTGAAGGCGCTCGATGAGGCGCTGAAGGAGACGGGGGTCGACCTCAAGAAGAGCGACCTGGCGAAGGGCGTTGGGGAGTCCCTCGAGAAGAAGGACCTCGAGAAGGCGAAGAAGGACCTGAAGGAGCTCGCCGAGAAGCTCCGCGACAAGAAGCAGAAGTTCGACAAGGCCGAGATCGAGCGGCTGCGCAAGGCGCTCTCCGAGGCGGCGTCGCGCCGCAAGGAGGCCCTCGCCGCGATCAACGAGAAGCGCGCAGAGGCGCGCGAGCAGCTCCTCAAGCAGAAGCAGAAGGCCCCCGCGAACGAGCAGGAGCGATCCGAGCAGGAGAGGCTGCTCAAGAAGAAGGAGCGCGAGCTGGAGCGGCTCGACCGCGAGGCCGAGCAGAAGGAGCGGACCGGGCGCCAGCTCGACCGGCTCGACCGCGAGCTCGCCAAGGCCGCGGAAGATCTGATGCGCGACCTCGGGATGTCAGCGGACGATCTCGAGCAGGCGGCCGAGGACATCAACCGGATGCAGCAGGAGGAGATGTCCGAGCAGGAGAAGGAAGAGCTGCGCCAGCGGCTCGAGGAGCTCCGGGAGCTCGTGCGCCAGCAAGGGCAGGGGGGCAAGCAGCGGATGGCCAGGATGCTCCGCTTCGGAAAGCGCGCGCGCGGCAGCCAGGGCAGCGGCGACGAGCAGCAGGGGCAGGGCCAACAGGGGCAGGGCGACGGCGAGCAGGAAGGGCAGCAGGGCCAGCAAGGCCAGGGCGGTCAGGGCAAGGGCGGGCAAGGCCAGGGGCAGGAGCTGGTGATCGGGCCAGGCGGCAAGAAGATCCTGATGCCCGGCGGCGGGCAGGGGCAGGGGCAGGAGGGGGCCGGGAGCGGCCAGGGCAACAGCAACGGCGGCAACCAGCCCGGGGGCGACGGCGTCGGCTCCGGCCGTGGCGGCGAGATCGCGGGCAAGCGCACCGACCCGAAGATGGGGACCCAGGACGTCCAGGCGCAGGGGCTCGACACGCAGCAAGGGCCCTCGAACAGCGAGGTGATCCTCAGCGCCGCCGAGCGGGGCTTCAAGGGGACCGGCTACAAGAAGGTCTTCACCGACTATCACACGGTCGCAGAGCAGCAGATCAACAAGGATCAGATCCCTGATGGATACCGGTTCTACGTGAACCGGTATTTCCAGCTCATCAGGCCGCGCGAGTGAGTCGAGCCGGCGGCTCGAACGCGACCGCGCCTCACCAGGCGCCCCGCGACAGCGGGCGCGAAGCAGGAAGTCATGGCCGAGAAGACGAAGGAAGCAGCGCGGGCCGAGGTGGACGAGTTCCGCGCGAGCATCGGAGAGCTGCGCGAGGAGGTGGGGAAGGTCATCGTCGGCAACCGCGAGGTGGTCGACGGCGTGCTCACGTGCATGCTCGCGGGCTCGCACGCGCTGCTCGAGGGCGTGCCGGGGCTCGGCAAGACGATGCTCGTCCGCACCATGGCCGAGGCGCTCGAGCTCCAGTTCTCGCGCATCCAGTTCACGCCCGACATGATGCCCGCGGACATCATCGGCACCACGGTCATCGATGAGAACGCGGGCGGGCAGCGGTCGTTCTCGTTCCGCAAGGGGCCGATCTTCGCGAACATCGTGCTCGCCGACGAGATCAACCGGGCCACGCCGAAGACGCAGAGCGCGCTCCTCGAGGCCATGCAGGAGCACCGCGTCACGGTCTCGCGGCAGAGCTACACGCTGGAAGAGCCGTTCTTCGTCCTGGCGACGCAGAACCCCCTCGAGAGCGAGGGGACGTACCCGCTGCCGGAGGCGCAGCTCGATCGGTTCTTCTTCAAGCTGCACGTGCCGTTCCCCAGCCGCGACGAGCTGAACTCGATCCTCGAGCGGACGACCGGCACCGACGCGATCGAGGTGCGGCCGGTCCTGAACAAGGAGCGGATCATCGCCATGCAGCGGCTCGTCCGCGAGGTGCCGGTGGCGAAGCACGTCCAGGACTATGCGGTGCGGCTGCTCCAGGCCACCCACCCCGCCGAGGGAGGCAGCCTCGACGAAGTGAAGCGGTTCGTGAAGTTCGGCGGATCGCCGCGCGGGGCGCAGGCGCTGCTGCTCGCCGCGAAGATCCGCGCGCTCTTCGAGGGGCGGTTCGCTGCGTCGGTCGACGACGTGCGCGCGTGCGCGCTGCCCGCCCTCCGGCACCGCGTGCTGCTCAACTTCGAGGGCGAGGCCGAGGGCGTGAAGACCGACGAGGTGCTGCAGGCGATCCTCAAGCACCTTCCGGAGAGCAAATGAGGCGCCGTCGAAGGTAGCATGGGGCTCTTCGACGCGTTCAAGAGGGCCGCCGCGCCGCTGCGCCGCTTCTCCGCGCTCTCCGCGGGCGCCCCCGACGAGGAGCTCTTCGACGACGAGTTCCAGCGCAAGCTCGACTACCTCGCGATGGTGAGCCGCCGCGTCTTCTCGGGGGCGATGCGCGCGGAGCGGCGAACCAAGAAGACCGGCTCAGGGGTCGAGTTCGCCGACCACCGCGACTACGCGCCCGGCGACGATTTCCGGTACCTCGACTGGGCCGCGTACCAGCGCTTCGACCGGCTCCTCATCCGGCTCTACGAGGAGGAGGAAGACCTCTCGATCTACTTCATCGTCGACACCTCGGCGTCGATGGCGTTCGGCGACGGCGAGAAGCTGCGGCACGCAAAGCGCCTCGCCGCGGCGCTGGCGTACGTGGGGCTCGCCAACCTCGACCGCATCGCGATCGTCACCGCGACCGACGAGATCAGCGGGCGCATGCAGTCGACCCGGGGCAAGGCGCGCATCTTCAGGATCTTCCGCTTCCTCGGGCAGGCGCGCGCCGAGGGCCCGACCGACCTCGGCGAGGCGATGAAGACCTTCGTGGCGCAGCACAAGCGGCGCGGCCTCGCTGTGATCCTCAGCGATCTCTATGATCCGGCGGGCTTCGAGCGCGGCATCAACGTCCTCCGGTACAACCGGTTCGAGCCGTTCGTGCTCCACGTCGTCGACGCGCGCGAGGCCCGGCCTGCGCTGCGCGGGGACGTGCGCGTCTACGACTGCGAGACCGGCGACGAGCGCGAGGTCACGGTGACCCCCAAGGTGCTCGAGCGCTACGCCGAGGCCTACGAGCAGTACCTCGACGAGATCCGCCGCTTCTGCACGTCGCGGCAGGTGAGCTACTTCCGCGCGGACGTGTCCGTCCCCTTCGATGAGCTGATCCTTCGCGTGTTTCGCCGAGGCGGCTTCCTCCGGTAGCGATGCTGCACTTCACCGGCGTTCCGCTGCAGACACTGCTCCAGATCGGCGCCCTCGCCGGGGCCGTGGTCGTCGTCTTCTACATCCTCAAGCTGCGCCGGCGGCCGGTCGCGGTCCCCTTCTCGAGGATCTGGGAGCGCATCCTCCGGGACAAGGAGGCGACGAGCCTGTTCTCGCAGCTGAAGCGGCTCCTGTCGCTGCTGCTGCAGCTCGCGCTCCTCGCGCTGCTCCTGCTCGCGCTGGGGGATCCGCGCCCGCAGGCGAACCTCGTCGAGGGGCGCAACATCGTCGTCCTCATCGACGCGAGCGCGAGCATGCAGGCCATCGACGTCGCGCCCTCGCGCCTCGAGCTCGCGAAGGAAGAGGTCAAGAAGATGGTCCGCGGCCTCTCCGGCAGCGACCGCATGCTGCTGGCCCAGATGGACGCGGCCATCACGCCCCTGTCGACGCTCACCGGAGAGATCGCGGAGCTCGAGGCGGCCGTCGCGGCGGTGAGGCCGACCGACGCCACCGCCGACTTCGCGCGCGCGCTCCGCTTCGCGAGCGACACCCTGAGCGGGCTCCCGTCGCCGGAGGTCATCGTCGTGAGCGACGGCGCGCTCGGCGAGCCGACCGACGCCGGCGGACAGGTGCGCCTCGGCGACATCAAGCTCTCGTACCTGCCGATCGGCAAGGGATCGAGGAACGCCGCCATCACCGAGTTCTCGGTGCGGCGTTACCCGCTCGACAAGAGCCGCTACGAGGTGATGCTCGAGGTCACCAACACGAGCGACGAGCCCCTCGATCTCGAGCTGTCGCTGCTCGGCGACGGCCAGCTCACGGATCTGACGCGCATCCGGCTCAAGCCCAAGGAGAAGCTGCCCCGCTTCTACCCGAACCTCTCCGGCGCCTCGAAGACGCTCGAGGCGAAGCTTTCGCTGGCCGACGGCGGCTCGGACGACCTCCCCGCGGACAACCGCGCCTACGCGCTGCTCCCCGAGCGGCGCCGCGCGCGCGTCCAGGTCGTCTCCGCGGGGAACATGTTCCTCGAGGCGGCGCTGCTCCTCGACGAGTACCTCGACGTGACCTTCGTCGATCCGCAGCGGTACCCGGCGGCCGCCTCGTTCGACGTGACCATCTTCGATGGCGTGGCGCCGAGCGTCGCGCCGGGGAGCGGGAGCCTGCTCTACCTCAACCCGACCGGGACCAGCGTCCCGTTCGAGGTGGGCAAGGAGGTCCTCGACGACGACCCGAACTACCGCCTGGGCTTCGACGAGCTCGACGCGAAGCACCCGCTCCTGCGCTACACGGCGCTCAGCGACGTGAACGTCGCGCGCGCCCACGTGCTCAAGGGCAACAAGGAAGACAGGGTCGTCGGCCGGAGCTACAAGGGCCCGCTGCTGATCGAGGGGCGGCGCAGCGGCGTGAAATTCGTGGCGCTCGGCTTCGACGTTCGCGAGAGCGATTTCCCCCTCCGCATCGCCTGGCCGCTCTTCCTGCTCAACGCGATCAACAACTTCGTCGAGGAGGACACGAGCTACATCTCCTCGTTCCGCACGGGCTCCGTCTGGCACATCCCGGCGTCCTCGTCCGCGGAGGTGGCCAGCCTGGAGCAGCCCGACGGGACGACGCGCACGGTCCCCATCCAGGAAGGGCGCGCCGTGTTCCTCGGGCAGCACGCCGGCTTCTACACGCTGCGCGTCGGCGCGGCGGGCGCGCAGGAGGAGAGCATGTTCGCCGCGAACCTCTCGGCGCCGGAGGAGAGCGCGATCGCCCCGGCCGTCGAGCTCAAGGTCGACGGCCGCGGCGCCGGCGCGGTGAGCGAGTTCAAGATCGGCGTTCGCCGTGAGCTCTGGGTCTACCTGCTCGCGGCGGTGCTCGTCGTGACCGCGATCGAGTGGTTCACGTACCACAGGAGGGTGACGGTGTGAGCGCGTTCCGTGGTCGCAGGCTGCGCATCGTCGCGTGGGCCATCACATGCGTCGCGCTCGGCGGGATCCTGTTCTGGGCGTACCGGAGGTATGTCCTCCTGCACCCGGATCCGACGCTGACGTGGGTGCGCGAGGGGGTGAAGTACGAGCTCCTCAACCCGAAGATGCTCGGCGCGATCCTGCTCGCGCCCTGGTTCGTCGGTGTCCTCGCGGGATCCCTCGCCGACCTCCCCCTGCCGCAGCGCGTGCTCTCGGTGCTGCTGCGGGTCGCGTTCGTCGCGCTGATCGCGCTCGGGCTGTCGCGGCTCGCGAGGTCCGCGACCACGGAGAAGGTCGCCACCATCTACCTCATCGACGTCTCCGAGTCGGTCACCGACGAGGCGCTCGACGACGCGCGCGCGACGCTCGACAAGGCGTTCGCCGAGAAGCCCGAGGACGGCGTCATCAAGGTGATCACCTTCGCGCGGCGGCCGCGGCTCGTCGAGCGCGCGGCCGGCGAGGCGGCCGGTCGCGAGGCGGAGCGGCGCGCGCCGCTCATCGGCCGCCACCTCGACGCGAACGGACAGCGCGGCGATCTCGGCGCAGGCTCGAACCTCCAGGCCGCGCTACAGCTCGCCTACGGGCTGTATCCGCCCGGCTACCTCAAGCGCGCCGTGCTGATGTCGGACGGCGTGCAGACGGACGGCGACGTGCTCGCCGAGGCCAACCGGGCGCGCGACGTCGGGGTGCGGCTGTTCTCCATCCCGTACCGGCGGCCCGCGCCGCCCGAGGTCGCGGTGCGGGAGCTGAGGATGCCCGACCGGGTCAAGGTCGGGGAGACGTTCGAGATCCACGCCGACATCTACGCAAGCCGCGCCACCAAGGCGCGCGCGCGGCTCTTCCAGGGGGAGGCGCTGAACGGCCTCGAGGGCATCCGGGATCTCGAGCTCAAGGCGGGGCCGAACGACGTCGTGTTCAAGAGCGTCGTGCGCATCGCGGGGCAGGTGACCTACGCGCTCGAGCTCGACCAGATCGCGGACGACAAGTTCAAGGAGAACAACCGGTACGCGACCACCATCGACGTGCCTGGGCGCCCGTCGGTGCTCTACGTCGAGGGGACGCCGCAGCACGCCGGCCCGCTCTCGAGCGCGCTCACCGCGCAGCAGCTCGACGTCGACGTCAGGCCGCCGGCTGGCTTCCCCGGCTCCCTCAAGGAGATGGAGCGCTACGACTTCCTGATCGTGTCCGATACCCCGAAGGAAGCGCTCAGCCTGCAGGGGCAGGAGATCATCGAGAGCTACGTGCGGGATCTCGGCGGGGGGTTCCTCTTCGCCGGCGGCGAGTCGGGGTACGGCCTCGGCGGCTGGTACCGCACCACCATCGAGCGGATCCTGCCGGTCCGGATGGACAACGAGCGAAAGAAGGACATGCCGAGCGTCGCGATGGCGCTCGTCATGGATCGCTCGGGATCGATGACCGGGCTGCCCCTCGAGATGGCCAAGGCCGCGGCGAAGGCGACCGCCGGGGTCCTGTCGTCGGACGATCTGATCGAGGTGATCGCGTTCGACTCGGCGCCGACCCGCTACGTGAAGATGCAGCCCGCGCGCAACCGCTCGCGGATCGCGGGCGAGATCGCGCGCATCCAACCGGGCGGCGGGACCGAGATCTTCTCCGCGCTCGACGCCGCCTACCAGGACATGACCGTCACGCAGGCGCGCAAGAAGCACGTCATCCTCCTCACGGACGGCAAGGCGTCGACGGGCGGCATCCGGGACCTCGTGTCCGCCATGATCGCCGAGTCGATCACCGTGACCACCGTGGGGCTCGGGAACGACCTCGACGAGCAGCTGCTCAAGATGATCGCCGACGTGGGCGGGGGGCGCTTCCACGCGGTCCCTGATCCGAACAACCTGCCGCGGATCTTCACCAAGGAGACCGAGATGGTCGCGCGCGCCGCCGCCGTCGAGGAGTGGTTCCCGGTGACCCAGGTCGGCGACGCGGCGTTCCTCCGGGGCGTCGACGTCCGCACGGCGCCCAACCTGCACGGCTACGTCTCGACCAAGCTGAAGCCGCCGCCGGCCCAGGAGCTGCTCACGAGCGACAGCGAGGAGCCGATCCTCGCGCGCTGGCGCGTCGGCCTCGGGTGGACGCTGGCCTGGACGAGCGACGTCAAGGCGCGCTGGGCCGTCGAGTGGCTGAGGTGGCCAGGCTTCGAGAAGTTCTGGGGGCAGCTCGTCCACGAGCACATGCGCCAGAAGCACCGGCGCGAGCTCGACATGAAGGCCGAGATCGTCGACGGAGAGCTGCGCGCGTCCGTCGACGCGTTCGGGGCCGACGATCGGTTCGAGAACAACCTGACCTCCCGGCTCACCCTCATCGGGCCCGAGCCGGGCGGCGCGACGCGGGTCGTCGACATGCGTCAGACCGCGCCGGGGCGCTACGAGACGGCGCTTGCGCTGGATCGGTACGGCTCGTTCCTCTTGCGGGCGGAGCACCTGCGCGAGGCCGAGGACGGCTCGCTCCGGCCCGTCGCCGTCAGCTACGGCCACGTCTCGAACCCGTACCCCCGCGAGTACGCGAGCTTCGAGCCCGAGCTCGCCATCCTCGAGAAGGCCGCGACGTCGACCGGCGGGGCGGTCGATCCGAACGGCGTGGCGGCCATCTTCGACCCGGCAGGGGAAAAGGTGACGTTCCACGAGGAGCTCTGGCAGCAGTTCATCTACGCCGCGATGGTCGTCTTCCTGCTCGATCTGTTCGTCCGCCGGGTGCGGCTCTTCGACCGGAAGTTCGTCGCGCGCCGGGGCCGAGGGGTAGGGGGCCGGAGCCTCCCGGCCACATGAGGACCCTTGGCAACGCGGAGCCCCTCATGACGGCCGATCCCCCGTTCCTCCCCGGCGCCGCGCCCAGCGCCGGTGCGCGTCCGTCAGGTTGCCCCCGACTGCGCTGCGTGGAACGCTGTGCTCCAGCCCGCTGGCCTGCACCATTTCGCGACGCGGAAGGGCCGTCTTGGGCTAGTTTCCCCTTATAGACCGGTGGTAGAGGAGCCCTGGAAAGCAGCGAAGGACGTGAATGCGCTCGAGGCCTCCACCTCTCGGCCTCCCGTGGGTCGTCCGCTCATCATCGGCGGCGATCCGCTCGCGTCGCTCCGTGGACGAGGCACAGCGGTCTCCTCCACCACCGCCCTCGGCCGGCTGCTCCGCGAGTCGCCTCGAGCGATCGCTGAGCTGCACGAGCAGGAGATCGCGCTGGGGATCGACGTCGTCCGGGCGCTCACGTCCGCCACGACGACGCGCGCTCTGGCGCCGATCGGCATGGCGTTCCGCGCCGCCGCGCTGACCGGAACCGCGGTCGAGCTCGCGACGGAGGCGGCGGGCGCGGCCGCGCGCCGCGTGGCGGTGGCCGGTATCCTGGGCCACACTGCCGCCGCACCCATGGCCGACCGGATCGCGGAGGATTACGCCGTCCATGCGGCCAGGCTGGCGGCGGCAGGCTGTGAGATCCTCGTCGCGTGCGGCTTCGATCCAGCCCAGGCAGCGTGCGTGGGCCCCACGGTCGCGCGGCTCGCGCGCCGCGCGGCGGTCGTCAGCGCCAACACGACGCAGCTGGCGACGTGGGCGCTCGTGGAGCTCGACGGCGCAGGGCGCACCGCCGATGGCGAGGGGTTCGAGGAGGTCGCCCGGTCGGCCCTCGACAGCGGCGCGGACGCGCTGCTCTTCGAGGTGGCGTCGGTCGAGCTCGGGCTCAACGTGCTCCGGCGCCTCGAGGGCGTCGCGCACGAGGTTCAGGTCGGCGTGCTGCTCGGCGCCGAACCTGCGCAGGCGGACGGGGCCGATCGCATCGCGCCCGCCGAGATCTGCGATGCGTGGGCGGCGTCAGCGGCGCGGCTCATCGAGGCGGGCGCGCGAATGCTCGGGGGAGGAACGGGGACAACGCTGGCGCACCTCGGCGCGCTCGCGAAGATGCTCCGTACAGCGCAGCGCGCGCCCCTGCTCAGGCGCGCGCTCTAAGCGAGAACGAAACCCAACCGGAAACGTGATGATGGCCGATGCAAGCCACGGGAGTGAGTCGAAGTCTCAACCGTTGGAGACGTTTGACGATCTGCTGTTTCCCTTCCACGAAGCCACGAAGCCCGAAGCCCTTCACCGGATCGGCGCCGAGGCGGAGAAGTTCGGGGTCGACGCCAGGACGGGCGCTGCCCTTCCGTACGAGGGCGAGCGGAGCATCCTCACCGTGCTCCAGGCGCTCGTCGAGCGGCACGGCTGGGCGCCCGAGAACGAGGTCCCCGGCGGTCCGCTGATCGCGCTCGCCCGGGCTGGCGCCTCGGTGACCCTCGAGCCAGGCGGGCAGCTCGAGCTGTCCGGAGCGCCCCTCGAGAACATCCACCAGATCTGCATGGAGATGAGCGGGCACCTCGCGGAGCTGCGGGACATCTCCGCCGAGCTCAAGCTGGCCTGGCTCGGCATCGGGTTCCACCCCTTCGCGTCGCAAGCCGAGCTCTCCTGGGTGCCCAAGGCGCGCTACGCGATCATGCGGCGCTACCTGCCGACGCGCGGCGCGCACGGCCTCGACATGATGCGCCGCACCGCCACCGTGCAGGCGAACTTCGACTACGCCAGCGAGGAGGCGGCGATGCGCGCGCTCCGCGTGTCGCTCCGGCTCTCCCCGCTCGTGACGGCGATCTTCGCGAACTCCCCGTTCTACGAGGGGGCGCTGTTCGGCGGGCGGAGCTACCGCGCCAAGGTCTGGCTCGACGTCGACGCCGCGCGGCAGGGGCTGATCCGCAACGTGCTCGAGCGCGGGCGCCGCTTCTCGGACTACGTCGCGTGGGCGGTCGATGCGCCGATGTTCCTCATCAAGCGCGACAGCGCGGTGATCGAGAACACGGGGCAGACCTTCCGCGACTTCCTGGAGCACGGCTTCGAGGGGCACCGGGCCACCCGCGGCGACTGGGAGATGCACCTCAACACCCTCTTCCCGGAGGTCAGGCTGAAGCGGACCATCGAGGTCCGCGGCGCAGACTCGCTGCCGGCCAACCTCGTCTGTGCGCTCCCGGCGCTCTGGGCAGGCATCCTCTACGACGCGCGCGCGCTCGACGAGGCCGACGCCCTGTCCGAGAGCTTCAGGTTCGACGAGCTCGAGGCCGTGCGCCCGCAGATCGCCGAGCGCGCGCTCCGCGCCACGTTCCGCGGCAAGCCGCTCGCGGCGCTGGCCGAGCGGCTCGTCTCGATCGCCTCGGGCGGCCTCGAGCGGCGCGCGCGCCTGAACAAGAACGGCAAGGACGAGCGCGTCCACCTCGATCGGCTCAGCGCGCTCATCGCCAAGGGGAACTCCCCGGCCGATGCTCTCGTCGATGGACTCAGGAACGACGACCCGGACCTGCGAAGCAAGATCCTCGAACGTGCGAGGATCTAGCCGCGGCTCGTCGCCGAGGAGGCGCGGGGCGGCGGGCGCGCCCGGGGGAGGACGTCGATCGGCATGACGTTCGTCTATCTCCTGGGCACCGCGCTCCTGGTGCTCCTCAACGCGTTCTTCGTCGCGTCCGAGTTCGCCATCGTCAAGATGCGGCCGACGCGGCTGGAGCAGCTCGTGCGCGAGGGGGACGCGCGGGCCCGGCTCGCGCTCCAGATGTCGCAGCGGCTCGACGCGTACCTGTCCGCCAACCAGCTGGGCATCACGCTCGCGTCCCTCGGGCTCGGCTGGATCGGCGAGCCGGCCATCGCCCAGCTCATCGAGCCGTTGCTCGCCCCGCTCGACGCCTGGTCGGGGGTCGGCGCGCACGCCATCTCCGTCGGCATCGCGTTCATCCTGATCACGTCGCTCCACACCGTGATCGGGGAGCTCGCGCCCAAGTCGCTCGCGATCCAGCGGACGGAGAAGGTTACGCTCTGGGCGGCGCGGCCGCTGCACGGGTTCTTCGTCCTGATGTGGCCGGTCATCTGGGTGCTCAACTCGATGGCGAACGGGTTCGTCCGGCTCTTCGGGCTCCGGCCGGTGGGCGAGGAGGAGATCGCGCACACGTCGGAGGAGCTCCGGCTGCTCTTGACCAAGAGCCCTGCGGGGCTCGATCCCGCGCTGCGCAGCATGCTCGTGCGCATCTTCGACCTGCGCCGGCGCACGGCGAGGCACGTGATGTCGCTCCGCTCCGACGCGGCGACCCTGCGCGCGAACATGACGATCGACGAGGCGGTGCGGATCGTGGCCGACGCCGGGTACTCCCGGTACCCGGTGCTCGACGAGCAGGGCAAGAACGTGCTCGGCTACCTGCACCTGCGCGACCTGTTCGACGTCCTGAGCCACCGCCGCCGCGCGGCGCGCGTCGCCGAGCTGCTCCGAAAGCCGATCTTCGCGCGCGAGAACACCTCGGTCGAGCGCCTCCGCCTCGAGATGCAGGCGCGCCAGGTGCCCGTGGCGATCATCACGTCGGCCTCGGGCGAGTTCATGGGGCTCGTGACGATGGAGGACCTCATCGAGGAGATCGTCGGCGAGATCCGCGACGAGAACGACGAGGAGGTGCCGCCCATCCACCGCCGCGGCGGCGGCATCGTCGACGTCGACGGCCGCGTCCTGCTGACGGACCTGGAGCGCGACGCGCACATCGTGCTGCTGCCCGAGGTGAAGACCGTCGAGACGGTCGGCGGCTACATGCTCGGCCGGCTCGAGCACCCACCCGAGGCGGGCGAGCGCGTCGAGTGCGAGGGCTACACGCTCGTCGCGATGGATGTCGCCGGTCGGCGGGTGCGGCGCGTCCGCATCGTCCCGACCGACGCGGCCGGGGGCGAGCGGTCATGACGAGCGCGGCTCCCCGCACCGGGGATCCGCGCGCCAGCGCCGTCCGTCAGGGGCGCCGCCCCCGAACGTACGCGGCGAGGCGCGCACCCTGGAATCGGTCGCCCCGGGGACGAGCGGCGCGCGGATCCAGGTACAAACTTCGGCGGACCGGTACTACCCTGGCTTCGTAAGTGGAAACGCTTGCAACTCGGATCTTGCGCGATGGCCCGCTGAACGAGCTCGATGCCGTCGGCTGGGCCATTCGTCTTGCGAAGCGGATCGAGGCGCTTCACGCCCTCGGCGTCGCGCACGGCGCCATCTCCCCGGAGTGCGTGCTCACGACCGCGGTCGATCGCACCTCGAAGGCGATCCTGGCCGATCTGCGCCAGACGCCGAGCCGCATCGCCTACCAGTCGCCCGAGCGCGTCGGAGGCGGGACGCTCTCGGCCGGCGACGACGTGTGGGCCATCGCGGCGACGCTCTACGAGGTGCTGACGGGGGCGAGCGCCTTCGGCGGCGGGAGCGACGCCGAGACGCGGCAACGGATCGCGAGCTCCTCGCCGGCACCGCTCGCCGTCTTCGACGTGGGCGACGACGATCTCCAGCGGGTCCTCGACGATGCGTTCCAGCGCGATCGCTCCGCGCGGACGACGAACGCCGCCGCGTTCCGGCGCGCTCTCGAGGAGTGGCACCCCGATCCCGCGGTGCGCGCGCTGCTCCCGCTCGACGACGAGGACGCGACGAACGACGAGGACGACGACGAGGTGCGCACGCTGATGCGCGTCTCGCCGTTCAGCTCGAGCCAGCTCGACGAGGTCATCGCGCAGCGCGCGGCGGCGGCGGCCGCGGGTCAACCGGCGCCGCCCCTCCCGGCCGAGCGCGCGCGGCCCCCGGCGGCGCAGCCCGGCGCGCCGGCTCCCAGGCCGGGCGCCGCCCCGATCCCCAGGGCGCCTGCCCCGGCTCCGGCCACGCAAGGGCGCGCCCCGGTCGCGCGAGCGCGCGTCCCGGGCGTGGGGGCGGTCCCGGTGACCCAGACGTCCGGCGACGCCCGTGAGGGCTCGGAGCCGAGGATGGCCGCGCGGGAGGCGACGCCCCTGAACCTCCGCGGGCCTGCTGGGCCAGCGGCCGCAGCGCCCGCGCGCTCCGGAGGAGCGGCGCCCGCCGCGTACCGCGCGCCCGACGCGGGGCGGCCCGCTCCGGGCGCGGCGCCGCCGGCTGGAAGGCCTCGAGAGGCGCCCGCGGTCGGGGCGCCAGCGCCGGCGCTCCCGGGGCGCGAGCGCCCGGACGCAGAGCCCGAGGCTGTCGCGAGACCTCAGCCACGGAGCGGCGAGCTGCCTTTCCTCGGCGATCTCGACGGGGACATGCTCGACGAGCCCACGCTCGATGCGCCCACGGTCGTCGACGACCGCGTCGATGATGAGGACGACGACGACGTCCCCACGCGGACGCGGGAGGCACCGACGCCGGTCGCGCCGCACCCGGTCGACGCGACGCCGACGCTCGGCGCTCCCCTGGCGCTCGCCGACGCGGCGGCGACAGGTCGCTCCGCCGCGGCGCCGCTCGAACGAGCCGCCGGGGCGCCCGCGGCCGCGTCGTCCACGAGGGCCGACGCGGGGAGCGGCGCGCTCCTCGGGCCGAGCTCCGCCGCGCCGGCGCGCTCAGCCCATCGCAGCAGGCCTCGCCGGCCCCGCGCAGCGCCGTCGCCGCGCAGCAGAGCGCGGCGCCCGCTCAGAGCGCGGCGCAGGGCTCAGCCGCGCCGGCCCCGTCGCCCCTCGGCGCGGCCGACGGTTTCGGCCTGATCACCGACGTGCCGCCTGACCGCTCGGGGCGGCTCGGGATCATCATCGCGGTGGTGGTGGCGCTGCTCCTGGCGGTGGGGGCGATGCTGTTCGCCGCGCAGCTCGGCCTGCTGGGGGCCGCGCCCACCGCGCCCGGCCGGGGGGCGGTCGAGCCGGTCCCCGCGTCGGCCGTCGCGTCGATCGTTGCCCGCTTGCGGCCGGAGCGCCTCCTTGTGGAAGCTCTGGATCTGCGCGTCGAAGCCGCCCATGTCCACGCGCAGGAGCGCCTCGGGCCGGAGGCCTGAGCGGCGCGCGATCGCCTCGGTCCGCTCGGGGAACGGCGAGATCCACACCATCCTGCCGCCCGGCGCGAGCGCGTGCGCGGCGCCCTCGACGAAGCGGTCGAGCATGGCGTCGAGATCTCCCGTGCGCTCGACGCGCCGGCCGAGGGGCGGGTTCGTCAGGATCAGCGTGGGCGCCTCGCCCGGGGGCGGCGCGCCGAGCGCGTCGCGCTGGAGGAGCTCCGCGCCCCGCGCGCCCGCGGCGTCGAGGTTCTCGCGCGCGATCTGCAGGGCTCGCGGATCGCGATCCGAGCCCACGAGCCGCCGGTACGGTCCGAGCAGGGCGCGCTCGCAGAGCTCCAGGCCCGAGCCGACGAATGGATCCCAGACGACGTCGTCGCCGCGCGCCCCCGCGATGCGCGCGAGCGCGGCCGCGATCGTCGGGTGCGACGCCGCGGGCACGTCGCCCCGGCGGTACGCGAACCGCGGGTCGGGCAGGCGCGGCGCGAGCTCGACCCGCGCCCGGCCCGCGCCCTCGTAGACGACCACGTCCCACGTGCTCTGGGTCGGATCGTTCACGAGCTCCGGGGCCTCCGCCTCCACGGCCGCCGCGGCGCGGAACACCGCTGCCCGGCGCTTGCCGCCGCCGGCCCAGTCGATGCGGTAGCGGATCGCGCCCTGGGTGAAGCGGCGCAGGATCTCGCGCGCCTCCCGCGAGAGCAGCCGCTCCGCGACCGCCGCGGCGAGGTCGGCGCCCTGGTCGAGCTTCCGCAGCGGCAGCGGGAGCGCGAACGACAGCATCGTGCGCGCCCCGAACAGGACGTCGAGGCGGCCGCTCAGCACGACCTCGACCCGCGTGCCGCCGCATGGATCGCTCCGGAGCTCGGGGACGAGCGCCCCGCCGGGAGAGCCCGCGTCGAGCGCCGTGAGCTCCTCGGCGAGGATCGCCTCGAGCCCGCGCCGGCAGCGCACCGCCACCCGGAGGGGGCGCTCCGGCGCGCGATCGCCGGCGATCTCGGACGGCTCGCCGCGCGTCAGGGTCCTCCTGGCCAGGAGCTCGGCGCGCGCGCGCACGCCGGCGATGTCGTCGCCGTCGAGCTCGGCCAGCGCGTCGAGCGCGGCGCCGCCGCCGACCTTGCCGAGCGCCTCAATCAGCGCGCGGCGGACGTCGGGCGAGCGCTCGCTGCGCGCCGCCTCGGCGAGCGCCTGCTCGACGAGCGATCGCCCGGCGTCCGCCGCGTACGGCTTGCCGAGCGCCACCGCCGCCATGCGGCGCGTGCGACGATCGTCGTCGTTGAGGCAGGCGAGCAGGTAGTCGCGCGCCCGCTCCGAGACCTCGGGATCGATCGGCCCCGAGGCCATCAGCTTGCCGACGAGCCGGGTGAGCGGCGCGCGCAGCGCCGGCGCCGCGCCGGCGGCGCGCTCGATCGCGGCGGGCAGCGCCGCAGCGCCGGCGCGCCGCAGCGCCCGCTCCGCCAGCTCGGCGGGCTCACCGGACGTCTCGAGCAGGCCCATCAGGGCGGCGAAGTGGCGGCGGCCCGGCGTGAAGCCCGGATCGGAGAGGGCGCGCTGGAGGTCGGGGTCGAGCGTGGCGAGGGGGGTCATCGTGGCTTGTAACTCCGCGTTTTTATCTGGATCCTGGCGGTCACGGCAGGCCGGGATCTCGGGGGACGCCTGCGCCGCTCTCCGAGCGCGCCCGACTTTCGCGACAAGCGCGGCGTCCCAGCAAGCTCTTTCGGCGCGGGGGCTCCGGCCCTCTCGTTTTCGGTCGCCGGGTCGCTAGAGTTTCATCATGCCGGATCCGAGCCAGGTCATCCCGAGGACGGCACTCCCGCACGATGTGCTCCGGGCGGCCGTCGGCGCGCTCGAGGCGGGGCGGCGGGTGGTGCTCGCCTCGGTGGTGGCGCGGCACGGCTCGGCGCCGTCGACGCCGGGGCAGAAGCTCTGCCTGTTCGAGGATCTCACCGCGCTCGGCACGATCGGCGGCGGCGCGATCGAGCGGGCGGCGCTCGGCATCATGGCGCGCGCGCTCGACGAGCTCGCCAGCACCCCGAAGCTCGAGACCTTCCGCCTGGGCCCGAGCCTCGGCATGTGCTGCGGCGGCTCGGTCGAGGTCCTCATCGAGCCGATGCTGCCCTCGATGCACGTCCTCGTGATCGGCGCCGGGCACGTGGGCGCGTTCGCCGCGCCGCTCCTCGCGTCGCTGGGCTTCCGGGTCACCCTCTGCGACGCGCGCGTCGCCGCGGTCGACCCCGCCCGCGTGTTGCCGGCCGCTCCGCTCGCCGGCGTGCCGCTCTTGCACGACGGCGCGCGGCAGGGGCCCCTGCCCGCCGCGCTCGCGGAGCAGGTGCGGCTCGTCCTCGCCGAGCACGACGACCCGGAGGTGTTGACGGGCCTGCCGAGGGAGCTCGGCGAAGCGGCGGCGCTCGTGATGACGCACGACCACGCCCTCGATCAGGAGGCGCTCGCGTGGGCGCTCGCCCGCGGCTTCGGGTACGTGGGCGGCGTCGGGAGCCGCGCGAAGGCCGCGCGCACCCGCGCGCGGCTCGAGGCGAAGGGGGTGCCGGAGGGCGACGTCGCGCGGGTCAGGATGCCGGTCGGCCTCGATATCGGGGCGCGCACGCCGGCCGAGATCGGCGTCGCCGTGGCCGCGGAGCTCGTCGCGTGGCGCGCGGGGCGGCAGCGCGCTCGATGGTCACCGGGCGGACCCACGCCCGCCGGAGAGGAGCAGGCTCGATGAACCGTGTGACCACGATCGTGCTCGCCGCGGGAGCGGGCAAGCGGCTCGGGGGGCCGAAGGCGCTCCTGGCCTGGCCGTCATCGACGAAGGGGGGGGCCGAGCGGCCGCTGGCGATCGCGCATGCGGAGGCTCGCCTCTCGGCCGAGAGCGCGCAGGTGCTCGTGGTGGTGCGCAGCTCGGTCTTTCACGCGCTGCTGGCCCATGTGCAGCCGGGCATCGACCTCGTCTCGTGGTCCGCGCCGGACGATCTCGGGCCGGCCGGCTCGCTGGCCGTCGCCGCGCCGCGCATCGGCGACGCCGACGCCGTCATCGTGACGCCGGTCGACGTGCCCCCCGCGCGCGCCGCGACGGTGGCGCGGCTGCTCGCCCGTCTCGAGGCGGGCGCCTCCTCGACGACGCCGCCGCTCGCGGTGCGGCCGCGGCACCTCGGCCGCGGCGGGCACCCGGTCGTGCTGCGCACCGAGGCGCTCCAGCGTTACCTGGAGGCCGATCCACCGCCGCTCCGGGATCACCTGAGGGCGCTCGGCGACAGGTGCGTCGACGAGGAGGTGGACGATCCAGGGGTGCTGCACGACCTGAATGTGCCGGTCGACGTGATCCGCGTGCTCGGAGGCCCGCCACGTTTTCTCGCCTGAAGGCGGCCGGCGATCGTCCACCTGCGCGGGTCGCACGCGCGCGGCGCGCTCGGGTCGACGCCTCCCGGGGGACCGGGCTATCGTCGGTGAGGAGGAGCATACGAATGGCGACGAGCCCTCCAGCGTCAGCGAGCACCGTGGGGCGCAGCGTGCCCCGAACGGACGGCCCTCCCAAGGTCACGGGGGCGTCGCGCTACGTCGACGACATCCCGGCGATGCCGGGGGAGATCTTCGGGCGCACCGTGCGGAGCCCCGTGCCCCGCGGGATCCTGCGCGGGGTGCGGCTCGACCCCGCGTTCGACTGGAGCGACGTGACCGTCGTGCTCGCCGAGGATGTCCCGGTCAACGTGGTCGCGCTGATCCTGGACGATCAGCCGATCCTCGCGACCGGAAAGGTGAACCACGCCTACGAGCCGATCGTCCTGCTCGGCTGCGCGGACCGGCTGAAGCTCGCGCGGGCGGTCCAGGCCGTCGCGCTCGACATCGATCCGCTGCCGCCGGTGCTCGACGCGCGCGCCGCGCTCGATGGCGGGGAGATCATCTGGGGCGCCGACAACGTCATCAAGCGGTACCTCATCACGCACGGGTGCGCCGACGCCGCGCGGGAGCGCGGCGAGGCGAGCGAGGCCGCGATCGACGCGGCGCTCGCGCGCTGCGAGGTGGTCGTCACCGGCACGTACGCCTCGCACCACCAGGAGCAGCTCTACATCGAGCCGCAGGGGGTCATCGCCTGGTGGGACGAGGCAGGCGCGCACGCGACGGGCTCGATCCAGTGCCCGTTCTACGTCCACAAGGCGTTCCTGAAGGCGTTCGGACTCCCTCCCGATCGGATCCACATCACCCAGTCGGTGACGGGGGGCGGATTCGGGGGCAAGGAGGAGTACCCGTCGATCATCGCGCTCCACGCGGCGCTGCTCGCGAGGAAGAGCGGCCGCCCGGTGCGCATGATCTACGACCGGACGGAGGACATCGAGGCGACGACGAAGCGCCACCCGGCGTCCTGCGAGATCACGAGCGGCTGCGATCGCGACGGCGCGCTGCGCGCGCTGAAGATCCGGATCCTCATGGATGGCGGGGCGTACGCGACGCTGACGCAGGTGGTCCTGTCGCGCGGCGCCCTCCACGCCGCGGGCGCCTACCGCTGGGACGACGTGTGGATCGAGGCGGCCGCCGTGGCCACGAACACGCCCCCGAACGGCGCCTTCCGCGGCTTCGGCGCGCCGCAGACGATCTGGGCGATCGAGCGGCACCTCGACCGCGTCGCGCGGGAGCTCGGCTGCGATCCGCTCGATCTGAAGGCGAAGAACGTGCTGCGCCCCGGCGACTCGACCGCGACGGGGCAGGTGCTCCGCGTGAGCGTCGCGGGCGAGGAGTGCATCACGCGGGCGATCGCGGCGAGCGGTTACCGGCAGAAGCGCGCGGCCGGGCCGGTCGTCCGCGGGCGCGTTGCGCGCGGGATCGGGCTCTCGGTGTTCATGCACGGCGCGGGCTTCACCGGGTCGGGAGAGCGCTACTACAAGGGAAAGGTCGCGCTGGATCTCGCGCCCGGCGGGCGGCTCCGCATCCGCACGGCGTCGACGGACATCGGCCAGGGGACGGAGACGGTGTTCCGGCAGATCGCCGCGGACGCGGCGGGGCTGCCGCTCGATCGGGTCGAGTTCGCGGTGCCGTGCACGACGACGGTGCCCGACTCGGGCCCCACCGTGGCGTCGCGCACGGTGATGGTCGTCGGCTCGATCGTCGAGGCCGCAGCGCGGGAGCTGGCGAGCCGCGTGCGCGCGGAGCAGGCGGGGCAGGAGCCGGGCGCCGGAGAGGGCGACGGGGGCGCCGCGGCGGGGCCGCCGGCGCTGAGCTTCGAGGAGGCGGCCGACCGGCTGCTGGCCCGCGAGGGCCAGGTGACGTCGCTCAAGCAGTACGAGCCGCCGGATTACGTGCGCTGGGACGACGAGGCGTACAAGGGAGACGCGTACCCGTGCTTCGGCTGGGCGTGCGACGTTGTCGAGGTCGAGGTGGACCTCGACACCTTCGAGGTGACGGTGGTCGACTTCTGGTCGGCCACCGACGTGGGCAAGGCGATCCACCCGGTGATGTGCAAGGGACAGATCGAGGGAGGCAGCCTGCAGGCGATCGGCTGGGCGCTCTCCGAGGAGATCGTCTGGCAGGGCGGCAGGATCAAGAACCCGCGGATGACCAACTACATCATCCCGACGTCGCTCGACGCGCCGCCGTTCCATGTCGTGCTGGTCGAGGAGCCGTTCCCGTTCGGTCCGGGCGGCGGGGCCAAGGGCATCGGCGAGATGCCGATGGATGGCGGCGCACCCGCGGTGGCCGCGGCGATCGAGCACGCGACGGGGATCGCCGCGCGCGCGTTGCCACTCACGCCGGAGCGCCTGCTCGAGGCGGCGTGGTCGGCGGGGAGAGGGGAGCGTCTATGAAGGTATCGCTCGTCGTCAACGGCTCGCCGCGCGAGGTCGATCTGCCGCCGCTCTCGCGGCTGCTCGACGCGCTCAGGGGGCCGCTCGGGCTCACGGGCACGAAGGAGGGGTGCGCGGAGGGCGAGTGCGGCGCGTGCACGGTGCTGCTCGACGGCGACCCCGTAAACGCGTGCCTCGTCGCGATCGGGCAGTGCGAGGGGCGGCGCGTGACGACGGTCGAGGGCCTCGCCTGCGCCGGACACCTGTCGCCGCTGCAGCGCTGCTTCGTCGAGGAGGGGGGCGCGCAGTGCGGGATCTGCACGCCGGGCATGCTCCTCTCGGCGGAGGCGCTGCTCGCGCGGAGCCCGGATCCGTCGGAGCTCGAGGTGCGCGAGGCGCTCGCCGGCAACCTGTGCCGCTGCACCGGGTACCAGCGGATCGTCGAGAGCGTCCGCGCCGCCGCCGCGCTGCGCCGCGGCGGGGGAGGGGCGGCGCCGTGAGCCTCGCGGATCTACGCCTGTTCGAGATGCGGCACGTCGCCGGGCTCGGTCCGCTGTGCGAGATCATGGCGGAGCGGGCCGCGCTCGGCGCGCCGGTCACGCTCCTGGCCGGCGGCACCGACTGGGTCGTCGAGCAGGAGCTCAGGCCTCCGCTCGAGGTCGCAGCAGGAGGCCCGGCGGCGCCGCCGCTCGTCGTCGACGTGTCCCGGCTCTCGGATCTGCGAGGCATCTCGCTCTCCGGCGACACGCTCCGGGTGGGGGCCGCGACGACCTACCTGGAGATGCTCCGGAGCGACGCGATCGCCGCGCGGGCGCCGCTCCTCGCGCGGATGAGCCGCGACGTGGGTGCGGTGCAGATCCAGGCGCGCGGCACGCTCGGCGGCAACCTGGCCACGGCCTCGCCGGCCGCCGATGGCGTCGCCGCGCTCGCCGCCTACGACGCGACCGTCGTGGTGCAGAGCGTCCGCGGGGAGCGGCGCATCCCGATGAGCGCCCTGCAGACGGGCTACAAGCGCACGTCGCGCGCGCCGGACGAGGTGATCGTCGCCGTGGAGATCGCGCTGCCGGCGCCTGGGTCGCCCTGGTACTGGCGGAAGATCGGCGCGCGACGGGCGCAGGCGATCTCGAAGGTCGCGCTCGCGGGCGTGGCCGAGGTGCGGTCCGGGCGCGCCGCGCGGCTCGGGCTGGGGATGGCGTCGGTCGCGCCGACGACGGCGCTCCTGCCGAGCGTGCGCGCGCTCTGCGTGTCCCGTCCGCTCGCCGAGCTCACCGGGGCGGAGGTCGACGCCGCGGTGGCGCAGGACATCTCGCCCATCGACGACGTGCGCTCGACGAGGGGCTACCGGGAGCACTGCGCTCGCGGGGTCGTGCGGGAGCTCCTTCGGCAGCTCGGCGCGCAGGTCTGATCATTCCATCCAGTCGAGCTGCGCGACGTCGGGCCTTCGGCTGCGCCCGGCGGGGTGTGTCGGGCGTTCGTACGACGGCGGCGGGAGCGGCGTCTCCACGTCCATGTCGTGGCAGCGCGCGCATCGCCGCGGGGTGGTGGTGCCGGCCTGGAAGATGGTGACGCAGCCGCAGGCTGGGCAGATCATGCCGATGTCGTAATTCATGAGCACTCCTCGACGACGAACGTTCCGGGGCGGTCCGAGCGGCGGGAAGATGCGCTGATGGGGCGACGTGTGGGCGACGGCGCGGCAACATTGCGTGGAAGGGGGAGTGTGGATGCCAGGCTCCGGGGCTTTCCAGAACGAGCGGAGAAGCGCCCTCGGCCTGGCGGCCGGCCTGTTCCGGGAACGGCGGATCGGTAACGGCGAGGCCCGCAGCGCGCGCCGCTCAGGCTGCGTCAGAGCAAGGTCAGGAGGCGTCGGGCGCGGACCTCGGCCGCCTGGATGATCTCCGCGGACTCCGGATCGGGGAGCTCGAGCTTCTTGGTCAGCGCGGCGATGTACTGCTTCTCCGCGTCGTGCTGCTCGCCGTCGACGAACGTGAGCAGCACGGCGTGCTGCAGCAGCGCGCGGCGGTCGTCGCCGCCGAGCTGGCCGACCGGCACGTCGTCCAGGGTCCTTCGCTGGGAGGCATAGGCGCGGATTTCCTTCGCCTGGTCCTCGTTCGCCTCGAACGCCGCGATCAGCCCCTCCACCATCTCGCGCTCGGCCTCGTGGAACTCGCCGTCCGCCCACGCAACGCTCACGAGCGACTTCACGATCGCCATGCTCTGCTCTTGCATGGCGACGAGTGTCGTCGCTCCCCCGGGGCAACGTCAATCGCGAGGGGAGCGACGGTCACCCGCTTCGGATACGGGCCCACCTCGGCGTTTTCGGTGCTCAGCGCACCGGAGTGCGCTTGCGCGCCGAAAACGCCGATCTGGGCCCGTCTCCTGTGCGGGAGACCGCCGCTCTAGAGCGCTCCGCGCGCGAGCGGCTCCGTCAGCGAGGCGAAGACGTCCGGCCGTAGCGTTCCTGCGAGCCCGGCGCAGAGCAGGGCGAGCGCGAGGAGCGCAAGCCACAAGGAGAGACCCCTTCGGCGCGGGGCCACCAGCGGGACAGGCGGCCTGCTGCCGGCGTCCGTTGGGACGACATGAGCAGATTCGGGGGGGGCGAGCTCGGGTGCGACGGGGCGCTGCGCCCCGGCGAGCGGCGGGCGCGCGCCGGCGACCGCGAGCGCTGACGTCGCGGAGACAGCAGCGACCGGGGGCGGCGTCCGGGTGAGGTCGAGGCCGGCGAGCACCTTCATGCTGCGCGCCGCGCGGCGCTGCGTGCTCTGTTCGGACTGCGCAACGAAGCGCGCGACGAGCTCGTAGACCCGCGAGGCGCCTGCGTCGACGCCCTCCACGGGAGGGCGCGCGCTCCGGGATCGCCGCGAGGCGTTCCACACGATCGCATCGATGGGGCCGAGCTCCGCCGGGCACGGCGTCTCCGTCGGTGCTGGGTCTGCGGGCGGCTCTTCGGGTGCTGTGTCGGCGGGCGCCGCGTCCGCGGGCGTTTGCTCTGAAGCCAGCGCAGCGGGCGGCTCTTCGGATGCTGCATCCGCAGGCGTCTCTTCGGGTGCTGCGTCCGCGAGCGTTTTCTCTGGAGCCAGGGCAGCGGGCGGCTCTTCGGATGCTGCATCCGCAGGCGTCTCTTCGGATGCTGCGTCCGCGGGCGCCGTGTCCGTCGGGGGCTGCTCTGGAGCCAGAGCAGCAGGGGATTCCTCGGGTGCTGCGTCCGCGGACAGTTCCTCGGGCGCCAGAACGGCGGGTGGTTCCTCGGATGCTGTTGCGTCGGCGGGCAGTTCCTCGGGAGCCAGAACGGCGGGCGGTTCCTCGGGTGCTGCTGCGTCGGCGGGCAGTTCCTCGGGAGCCAGAACGGCGGGCGGCTGCTCGGGTGCTTCGTCCTCGGCTGGCGTGCCGGCGTGCGCGGTTTCCGGACCGTCGGCGTCCGTCGTCAGCAAGGCTTCGACCGGCGCGGCCAGAGCCGTCGGGATCGGCGCAGCCGGAGCGTCGTCGTCGCAACGCGCCGGAACGGGCCAGGGCAGCGTGTGCCGCGCTGCGGGCGTCTCCTCGAACGGCGCGACGGCCGCTCGAGGACCCGCAGGCACGGCGAGGTCCGCCCGGCGGACGAGCGGCCAGGCGCCATAGGCCGGCGTGACCTGGAGCGCCGCGTCCGGCGCCATGAAATGGATCGCGGGCGCGCGCGACGTCTCGATGGGCTCCGGGACGTCGGTCGCGCCGGCCGGCGCCTCCGCCACGCGGGAGAGCACGGCCTCGCCGGCCGCCTCCCTCTCCTCCCAGACGGCCGTGGCCACGGTCGGAGTCGGCTCCTGCGAAAGCGGGACGACGTCGGCAGGCTCGGGGGAGAACTCGACGAGGATCGACGCGGTCGGCGTCGGTTCCCGGGAAGACAGCGCGACGGCAGCAGGGCCAGGGGAGAAGTCGACGAGGAGCACCTCGAGCCCCTCGGGGCTCGTGAGCGCTTCGCTGCAAGCGGAGGGACCGCAGGCGACGAGCGATGGCGCTGGCACGGGCCGCGCTCCTTCAGGCGCGATCTCCACGGCCGCGCGCGCGATCGGCGCCACGGGCGCGATCGACCGAGCTGGCTCGACGAGCTCCGGGATGATCGGGATCTCGGCCGGCGCTGGGGCGACATCGAGCTCCACCACCGCCTGCACGATGGTCGGGGTCGGCTCCGGCAGCGCCTCGACGTGCTCGCTGGCGTGCGATGCGCGCTCGGGCGCCTCGGCCTGCTGGCTGGCGCGCGCAGGCGCCGTCGCGACGTCGGGACACGGCTCGACTGCCACCGCCGCGGCACCATCGCCTGCGCTCGCAGGCGCCGGGAGCGCTGCCCCGGAGGTCGCGCACGCGACCAGCCCGGGGCTGAGGGTGAGCTCCACGATGACGGGCGCGATCGGTCCGGGGCTGAGGGTGAGCTCCACGATGGGATGCTGCAGCGGCGCAGCGGGGGCGCCGCTGCGCGGGGCAGCGGGGGCGTCGCTGCGCGGGGCAGCAGCGGTCGCGTCGCGCCGCGCGTGCTCCGCTTGCGGCGGCGGCTGCATCTCCTCCGCTTCCGGCGCGGCAGGCTTCGCCTGGACCTCCGGGCGCGGGCGCCTCAGCCGGCCGGCCTCCTTGGCGCGCAGCGTCTCACGGGCGAGCCGCGCCAGCGCCCGCCGGGCGGCGTTGCGGTTCACCGGGATCAGCGCGGCCTCGAGCTCCCGCGCGACCGCCTCCGGGTCCTGCTCGTGCGCGGGGCGCGGGCGCGCCGTCGCCGTGAGGTTGGGCATGCTGCCGGCGGACGCGGCGAGGAGCCTGGCGAGCAGGTCGCGCAGCAGCCTCGCCGCCTCGGCCGGCGCCACCGCCTCGCCGCGCGTGCGCACCGTGACGGTGCCCTCGGTCGTGAGCAGCACCGCGCGATCGTCGAGCCTGAGGGGCAGGCGCGAGGTCGCGTCGCTCACGGCGAGCGCGAGGTAACCCGAGGTCTCCGGCACCAGCGAGGCGCTCCGCGCCTGCGCCGCCGCGACGACCTCCTCCAGCGTGACGCAAGCGCTCACGAGCGCCCCCGGCCCGCCGCGTCGCCCGGCCCGCCCGCGCGCGCCGGCCTGACCGGCACCCCCGCCGCCTCGAGGTACGCCTTCGCTTCGCCGATCGTGTACTCGGCGTCGTGGAAGATCGACGCGGCGAGCGCGGCGTCGGCGCCGCCCTCGACGAGGCCGGCGCGCAGGTGATCCAGCGTCCCGACGCCGCCCGACGCGATCACCGGGACCGGCACGGCCCGCGCGATGGCGGCGGTGAGCAGGAGGTCGTAGCCGTCCCGCGTCCCGTCGCGGTCCATGCTCGTGACGAGCAGCTCGCCCGCGCCCGCCCGCGCGATCTCCTCGGCCCACGCGACCGCGTCGCGCCCCGTGTCCCGCCGGCCGCCGTGGGTCACCACCGTCCAGGCCACGCGCGAGGGATCCGCGATCCGGCGCGCGTCGATCGCCACGACGATCGCCTGCGCACCCCAGCGGTCCGCGGCGCGCCGCACGAGGTCGGGATCGTTGACGGCGGCCGTGTTGATCGCGACCTTGTCCGCCCCCGCGTCGAGGAGCGCCTCGATGTCCTGCTCGGACTTGACGCCGCCTCCGACCGTCAGCGGCGTGAACAGCACCTCCGCCGTGCGCGCCACGACGTCGAGGATGATGCCGCGCTTCTCGTGCGACGCGGTGATGTCGAGGAACGTGATCTCGTCCGCTCCCTCCGCGTCGTAACGGCGGGCGGCCTCGACGGGATCGCCGGCGTCCCGCAGCCCGACAAAGCGGACGCCCTTCACGACGCGGCCGTCCTTGACGTCGAGGCACGGGATGATGCGCTTCGCGAGCATACGTCCGCGTTAGCCCACCTGCCGCGTCAGGGCCAACTGTTGCGCTGTGCGCCCGCTCCGGCGCCGCGCGGGGCGTGCTCGCGCGCTTTTTGACGGCATTTCTGGCCGCCGGCGAGGCGCCGCACGCCCGCCGTTGCGCCCGGAGCCTGACCGCGCCGCGGTTCCTCGCTACCATGGCGCCATGCACTGCCCGCACTGCGGGAGACCCGTACCCGAGGGCTCGATCGCGTGCCCGCACTGCGGCGCCGCGCTCGCGCCGCCGGGCGGAGCGGCCGGCTATTACGGCATGAAGCCCGCGGCCCGCACCATGGTCGGCGTCACGCTCCCCGACCTGCTCCGGCAGACGCCGTCCGCTCCGGGCGGCGCAGGCCCCGGCCAGGCCGCGTTGCCGCCGATGGCTGGCGCGCCGGCCGCCGCCTCGCGCACGATCGTCGGCATGCCCGCCGCGATCTTCGGCGCGGCGTCGGCGCCTGCGCCGGCGCAGGCCGATCCGCGCCTGTCCGGGGGCACGCTCGTCGTCGGGACCCCGGCGGCAGTGGCCCCGGGAGCGCGCCTCGACGTGCCCGCAGCGCCGGCCGCGCCGCTCCATGCAGCGGCGGCCTTACCGCTCCACGCAGCGCCGGCCTCACCGCTCCACGCAGCGCCGGCCTCACCGCTCCACGCAGCGCCGGCCGCGCCGCTCTACGCGGCGCCGGGCGATCTGCGCCTCGACCACACCGTCCCGATCGCCCCGGGCCTCGCGGCGGCGCGCGGTCCGGTGCCGCTGCCCGCCGTGTCCCGGACGCTGGTCGGCGTCGCCCGGCCCGGCATCGCGCCGCTCGCGCCCGGCGCCCCGGCCGATCCCGAGCCCGATCCCGAGCTCGACTCGCGCTACCAGCCGGCCGGAGAGCTCGGCGCCACGATCGCGCCGGCGCGCTTCCGCGCCCCCCCGCTGCAGAACCCGGCGCTCATGCGCCCTCATCGCCTGAAGCATCGGCTCCCGCCGCCGAAGGGCGAGCGGCGCCCGCGCACGTCGCGCCGGGCCGTCGCCGTCGTCGTCGCGGGCGGCGTGCTCGCGCTCGGCGCGGTCCTGTTCGCGCTCCTCTGGCCGAGCGCGCCCCCGGTGACCGCGCGCGCCCGCGCCGACGCCGGGGGCCGCGAGGTGATCGAGCTCCGGTGCGACAGCTGTCCTGACGGCACGGCGGTCTCCATCGGCGAGGGGCGCGCGACCACGGCCGGCCGCGTCGCGCAGATCCCGCTCGCGAGCCCGCTCTCCGTCGGCGAGAACCGGATGAAGGTCGCCATCGACCGCCCCGGCAGCGGGCGCGACGAGACGGTCGGCGTCTCCATCCACGTCGCCTACCGGATCCGGCCCGACCTCGGCACGCTGCAAGGGGAGCGCCCCTCGATCCAGGTCGTGGTCGAGGCGAGCAAGGGCACGCAGGTGATCCTCGACGGCAAGGAGGTCGCGCTCACGAGCGGCCGGGCCATCGAGTCGATCGACGTCACCGACGCAGTCGAGGGCCCCTCGGACGAGACGAAGACGCTGAGCCGGCAGGTGCCGTACACGGTCACGCCGCCCGACGGCCCGCGCGAGCAGGGCATGGTGAGCGTCGCGGTCGGCATCGTCCCGCTCACCATCGAGGCGCCCGGCCCGAGCGTGGTCATCGACAAGGAGAGCTTCGTGCTCGCCGGGCGCACGGCCCGCGGCGCGCAGATCTTCGCCGGCGCGCACCCGATCGCGGTTCGCCCCGACGGCACCTTCGCGCACGTGATGAACGTCTCGTCCGTGGGCGCGACCCAGTTCGAGGTGCGCGCGAAGATGCAGGGGATGGCGCCGCGCATCGCGAAGCTCGCCGTGCGCCGCGTCGATCGGCTCGACACCGCCGCGAAGGAGTTCGCCGGCCGCGGCCCGATCGGGTACGCCGAGCTCGCCGCCGGCGGGAAGGACCACGTCGGCAAGCCGATCGCGCTGACCGGCGAGGTCGTCGAGGTGCGCCGGCAGGGATACTCGACGCTGATCCTGCTCTCCATCCCGCCCGCGTCCGGCTGCGCGGGCGGGAAGGAGAGCGGCGCGGCCGCCGCGAGCGCGAGCGCCGCGCCGCGCGCTCCGGAGGCGTGCAAGGTCCGCCTCGTCCACGGCGCCGACAACCCCGCTCAGCGCGGGGACATCCTCACCGCCTACGGCAGCATCTCGCCGCCGTTCGTCGCGCCGGGCGGCGCCGAGATCCCCGAGGTGCAGGTCGAGTTCACCGTGAAGGGCGGCCGATGAGCGCCGCGCGCACCACGGCGCCCGGCCCGCGAAGGCCGCGTCGCGCCCGGACCGCGGGCCTCGCCGCGGCCGCGCTCCTGCTCTCCGCTGCGGCGCCGCTCGCCTTCGCCGACGCCGTCGACACGAGCCGGCCGCACACGATCGTGGTCGGCGCGCCCCGCGGCTTCGCGCCCAGCGAGCGGCTCGACGCGCGCCGCACGGGCCGCTCCGCCGCGCGGCTGCCCTTCCCCGCGCGCGAGGCGTGGCGAAGGCAGCTCCGTGGCGGCATCGACGCCGCGCCGCTCGTGGACGCCGCGGGCGATCTCCTCCTCACGCTGACGGTCCCGGAGGTCGTCAAGCTCGGCGCGGACGGCCGGGAGCGCTGGCGCGTGCGCATCGGCGACAGCGCGCCGCTCGCGCCTGCCGTGCTCACGAGCGACGGCACCCTCGCGCTGATCACCTCGTCCGGCGTCGCCGTCGGGCTCACGCCTGCGGGGAGCGTGCGCTTCGCCGTCCCCCTCGGTCTCCGCGGGCGCGACGCCGACGTGGCGCCGCTCGCGCTCGACGACGGCGGGCTCGTGGCGGCCCTGGGGCGCTCCCTTGTCGAGCTCGCCGCGGACGGGACCGTGCGCGCCCGCGCCGAGATCGCGGATCGCGCGACGGGCGCCTTGCTCGCGGGCCCTGAAGGCACGCTCGTGACCACCGAGTCGGGCGCGGTGCTGACCTGGCGTCCGCCCGGCGCGCCGCGGCGGCTCGGCTCTCTCGGCGGCGTGCCTCGCCGCGGCGCGGCCCTCGCCGACGCCCGCACGCTGCTCGCGGTGGTCGATGCCCGCCGCCTGGTCGCGCTGGATCTGCCGACCGGGACCGCCGGGGTCCGCGCCGGCGCGGCCTTCAGCGCGCTCGACGGGCCGCCCGCCATCGGCGCCGGGGGCGTGGCCGTGGTCCTGTCGACGACCGGCCTGCTCCTCGGGATCAACGCGTCGGGCGACCTGGCGTTCCGGGTCGCGATCGACAGGCCTCCGGGCGCCCAGCCCGCCGACGGCGGGCTCTCCGGCCTCTTCGGCGCGGGGGACGCGAAGCCCAGCCCGCCGATCCTCCTCGATCGCACCGGCCGCGTCGGCTTCGTGCGCGCGGGCGGGCGCGCCGGCGTCGTCGAGGCGGACGGCAACGTCTCCATCGCAGCCGAGCGCGTCTGCTCCGCCCCGGTCGCCGTCGTTCCTGCCGGCGAGGAGCGGATGGCGATCGCCTGCCGTGACGGCACCGTGGTGATGCTGGCGCGCTAGCGCCAGCCGTCGCTCGTGGCCAGGGCTCAGCGCCGCCGGCCGAGATGGCCGGCAGCATCTGCCGGCGAGCCTGGCCGGTGGCTCCTGCGTCCTAGCTTGCGGTGGCCGGGATCCACTGCTTCCAGGTGCCCTTGTCGTCCCAGTACAGCTCGGACTCGGCCGCCACCGTCTTGTACCGCGTGATCGTGATCTGCTCGTCGAGCGCTGCCGCTTGAGCCTCCTCGTACAGGGGCGCGGCGAGCGCGTCTTCGGGGATCATGTGCATGCTCACGACGAACTCGTCGGCATTCGCCTCGACGATACAGAACCCGTTGCTCGTGGAGTTGCTGAAGGCGAGGTGCGGATTGGCCGTCTTCATGCTGCCGTCGATGTCCTCCGCCTCCGCCTTCAGGACGTCTTTCAGCGTCGGATGGCTCGCCAGCTGCTTCGTCAGCACCGAGCGGTACGTGGCCGACGAGATCGCGGAGCCGCCGAACTCCACGATCTTGGCCGTGGACGTGGCGCCCTCCACAGCCGGCGTTCCGGCGAGGAAGGCGCCGAGATCGCCGGTGATCGACACCACGTTGCCCTCGACCCCGGCGAGCATCTCGATGAGCTCGTTCCGCTCCTCGCGGAAGCCGTCCCAGCCATCGCAGTTCAGGTAGAAGTGCCGGGTGAGCGACTCCTGATCGGGCTCCGCGGGCTCCGTGGTGTGGGCGACGGTGAGCTGTGAAAGGCGGTATTCGTTCCCCCATACCTTCCAGGTGCTCTTCGAGTCCTCCATCGTCTTCTGGAACCAGGCCCTCTGCGCTTCGCCCATGACCTCGGCCTTGGCGGTGAGCGTCGAGTAGGGATCGAAGGCGTCCTTGATCACGAAGTAGCGCGACCCGAACGCGCTGTAATAGTCCGTCTTTCCGAGATCGGCGTAGGCGAACCCGCTCTGCATGAAGGCGAGCTCACTCGGCGGGATGGGGGGAATCGGCTCCTCCCCTTGCTCGGCCTTGTGCTCGTTCAGCTTCGCCACGATCTCGTCGACGACCTTGGCGCTGACGGGGCGGGGCTCGCCCTGGGCGAAACCGAGGCTCGGGTCGAATCCGAACAGGACAGCGGCCTCGTCCAGCGCCCTCTTGTAGGTCATCACCCAGTTGTCCTCGTTGATGTCCAGGATGTAGCGGCTCGTATAGGGCAGCAAGCTGGTCAAGCTGTCCACGATTTGCTCCTCCTGAACGACGACCTTTCCTGGAAAGGCGTCCTCCGGGATCAGGTGATCCGCCCGGTAGGAGCGGAGATCCGTCATCACGAGGTGGACGTGCTTCCCGAACGAGAAGTCCCGGTAGATGGTGATATCGTCCGGGTACTCGACCGCGCTGTCGTAGCGGAACTCGTCGCCCTTCGGATCATTCGGGTATTCGGCCGGCATGTACTCGAACCAGGCCTGGTTCGCCGCCTTGCGCCGGTCCTCGTCCGTCTCCGGCTCTCGGCCGTCCAGATAGGCCGCCGTCGCGCCGTGGCAATCGTCGGAGAACTCGTGATCGCCCCAGACAGCGATCATGGGAAAGAGCTCGTGCACCCGCTGCAGCGCCCGGTCGGACCGGTACGTCTTGTAGAGCTCCCGGTAATTGCTCAGCGACTTGGCTGCGTGGTACGCCGCGCCCTCCGCCGGCTGGAAGGCGATGGCGCCGTCCACGTCGGAGAACGAGATGCTGCGCTGTCCCGGGGCGGCCTGGAGGCTCGGGTTCCCGGTCGTCTCATAGATGTAGCCCCCGAGGTGGACGACGAAGTCGAGCTCCTCTTTCGCCAGGGCCACATAAGCGTTGTAGTAGCGACCGACGTAGTCCTGGCCGGAAACGAACGCGAAGCGCACCGGCACGTCCGCGTCGAGCGCGGGCGCCGTGCGCGTCCGCCCGACGCGCGAGCTGACGCAGCCGTCTCCTGTCATGTAGTAGAAGCGGTAATAGTACGTGGTGCCGGGGCTCAGGCCGTTCACCTTGATCTTGACGCAGTGATCGAACTCCGCCCGGGCGGTCACGCGGAGCTGCGTGCTGCCCGACCCCACCGAGGCCACGTTGTCGGAGCTCGGGTTGAGCACCACGAGCTGCGTGAACTCCTCGTCGAGCGCGACCACGAGCGCCAGGGTGAGATCCGACTGCGGCTGCTTGCGATCGACGAGCCGGGTCCACAGCACGACGCTATCGTGCCTCGGATCGCCGGAGGCCACCGACTGCGGGAAGAACCGGTCATCCTCGTGCACGTCGCAGATGCCGATCGGGTCCCCATCATCGGAGCAGGCCGTCGGCACGACCACCGAACCAGCGGTCACCAGGGTCGCGCGAAGAAAGTCTCGGCGTCTCATCATCGATTCAAGTCCTCCAACGACGGATACACCCCGAGCGCTGCGCGCGCAACGGCGGCCGCCGCCCTCGCCAGCGCCGCCGCCCTGGCCAGCGCCGGCGCCGCCGCGCGCGGCGCTCCTCGCGCTCGCTCGAGCGGCGCGGGTCGCAGCATGGCGCCTCGTCGCGAGGAGCGCGAGCGCCGCTTGACGTGCCGAGTCAGGCGGCATCTCGTGTGCACCCACCCTGCTGAAAGCACACCATGTTCCAGACGAGCCTCTCCTCCGAAGCGCTGCGCGGCGCGCTCTCGCGCCTCCCCAGCGGGCGCTCTGTCTTCGACCACACCGGCGCGCGCCAGCCGGTCCACACCGTCTACGGCGGCGCCCACCTGTTCAAGGCCGACACGGCCCGGAAGCTCGGGGCGGTGGCGCTCCGCGCCGTCGAGGAGCACGCGCCCGACTTCGCGGCCTTCGCGCGGGCGATCGGCCTTCCGGGGGCCGAGGGGCTCCCGGAGGGGCGCGCCGACGCCCTCGCGCTCGCGGCCGCGATCGAGGCGGGCGGAGGCGCGGCCGAGAGCGCCTCCGGGGCTGCGCGGCTCGCGCACGCGGTGCACGCGCGCGTGCTCGACAAGCTCCGCCGTGAGCCCGTGGAGGACCTGCGCATCGATTTCGAGGACGGTTACGGCGTGCGCCCCGGGCACGAGGAGGACGCGCACGCCGCGGCCGCGGCGCGCGAGGTCGCCCTCGGCATGGCCGCGCGCAGCCTGCCTCCGTTCCTCGGGATCAGGATCAAGCCGCTCGGCGACGGGTGCGCCGAGCGGAGCCTGAGGACGCTCGACGTCTTCCTCTCCGCGCTCGTCGCCGCCTCGGGCGGCGCGCTCCCGCCCGCCTTCGCGGTGACGCTGCCGAAGGTGGTCGCGCCCGAGCAGGTCTCCGCCCTGGCCGACGCCCTCGACGCGCTCGAGGGCGCGCTGCAGCTGCCGGCCGGCTCGATCCGGATCGAGCTGATGGTCGAGACGCCGGCGTCGATCCTCGGCCCGCGCGGGGAAGTCGCGCTGCCCGGGCTGGTCGATGCGGCCCGCGGGCGGTGCGTGGCGGCGCACTTCGGCGCCTACGACTACACGGCGAGCTGCGAGATCACGGCCGCCCATCAGCACCTCGCCCACCCGGCGTGCGATTTCGCGCGGCACGTGATGCAGGTCGCTCTGGCCGGCTCGGGGCTCTGGCTCTCCGACGGCGCGAGCAACCTCCTGCCCGTCGGCCCGCACCGCGCGCGCCCCGGCGGCGCGCCGCTCACGCCGCAGCAGAGCGAGGAGAACCGCCGCGCGGTCGTGGGCGCGTGGCGGCTGAAATACGGGCAGGTCCGCCGCGCGCTCGAGAGCGGCTACTACCAGGGCTGGGACCTCCACCCCGCGGAGCTGCCGGTCCGCTACGCCGCCACGTACGCGTTCTTCCTGGAGGGCGTCGATGCGGCCGCCGCGCGGCTGCGGAGCTTCGTCGAGCGGGCCGCCCAGGCGACAGTCGCCGGGACGGTGTTCGACGACGCCGCGACGGGGCAGGGGCTCCTGGGCTTCTTCCTGCGCGCGATCGGCGCGGGGGCGATGACGGAGGGCGAGGCGGCGGAGAGGACCGGCCTCACGCCGGACGAGCTCAGGGGCCGATCCTTTCAAGCCATCGTGGCGCGCCGGAGCGCGTGATACGAGAGCACCGGAATGGACCGCACCGCGGAGGGCCCGAGCGGCGAGGAGGACCGATGAGCGCGATCACGACGCACGTGCTGGACACGTCACGGGGCTGCCCGGCGAGCGGCGTGCTGGTGGTGCTGGAGGTCGGTGACGGCGGCGGCTACCGGGAGGTCGGACGCGGCACGACCGACGGCGACGGCCGGCAGAAGGGGCTGCTGTCGCCGGGCGAAAGGCCCCTCCAGGGCTGCTACCGTCTCACCTTCCACACAGGCGCCTATTACGCGGCGCTCGGATGCGAGAGCTTCTATCCTACGGTGTCGATCCTCTTCGAGATCCGGGACCCGGCGCAGCACCATCACGTCCCGCTGCTGCTCAGCCCACACGGCTACACCACGTACCGCGGCAGCTGAGCGCGCGTGCGCGCGAGAGCGCCGTCCCGCGCGGCGAGCGCGACGCGTGCGCCTGCCGTCCGTGGTGCGCCCGGAGGCGCCGCGAGGGCGACGGTCCGGCGGAGCGAAGGCGGTGTCCCACATGATACGGTGGGGGTGCCCGGCGGTGGGCGACTGTGAGGGTGAACGGTGGGCGCTCTACGAACTCGTTCGGGTGAAGCTCGGGATCGCCGGCGCGGTGCTGGCTGGCTGGCCGTCGTGATGGCCGCGCTCGGGCCGGGGTGCGAGCAGAAGGTGCGGAGCTTCGTCGATGGCGACGGAGGCGCTGGCGCCGCCGGCGGTGGAGCAGGTGGGTCGGGCACGGCGGTCGGCGGCGGCGGGGCTGGCAGCAGCGCGACGGGTGGCGGTGCGACCGGCGGCGGCGCGACGGGTGGGGGCGCGGCGGGTGGCGGCGAGGCCGGCGGCGCAGCGGCTGGCGGCGGCGAGGCCGGTGGAGGCGGTGACGCAGGCGGGGGCGGGGGGACCCCTCTCGAGTGTTCTCCCGACGAGGCGCGGTGCGCCGGTGATCTCATCGAGGTGTGCGGCAGCGACGGGCGGTGGGCTCTCGCCGCTTGCGCCGGCTGGTGCGGCGCGGGGCGGTGCATCCTGCCGCCGAGCTGCCGCCTGGGCGAGACCGGGGCGGGCGAGACCTGCGGGCCGGATCGGAGCCAGCCCTGCTGCGCGAGCCTGCGCGTTCCGGCCGGCCGGTACGACCGGAGCAACGACGCGGCGTATCCGGCGGAGGTGAGCGATCTGCGCCTCGATCGCTACGAGGTCACCGTCGGACGGTTCCGCAAGTTCGTCGAGGCGTATCCCGCGAGCCGACCCGCAGCCGGCGCTGGAGCTCACCCGGCCATCGTGCGGAGCGGCTGGGACGCGGCGTGGGACTCCCGTCTGCCCGCGAGCCAGGCCGCGCTGAAGGAGGACTTGAAGTGCAACCCGGGATTGCACTCGTGGACTGACGACGTGGGTGGGAACGAGCTCAAGCCGATTAGCTGCGTGAGCTGGTTCGTCGCGTTCGCCTTCTGCGCCTGGGACGGCGGGCGGCTCCCGACAGAGGCGGAGTGGAACTACGCGTCGGCTGGCGGGAGCGAGCAGCGGGCGTATCCGTGGGGCAACGCGTTTCCGAACGCGACCTACGCGGTGTTCGACGTCGCGGGCAGCGCCGTCGTCGGATCGAGATCGCCGCGGGGTGATGGCCGGTGGGGGCAGGCCGACCTCGCGGGGAACGTGTGGGAGTGGACCCTGGACTTCGAGGGGACGTACCCCGAGCCGTGCCGTGATTGCGCGAACGTCGAGCGCGGCTCCGCGCGGGTGATCCGCGGCGGCAGCTGGTGGCAGCCTGAAGCGGAGGACCTCTCCTCTCGCTTGCGGACCGGCTGGGACCCGACCGATGTGACGGACGCGCTCGGCGTGCGCTGCGCCAGGAAGCTGTAGCGCAGGCCGCCCTTCGCGGGGTTGGCGCGCGCCGGGGAACGGGCGAACGGCCGCCGTTCAGGGAGAGATGAGGTAGATGACCGAGAAGGCCACGACGAGCGTCGTGAACGCGAGCGTGATGAGCTTGGGCATGGTCCAGTCGTCGTTGTCGGTCTTCGAGATCTCTGTGCTCATCGTGTGCCTCCGCCGTGCTCTCCGCGCGCCTCGCGCGCCTCGCGCGCGTCCGTCTCCTGGCAGAAGGCGGACTCGTCGTCAACCCTGACCCCCCCCGCCCGCGACGGACCGGGCGTGCTCATGCGGATGCCTCCGCCGCTGCTCTGGCCACGCCCGTAGCCTGTCCGCCCGCGTGGAGCAGCGGCCGTCTTGCCACCTCCGGCAGGCGACGCCGGCTCCCCGCGTCGTGTGCTGATCCGGGTCCGCTGTCCGCCGCAATCTCTCTCCTGCGCGCTTCGGCGATCGGCGCGAGTCGCCGTGTCCGTCGCGGCCTCCTCGCCGCTGCCGCGATTGGCCGACGTACGGGGCGGCTCGCGGCGCGCGGGCGGCGTCGTCTTTGCTCTTCGTGGCGCCCTCGAACCGCACATCCCCGCGATGTGCAGGAGGGAGACATGCAGCACCTCAAGATGCTCGCGCTGGGCGCCGTCCTGCTCGCGACGGCGCTGGCGCGCGCGGCGTTGCCTGAGCGCCCGGTCCCCTCGCTCACGGCGGCGCTCACGGGGCAAGACGAAGTGCCCGGCCCCGGCGATCCGAAGGGGAGCGGCACGGCCCGCGTCACGCTCGATCTCGACCGCGGCGAGGTCTGCTTCGACCTCGCGGTGGCCGGCATCGCGCCGGCGACCGCGGCGCGCATCCACGAGGGCCCCGTCGGCCGCGCGGGCCGCGGGATCATCACGCTGATGCCGCCGACCGGCGGCAGCTCCAACGGCTGCGTGAGCGCGACCCGCGACGAGCTGAGCGCGTTGCTCGATGATCCGGAGAGGTATTACGTCGCCGTGCGCACCGCCGATTTCCCCGACGGCGCGCTGCGAGGCCAGCTCTCGCGCTGAGCGCCCCACGCTCGGACACCGGATCGCCCGGACACCCGATGCGCCAGCGCTCCCATCGCCCGACGCGCTCCCTCCTCGGGGGCCGCGCCCCGGGGCTCTATCCGCCCCACAAGAGCTTCTTCAGCCGGATCGCCGTGATCTTCTGCTGCTCGTCCGCGGCGATGGGCAGCTCCTGCTCCGGCGTGTGCTCGAGCCGCGCGCGCAGCGCCTCCAGCATCTCGTCCGCGCTCTTCCCGGTGGCGCAGACGATGTAGATGAACCCGAACTTCTCGTCATAGACGCGGTTCAAGCGCGCGAGCGCCTCCCGCGTCTCCTGCGCTGCGACGCTCATCCCCGCCTGTTCCTGGCTGGAGAAGCGCCTCGTCGTCGCGCTCGCCTCCGCGGCCTCCGCCTGCGGCCTGGTCTCTCCGATGCGGGGGTGCGCGCGGAACGCCTCGAGCCAGTCCTCCGGCGCGAGCCGCGCAAAGGCCTGCCCCGCCGCCGCGGAGAGGTGCTCCTCGTCGCGGAACGGCCGCGCCGCCGCCATCTGCGATGCCCACGCCGGCGAGCCGCACGTCACCCGGAGCTCCGCCTCGGCCTCCGGCTCCGTGAGCGCGTTGAGCCAGCGGAGCCGCTGCTCGGCCGCCCCGCTCCGGGTCGCCTTGCCGAAGATGCGGAGCCGGCTCACGCCGCCGTCAGGATAGATGTTCAGGCGCACGTGCGTGAACGGCCCCGCCGCGCGGAGCTCTTCCTCGAAGAGATGACGCGTGTGCGCCTGGAGCTTCGTCCGCGGCACGATCTCCCGCCACTCGCCCGCGCCGGCGAGCTCCGCCGCGGAGCGCCCCGCCGCGTCGATCCCCTCGATCATGCAGCTGTCGGGGTAATTGCCCTTGAAGTGGTTCGTGTCGACCTCGATCCGCGCGATCTCGCCCTGAGCCGCGAGCGCCAGGAGCGCCCAGTCGTACCCGGGCCCCCTCCGGCGCCGCGTCTCCCAGCCCTCTCCCATGTTCGCCGCCCGGCCGGGCATGATGAGGTTGTGGCGCACCCCGAAGAACATGTCGCTGCACGAGAGCACGCGCCCGCCGTTCTCCGCGGCCGCGAGGTCGATCTCCGCGCCCGGGCGATCGAGCCGGCGAACGTCGGAGAGGGCGTCGCCATGCACCCGGAGCCGCGCCACCCCGCCATCCGGGTAGATGTTCAGGCGGAGGTGCGTGAACCGCGAAGCGCAGCTCAGCTCGAACGCGTTCTGCGAGTCGCCGGCCAGCGGGGAGCGCGGAAGGATCTCGACCCAGTGCGTCCGTGGATCGAGCAAGTCCTCGACCCGCGCGTCGGGCCGCGCCGCGCACGCCTCGATGGAGCAGTGCTCGGGGTAATTGCCCCGGAAGAACGCCGTATCGACGATGACCCCGCGGATGATCCCTGGCAGCCCCAGCCGGACGAGGCACCAGTCGAACCCGGGAGTCCTGCGCCTGCGCGTCTCCCAGCCGTCCATCCATTTCCCGCGATCTGTGTACTCGTGCTCCAGGAACACCGCTTTTCCTGCCTTGAGCAGGTTCTCCTTCGGCGCGAAGAACTCGTCGTTCGCCGCGAGCACCGCCCCACCCAGGCGCTCCGAGGCCAGATCGAGCGCCTCGGTGAACGCCGGCCCCGTCACCCCTCTCGCTTCAGCCATCGCCCTCTCGCCTCCGCGGGGAAGCTCCCGCGCTCATAGACCTTCTCGCCGCGAAGGTAGGTGGTCTGGACGACGCCGTGGAGCTCCTCGCCGGCGTAGGGCGTCACCTTGTGCCGGTGCTGGAGGATCGGCGGCTCCACCCGGAAGCTCGCGTCGGGATCCCAGATCACCAGATCGGCGTCGAACCCTCTCGCGATCTCCCCCTTGCGGCGCAATCCGGCGAGCCTCGCGGGCCCGCGACACAGCCAGTCCGCGAGCCGTTCTAGCGGGATGCCCCGGCGGCGGGCGTCGGTCCAGACGATCGACAGGCCGAGCTGCAGGCTCGAGATCCCGCCCCAGGCGGCGTCGAAGTCGCCGGCTTCGAGCCGCTTGAGCTCGGGGGTGCACGGGGAGTGATCGGAGACGACGAAATCGATGAGGCCGCCCGCGAGCGCGGCCCAGAGCTCCTCGCGGTTCTGCCGCTCCCGGATCGGCGGAGCGCACTTGAAGGGCGTCGCGCCGTCCGGGATCTCCTCGGCGGCGAAGTGCAGGTAGTGCGGCGTCGTCTCGGCGGACAGCGCGGCGCCGCCGTCGCGCGCCCGCCGCAGGATGTCGAGCGCCGTGGCCGACGAGAGGTGGACCACGTGCGCCGCCGCGCCCGTCGCCTGGCAGAGCGACGCGAGCAGGGCGATCGCCTGGTCCTCCGCCTCTCGCGGGCGCGAGCGCAGGTAGGCGGCGTACGTGCGCGGATCCAGGCCGGCGATCGCCGCGCGCGCCGCGTCGATGGGGCCGGGGAGCTCGGCGTGGACGAGCAGCGGCGCCCCCGTGCCCGCGAGCACCTCGAGCGCCGCCCTGAGGTCCGCCTCGGCGACGTGGCCGAACTCCGCCACGCCCGAGTCGACCATGAAGCACTTGAAGCCGAGCGCACCGGCCTCGAGCAGCGGGACCAGCTCTCCCGCGTTGCCCGGGACGGCGCCTCCCCAGAAGCCCACGTCGACGAGGCATCGGCCCTGCGCCGCGCGCGCCTTCTTCTCGAGGTGCGCGACCGTGGTCGTCGGCGGGATGCTGTTGAGGGGCATGTCGACGAGCGACGTGACGCCGCCCGCGGCCGCCGCGCGCGTCGCCGTCTCGAAGCCCTCCCACTCGGTCCGCCCGGGCTCGTTGATGTGCACGTGCGCATCGACCAGCCCGGGCATCACCGCCGCGCCCTGAGCGTCGACGACGGGGCAGCCCTCCGGCAGCTCGTCGTAGCCGGCGACGGAGACGATGGTGCCGCCCTGGATGTGCACCGAGGCCGGCCGCACGGCGCCCCCGGTGACCACCCGCAACCCGCGAACGATGAGGTCCGGCGTCATCAGGGACGCGATCGTACCACGGCGCCCGGCGGACCGAGGCGGGCCGCTCGCCGAAGCGCGCGCCTGTCCGCGCGTCACGCCATCTTCATGCGATCGATGAGCTCGGCGAGCTCGGCGCGCATGGCGTCCTCGGAGGGAGCGCGGTACCGGCGGAGGTGGCCGGGCAGGACCCACGTGAACCGGTGCTGGAGGAGGCGCTCCATCGAGCGGATCTGCTCCGCCCAGGAATACCAGCAGACGTCGCGCGACGCGTCGAGTCGCCCGAGCTCGCCGGAGAAGAAGAGATGATCCCCGGTGAAGAGGTATCGGTCCCTGAGGAGGAGCGCGACGCTGCCTCGCGTGTGGCCCGGGACGGGGATCAAGGTGAGATCGGGCGCGAGGGCCACGGGGTCGAGCCCCCCGATCTTCACCTCGGCGAGCGCTGTTCCGTCGTCGACGTCGCTCTCGTGGATCACGCGATCACACCCGAATGTGTCGCGGAAGATCCGGTGATCGGCGACGTCGTCGCGGTGGGTGAGCACCAGGGTCCGGACGCCGCCGAGCTCGCGGATGCGCTTCATGAGCGGCCTGGCGGCGCGGGGCGAGTCGACGAGCACGTTGCCCTCGGGTCGCCGGATGAGGTAGCTCGCCGCCCCAAACGAGGACGACGAGGAATAGCCGCAATAATAGACATCCTCGTCGATCGGCTCGGGGAAGGCGAAGGTGGCGGCCGCCATTCCAGCCGCCGGCGCGGTGGTGCCGATGGAGGCGGTCGGACACGACACGAGCGCCATGGCCGCGCGGAGGTGCTCGTCCGGCGTCGCGGGCTGGCGAGCCACGATGCTCTGTTCGAAGGCCGGCGCGCGCGCGAACACCGAGGGGGCGAGCTGGCGGCAGACGTCGCAGTCGATGCACGACCGGTCGACGAAGTAATCGCCGGGTGCGTTCGCTGGCAGGCGGTCCTCGAGGCGAGCCATCTCGTTATCTCAGGATGACACGCGGGCGGCGGGCGTGGGGGCAGATCCGTCGCGACCACGTCCACGGTGAACGGCCATCACTCCAGGCTTGGCGCGAGTTCTCGTTCCGTGATGGTTGTGTGAGGGCGAGAATGGATGTCGTGGGAAACCGGGTGAGCTGAAACAGGGAGTCTCGGGGATACCGGCGCCCTCTGTCCCGCTGCGTGCGCTCGGTCCACCGCGGGCCACCCGGGCGACCAGCGGCCCAGCTCTCGGCGCGTGGCCGCCGCCTCGCGCTCAGCGCGCCCCGGCGCCGCCTCGCGCGCGGCTTGAGCTCTCGCCGCGCTGCTCCTACCCTGCGTCGCGTGAGTGCCGCCGACCGAGCTGCGCCGCACTCGAGCGGCGCGCCAGGGAGCACCCCCGCTCCCTGGGAGCCGCTCTTCTACGAGAAGAGCCGGCTCTACTGGCCCATCCGCCCCCTGGCCGAGGCGTTCGCGGGGTGCGCCGGCTGGCCGCCTGTCGAGGACTACAACCGGGCGCTCGGCGAGGGGTTCCCCGTGCGCTTTGCGGAGCAAAAGCCGCGGCCTCGTCGGCGCGGGCGGCGCGGGCCCGTCGACCCCTTGGCGCTCTACGACGCGCGCATCCACGTCGAGGGCTGCGTGCCCACGCGTCCGAGGAACTGGCACGACTTCCTCAACATGCTGGTGTGGGCCGCCTTCCCGCGCGCGAAGGCCGAGCTCCACGCGCGCCAGCACCGGGCGATCGCCGCGCGCCTCCATCCAGGCGCGGAGGCGCTCCCTCCGGCGCGCACGCGCGAGCTGGACGGACTCGCGCTCCTCGACGAGGGGGGGCTCCTGCTGCTCGCCGACGCGCGCGCGGCGCCCCTCCTCGGCGACGCCTCCGATCTGGAGCGCTGCGCCGGCGAGGTGCGGGACGCCGTGCAGCGGGGCGAGGCCGCGGCGCTCGTCTTCGGCCATGCGCTGTACGAGAGCCTCCTCCAGCGCGGTCCGATGGTCCACGCGATGGTGCAGCCCATCCCGTGCGACGGACCGCTGCCCGCCGCGCCGGCCGCGCTCGTGGCGCTGGCCGACGCGCGCCTCCGCGACGTGCTCCGGTCGCCCGACAGCTTCGCGCGCCCGGAGCGCAGCCCGCGCCTCCCCCTGGACGAGCGCGTCCTGTGCAAGTGACGGCGAGTGACGGCGAGTGACGGCGAGTGACGGGAGCGCTCATGTCGCGCCCCGCAAGACCCGATGAAACAAGGAGACGGCGGGGGAGCGGGTGGCTCGGCCGCGTCCAGGACCTCTACGGCGATCTCGGCCGGACGAGCCCGCTGAACGCGATCGCCGCCTGAACGCGGCTCTCAGGGGCGCCGTCGCGCCGTGAGCGCATAGCGGCTCTCAGGGGCGCCGTCGCGCCGTGAGCGCATAGACGAGCGGCAGCCGGCGCTCGAACTTCTTCATGCGGAACTGCCCTGGCGGTCCCTCCACCATGTCCGGAAAGATGTCGTAGGGCGACCAGTCGAGCTCGCGCAGGCGCTCCAGCGTGAGGCCCGCGTCGAGGAGCGCTGACACCACCGTCCCGATCCCGTGGTTGAAGCCGATCTCCTTCAGCGTCACGGGCGCGCTCCTGTCGGCGTACGTGCCTGTTTGTTCGGTGACGATCGGCTCCCCGTGTCCGTCGTATGCGTAGGCGATCTGCTCGAACGCGTCGTCGAAGATCCACACGAGAGGGTGGAATTCGACGAGGTGCAGGGCGCCCCCGGGCTTCAGGCACGCCGCGGCCGCGCGCGCCCAGCGCGTCATGTCCGGGAGCCACCCGAGGACGCCGTACGAGGTGAAGACGATATCGAACGTCTCGCCGCCCAGGGCCTCGGGAGCGTCGTAGACGTTGGCCTCGACGAAACGCGCGTCCACAGAGAGCTCCTTCGCCAGCGCGCGCGCCGCCGTGATGGCCTCGTCGGAGAGGTCCAGCCCGGTGACACGGGCGCCCTGCCGCGCCCAGGAGAGCGTGTCCTGCCCGAAATGGCATTGCAGGTGGAGCAGCGACTTTCCGCGCACATCGCCGACCTGCTCGAGCTCGATCGGCTTGAGAGAGCTCGCTCCGGCCCGGAACGAGGCCAGATCGTAGAATTTGGACGCCAGGTGCACGCGGGTGCGCGCGTTCCAGGCGGCGCGGTTCAGCGCAAACCAGTCGGCTTCGGACATGGGGATGTTGTTATCACAACGTTCGTCGCGCGGTCTGCGTCGGATTGCTGCCGCGCTCGGACGCTGCCCCTGCGATGACCTTGCGCTGGAACGGGCGCCCCTGGGCTCATCGCCGCTTCCGCCCGTCGTCACGCCGCCACGACGGCGCTCACCTCCTCGACAGCCGCCTTCGGGTCATACCCCAGGTTCGGCGACAGCCACCGTTCCACCTCCTCGACCGTCATCCCCTTGCGCTTCGCGTAGTCCGCGACCTGATCCCTGCCGAGGCGGCCCACCATGAAATACCGCGCCTTCGGGTGCGCGAGGTAGATGCCGCTGACGCTCGCGGCCGGCGTCATCGCGCAGCTCTCCGTCAGCTCGATGCCGACCGACGGCGCGTCGAGCAGCGCGAACAGCTTGCGCTTCTCGGTGTGATCCGGGCACGCCGGGTACCCGAACGCCGGCCGGATCCCCCGGTACTTCTCCTCGATGAGCTCCTCGCTGGTCAACGCCTCTCCCGCGCCGTACCCCCAGTCCTCGCGCGCGCGCTCGTGGAGCAGCTCGGCGAACGCCTCCGCGAGCCGGTCCGCCAGCGCCTTCGCGACGATCGCGCTGTAGTCGTCCTTGTCCTTCTCGTACGCGTGCACGATCTCGTCGAGCCCGAGCCCGGCCGTCACCGCGAACGCGCCGACGTGATCGGCGAGCCCGCGCTCCCGCGGCGCCACGAAGTCGGCGAGCGACAGGTGCGGCCTCACCCCGCCCGCGGCCTTGTCGCCGCCGTCTCCGTCCTCCTCGGCGCCGCCCTGCCCCTTCACCTGCTGCTGGCGCAGCATGTTGAACCGGAGCAGCTCCCGCGCCCTCGCCTCGTCAGCGTAGAGCACGATGTCCCGCTGCTCGCCGCTCGCCGGCCAGAAGCCGTAGACGCCCCGCGCCGTGAGCAACCGGCCATCGATGATCCGCTGCAGCACCTTCTGCGCGTGATCGAACAGCTCGCGCGCCGCCTCGCCGTACTGCGGGTGCTCCAGGATCTGCGGGAACGGCCCCCTGAGCTCCCACGCGGTGAAGAAGAACGTCCAGTCGATGTACCTCGCGACCTCCGAGAGCGGCACCTCCACAGCGCGGCGCCCCGTGAACGACGGCCTCGCGATGTCCTCCGGCCGCCACGCGAGCTCGAGCCGCCCTTCGTCCGCCGCGGCGAGCGTCACGAGCGGCTTCGCCCGCTTCCTCGCGAAGAGCTCGCGCAGCCGGGCCTGCTCCTCCCGGTTCTGCGCGTCGAAGGCAGGCCGGTTCGCCCGATCGAGCAGGCTCGACACAACGCCCACGGCCCGCGACGCGTCGAGCACGTGCACCACCGTCCCGCTGAACTCCGGCGCGATCTTCACCGCCGTGTGCTGCCGGCTCGTCGTCGCCCCGCCGATGAGCAGCGGCAGCCGGATTCCCCGGCGCTCCATCTCGCGCGCCACGCTGACCATCTCGTCGAGCGACGGCGTGATGAGGCCGCTCAGCCCGATCATGTCGGCCTCCTCGCGCAGCGCCGCCTCCAGGATCCTGTCCTGGTGCACCATCACGCCGAGGTCGATCACCTCGTAGTTGTTGCACCCGAGCACCACGCCCACGATGTTCTTGCCGATGTCGTGGACGTCGCCCTTCACGGTCGCCATCACGATCTTCCCCTGCGACGACGAGCCACCCGCGGCGGCCTTCTCGGCCTCCATGAACGGCAGGAGGTGCGCGACGGCGCGCTTCATCACGCGGGCGCTCTTCACCACCTGCGGCAGGAACATCTTCCCGGCGCCGAACAGCTCGCCGACGATCTTCATCCCGTCCATCAGCGGCCCCTCGATGATGGAGAGCGGCTTGTCGTACTTCCTCCGCGCCTCCTCCACGTCCGCCTCGATGAAGTCGACGAGCCCCTTCACGAGCGCGTGCGACAGCCGCTCCTCGACCGGGCCGTCGCGCCAGGCGAGGTCGAGCTCTTTCTTCTTGCCCTTGCCCTTCACCTGCTCGGCGAACTCGACGAGCCGCTCGGTCGCGTCCGGGCGCCGGTTGAAGAGGACGTCCTCCACCCGCTCGAGCAGGTCCCTCGGGATGTCCTCGTAGACGGCGAGCTGCCCCGCGTTCACGATGCCCATGTCCATTCCGGCCCGGATCGCGTGGAACAGGAAGGCCGAGTGCATCGCCTCGCGGACGACGTTGTTCCCGCGGAACGAGAACGACAGGTTCGACACGCCGCCGCTCACGCGGGCCCCCGGGCAGGTCGCCTTGATGATCCGCGTCGCCTCGATGAAGCTCTTCGCGAAGTCGCTGTGCTCCTCGATGCCGGTCGCGACGGCGAGGATGTTCGGGTCGAAGACGATGTCCTGCGGATCGAAGCCCGCTTCCTCGGTGAGCAGCCTGTACGCGCGTTGGCAGATCGCGACCTTGCGCTCCACCGTCTCGGCCTGGCCGATCTCGTCGAAGGCCATCACCACGACCCCCGCCCCGTAGCGCCGCACGGCGCGCGCCTTCTCGAGGAAGTCCTCGGGCCCCTCCTTGAGGCTTATCGAGTTGACGATCCCCTTGCCCTGGATGCACTTGAGCCCCGCCTCGATGACCGACCACTTCGAGCTGTCGACCATGATCGGGATGCGGGCGATCTCGGGCTCGGTGGCGACGAGGTTCAGGAAGGTCGTCATCGCCTGCTCGGAGTCGAGCATGCCCTCGTCCATGTTCACGTCGAGGATGTTCGCCCCGCCGCGCACCTGATCGAGCGCCACCTCCAGCGCGGTCGTGAAGTCGCCCTTCTTGATGAGCTCCATGAACCGCGCCGATCCGGTCACGTTGGTCCGCTCGCCGATCATCAGGAAGTTCGTGTCGGGCCGGATGACGAGCGTCTCCAGGCCGGCGAAGCGCCCGAAGCCGTCGCGCTCCGCGGGCACGGGCCGCGGCCGGAGCTCCGCCGTCGCCCGGGCGATCGCGCGGATGTGATCCGGCGTCGTCCCGCAGCAGCCGCCGACGATGTTCACGAGCCCGCTCTCCGCGAACTCCGCGAGCAGCCGCGACGTCGTCTCCGGGAGCTCGTCGTACTCGCCGAACGCGTTGGGGAGGCCCGCGTTCGGGTAGCAGCTCACCCGCGCCCGGGCGAGCTTCGCGAGATCCACGAGGTACGGCCGCATGTCGCTCGCGCCGAGGGCGCAGTTGAGGCCGACGCTGAGCGGGCTCGCGTGCTCCACGCTCGTCCAGAAGGCGTCGATCGTCTGGCCGGAGAGCGTCCTGCCGCTCCTGTCGGTGATCGTCACGCTGAGCAGGATCGGCAGGCGCCGCCCCTTCTCCGCGAAGACCTCTTCCATCGCGACGAGGCACGCCTTCATGTTCAGCGTATCGAGGAACGTCTCCGCGAGGATCACGTCGACCCCCCCGTCGACGAGCCCGCGCACCTGCTCCGCGAACGCCCGCCGCAGCTCGTCGAAGCCGACGGCGCGGAACGACGGGTCGCTCACGCTCGGCGAGATCGACAGCGTCTTCGGCGTCGGCCCCATCGAGCCCGCGACGAAGCGCGGCTTGCCGGGCGTGCGCGCAGTCCACGCGTCGGCCGCCTGCCGGGCGATCTGGGCCCCTGTCAGGTTGATCTCGTAGGCGAGCGACTCGAGCCGGTAGTCGGCCTGGGCGATCGAGGTGCCCGTGAAGGTGTTCGTCTCGATGATATCGGCGCCGGCGTCGAGGTACGCGCCGTGGATCTCGGAGATGACGTCCGGCCGCGTCAGCACGAGGAGATCGCTGTTGCCCTTGAGGTCGATCGCGTGATCGCGGAAGCGCTCGCCGCGGTAGTCGGCCTCGCCCAGGCGGTAGCGCTGGATCATCGTGCCCATCGCGCCGTCGAGGCACAGGATCCTGTGTTCGAGGATCTCTTCGATGCGCGCGGGGCGTTCGCTTCCGTTCATGACTCTGCTCATCTCCTGCGCTTCTTTCCCGTGGGGGTTGCGGCCGCAGGGCAGCCGTTCTGCTGCGAGGGCAGGGCGGCCCGGGGCCCGCCGCCGTCCGGCTTGCGGTCCGGATGGGGAGCGGTCGAGGCCGGCCCCAGGCGACGGCTCCGGACCGAGATGTTTATCTCTCAATCCGGATTAACAGATTGAACGCTGCCGGGTCTGTCGGCCGGCGTCAAGCGTCGGCTGCGAGCGGGCGGCGGCGGTCCTGGCCGCGGGCTCATCCGTCGACGCTGCGATGCTGCTGGATGAGGCTGCGACGATGCTGGATGAGCGGTCGGGGGTCGCGTCTGGGCGCACGGGCGGGGCGAACGGCGGGCTGGTGGTATCCCTGGACGAACGGGCGACCAGGGTGCCGCCCGACGCCGCTCCGGCTGAGGCACTGGCGGACATCGCTGAAGGTGCGTATCTTTGGCGAGCCCTGAGCACCCCACCCAGGGCACGGCCGGCCGGGTTCACCGCACGGTTCGCCTTCCGGCGGGGCGAGCGCCCCGTCAGAGACAGGACCTGCTGTCCCCCGCCGACAAAGCACGCAGAGGAGATTCCAGGATGATCACGATCACGCAGAAGGCAGCCGAGAAGGTGATGGAGATCGCGACAGCGGAGGAGCTGCTGGGGCAGGGGTTGCGCCTGCGCGTCGTGGGCGGTGGGTGCGCCGGCTTCTCGTACGACCTGTACTTCGAGGACAAGCCCACGGAGTTCGACGAGGAGTTCGAGGACAGAGGAGTCAAGCTCTACATCGACCCGTTGAGCTTCCAGTACCTGGACGGCACGGAGATCGACTACGTGGAAGGCCTCCACGGCTCGGGCTTCAAGTTCAGCAACCCGTCGGTGAAGAGCACCTGCGGCTGCGGCTCCTCGTTCTCCGTCTGATTCCGTCAGATTCCGTCTGAGCAGGCGCCCGCCCTCTTCGCGGGCGTCGCTTCCGTCCTGGCTCGCGCCGCTCGTCCCTGGAGCGGCCGACGCGAGATGCACACGGGCCGCGAGAGCGCGTCTGCCCGGAGCATCGCGGACTTCCTGGCTCTCTAGCGCCTCCGGTTTGGCTCGTCCCTCGCGCGGGCGAGCCTGAGGCGCATGCGCCAGCGCTTCGCAGCCATGGTGTACAAGCTGCCCGCCCGGGGCGGCATGCCAGCTGCATCGCAGCCTGGGTGGGCTGCTCTCTTCGGAATCTCGAACCAACCACTTCGGCGGCAAGTGCCGGCGAGGCGATCAACGCGATCGAGGTCCGGCCCCGGCCGACCTCGACAGCAGGAGCCGGGGTCCGGCATCGGCCGGCCTCATCAACCGAACCGGGGTCTTCGGACCTCGAAGGAAACCCTGTGCAAACGTCCCGAGATCAGGCCAGCGCGGTTTCGCGCTACATCACGCATGTTCGGCAGATCCCGGAGCTGTCGCGCGAGGAAGAAGTCGAGCTCGCTCGACGGTGGCGGGACCACGGCGACGAGCAGGCCGCAGCCGCGCTCGCGCTCGCAAACCTGAGGCATGTTGTCTCGATAGCCATCAGCTACCGGCGTTACGGGATCCCGCTCGCCGATCTCATCGCCGAGGGGAACTTCGGGATCGTCCACGCGATCCGCAAGTACGACCCGGACCGCGGAAACCGCTTCGTGACCTACGCGGCCTACTGGATCCGGGCGTACATCCTGAACCACGTCATCCACTCCTGGAGCCTGGTCGGCGTGGGCTCGGGCCCGCTCCGCTCGAAGATGTTCTTCCGGTTGCGGCGGGAGCGGGCGCGCATCGCGGGCCTCGTGGGCGAGGGGGAGGAGGGGGATCGGCTGCTGGCCGAGAAGTTCGGCGCGCCCGCGGAGAAGGTGCTGGAGATGGCTCACCGGCTGGAGGCCCGGGACGTCTCGCTCGACACGAAGGTGTTCGAGGACGGCGCCCGGTCGCTTGTCGACACGCTGCCCGCGGACGATCAGGACCAGGAGGAGCGCTTCTCGCGCGCAGAGGAGGGGGCCCTGCTCCGGGAGCGGCTGACGCAGGCGGTCGAGAACCTGGACCCGCGGGAGCGGTACATCGTCGAGACCCGGATGATGGCGGATCCCGAGGAGGAGCTGTCGCTCGCCGAGATCGGGCGTCGCCTGGGCGTGTCGCGCGAGCGGGCTCGGCAGCTCGAGGCGCGCGCCAAGAAAAAGCTGCGCGACCGCCTCCAGCCGCTGGCAGCGTAGCGATTTGCCACAGGTGAGCGGCGGGCGAGCACAAAAGCACGAAGCCCCGCCGGGGCGGAGCTTCGTGGTCGCAGGAGACGTAAGCCGAGTTCTGTTGCGCGGGGAGTCGCCCCCCTCGCGCTGGCGATCATTCCTCTAGGACGCGCGTCGCCGCGCGCCTCAAGCAGCCAACCCGGAGGCCTGGGGCGGGCAACCCTCGCCGCGGCGGCTGTCGCCGTCGCGGACGCCTCCCTACGCGGCCTTGCTCCAGGTGGGGTTTGCCGTGCCGCCCTTGTTGCCAAGGGCGCGGTGGGCTCTTACCCCGCCGTTTCACCCTTGCCGCGCGGCGAGCCAGCGGAGGCTCCGGAGCCCAGCCCATCCGGGCAGGAGGCTCCTTGCCCTCGCGAAGCGCGCGGCGCGGCGGTCTATTCTCTGTTGCACTTTCCTCGAGATCGCTCTCACCGGGCGTTACCCGGCACCCTGCCCTGCGGAGCTCGGACTTTCCTCCCGCGGCCGGGTTTCCCCGCCCGCCGGCGATCGCCTGTCCCGCTGCGACGCGGCGAACATAGTCAAGAGCCGGCCGAACGCCAACACCTGAGGTCGGAGAACGGGCGGCGCGAGCCAGGGGGTGGAGCGCGCAGCGCGCGTCGTGGACCTCGGGGCACGTCACGGGCGCGACCTCGCAGAGCGTCTCGATCGCGGTACGCGGTACGCGGTACGACAGACATCGCCGCCGCTGGGACCCGTCAAACCACCCCTGCAAGGAGAAGTCGTGTTGTCTGCATGCCGTGGAGTGTCTCGTCTTGTAGTTTCGAGGCCAAGCTCCGGCGGTGACACCGCGCGTGGTGCGGTCGACGGGGAGTGGAAGTACGGCTGAACGAGAGAGCGATATCTCGACGCGAGCCCACATCGATCGATCCTGAGGATGCCCGGCGAACGCCGGCTCCGCGTGGTCGAACTCTCTGGAGGGGCGGGAGCGGGAGCGCTGTAGAGATCCCGGGTGAAACGCTCTTTGTGTGGCGTGCTTGCTCAGCGTGCCTCGTGGACACACCGCACTTCGGCGGAGGTGGCAAACGCTCCGCCTGGGGTTGCCCCCATGCTCGTATCCAGCGATCAGGGACAGGCGCGCTCCCTGTCAGGTTCAGGTGCGGCGGAGCTTCTGCGCCATCTGGGCGCCCAGCTCGGCCGAGCGGTTGGACGCCGCCTCGACCGCGTCGATCAAGGTGCGGCGGAGGCCGCCTGCCTCCAGCGTGTGGAGCCCCGCGATGGCCGTGCCGCCGGGGCTCGTCACCATGTCCTTCAGGCGGCCCGGGTGCTCGCCGGTCTCGAGCTGGAGCTTGGCGGCGCCGTACACCGTCTGCGCCGCGAGCAGCAGCGCCGCGTCCCGGCCGAGGCCGACCTTCACGCCGCCGTCCGCGAGCGCCTCGATCATCACCATGACATAGGCCGGGCCGCTGCCCGACAGGCCGGTCACGGCGTCGAGCAGCGACTCGTCGAGCACGACGACGCGGCCGACCGCCTGGAACAGGGTCCGCGCGATCTCGACGTCCTCGCTCGTGGCGTGGCTCCCGGCGGCGATCGCCGTGGCGCCGGCGAGCGCGATCGCCGCTGTGTTCGGCATGCTGCGGATGACGCGCGCGCCCTCGGGCAGGCGCGCCTCGATGGCGTCGATCGGCACGCCGGCCGCCACCGAGATCACGACGTCCGAGCGGCCGAGCCCCGACGAGATGGGGGCGAGGATGCGATCGACGATCTGCGGCTTGACGGCGATGACGAGGACGTCGGCCCACTGGCAGAGCGCCTCGTTGTCCTCGGTGGTCTCGATGCCATAGCGCCCGCGGAGAAACGAGAGCCGCTCGCCCTTGAGATCGCTCGCGCGGATCTGCTCCGCGCCCACGGCGCCCCCCTGGACGAGGCCGCGGATGAGCGCCTCCGCCATGTTTCCGCCGCCAAGAAACCCGATCTTGCGCCCTCGCAGCAGACCCTCATCGCTCGCCATCGCTCGCCTCTCCTCCAGGAGGGCGCACCCTAGCAGCCTTGCCGAGCGCGCGGCTCAAATCTCGACGGACACCGCCGTCCGGCTGCGTGCCGCCGTGGACGGGCAGGCAGGCGCGGGGCCCGCTCGCCAGCACCGAGGCGAGCGCCCTTGTCAGCCGAGGCTGCGGCGTTATTGGTGCGGCGGAATGAACGCTGTCGCTCCCATGTTCGTCGATGGCAGGACGGGACCTTTCGACTGCCTGACGGAGATTTCATGATTCAAGCGGTTTCCTATCGTTCGCGCGCTTCGGCCCTCGCCTTGCTCATGGCAGCGGGGCTGGCCCTTGGCGGCTGCGGTCAACAGGCCCACGCCGCGCCGCCTTCCACCCAGGCCGCTGCCTCGCCGCAGGCCGCGGCGCCGCCGGTGGCGACCGTGACGCTCCCGCCGGCGACGGCGCCGGTGCCGGCCACCTTCGATGTCGCCGCCCTGTCAGAGCGGGTCAAGCCGATGGTCGTCAACATCACGACGACGCATGAGGTCCAGGGCCCCGAAGGGCTCGACCCCTTCCAGTTCTTCTTCGGTCCGCAAGGCCCGCAAGGCGGCGGCCGGCTCAACCCGCGGGGCCAGCAGCCGACCCAGACGGCGCTCGGTACCGGCTTCATCATCGACCCGAGCGGCTACGTCGTGACGAACGAGCACGTCATCCACGACGCGTCCGGCGTCCGCGTGCGGCTCGCCGACGAGCGGGAGTTCGATGCCGAGGTCGTCGGCCGCGATCCCAAGCTCGATCTCGCGCTCCTCCGCCTGAAGGGCGCGAGCGGCCTGCCTGTGGCGCCGCTCGGGGCGAGCGAGCAGCTGCGGGTCGGCGAGCACGTGCTCGCGGTCGGCAACCCCTTCGGGCTCGGCCACACGGTCACGCTCGGCATCGTCAGCGCGAAGGCGCGCGCGATCGGCGCTGGGCCGTACGACGACTTCATCCAGACCGACGCGTCGATCAACCCGGGCAACAGCGGCGGCCCGCTGTTCAACTGGCGGGGCGAGGTCGTGGGCATCAACACCGCGATCCGGGCGGGCGCGAACGGCATCGGCTTCGCGATCCCGATCGACGCGCTGAAGGACGTGCTCCCGCAGCTCCGTGAGAAGGGCTTCGTCGAGCGCGGCAAGCTCGGCCTCCTGTTCCAGCCCGTCACGCGCGATCTCGCCAGCGCGCTCCACCTGGACGGGCCTCGGGGCGCGCTCGTCGCCGAGGTCGAGCCGGGCGGCGCGGCCGCGCGCGCCGGCATCAAGCCGGGCGACGTGATCGTGAACGTGAACGGCGTCCCCATCAACCACGCCGAGGAGCTGCGGCGCAACGTGGCGCGCAACGCGCCCGGCGCCGAGATCGCGGTGACGCTGGTGCGCGCCCAGAAGCAGCAACAGGTCACGGCCAAGCTGGACGCGCTGCAAGACGAGGAGGGCGACGCGGCGGGCCGTGAGCGGCCGAGCCAGGGCGCCCGGCCCGAGCGCCAGCTGAGCGCCGAGAAGCTCGGCATCCAGGTCTCCGAGGCCCCGGGCGGCGGGGTGCGGGTCGACGGGTTCGCCTCGGGCAGCAAGGTCCAGGAGATCGAGGTGGGCGACGTGATCCTCGAGGTGAACGGCGCCCCCGTGAAGGATGTCGCCGGCCTCCGCGCGGCCATCGGCAAGCTCAAGGACGGGTCGGTCGCCCTCCTCAAGGTGCGGCGCGGGAAGCTCGTCCAGTTCGCGGCCGTGCCGATCCCCGCGCGCTGATCCTGCGCCGGGCGGGGCTGGCGCGGCTGGCGTGAGCCGGCCTGCGCCAGCCAGGCCAACCCCGTTCCCGCGTCACCCCACGCCTCGCTGCCGGTCGGCGGCGTCCTCCCCATCCAGCGGCGCCCTCCCGGCGCGCGCCGCCTCCGCGAGCGCGCGCTTCTCTGCCTCCGTCTGCTTCACGCGCTCCTCGAGCACGTCGGTGCCGAGGTAGCGGAAGACGTAGACCCCCCCGACGAACATGCAGAGGAACAGGGTGAGCACCCGCCAGAGGACGACGTACGGCACCACGAACGCGCCGTGGACCCAGGGCGACATGAGCGCGTTCGAGCCGAGCTCGGCGACGCCGCTCGCGCCTGGTGTGGGGGTCATGTAGAGCGCGAAGTTGAGCAGCGTCTGGATCAGGACGACCTGCACGATCGGCGGGCCTACCGCGACGAACGTCGAGGGCGAGGTCGGAATGCCGAGCCCGAGCAGGATGAAGTAGGCGACGGCGAACCGCGAGCAGAAGAAGCCGAACGTGAGCAGCAGGGCGGCGGCGTAGGCGCGCTTGCCGCGGCGCATGTAGATGCGGAAGCCCTGGTGGAACTCGTCCACGCTCAGCAGCAGGCGCGCGGTCGTGGCGCCGGGGGCGGCGAGCGCGGCCTCGGCGCGGGCTCGCAGCCGGGGCACGCGCCGGGCGCCCAGCAGGGCGGCGCGCAGCAGCTTCCCGAGCGGCACCGACAGCGCGCGGACGATCCCCTTGAGGAGGGGCGGGTACGCCGCCGCGGCGATCAGCGCGACGAGGGCCGAGCCGAACATCGCGACGGTGAAGATGAGCAGCCACTCGATCTGCGGGCCCGCCTGCACGACCAGCATCCCGCCCTGCTGGAGCGCGAAGATGACGAGGGCGGACAGGAGGAAGAAGGTGATCGTGCACGAGGCGGTGAGGAGCTCGGCCGTGGCCACGTCGACGAGCCGCATGCCGCCGTGCACGAGCACGGCGGCCTGCGACGGCGCCGCGCCGGCCTGCCCGGGGGTCACCCCGGCGCAGAACATCAGCACGAACTCCGAGGTCACCGCGGTGCGGAGGCGGAGCTCGGGCCAGAGGACGCGCCCGAGGCTCCAGATCCTGAGGCCTCCGAACACGCCCTCTTGCAGCGCCAGCACGGCGCCGACGAGCAGCCAGCCCGGGCGCACGTGCGCGAACGCGGCGGTGAGGCTCGCCTGCTTGTCGTGGATCTCGCTGTAGAGGACGTAAGCGAACGACGCGAGCGTCAGCGTGACGATGAGCTGGATGCCTCGGATCAGGGTGGCGCGGTTCATACAGGGGCACGCAGCCGGGGTGATCGCATGCGCACGCCCCCTATACCCTGTCGCCGGCGCTCGCGACCGTCATGCCTGCGCTCCTCCAGATCGACACCCTCCCCGCGGCGGACCCGACCACACGACGCACGCGCGCGCCGGGTGCGAAGGCCGCTTCGCGCAGGCACGCCCTCCCTCGCCGCGCTCCCTGGGCTCCTCCAGCGCGCCGCGTTCGCCGCCGTCCCCCGTCGTCGCGCCGCCGCATCGTTGCGCGCATCCGAGCCTTTCGAGGCCAGGCCGAGGAGATGTCTATTGCGTCTCCGGGGGCGGCTCGCGATGCTGCGAGCGTCATGGCGGGACGAAAGATCGCTATCAGTACCGGCGGAGGCGACGCGCCGGGGCTCAACGCTGTGATCCGCGCGGCCACGCTCGGCGCGCTCGAGCGTGGCTGGGAGGTCTGGGGGATCCGGCAGGGGTACCGCGGGCTGCTCGACGACGCTCCGGACGGGCTCATCCGCCTGGATCGCGAGCGGGTCCGGGGCATCGCGCACCTCGGGGGCACCATCCTGGGCACCGCGAACCGCGGCGATCCGTTCCACTACCCGACGCCAGGCGAGCACGGGCTCGTGCCCCGGGATCGGTCCGAGGATCTCGTGCGGCGGTTCCGCGCGGAGGGGTTCGACGCGCTCATCTCGGTGGGCGGCGACGGCTCCATGCGGATCGCGCACCAGCTGCTCCAGCGCGGGCTGCCCCTCGTCATCGGCGTACCGAAGACGATCGACAACGACGTCTGCTGCACGGACCTCACGTTCGGCTTCGACACGGCGGTCTCCATCGCGACCGAGGCGCTCGACCGGCTCCACACCACGACCGAGGCGCACGAGCGGATCATGGTCGTGGAGGTGATGGGGCGGCACGCGGGCTGGATCGCGCTCAACGCCGGGATCGCCGGCGGAGCCGACGCCATCCTGATGCCGGAGATCCCGTTCCGGTTCGAGGCGATCGCCGAGAAGATCCGCCTGCGGGAGTCGCGCGGGCGGCGCTTCTCCATCGTCGTGGCGGCCGAGGGGGCGCACGCGCAAGGGGGCGAGCTGATCATCAAGGACGCGGGCGACGCCTTCCGCCGCACCGCCGTGCTCGGGGGCGTGGCCGAGCGCGTGGCGAAGGAGCTCGCGGCCCGCACCGGCAAGGAAGCGCGCTCGATGGTGCTCGGCCACCTCCAGCGAGGCGGCGGACCCACGACGGCGGATCGCTTGCTCGCCCTCCGCTTCGGCGCGGCCGCGGCGCGCTGCCTCGTCGAGGACTGCGGCAGCGGGATGGTGGCGCTGCGAGCGAACCGGATCGAGCTCGTCCCCCTCGAGGAGGTCGCCGGCAAGACGAAGACGGTGCCGCTCGACTCGGACACGGTCGTCACGGCCCGTGAGATGGGCCTGTGCTTCGGAGACGAGGCGCCCGGCCACTTCGTCGCGCCCTGATCGGCGAGCGCGCGGCTCCTCCGCGGTCTTCCCCCTTCCCGGCAAGGGCCATGTAGGATTGTGCGGTATCGCGCCCGGCCGGGCGATTTCCGCTCGGCGCGCCGTCGACAGGATTGGCAGGCGGACGGCGACCGCGCGACCTGAGCTGCGCCGCCAGCCTCGTGTTTGACACTCGTCGAAGGGGGCCGATATCTTGGTTTCCCCTCCGAACCCGCGCACACCCCGGAACATGACGAAAGTCCTCGTATTTGAGAGCGATCCGGCGTTTGCCGGGGAGCTCCGCACGGAATTGGGCCGCCTCGGCTGCACCGTTCAGGTGGTCGACGACGGCAACGTCGGCCTGCAGGCGGCTGCGGCCGAGCGCCCTGACCTCATCCTGCTGTCGATCGAGCTGCCGCGCATGAACGGCTTCTCGGTCTGCAACAAGCTCAAGAAGGACGTGCAGCTCAAGGACGTCCCGCTCGTCATCATGTCGAGCGAGTCGAGCGAAGAGACGTTCGAGCAGCACCGGAAGCTCAGGACGCGCGCGGAGGACTACATTCACAAGCCGATCGCGTTCGGCGAGCTCCTCGAGCACATCCGCAACTATGTCCCGATCGACGGGGACGATGCGGAGGCCGATCCGATCATGATCGACGAGGCCGAGGTGCTCGAGGCCGACATCGACGAGGACTCGGGCGATCCCACGATCATCACGGCCGCCGTGTCCTCGAACGGCACGCCCGCGAGCGTCGCGCCTCCGCCCGCTGCTGCGCCGTCGGTCCCGCCGCCGGTGCCGAGGCCGCCGTCCGCCGCGCCCCCGCCGCCCGCCGCCGCTGCCCCGTCCGTGGTGCCGCCGTCCGCCGCGCCGAGGCCGCCGTCCGCGGCGCCGAGACCGCTGTCCGCGGCGCCGCCGCCTGCCGCCATACCGTCGGCGCCCCCTGTCGCCGCCGCGCAGGAGCGCGCCCGGGCGTCAGCTCCGCCGAGGCCCCCGCAGGGCGCCGCGCCGCGGTCCGACGTCCGCAAGTCGGACGAGGACATCGAGGAGTTCATCGGCGGCGCGTTCACCCGGCTGATCCGCGACGAGGAGGAGGAGCGGACCGACGTCAGGCCCTCGGTCGCGCCGTCGACGCGGACGCTGGCGCCCACGAAGACGCCCGTACCAGCCTCGGCGCCGCCGCCCGTGAGCTCGTCGCCGGTGGCCGCGTACCGGGCGCCGGTCTCCGAGCGCGGGGCCGCGTACCGGGCTCCGATCTCCGAGCGCGGAGCCGCGTACCGGGCGCCGATCTCCGAGCGCGGGCGGCTGACCCCTGCGCCGCCCGCGCCGCCTCGCTCCGACGCCGATCCGGCCGAGATCGAGCGCCTGCGTGGCGAGCTGGACAGATCCAAGGGCGAGATCGTCCGCCTCACCAAGGAAGTCGCGGCCGCGCGCGCGACCTCGCTCCGCCTCGAGGGCGAGCTCTCCTCGGCGAACGACGGCAGCCAGGAGGCGGCCCGCCTGCGGCGCGAGCTCGACGAGCTCAAGGTGAAGCTCGCGGCCGGCGGCGGCGCCGGCTCCAGGCCCGGCGGCGTGTCGAGCCGCGAGTTCCTGGATCTGCGCGAGGCGCTGAACAAGAAGGACAAGGAGATCCTCGCGCTCCGCGACCAGATGTCGCGCAAGGACAAGGAGCTGCTGGAGCTCCGGGATCAGTCGCTGTCGCTCGAGCGGGAGAAGGCCGATCAGGTCGACAGGATCCTGGAGCTCGAGCGCGCGAGCGAGGACCTCGACGGGCAGGTCGCGTCGCTCCGCGCGGACAAGGAGCTCGCCGCGAAGCGCGCCGACGACTTCAAGGCGCGCGCGGAGAAGCTGCAGGGGCAGATCGCCGCCCGCGACGCGGATCTCTCGGCGGCCCGGCAGGCGCTGATGGACGCGGAGGCGGCGCACACCGAGGCGCTGCGCGCGGCGGCGGACGAGAAGACACAAGCGATCGCCGCCGTCGAGGCCTCGGCGCAGCGCGAGCTCGAGGAGAGCGCGCAGGCGGAGCGCGAGCGCTTCGAGCAGGCGGCCGCGGGGCACCGGGCGGAGATCGAGCGGCTCAACGCCGAGCACGCCGCCCGGCGCGAGCAGCAGGCTGCCGAGCATCGCGCCGCCACCGAGAAGCTGACCGGCGAGCACGCCGCGGCGCTGGACCGCCTCCGGGCCGAGCATGCGGCGGCGGCGGAGGGGGCGAAGACCGAGCACGCCGCTGCCATGGAGGGCCTGCGGTCCGAGCACGCCGGGGCGCTCGACGCGGCGAGGCGCGAGCACGAGGCCGCCGTCGAGGCGCTGCGGCGCGAGCACGAAGCCGCGACGGAGCGGCGCGACCGGGAGCACGCCGCTGTGCTGGACACGGCGCGCAGCGAGCACGCCGCCGCGCTGGACACGGCGCGCAGCGAGCACGCCGCTGCGCTGGACACGGCGCGCAGCGAGCACGCCGCCGCTCTGGAGCGCGCGCAGGCGGAGCACGCCGCCGCGCTCCAGGGGACTCGCGCCGAGCACGCCGCCGCGCTCGAGAAGCAGCAGGCTGGGCACGCGTCCGAGCTGGAGTCGCTGCGGGGCGAACACGCGTCCGCGCTGGAGGCGCTGCGGGGCGAGCACGCGTCCGCGCTGGAGTCGCTGCGGGGCGAACACGCGAGCGCCGTCGAGGCGCTCCGGAGCGAGCACGCGGACGAGATCGGACGGCGGGATCGCGAGCACGCGAGCGCGCTGCAACGCCTCCAGACCGAGCACGCGCGCGCCCTCGAGGGGCAGGCCGAGGAGCACGCGCGGGCGGTCGCTCAGCAAACGGAGGAGCACGCGCGGGCGCTCGCGGCCGCGCGAGAGAGCTTCGCAGCGCAGCTCGCGGCGCGGGAGCGCGAGCTCATCGAGGAGCGCGAGCAGGCCGTCCGCGACGCCGAGCAGGCCCACGCGAAGCGGGTGGCCGAGCTCGAGGAGCGCGCCGCCGAGCGGCAGGCGCAGCTCGAGGCCGCGCACGCGCAGACGCTCGCCGACACGCGCGCGGCGCACCAGGCCGAGACCGCCGAGCGGGAGGCCGCCTGGGCGGCGCAGCGGCGCGAGCTGGACGAGGTCGCCCGCGGCCTCTCCACCGAGCTCGGGCAGGCGCGCAGCCAGATCGCGAACCTCGAGGCCCGGACGCAGGAGCTCGATCAGCAGCTGGAGCAGCGCGCAGGCGAGCTCTCCGCGGCCGCCGCGGAGCGCGAGCGCTTGCTGGGCGAGCTCGCCGAGCGGGCGCAATCCATCGAGGCGCTCCAGGGCCGGCTCGCCGAGGCCGACCGGCGCGGGAGCGAGCTCGGCGCTCAGCTCTCGCAGCGGACCGAGGAGCGCGACACCCTGCGGGCGCACGGCGAGCAGCTCACCGAGCATCTCGCCGTCGAGCGCGCCCGCCTGCAGAAGGCACGCTCGAAGTGGGGCGAGGACCGCGTCTCGCTCGAGCGCGCGCGGGAGGCGCTCGCCGCGGCGCTGTCGCAGATCGATCAAGCCGAGGCGCTCTCGATCGAGTGAGCCCTCGGCGCTCCCTGGAGGGCGCTCGGGGCGATCAGCGCGAGAGCGCGGCCGCCCCGAACGCCTCGGGGAGCAGCGCCGACAGCGAGGTGGTCCGCGGCGGCACGCCGTCGGCCTCGGCGGCGATGAGGCGGATCGGGAGTTCCACGGCGAACTCCGCGAGGGTCTGCCGGCACATGCCGCACGGGCTCCCGAGCACGGGCCCGCTGGTGGCGACGGTGAGCGCGATCGGATCGCGCTCGCCGGCCGCGACCATCTGCACGATGGCGGAGCGCTCCGCGCAGATGGTGAGCCCGTACGAGGCGTTCTCGACGTTGCAGCCGGTGAACACGCGGCCGGATCGCACGACGATCGCCGCGCCCACCCGGTAACTGGAGTACGGCGCGTGCGCCCTCGTCCGGACGGCGAGGGCGGCCCGGTCGAGCGCGTCCCAGTCGATCGCCTGCGCCGCCTCGGGGGAGGCGGGCGCGTCGCCGGCGTCGTGGCAGGCGTCGTGCGGAGCGCGGCTCACGACGCCGAGCTCCCGGCCGCGACGTCGGCGCCTACGCGGCGGACCCACGCCGAGAGCAGCGCCGTGAACCGGGCGCGCGCCTCTCGGGCCGTCTCCTCGACCTCCTTGTGGTCGAGCTCGCGCTTGGTCAGCCCCGCGGCGAGGTTCGTGACGCACGAGATGGCCGCGGCCGGCACGCCCATGTGCCTGAGCGCGATGATCTCCGGGACCGTGCTCATCCCGACCGCATCGGCCCCGAGCGTGCGCAGCATGCGGATCTCGGCGGGCGTCTCGTACGTCGGCCCGAGCAGCGCGGCGTAGACCCCCTCGCGCAGGGCGACGCCCGCGTCGTCCGCCGCCGCCCTGGCGAGCTCGATCAGCCGCGGATCGTGCGCGTAGGTCATGTCGGGGAAGCGCTTGCCGAGCGCCTCGTCGTTCGGCCCGACCAGCGGGTTCGCTCCCATCAGGTTCAGATGATCGGTGAGCAGCATCAGGTCGCCGGCGGCGAACCCCAGGTTGATGCCGCCGGCCGCGTTCGTCAGCAGCACGGCGCGACAGCCGAGCCGGGCGAGCACCCGCACGCCGAACACCACCTTCGCCAGCGGGTGCCCCTCGTAGAGGTGCGCGCGCCCCTGCAGGCAGGCGACCGGCACGTCCCCGACGCGGCCGGCGCAGAGGAAGCCGGGGTGCCCGGCGACGGCCGGCCGGGGCATGCCGGGGAGGTCCGCGTAGGGCACCTTCACGAGCTCGGCGAGCTCGTCGCCCCAGCCGCCGAGCCCTGATCCCAGCACCACACCGACGCGCGGAGGCACTGGAATTCGTTCACGAATGACGCGCGCGGCTTCGTCGAGCTCAGGCAGGAGGGTCACCGCGACAAGCTACCCCAGGGCCGCGCAAAGGGTAAACGTCGCAGCGTAAACGTCGCAGATGCACGACGGCGCCGCGCGTGATAGGGTCGCCGCCCTTTCGGGGCAAGTGACGACGATGGGTACCAAGATCGAAGATTTCTTGAAGGAAAAGAAGATCGACCCCCGCCGCATCATCGCGGCGTCGGTGAAGATCGAGCGGCTGCAGCCGGAGGATCGGGCGATCCGCCTGACCAAGCGGCTGGCGCGTGGCAGCGAGGACGCCGCCAAGAAGAAGGAGGCGGCCGGGACCAAGAAGCCGCGCAGCGGTCGTCCCGTGACCGACCGCACGCTGAGCGCCGCGCTGCAGGGCAAGCCGATCAGCGGCCCCGCGAAGACGCGCGTGCTTCGCGCGGTCAACCGGCTCCTCGAGCAGAAGAAGCAGGAGAAGGTCGAGCTGTCGGCGCTCTTCGACCTGCCGAAGAAGGGCGGCGCGGCGGGGGCCGAGGCCGCGGGCTGAAGCCGACGGGGACGACCCGGACGGCGCCGTGATCTCTCGACTCACCCGGCTGGAGCGCTCGTTGGCCTGAGGCCGGCGCGGGCTCCAGCCGGGCTTTTTTGTCAGGGGCTGAAGGCGCTCGCTACACGCGATCGCGGCGGCGGGAGCCGAGATCGAGCAGGTCGGCGGCGACGAGGGCCACGGTCAGCGATACGGCGATGAAGATCATGCGCCGGAAGGTCGCGCCAATGTGGCTCAAGGAACAACTTTTCTGCGTTCGGCGTAACCGCCGCCCGGGTGGGGGCGGCCGTGCGGCGCCATGAATGATCCGGCGGCTCGGCGCATCAGAGCCCTCCGTGCATACCGTGGCGGTCGAGACGGGGGCGCTGTGGGTGCACCTCTCGCGGTCGTTCTTCCCTGGTGACACGGCTGCGCCGGACGGCCGTGGCGACGACCTGCCCGAGTGCGCTGCCAGAGACGCCCACGCGGCGCTCGACGTCGCGTTTGCGGGCGGTGACCGCGCTCGTCGTCCGGCGCTCGTCGTCTCTCCGTCGAGCTCCATGAGCGCCGAGGGGGCGGGTAGGCTTCCGCAGGTGACCGAGCCCGACGACGGGGGCGAGTGGATACGCCGCTTCCAGAGCGGTGACCCGACGGCGTTCGCAGAGATCTTCCGCCGCTACCGCCGCGACGTCGCGCGGCTCGTCTTCAGGATGCTCGGGCCGACCGCCGACGTCGAGGACGTCATCCAGGAGGTGTTCATCCAGGTGCACCGGAGCCTGGGCGACTTCCGGGGGCAATCGAAGTTCACGACGTGGCTCCACCGGGTGACGGTCAATGCCGTGCTGATGGCGCGGCGCGCTGCCCGCTGCCGGCCGGTGTTCGTGGGCGAGCTCGGCGTCGATATCGAGGTGGACCGCGGCATGCTCCCGGACGAGGACGCCGCTCGCGCTCGCAGGATCGACGCCTTTCGGCGGGTGCTGGAGCGCCTGCCCGAGAAGAAGCGGGTCGTCTACGTCCTGCACGAGCTCGAGGGGATCCCGCCGACCGAGATCGCCGAGATCGTCGGCGCGCCGGTCCTGACGGTGCGGACGCGCCTGTTCTATGCGCGCCGCGAGATCGAGGCGATGATGCGCGCCGAGCCCGCGCTCGCCCAGCTCGCCGCCGAGCTGGCCGAGGGCGGCGCGGACAAGCCGGACGGCGCCGGTCCGGCAGCGGCGCGCGCGCGCGTTTCCGTGGGGGGCGCCGCCGTGGGATATCCCGCGGCGGATCCATCGGCTGTCGACGCGGAGGACGCATGAGCGGCGCAAAGCACTACGATCGGGCACGCGAGCACATGGAGCGGTTGCTCCGCGCCGAGGAGCCGCCCGAGCCGCGCTGGGAGACGATCGAGCGCGAGCTGTTCGCGCGGATCGAGCGGGCCGCTCCTGTCCACCGCGCCGCGCCGCCGCAGCGCTCGCCGCTCGGGCGCGCGCTCGGGTTCGCGGCGGCGGCGGCGGCCATCGCGTTCGCGGTCCTCGCGGCCGGGCGGTCCGCCCCGCCCGTCACGGCGACGTCGACGCCGCCGCGCGCCCGCGATCTCGCCGAGGTCCCCGCGGCAGCCGGCGGCGACCAGGCGTCCGGCGACCTGGACTTCCGCGCCCTCCGGCCTGGCGACTCCATCGAGACCGCTGACCACGCGGTCTCCTTCGTCGACGTCGGCTCGGTGCGCTGGACGCTCCTGCCGGACAGCCGCGCCGTCGTGCGCGCCGTGGGCGCGGCGGGGGTCGGCCACGTGATCTCGCTCGAGCGGGGCTCGGTGCGCGCCGACGTCGTCACGCGCGCGCCCGAGGAGGGGCTCGTCGAGGCGTTCGCCGTCGAGGTGGACGGCACCCGCGTCGCGGTGCACGGCACGCTCTTCACCGTGACCCGGCTGGAGGGCCGCGTGGAGGTCGACGTGGAGCACGGCACCGTCGCGGTCGGCCCCGCGGCGTACCGCGGCGCCACCACCGCGCACCTCCTCGTCGGCCCGTCGCGCGGCACCTTCTCGCTCGACGGCGGCCGCGAGGCGCGCCTCCTCGATCGCCCCGCGCCGCAGGGCGGCGCCGCCGAGGTCGCGCCGCCGGAGCCGGCGCCTGCACCTGCTCCGCCCCAGCCGGCCATCGGCGCGCGTCCGCCGGGCGGAGCCGCTCTGGCCCCGGCGGTCGTGGCTCGCGCGGAGGAGCCCGTCGCTCCGTCGGTCGCCGAGCCGAATGCGCCGCTGTCGCCGCTGACGACCGAGCCCCCGCCTGCCCTCGCGCCGCCGGTCCCGGAGGCGCAGGAAGCACCTAGCCCGCCGGCGCTCACGCCGGCCTCCGTGCAGTCGCTGCTCTCGAGCTGCTTTGCGCGAGAGAGCGCGGGCAGCAGGTCCTCGGTCCGCCGCTCGATCGTCTCGACGCTGCACGTCTCCGTGCGCCCCGACGGCAGCGTCGCCGCCCTGCGCTTCAACCCGCCGCTCCGCCCGGCGCTGCAGTCCTGCGCCGAGGGCCTCTACCGAGGTCGCTTCGCCGGAGGCTCGAGGCAGCTCGACATCCCCCTGACCATCGACGACTGAGCGGCGGCCACCCGCTTCGGAGACGGGCCCATCTCGACGTTTTCGGTGCTCGGCGCACTCGAGTGCGCCTGCGCGCCGAAAACGCCGATCTGGACCCGTCTCCTGTGCGGGTGACCGCCGCTCTAGAGCGAGCCTAGCTCTAGACTGCCGCTCTAGAGCGAGCCTAGGAGCTGCGTGAGCGCGTAGGTTTCTCTCGCGCCCATCACGCCGAACTGCACCCCCATCCCCTCGGGGGTGGTCCATCGTACAACCGACGGGATCACGGCGGCCTGCTTCAGTCCTTGCAGGGACAGCAGCACCTCGACGGTCGCGCCGAAGGGAGCCGGCGAGCTCGTCTCGATGAACATCCCGCCGAGGCTTAGGTCGCGGCATATCGCGTCGACGCGCGGGCCGTCACCGATCCGGAACGCGATCGAGAGCTCGATTTGCTTGCGCGGGTGCTTCCGGTGATCTCGCACGTTCCTCGCTGGCTAGCTGCGCGGCGCTGAGGCGCGCCGCGTGGGGTATTCTGGAGCGCAGAGGAGACGATCAATGTCGCGAGCCGAGAGCGTCGCTGTCAAGCGCCGGGAGCCGCACTCGAGTTCTTCTTCGAGTCGCTCGAGTCGCTCGAGCAAAAGCGGCAGCAGCAGCACCCCCGCGGTCGCGTCGTCCACGAGGGCCGACGCGGGGGCGCGCCGCGGCTGGAAGCGGCACCTCGAGGGCTGGGAGCCGGGGCTCGTGGCCGTGTTCATCGCGGGCTCGGCCGCGGTCCTCGCCGTGCCGCGGTCGGTCGAGCCGGCCGAGCTGCCGCTGCCGCTCGCGGACGCGCGAGCCCTCGCGCGCGTGCGAGACGCGGACATCACCCGCGCTCGCGAGGCCGAGGAGCTCGGGCTCGACACCGAGGTGCGCGAGCTCGGCTCCGCCGTCCGCGCGTTCGGGCTCGTGGACGCCGACGCGGATCATACCGAGGCCGAGCTCCTGGCCGCGCGCGCGCGCGTGAGCGGCGCCGTGGGTCCCGCCCTCGCCCAGGGGGACGAGGCGGTGCTCCGGCTGCGCGCCTACCAGCTGAGAGCGTTCGTGCGCGAGGTGCGCCGCTTCGAGGCGACAGGCGAGGAGTCCGACGAGCTGCGCGAGCTCGGCGGCGACTTCGTCGGGCTGCTCCGCCGAAACGCCTGGCTGGAGCAGGGGGAGGCGCAGCGCGGCGGCGGGGAGGGGGCCCGCCGCGTCGCCATGGATGGCGTCGTGCTCGGCGTGCTCTTCAAGAAGCGCTGGAGCGCCATCGTCGGCGTCCAGCGAGATCCGCTCGCCCCGGCGCTCGACGAGGAGCGCGCGCTGTTCAAGTTCTTGCTCGCGCACCCGACCGTCGCCGCGAGGAGCGCGCAGGCCCTTCCTGCTCCTCCCGACGAGGAGACGGCGGCGCGTCTTGAGCAGGCGGGCGGCTCGGGGCCGCGCGCGCCCGCGGCGGCGATCCGCGCAGCGGAGGCGCGGCGCGCCGAGGAGCAGTATCGCCTGAAGAAGATCGACGAGATCGCTGCGCTCGACCCCTCCTATCCCAGGCACCTCGCCCGCGGCGTCACCCTCTATCGACTGGGGAGCTTCATGCAATCGGCGGAGGCGTTCCGCAGCCACCTGGACCAGCACCCCGACGGGGCGCACACGCTTCGAGCGCAGAACTACCTGCGCGCCGCGCTCGAGCGCGCGCGCGAGGAGCAGTTCTAGGAACGGTCTCCAGTCGACCGCGCCGAGCGATCGCGGCCGCGACGCATCCCCCGGGGCGGGTGCTACGGGCCCCTGCGCATCCCGCCCGGGCGGTAGGGTCGCCCGCTGATGCCCTTGGCCGGGTTGCCTTGCCCGCCGCGCCCTCGGCGCGTCTCCATCTCGTTCCAGATCCCCTGCTTGGCCGAGGCCTGCAGGAACCGGCGAGCGGCCGGAAATACCTCCTGCTCCTCGCACTCGACGTGGCGATGGTGCGCGACGCGCAGGTCCTCGATGAGCTGGGGGATCGTCTCCACGGCCTCGGGGCCGCCGTCTCTGTCGATCGCGGCGCGCAGCGCGTCGATCGCGCGCTGTTGCGCCTTGTGCTCCTGCCGGAGACGCTCGAGGGTCGGCGCGATCGCCTCGAGCACCGCGAGCCGCGGGTACAGCGAGCGCTCCTCGTCCTCGCGATGCCGGCTCATCGACCGCTCGAAGTAGGACACCACGCTGGAGAGACCCTCGAGCGCGGCGGCGCGCCCGCGCGGCTCGCTGAGCGCCCGCGCGGCGCGCGCGAGATCGTTCAGGTTCTCTTCCAGGCTCCGGTGAGCGGCGGTGAGCTTCTCGAGCGGATCGTTCCGGTCATCGGACATTCATCGATGATCGAACGACAAGGCGCACGCGTGGAAGCCCTTTATTCCTTCCACGCGCTGTTGGCGCGCAGCGTCGCGCGCTCCGCGCGCCAGTAGCGCTCCGCGTCGCGCGCTCCGCGCTGGTCATCCGACCAACTCGCCACCTGACCAGCGGAGACCCCATCGCACATCCGGCGCCGGCCATCCCGCGCGGGATCGCTGGCGCGCTCTACGGAAGGCCCGCGTTGCGGGGCAGATCGAGGTGCAGCACGGGCGCAAGCATCTCGCGCGCGAGGTGCACCTCGAGCAGGTCGATCACGGGGCTCTTCGACACCGCGCGGAGACGCTCGTCCGCGCCGGCATCCCCCGCCGCCTTCCTGGCCATCGCCGTGTAAAATTGCGCCTCCACCCGCTGCGCCGCGCTCCGGGCGAGCCTGCCGAGATCCGCGTCGTTGAGCCCACCGTTCGCCCAGGCCGCGAGCTTCCCCGTCCAGGACGCGCGGCTCGTCGCGCTGTCCAGCGCGCGGCCCGCGGTGCCGTCGGTCGCGACGCCGAGGGCGCGCTCCAGCAGCAGGACCCAGAGCCCGCCGTAGACGAGATCCTCCTCGTCCACGTTCGCCTCGAGGCCGCGCTTCAGCGCGCGCCGCGCGGCGGGGAGATCGCGCTCCACGAGCGCGCGCCCCACGGCGTCGAGCATCGTGGCGCCGAGCTGCGGCGGCTCGGCCGCGACCAGGGCGAACGCCCGGTCGTACGCCCGGGTCGCGCCCTTCTCGTCGCCATAGCCGTCGAGGATGCGCCCGAGCAGCCGCTCCGTCCGCGCCTTCGCGCCGGGATCCCGGGCGCGCTGCCGGGTGTCGAGCGCGGCGGCGAGCGCCGCGTCGAGCGACTCCTTCGCCCGGTCCTGCGTGCCAGCGTCGCGGTGGAGCTCGAACGCGAGCAGGTGCGCCTGGATGATCTCGAGCGGCGCGCTGCGCGCGTCCGGCGCGCCCAGCGCCCGCCGCACGTCCTCGAGCGCGGCCTGGGGCTCGCCGGACTGCCGCTCGGCCATCGCGAGCAGCGTGAGCCCGTTGACCGTCGGCTCGGCCGCCGTCGCCGCGCGGAGCAGCGGCAGCGCGGCCACGAGGTTGCCAGCGCGCAGCTCGACCGACGCCATGAGGGAGCGGACGCGCGCGCCCGACGGATCGAGCGCGCCGCCGCCGCGCGCCGCCTGATCGGCGAGCACGAGCAGCGGCCCCGCCGCGTTGTAGGTGCGCCGGGCCGCCTCGAAATCGTCGTTCGACGCCTCCTCCGAGAGCGCGCTCAGCACGAGCCCGAGCGCGGCGCCGAGCGCGCCGGGGCTCGGCCGATCGCCGAGCGCGCCGGCGATCACGAGCGGCGTCGCCTCGGACATGCCGAGGCGGATCATCACCTGGGAGAGGAGCGTGGCGCTGTCGTAGTTCAGCGGGTCGCGCCGGTAGGCCTCGAGGGCCGCGCCCCAGATCGCCCCGTCGAGCAGATCCTGCCGCATCCCGGTCTCCGCGTCGCGCTCCTGCGCCTCGTGCTGCGCGAAGGCGGCGGCGAGCGCCTGCCACGAGACCGCGTCGTCGTCGGTGGCGGCGGCCTTGAGCCGCTGGTAGAGGCCCGGCGGGATCACCCGGCGCACGCTCGTGCGGTCGATCTGGTCGATCGCGCCCTTCGCGTCCCCGAAGCGGAGGAACAGCGCCGCCAGGCTCGCGCCGCCCGACTCCAGCGCGCGCGCCGCCTCGACCGCCTCCTCGCGCTCCGGCCTCGCGCCGCCTTGCCGGTACTCGATGTTGAACTCGATCGCCCGATCGATCCACGCCACGGTGGCGGCGGCCGCGCGCTGGATGGACTCCGCGCGGCCGTCGACGAGGGCGCGCGAGACGGCCGCGCGCTGATCCGCGCCGAGCTGCTCGAGCGGCCCGCCGGTGCGCGTCTCCTTCATCCATTGCTCGAGCGCGGCGAGGTGCTCGTCGCTCTCGGCGCGGGCCCGGCTCCCGCTCGGCAGCGCGGCGGAGCGGAGCTCCATGAGGGCCCGCACCCGCCCCTCGTCGCCGCGCGGGCTCAGCCGATCGATCGCGCCGGCGATGGCGCGCTCGCCCACGGCGTCGATCATCTCGGCGCGCCCCTCGCCTGGACGGACGAGGGAGAGCGCACCGAGGACGCTGTCGACGGCCCGGTCGGGCTGCCCCGCGTTGAAGCGCCCCGCGGCGTGCGCGAGCTGCCTGCGGACCACGCCGATGAGCAGGCCGGTGCGCTGCGGGCTCTGCTTGCCGTCGCGCACGATCGTGTACAGGCTGGCGGAGAAATCGGCGTCGCGGACCTCGACGGCAGCGACGCGGCCCTCGGCGCCTGGCGGCCCCTTCGCCCCCGGCGAGCCAGAGGCCGCGCAGGCGACGGGAGAGAGCGCGAGGGCGAGCGCGGCGAGACCCCGAGCGAGACGGCGCCGAGGGAACAGGGGCGGCAGCGACATTGCGAGCCAGTGTACACGGGGGAAGCGTGAGCGCATCCCCTCGGGGGCCGCTCCGTCTCCGGCGCTACCGCGAGCCGTCGCCGAGCTTGCGGCCGAGCAGCTTGGAGGCGAGCGTCTCGCCGAGCTCGCTCATCATCAGCTGCTCGACCACCGCCTCGGTGGCGCCGCGCTCCGCGTCGCTCGCGTACTGGAACTCGATCCCCATCCCCGCCGGAGCCGACTCTGTCGCCTCGGCGGACGTGACGATCCACTTCACCCGCCCGCGAAGGCGGAGCGGCTCGGCCAGGTTCCGGATCGAGAGGGCGAACACGAACTCGGTGCCGATCGCGAGCGGGCGATCCGTCCGGATGAACGTCCCGCCTTTCGAGATGTTGCGCGTGTAGTCGGCGAAGAACGTGTTGAGCCGTTTGTACTCTACGCTCAGCTCGATCGCGGCGCGCTGGGCTGAGCGGCGGTCAGCATCCGTCACGGGACCCACCCTACCACGGCGCATGCGGGCCAGAGTAAAGTCGCCGGTCATGGAACTCGGTGGGGTCAGGGCCGCGCTGGCGGCCGGGCGAAACACGATCGAGGCGACGCTCGCCGCCGGCCGGGCGGTGACGCAGGCAGGGCTCCTCGCCGCGCTGCGTTGGCCGGGGCTCAGGGTGCTCGCGCGCGAGCTCGCGAGGGGCAAGGCGAACCCGTCGCTCCTGTTCCGCTTCCACGCCGAGAACAGCCCGCACCGGATCGCCGTGATCGAGCCGCGGAGCCTCGCAAGCCTGGCGTCCCGCGCGGAGGAGCGAGGCGCGGGGCCGCCGGCCGAGGATCGGGTCTACTCGTTCTTCGCGCTGAACGAGGCCATCGATCGGCTGGGCTGCGCGCTCGACCGGCGCGGCGTCGGCCCGGGCGTCACCGCGCTGCTCGCGCTCAAGAACCGCCCCGAGTTCCTGATGTGCCAGGTCGCGCTGGCCCGCGTCGGCGCGTCCGTGGTGACGGCCTCGTGGCGATCGGCCCCCGCGGAGCTCGCCTACCTCGCCGGCCACGCCGGGGCGCGCCTGCTCCTGTTCGACTCGGACATCGCCGGCGTGATCCGCGAGGCCGCGCCGCGGCTCGAGGGGATCCCGCCCGAGGAGATGATCGCGATCGGCGAGCGCGTCCCGGGCTTCTCGCACCTCGACGACGTCCTCGCCGCGTTCGACGATCTCGCCGCCGAGCGGGGCGCCTCGCCGGATCGGAGCGAGCGCGCCGCGGTGGTGATGTACACGTCCGGCACCACCGGCAAGCCGAAGGGCGCGGTGCGCGGCTTCGGCGGCGGCATCGTCCTGCCGGCGCTCGGGGCCATCGGCGCGACCCCGATGCGCGCGGGGGACGTGCACCTCGCCGTGTGCCCGCTCTACCACCTCACGGCGCTCGGCTTCGTCAACCTGTCGCTCATCGTCGGCGCGACGATCGTGATCCTCCCGGAGTTCCAGCCCGAGCTCTTCCTCGAGGCGATCCAGCGGTACCGCGTGACCACCACCGCGGTCGTCCCGACGATGCTCCACCGCGTCCTCGAGCTCGGCGAGGCGCGGCTCCGCGCCTACGACACGTCGTCGCTCACCGCGATCTTCGTGGGGGGCGCGCCGCTCTCGCCGACGCTCGCGGCGGAGGTGATGGCGGCGTTCGGCGACCGGCTCTTCAACTTCTACGGCGCGACCGAGACGGGCATCGTGACGATCGCGGGCCCCGAGGATCTGCGCGCCTCGCCGGGCACCATCGGGCGCCCCGTCGCCGGCAGCGAGCTGCTGCTCCTGCGCGAGGACGGGACGCCGTGCCGGGACGGCGAGGTGGGCGAGCTTTACGTGAGGAGTTCGTTGCTGGTCTCCGGATACCACAGGGATCCCGGCGCCACGCGCGAGTCGACGCGCGACGGCCACTTCTCTGTCGGCGACCTCGCCCGCCGCGACGCGCGCGGCTGCTACCACCTCGAGGGCCGCAAGCGGGAGCTCATCATCTCGGGGGGCGTGAATGTGTACCCCGCCGAGGTGGAGTCGGTCCTCCACGAGCACCCGGCGGTCGCCGAGGCGGCCGTGGTGGGCGTCCCGGATCGCGACTTCGGGGAGCGCGTGCGCGCGGTCGTCGCCCTGCGCCCCGGCGCGGCCGCGAGCGAGGGCGACATCCGGGCGCACTGCCGCGCGCGGCTCGCGGGCCCGAAGGTCCCGCGCGAGGTCGTCTTCGTCGGCGCGCTGCCGCGCAACCCGACGGGCAAGGTGATGAAGCGCGAACTCGCCGGGCCTGAAGGGAAATCAGCGGATTAGGCGGCCCGGTAGCCGCTGTCCCGGGAGGGCGATCGATGCTATTTCGCACGTCGTGCGGGATCCGTACGAAGTATTGGGCGTCGAGCGTTCCTCGACGCAGGATGAAATCAAGAGCGCCTTCCGGCGGCTCGCCGGCCAGCACCATCCCGACAAGAACCCGGGGGATCAGGGCGCGCACGTCCGCTTCAAGGAGCTGAACGCGGCCTACCAGATCCTGAGCGATCCGCAGAAGCGCGCGGCGTTCGATCGGTTCGGGCCCGCCGCCGTCGGCGCCTCCGCCGGCTCGGGGGTCCCGGGCGTGCCCTTCGACATGCAGGACCTCAACCTGGACGCCATCTTCGGCGATCTCCTCGGCGCCCTGGGCATCCGGGTCGGCGACCGCGGGACGCTGCAGAAGGAGGTGCGGATCACCTTCGAGGAGGCGGCGTTCGGCTGCGCGAAGGAGATCACCTACGATCGCGTCGAGCCGTGCGGCGACTGCGCCGGCTCGGGCTCCGCGCCGGGCGCGTCGACCGAGCGCTGCTCGGCGTGCTCGGGCCGCGGCCGCGTCCGGATGCAGCAGGGGATGTTCCCCATCGCGATCGAGCGCCCCTGCGGGCGGTGCCGCGGCACGGGGCGGATCGTGACCGACCCGTGCAGGACGTGCCGCGGCGCCGGCCTCGCGGCGAAGCAGAAGACCATCGAGGTGACGATCCCTCCGGGCGTGGAGAACGGCGCGACGCGGCTCGTGGAGCGCGGCGGCAACGCCGTCCGCTCCGACCGGGGGCCGGGCGATCTGGAGCTCACCATCCGCGTCTCGCCGCACGAGCTCTTCCGCCGCGTCGGCGACGACGTTGTGTGCTCCGTGCCGATCTCGTTCGCGCGCGCGGCGCTCGGCGGCGAGCTGGAGATCCCGACGCTGGAGGGGAAGGGCCGGCTCCGCATCCCCCCGGGCACGCAGCCAGGCGCGGTGCTCCGGATCAAGGGCAAGGGCATACCGCGCCGCGTCGTGGGCGGGCGCGGCGACCAGCTCGTCGAGGTGAGCGTCGAGGTGCCGACGCAGCTCACCGCGCCGCAGCGGGAGCTCATCGCGCAGCTGGCGAAGGAGCTCGGCGAGAACGTGCAGCCTCAGCAGGCCACCTTCATGGAGAAGCTGAAGGGGCTGTTTGGTTGACCTGGCGCGCGGCCGCGCGCGATCCTCCGCGCTCTGCTGAACGCCGAGGCACGGGCCCTGCCTCGAGCGCCTGAGCCGACATGGCGACGGAGGGATGGGACATGGACAAGGCGAAGTTCATCGACGTCCTGAGCGACTCCACCGGAGAGACGGCGGAGAAGGCCGTGCGCGCCGCGCTCCTCCAGTACCCGGACGCGGGGGTGCAGATCCGCCTCCACACCCGGGTGCGCACGCCGGAGGTCGCGCGGCCGGTGCTCGAGCGCGCGGCCCGGGAGGGCGCGCTCGTCGTGTTCACCGTGGTCAGCCCCGAGCTGCGCGAGTTCGTGCACGCGTCCACCGCCGAGCTGAACATCGAGGCGATCGATCTGATCGGCTCGCTCATCGTCCGGCTCGGCACCTTCCTCGACCGGGAGCCGATCAACCTGCCGAGCGCGATGCTCCCGCTGAGCGAGGAGTACTTCCGGCGCATCGAGGCGGTGGAGTTCGCGGTGAAGAGCGACGACGGCAAGGAGCCGCGGAACTTCAGGCGGGCCGACATCGTGCTCGTCGGCGTCTCGCGCACATCGAAGACGCCGCTGTCGACGCTGCTCGCGCAGCGCGGCCTCAAGGTCGCGAACCTCCCCCTGGTGCTCGGCGTCCCGCCGCCGCTCGAGCTGATGGAGGCTCCGCAGGATCGGGTCATCGGCCTGACCATCGGGATCGATCAGCTCTGCGAGATCCGGCAGGCGCGGCTGCGCCAGCTCGGGATGCCCTCCGAGACCAACTACGCGATGCGCGAGCACGTCCGGCAGGAGCTGGACTACGCGAACCGTCTCTTCGCCGCGCACCCGGAGTGGCCGGTGGTCGACGTCACCCGGCGCGCCATCGAGGAGACGGCGGTGATCATCCTGGAGCACCTGAAGGAGCGCGACGAGCGCGCCAAGGTCGCGCGCTCGTCGCTCGTGTGAGGCCGCGCGGCCGAGCGGCGCGCCGGGCAGCGCGACTCGGCGCGAAGGCGGGGCAGGGGCGTCCTGATGGGGGGCGGCGTGTCCTGATGAGCGTGTGGCGTGTCCTGATGGGCGGGCAGCGTGTCCTGATGGGCGGGCAGCGTGTCCTGATGGGCGGGCAGCGTGTCCTGATGGGCGGGCAGCGTGTCCTGATGGGCGGGCAGCGTGTCCTGGCTTTCCTTCGCCGTGGATCTCGAGCTCGAAACGAACGTTGCACACGCCTGGGGGAGCACCCTCGACCGATGGCCGGACGAGCTGTGTGTCGTCGAGGGCGGTCCGGGCAGCGTCGGGAACGGCAGCGTAGCCGAGCCTATGCCGCCGTCCGCAGGAGATCCTTCTCGCTGACCGGGGCGCGGAACACGACCCCGCCGAGCGGTCGCAGGTGATCCTCGGCCGCGAGCCCCGCGCTTCGCGTCGCCACGGGGGTCAGCTCACGATCTTGAGGGCGCGGCCGACGAGGACCTCGTTGTGGCTGCCGATCCGGTACCCGCCGAGGTCGAGCGTCACGTAACGGAAGCCGTGCCGCTTGCCGGCGGCCACGATCTCGGCGCGCACGGGCGGCTCGGCGGCGCGCGCGAGCTCGCCCGCGTCGAGCTCGATGCGCGCGAGGTCGTCGTGGTAGCGGACGCGAACCTGGCGGAAGCCGAGGCCGCGCAGCGCTGCCTCGAAGCCGCCGATCTGCGCGAGACGCTCGCGCGTGACGCTGGTCCCGTAAGGGATCCGGCTGGAGAGGCAGGCCGCGGCCGGCTTGTCCCAGATCGGCAGGCCGACGCGCGCCGCACCGGCGCGCACGTCGGCCTTGCTGAAGCCGAGCTCGACGAGGGGGCTCAGCACGCCCGCCTCCCGCGCCGCCTCCAGCCCGGGGCGGTAGTCGCCGAGGTCGTCGGTGTTGGTGCCGTTCACGATCGCCGCGATCGCCCACTCGGATCGCTTTCGCGCGGCGATCCGGTAGAGCTCGCTCTTGCAGTGGAAGCAGCGATCCGGGTTGTTCGCGACGTAGCGTGGATCGTCGATCTCGGACGACTCGACGAGCCGGTGGTCGGCGCCGATTAGCCGGGCGATCGAGGTGGCCTCTTCCTTCTCGGCCGGCGCGAGGCTCGGAGAGACAGCGGTCATCCCGACGGCCCTCGGGCCGAGCTCCTGGTGCGCGACCGCGAGGACGAAGGCGCTGTCGACCCCGCCGGAGTAGCAGACGAGGACCGAGCCGAGCTCCCGGAGCCGGGCGCGCAGCCCGGCGAGCTTGGGATCGATCGGCGAGCCCTCGGGCGTGGACGACAGCGCGGACATGGCGATCCTCCCTTTACCACAAGCCGCGTTCCGCGCCGGCCGGCCCGGCGTCCGCCAGGTTACTTGCGGTCCGAGCGCCGGTTCTGACACGCTGCAGGGCGAGATGGACCCGAAGAGGAAGCAGGTCGCCCGCACCTCCCTGCCGTTCGCGCTCGCGGCGGCGCTCGCGGCCGCCGCGTTCGCTGGCCAGGGGTGCAGCGACAACCGGCTGCCGCCGCGGGAGCTGCCGCGCGCCGAGGACCAGCGCGCGCTCCCGCGATGGTACCCGGAGAAGCCCTGGTCGGAGCAGGGCGGGGAGAGCCAGGTCTACATCGAGGGCAAGATCGTCTTCGACACGAACAAGGCGACCCTCCGGCCGGGCAGCGAGAAGACGCTGGAGACGCTGCTCCAGTTCATCAAGGAGCACCCCGAGGTGACGCGGCTGCGGATCGAGGGGCACACGGACGCGCAGTCGAGCGAGGAGCACAACCAGTCGCTCAGCGCGCGGCGCGCCCTCGCGGTCGCCGACTGGCTGGTCGATCACGAGGTCGAGAGCGACCGGCTGATCGCGGTGGGCTTCGGCGAGTCGCGCCCGCTCGGGCCGAACGAGATCGCGGCAGGCCGCAGCGAGAACCGGCGGGTCGAGTTCCACGTGGCCGAGGTGAACGGGCGCCCCTTCCTGGGGCAGGACCCGTACAGGGGCGGCCTCGCGCTGGAGGTGCTGAGCCTCGAGCAGCGCAAGCAGCGCGCGGCGCAGGCCGCGCAGCTCAAGGCGCCTCCGCCCCGCAAGGGCTTCGTGGCGACGGGCGACGAGATCAAGCCGGTGCCGGTCAAGCCGCGGGCCACGTCGGAAGCGCAGGAGGGCGAGCCCCCGGCCCCGAGCGCGCCGGCCAAGGAGAGCGCGCCCGCGAAGGGCGGCGCGGCGCCCGCGGGCGGGGGCTGAGCGACCTCCGGGCGAGGCGCCCGCGGGGGGCTGAGCGACCTCCGGACGAGGCGCCCGCGGGGGGCTGAGCGACCTCAGGGTGCGAGGTGCCGCGCGCGCGGCGACCGCGTCCGGTAACGCTCGAGGAGCGCGAGCGTCGCGTCGAGCGACGCGCCGTACGGGAGCACGTTTCCCTTCGGCGTGGCGTACTCGAGGTAGAGGTTGTCGTCCGTGGACACGATCGGCCCGCCGTCCTCGGCCGCTTCGGCGACGAGGCGGTCGAGATCGTCGTCCGAGGCCACGAGGGCGTCGAGGAGGTCCTCGAGCCGCGCGCCGGCGAGCGTCGCCTGGAGCGACGGGCGCGCGTCGAGCCCGGCGAGGCGCGCCCCCGAGGCGACGAGCGGCGCGCCGCTCGCGACGAGGATGCCCTGCGCGCCGCCCACGAACAGCGCGACGTGCGGGAACGCGCTGCGCATCGTCCGCACGACGACGGCGAGCTCGCGCCGCCGGATGTGGTGGAGCTGCACCCATTGCTGCAGGACGCCGCCCTCGGTGAGCCGGGACCGGGCGAGCTCGTAGAACTCGTGGCTGTACAGGCTCGCGGCGCCCGCGAACCAGACGCTGGTGAGCTCGATGGCGATGAGATCGTAGCGGCCCGGGGCGGCGACGAGCAGCTCGTTCCTGCCGTCGTTGAGCGAGAGGCGGACGCGGGGATCGTCGAGCGCGCGGAGGCTCGGGCCGGCGAAGAAGCGCCGCGACGCCTCGACGATCGCGGGCGAGATCTCGGCGACGTCGATGCGCTCGAAGGGGTAGGCCGCGATGGTGCCGGTCGTCGTGCCGGTGCCCAGGCCGATGACGAGCGCGGCGCGCGTGTCGCGGAGGAAGAGCGAGGGGAAGTGCGCGAACCGCCGCTGCGCCGTCATCTCGGGGCCGTCGTCGCCCTGGAACTTGCCGCTCGTGTACATGGTCGTGACGCCGGCGAGGCGCGCGACCGTGGTGACGCCGCCGTGCACGTCCTCGCGCACGAAGTCGATGCGCTCGGGGCGCGGCCCCATGGCGAAGTAGACGTTCGCGCCGCTCGTGAGGCGGGCCATGTCCCAGCGGGGCGCGAGCACGGCGAGCGCCCCCGCCGCGGCGGCCAGCGCGAGGGCGCGGGGGAGCTCCGCGCCGGCGCGCGCGGCGGCGAGGACGGCCGTGAGGGCGAAGGCGAGCGCGATCGCCAGGAGCGCGCGCTCGGAGCCGAGCGCGGGCAGGATGAGGTAGCCGGTGACGATGGAGCCGGCGATCGTGCCCAGGGTGTTCGCGGAGGTCAGCCTGCCGACGCGCGCGGCGACGTCGGCGTGCGCGGCGGCGCGCGCGAGGAGCAGGGGGAAGGTGGTGCCCATGCAGAGCGTGGGCAGCGCGAGGATGGCGAGGGCGGCGAGCGCGCGGCACGCCTCGCGGCCGGCCCACCCGTCGACGTGCTTGCCGGCGAAGGCGAAGAGCCGCGGGAGCTGGTCCCAGAGCGGGACGGTGGCGGCGAGCGAGAGCGCGGCGGCGGCGAGCCCCCGGGAGAGCGCGCCCTCGCCGTGGCGGCGCGCGAGGGCAGGCGAGCGCGCGGCGCCGGCCGCGAGGCAGACGAGAAAGACGGCGAGCATCAGCCCGAAGGCGTAGGCGCTGTTGCCGATGAGCAGCGCGAGCAGGTGCGTCTGGACCACCTCGGCGGCGAAGACCAGGAAGCCCGACGCGAACGCGAGCAGGAGCAGGAACGGCGGTTCGGCCCGGTCGGTGGAGGCGGCGAGCGGGGCGTCCGCGGAGCGGGCCTCGGGGGCCTCGGGGGAGCGCGCCTCCGGGAAGCGCGCCTCGGGGGCGGCAGCGGGCGCCGGGCCGCGCAGCCCGGCGGAGATCGCGACGACGCCGAGGGCGACGTTGGCGATCGCCGCGGACCAGAGCGCGCCCCGGATGCCGAGGTGCGGGAGGACCACGTAGGCGCCGGAGAGCGCGCCGGCCGCGCCGCCCGCCGTGTTGATGGCGTAGAGCGAAGCCAGGCGGCGCGCGGCGTCGTGCTCGGCGGGGGGCGCGCCGCCGTCCGCCGCGGCGCCGGCGCGGAGGATGCGCGAGAGCACCGGGAGCGTGGCGCCCATCGCGACCGTGGGGACGACGACCACGAGCGCGGTCAGCGCGGCGCGCGCCGCGGTGAGCAGCGCGAGCGAGTCGGGCGCGGCGCGGGCGACGGCGACGTAGGCCGAGGTCAGCGCCTCGAACAGGAACGGCGAGACGGCGCAGATCGCGCCGACGATCGCCTCGAGCGCGCCGTAGACGACGAGCGGGCGGCGCGCGGACGCGGCGTGGCGGCCGCCGAGGTGCGCGCCGAGGGCGAGGCCGCCCATGAAGGCGGCGAGGACCGTGCTCACGGCATACGCGGTGGCGCCGAAGACGTAGGCGAGCAGCTTGGAGAAGGCGACCTCGTAGAGGAGGCCGGTCGCGCCGGAGACGAAGAACAGGGCGGCCACGAGCGGGAAGCGGGAGCGCACGGGCGCGCACGCTAGTACAGGCGCCCGACGAGCAGGCACCTCAGAGCGCCGCGCGAGATCTCCCTCGCCAGGCGGCCGAGGGCGGGCGCGCCGCGCCGTCCTCGGCGGCGCCCCTCCGGCGAGCCCGGACGCCCAAGGAGCGCCGGCGCGACTGGCGCCACGACAGGTCGGGCCGCTTGATCCCCGGCGTGGTCGCCCAGCGCCGCCCCGCCCTCGCTCGACCGCCCTCGCCGCGGAGCCCCGCTTCATGACGGCGCCGCCGGCCCCCGGGATGCCCGCGCCGCCCGTTCCTGCAATGCCCTCGCCGCTCGCCCACGGCGGCGCGGCGATCGAGCTCGACCGCGTGAGCCGCAGCTTCGGCGCGCAGATCGCGGTGCGCGCCGCCTCGCTCCACCTCGCGCCCGGCGCGCTCCACGCGATCATCGGCGAGAACGGCGCCGGCAAGTCCACGCTCCTCAAGCTCTCGGCCGGCGTGCTCGCGCCCGACGCCGGCATCGTCCGCGTCGACGGCGCCGCGCTCCGGCCGGCGACGCCCGCCGAGGCCGCCCGCCGCGGCGTGGGCATGGTCCACCAGCACTTCATGCTCGTCGGGAGCTTCCTTGCCCTCGAGAACGTCGTGCTCGGCTGCGAGCCCGTGCTCCGAGGCGGGCGGATCGACCTCGCTGGCGCCCGCGCCCGCGCCGGCGCGCTCATGCAGGCCGCGGGGCTCGAGATCCCGCTCGACGCCATCACCTCGTCGCTCACCGTGGGCGAACGGCAGAAGCTCGAGATCCTGCGGGTGCTCTACCGCGGCGCCCGGGCGATCCTGCTCGACGAGCCGACGGCCGTGCTCTCCCCGCTGGAGGCCGACGCGCTGTATGCGACCCTCCGGCGCCTCGTGCGCGAGGGCCACACGGTCGCGGTCGTGACCCACCGGCTCGACGAGGTGATCCGGTTCGCGGACCACGTCACCGTGATGCGCCGCGGGCAGGTGGTGCTCTCGCGGCCCACGATCGGCTGGTCCACGGATGCCGAGGGAGAGCTCACCCGCGCGATCATGGGCGGCGAGCCGCCGCCTCGGGTCGAGCGGCCGCCGCTGCCAGAAGACGCGCCCGCGGCGCTCGAGATCGCGGGGCTGACCGTGGCCGGCGCCGGCGGCCAGCGCCTGCTCGACGGCGTGACCCTCACGGTGCGCGCAGGGGAGATCGCCGGCGTGGCGGGCGTCGAGGGCAACGGCCAGCGCGAGCTCGTGCGCGCCCTCGCCGGGATGGAGCCGCGCGCGGCCGGCCGCGTCACCGCCTTCGGGGTCGAGCTCTCCTCGTGGGGCATCGCCGCGCGCCGGGCCTGCCTCGGCGTGGTCCACGAGGATCGCCACGCCGAGGGGCTGCTCCTCGACGCGTCGGTCGGCGACAACCTCGTCCTCGGCGACCTCGCCGCGCTGCCGCGCGGCGCCCGGGGGCGCGACGCCGAGGCGGCCCTCATCGCGCGCCGCATCGCCCGCTTCGGCGTCGTGCCGCCCGATCCGTCCCGCCTCGCGGGCGAGCTCTCCGGCGGCAACCAGCAGAAGATCGTCGTCGCGCGGGCGCTCGATCGCGTCGCGCCGGCGGCGCCCGGCCCGGGCGAGGCCGCGCCCGGGCCGGGCGAGGCCACCCGGGCGCCGCGCCGCGCGGCCGCGATCCTCGCCCAGCCGACCCGGGGCGTCGACGTCGGCGCCGCCGCCGTGATCCATGGTGCCATCGCCGAGGCCGCCAGGGCGGGGCTCGCGGTCCTCGTGATCAGCGCGGATCTCGGCGAGCTCCGGCGGCTCTGCCACCGGATCTTCGTGATGCGCAAGGGCAGGATCGTCGCGACGCTCCCGCCCGCGTGCTCCGACGAGCAGATCGGGCGCGCGATGCTCGGCGTGGAGGCGGCGTGAGCCCGGCCGGCGAGCGGCCCGGCCCCGCGCGCTGGCGGCGCCGCCTGCGCGACCTCCAGGGGGCCGCCCTCCCCGCGGCGCTCGTGCTCGGGGGCATCCTCCTCGCCCTGAACCTCATCTCGTTCGGCTTCGGCGAGGCGCCCGTGTCGACGCTGCGCCGCGCCTTCGAGGGCACGTGGGGCACCCCGTACGGCGTCGGCCAGGTGCTCTTCAAGGCGACCCCGCTGCTCTTCACCGGGCTCTCCTTCTCGATCGCGCTCCGCGCGGGCCTCTTCAACATCGGCGCCGAGGGGCAGGTGACGATGGCGAGCCTCGCGGGCGCCGTGGTCGCGGCCGAGCTCCCTGCGCGCACGCCGTGGCTCGTCGCCGTCCCGGCGTCGATCGCGTGCGCCGTGGCCACGGGCGCCGCCGTCGCGCTCGTCCCGGCGGTCCTGCGCGCGCGCCTCGGGGCCCACGAGATCATCAGCGGGATCATGATGAACCGCATCGCCGACGTGCTCGCGCCGTGGCTGCTCGCGTCGGTCTTCAGCAGGGCCGCGATGCGCACCGCGGACGCGATCCCCGCGGCGAGGCTGCCCCGGCTCGAGCGCCTCGTCCCCGCGCTGCACGGCAGCGCCGTGAGCGTCGCCTTCCTCCTCGCGGTGGCGCTCGCGTTCGCGGCGCACCGCGCGCTGTCGCGGAGCCGCGCGGGCCGCGAGGCGCGCTTCGTGGGGCAGGGCGCCGAGGTCGCGCGCGCGGAGGGCATCGACGTGCCGCGCCGGCGCCTCGAGGCGATGCTCGCCGCCGGCGCCGTGGCGGGCGCCGCCATGACCGCGACGACGCTCGGCTACAAGGGGTACTACGAGGTCGGCCTCGGCGCGGGCGCGGGCTACGCCGGCATCCCGGTCGCGCTGCTCGGCCGCGGGACGCCGCTCGGGCTCGTCCTTGCCGCCGTGCTCTTCGGCACCCTCAATCAGGCCGGCCTCGCCATCAACGCGCGCGTGCCGAAGGAGGCGATGGACGTGCTGGAGGCGCTGGCCATCGTCCTCGTCGCCTCCGCCACGGCGCGCGGGGGCCGCTCCGGGGAGGCGCCTCCGTGAGCGCCTCCGCCCTGGTGATGTTCGCCGAGACGCTGCGGATCGCCGCGCCGTACGCCTGCGCGGCGATCGGCGGCATCTGGGCGGAGCGCTCGGGCATCGTCCAGATCGGCCTGGAGGGGGTGCTGCTCGCCGCCGCGTTCACCTCGGTGGCGGTCGCCCACGCGACTGGAAGCGCGGCCACGGGCCTCGCTGCCGCGATCGCCGCGGGCGCCGCCCTCTCGCTCGGCCACGCCCTGCTCGTCGAGCGCGCCCGCGTGGACCCCGTCGTCAGCGGCATCGCGATGAACCTGCTCGCCTACGCCGGGACGCGCCTCCTCCTGCGCGGGCTGTACGACAGCGCCTCGAGCTCCCCCTCGATCGAGGGCTTCCGCGCCGGCCCGACCGGGAAGAGCGGCGCGGCGCTGCTCGCGCGCGTGCTCCTCGATCCGGTCTCGATCGCGGCGGCGCTCGCGATCGCGGCGACGCCGCTCTGGATCGCCCGCACCCGCTTCGGGCTCCGGGTGCGCGCCGCGGGCGAGAACCCGGCCGCGGCCGCGGCCGCGGGCGTCCCCGTGACCCGCGTCCGCTGCGCCGCGCTCGCGCTGTCCGGCGCGATCTGCGCGATCGGCGGCGCGCACCTCGCGTACGACCAGCGCCGCTTCGACTCCGGCATGTCGAACGGCCGCGGCTTCATCGCGCTCGCGGCCGTCGTCGTGAGCGGCCTCCGCGCCGGCCGCGCGGCGCTCGCGTGCCTCCTGTTCGGCGCGCTGGAGGCGCTGCAGATCGCGCTCCAGTCCGCGGCGCGGGGGGCGTCGCGCGCGGGCGATCTGGTGCAGCTCCTGCCGTACGTCGCGACGCTCGTCGCGCTCGGGCTCGCGGCCCGCCGCGCCGCGCGGTGAGCGCGCGGAGCCGTGATCGCCTCGCCGCATCGCAGGGGCCCGCCCGGTCGAACGAGCGCCGCGCCGCCCCGTCACCAGCCGAGCCGCTGCAGCCGCTCCCTGGCCCCCTTCACCCCGAAGATCGTCGCTTCGCCGGGCGGCACCACGGGCGCGAGCAGCACCGCCGCGAGCACCGCGGTGACGACCAGCGGCGCTCGCGCGTCGTCGCCGGCGATCGGCGGCTCTCGCACCTGCCAGACCCGCCGCGCCCGCGCGAGCAGCGCGTCGAACCCGCGCCCGCCGATCGCCCGCACCCCCGCCGCGGCCGCCGCGCGCACGAGCGGCGCACGATCCAGCGGCACCGTCATGACGAGCACGCGGCTCGCCGCGCGCGGCGTGGAAGACGAAGAAGAGGAGGTGCGCCCGATGTCCACCTCGACGGCGTCGGTCATCGGCGTGGTCCCCGACGGGTACGCCTTCTTCTGCACGAGCGTGAGCTCCGCTCCGAAGAAGACGCGCGCCTGATGCGCCCAGCGGTGCTCGTCGATCCTCGCCTCGGGCTCCGGTGACAGCAGCGACCATCCCTCGCTCGGAGGGAGCAGCTCGATACGTCCTTCCGCCCACCCGCTGCCGTCGAATTCCATATGCGCGCCCGCTGCCACGGTAATCCCTGGTTTGACCTGGTCCGGATCGCACGAATGCGCGGCCGGTGGTCTATAGTTCGTGCCATCTAGGGTAAAGGTGAGCCCTGCATGCCGAAGTCCGATCAGGCGTCGGAAGAGCAAGGCCTGGCTGCCCTGAGGGCGGCCCTCTTTGTACACCGACGCGCGCCGCTCTCCCGTCTGCTCGCTCGCCGAGGGCTCGGTCCCTACCGCGGGTACGGCGAGCTCCTGGAAGCGATCGACCGGCTCGCCGACCGCGGAGCGCAGGTCACGCTGATCGGGCGCTCGATCCGGGGCGAGCCGCTGCTCGCCGTTCATCTCGGCGCAGCCAGCCTGCCCGCTGCGCGCGCCGAGAAGCAAGCCGCGGGCCGCCTGGCGCCGAGCGGCCACGGAGGAGGGAGCGTCGCGAACGGCGTCTCGCTCCGCCCGCTCGATCCCGATCTCCATCTCAGTGGTACGCCGGCTGCCGATGCGGATGCCGATGGCAGCCGCGCGCCGGGCGGCGCGGACGATCCGGCGTCGAGCGACGCCGCCATCGCTTCGCTGGCCGAGCGCGCTGAGCGCGCCAGCCTGCGCCCCTCGACGGGAGCCGGGTCGCGCGAGCGCGTGCGGACGACGGTGATCCTGTCCGGGATCCACCCCCTCGAGTGGATCGGCATCGAGGCCCACCTCGCGCTGCTCGATCGCCTCGCGACCCAGGACCTCGGCGGCCGGTCGATCCTCGCCGTCCCGATCGTGAACCCGGACGGGCTCCTCCGCGTCGAGATGAACCTCCGCGCCGGGCGACACCGCTACGTGCGGGGCAATGCCCGGGGCGTCGACCTGAACCGGAACTTCGACGCCGGATGGTACGAGCGCGGCCTCATCCAGCGCTTCATCGGGCTCCTCTTCTCGCCCGGCAGCCGCCCCGCCAGCGAGCCGGAGGTGGAGGCCATCGCGCACGCGCTGTCTTCGCGCCGGATCGACCGCGCCCTGTCGCTGCACAGCGCCGGCGGCGCCGTGCTGTACCCGCCGGCGCACAGCCTCTGGCCCGTGGCCGACGCCGCCGAGCACCGCGCCTTCGCGCTGCGCGTCGCGCGCGCCGCGGACCGCAGGCCGTACCGCGCCATGTCTTACGTCCGCTTCGCCTGGGGCGTCCGCAAGGCGGGCCTGGAGATCGACTGGCTCCACGATCGCCACGGGGCGCTGTCGCTCCTCGTGGAGTGCTCGCGCGGCAAGCTCGGCCTCCGGCCGTCGCGCCTCATCGAGCCGTTCGCCTGGCACAACCCCCGTCGGCTCGACGACGCCACGCCGCCGCTCGTCGACGCCCTGCTCCCCTTCGTAAAGGGCGCGCGCGCCTAGAGCGGCCCGCTCAGAGCTCGATGGGCTCGCCGACGGGGATCTTCTGGAGGCCTAGGAGGACGCCTAGGGCGGCGAAGCTCGCCGCCATCAGGCCGTACGCCGCGAGCGCGCGGTGCTCGATCAGCCAGCCGGCGCCGATGGGGCCGATGATCTGCGAGATGCTCGCGAGCGACTGGCTCACGCCGAGCGCCGCGCCCTGCTCGTCGCGGCCGACGCTCTTCGTGAGGAGCGTGGTGACGGCCGGCCGCACCACCGCCGCGCCGAACGCGGCGATCCCCACGAGCGTGAGCAGCACGGGCAGGGTGTACGCGACGCCGAGCAGGCCGTAGCCGACCACCATCGCGCCGAATCCGAGCAGCGCGAGCCGCTCCTCGCCGTACCGCTTCGCCAGCCGGCCGATCAGGCCGCCCTGGATGCTGCCGCCGATGAGCCCGGAGAAGGCATAGAGGTAGCCCGTCTCCTTGACGCCGAACGCGAAGCGCCGCTCGAGGAAGAGCGCCAGGCCGCCGATGAGCGTCGAGAAGGAGAGGGAGAAGGCGAAGAACTCGAGCAGCCGGCGGCGCGGGAGCGGCCGGTCGAAGTACCGGCGGAAGGCGTCCCCGCGGCGCATCGACGCCGGCCGGGCCGCCCCGGCGGCCGCCCCTTCCTGGGCCGCGGGCAAGGGCGGCTTCGCGGGGAGCAGCGTGGCCGTGAGGAGGACCGACAGGAGCGACAGCGCGGCCGCGCCGTACGCCGGCGCGCCGTAGCCGAAGCGGCTCGCGAGCTCCCCCGTGATGGCCGGGCCGAGAAGGAACCCGGAGCCGAAGGCGATGCCGATCAGGCCGAACGCCTTGGTGCGCTCCTCGGGCCGGGTCACGTCGCTGATGTACGCCTGCGCGATCGTCAGGTTCCCGGCCGTGAGCCCGTCGATGATCCTCCCGAGGAAGAGCATCCAGAGCGAGCTCGCCGAGCCGAGCACCAGGAACCCGATGAACGTGCCGGTCTGGCTCGCGAGCAGCGTCGGCTTGCGGCCCACCCGGTCGGAGATCCGGCCCAGGATCGGCCCGGAGACGAGCTGGCAGACCGCGTAGCTCGCCGCGAGCACGCCGACCACGAGCTCGCTGGCGCCGAAGTGCTCGGCGTAGAACGGGAGGAGAGGGAGGACGAGCGTGAGGCCGAGGACGTCGACGAAGACGGTCAGGAAGATCGGCAAGAGCGGCGAGCGGCGCATGGTGGCTTTCGGTGGCGATGGACTGCGGTGACGGCCGCCGGCGATCCGGGCCGGCGACGGCCGGGCCTCTGGACGGGCGCCTGGACGGCGTTGTCCTCATGACGCATCTGCGCCGCGGCGGGTACCCTCCAGCGCGCGTCCAGCGCTCGTGCGGGGCACGGGCCGGCCGCGGGCGGGCCCCGGGGGCCGCCCGGGCCGCGGCTCAGCGCTCCGGCGGGGCGACCGCGCGCGGGTCGGGAGAGCGGAGCGCGAGGGTCATCTGGATGTCATCCAGGATGGCGCCGTCGACCCGGAACGCGTCTTCCCGGGTGCCGATCGGGACGAACCCCATCCCCGCGTAGAGCCGCCTGGCGCGCTCGTTGTTGGCGAAGACGCCGAGGTCGAGGTACTCGAGGCCCGCCTCGTCGCGGGCCCAGGCGATCGCGGTCTCGAGCAGGCGCCGGCCGTGGCCCTGCCCTGTGTGGGGGCCGAGGATGCCCATCGCGACGACGGCGCGGTGGCCCTCGGACCAGACGCGGCCGCCGCGCAGCTCGATGTGCCCGATGACGCGCGCCCGCGGCTCGCTCGACCGGAGCAGCCAGGCCCGCCCCCAGAGCGGCTCGTCGAGCGCCTTGCCCCAGCGGTCGCGCGCGCTGTGCTCGACCTCGTCGCGGCTGAGCGACGTCGCGACGGCGAAATGGGGCACTCCGCGGCGACCGGACTCGGCCACATGCTCGATGAGGTAGATCGCGAAGGCCCGCGCGTCCGAGCGCTGGGCCGGGGCGATGGCGTGGAGGGCGGGGGAAGGGATCATGCCGCGGCGCGCGCGGCGCCATGGCGAGCGTAGTGCCGCCCTGGCGCCCGCGCGACCTCCAACGGCAGCAGGGCGGGCTCGGCAAGGCGAGCTCGGGCCGGAGGTTCGCGGCCGTCCGGCGCCGCGCAGGGCGTCACCAACGTGAACGTTTACGTAATCGTAATCGTGGTCGTGGTCGTGGTCGTGGTCGTGGTCGTGGTCGTTCACGGCCTGACGTTGACGACCACGACCACGACCACGACCACGTTCACGACCACGACCACGTAAACGTTCACGACCACGTAAACGTTCGGATGGTGGGAGAACGCGGCGCGAAGCTTGGTTAACGCCTAGGAGGGGAGAGGAGGGGAGAGGCGAAGAAGAGAGGAGCGCGGGGCCCCGGCGCGGGGCCCCGGCGCGGGGAGGCGCGGATCAGTCGGGGAAGATGCCCAGCTGCTCCGGGTCGGCGAGGCCGAACTGGGCCATCATCTTGAGCAGGTAGTCAGGCACCGACTTGTAGCCCTTCAGCTCGTACGCGTAGTGGTTCTTGTAGATGGTGAGCTGGGTGCAGTTCGCGTTGACGTTCTGATCGCACGGCGGCACCTCCTTGAGGTCGCCGACCGCGGGAACGTCCTTGATCGCCGGATCCGGGATGATGATCGCGGTGCCGTCCGGGTGGTACGTGATCATCGCGCGACCGTACTTGTTGAAGCCGGGGCCGTAGTCGCCGACGTACGCGGGATCCGCAGGGATGCTGTCCGCCGGGTTGCCCGGCTGCGCCTCGTGCCTCGGGTCGAGCTGGTAGCCCTTCGCGGTGAGGAAGTTGGCGTACTCGAGCACGCGGGCCGCGATGCCCTTCTGCACCCACCTGCCGCCGGAGTCCTCGCAGGCCGCCCTGTTCTTGCCGGCCCCGAAGAGGCACTCCATTCCGTACGTGCGGGCGTAGTAGATCTGCCCGGACGTCGGGTCCTGCCACTCGATGCGCTGCTCGATGCCCGGGTCCGAGTCGCTGCCGAGCCGGTAGATACGCATCATGTCGAGCCAGTTCGTCTTGCCGTTCGCGGGGATGTTCGCGAGCGTCCACGCGATCAGGAACTTCTGCACCTCCCAGCCGATCTGCGGATCGACCGCGATGGTCCGGTCCACGACGGCCGGGTCGAAGTCGCCGCCGGTGTAGTTCGTGCAAAGGTTCTTCCCGTCGGTCGGGAAGCAGACCTTCGGCCCCTCGTTCGGCCACCAGCTGACCCAGCCCATCGCGCGCGCCGGGAACTCCTTCGCCAGCGGGTCGGGATCCTTGCTCTCCTTGTCGAGCAACGGGAGGCCGTCCTCGCCGGCCTCGAGGCGAGGCGCGAGGAGCGAGCGGTCGCCGGTGAGGGCGTTGGCGAGCACGCGGCGGTAGCCCTCGGGAAGCACGTCGGCCATGCCGACCGCGCGGAAGCGGGCGTCGTAGAAGTCGCGGCGGGACTGGCTCACGAACCGGTCCTCCGACTCGGAGAGCAGGATGGCCGTGTGGATCTTGTCGTAGTAGCTGCCCGCGTTGAACGAGTAGTCGGTGTCGAAGTCGCCGTGGTCCTCCGAGTTCCTGTTCTCGAGCGGGTGACCGCCGAACCCGACGTCCTTCAGGTAGCCGGTCGAGCCGTTCGGGATCTGCACCAGCACCGGCGTGTTGAGCGTGCCGCCGAAGCCGCTGAAGTCCTCGCCAGCGCCGTAGTCGTCGCCGTCGTTGTTCGAGCGCAGGACGTTCCACTCGGACCACGGGTTGGGCCGATCTTCGGCCTCCCAGTTGCGCAGGTAGTGCGGCCCCTCCTCCGGGCGGGCGAGCTGCCTCGCGAAGTGATCGAAGGCCACCGTCGCGGCCACGACGTTCTCCTGGAGGCTGCCCTCGATGAGGAGCGGCCACAGCGTGTCGAACGACAGGCCCTGGTTCGTCGCGAGATCCTGGTAGATCGTCCCGTAGAACCCGATGCCGCCGGCGATGCCGAGCATCTTCTCGTTGTAGCGGCTGTAGGAGCGATCCGCGGCGGCGCGGACGCTGAACGTCGTGCGGTTGCGCCGGAAGTTGTCGAGGATGTGCCTGTTCTCCTGGGTGGTGATCAGGAACATCAGCTGCTCGTACGGGTCGGCGCCGTTGTCGTGGCGGAAGACCGAGACGTTGCCGGTGTCGGCCCAGTTGTCGGTCGCGAAGCCGTACGGCACGCGGACGCGGCTCTTGGCGTCGACCGCCGGACCGCCGCGGAAGGCGCCGATCGCGGTCTCGCTGTCCTGCGGCTTGCGCAGCTGCGTCCAGCCGACGTAGTCGACAGGCTGCTGGCGGCAGCGCTTCGCCTCCCCGCCGACCGTGACGATGCCGCCGTCGAGGAGCGGGTGCCACTTGCCGTCGAGCTGCTCGTTCCACGTCGCGGGCGGGGTCGTCTCCACGTCGTAGCAGTCGCGGATGACCTGGTACTGCGACTGCAGCTGGGAGTAGTGGAAGTCGTTGACGCTGGGCGCGTTCGTGGCGTTGCCCTTCGCGAACGTGCCGTACTTGATGCCGGCCAGCCCGCCGAAGTTGTCCGTCGCGGCGAGGAGCCCGCCGCCGACCCTGCCGCCGGCGAGGTATTTGCTGTCGCCGTTGTCGTAGACGCTCACGTTGTCGCCGTAGAAGAAGCGCGCGGCGGCGAAGTCGTAAACGCCGAGGCCCACCAGGTCCTGCGAGACGTCGCCCGGGTAGTCCATGACCGTGGAGTGCTGGAACATCCAGATCATGTTCTTCTGCTCTTCGTCCGTGATCGCGTCGAAGTAGCGGGGGCCGACGCACGCCTCCGGGCTCTCGTCCGCCTCACCCTTGCACTCCGCCTTGACCTTTCCGTTCTTCGTCCTGAGCTGCCAGTACTGGGGCCGGAAGAAGAGCGAGGCGTAGCTGCTCACGAAGTTGTGCCGGAGGCCGATGGAGTGCCCCATCTCGTGCGCGATGACCGCATACTGGTAGCGGCGCTGGATGTACTTGAACATCTTCTCGTAGCGCCCCCGCCTCTCGTCGGCCGTCTCGCCGTCGCCGACGGGGAACTTCTCGCGGAGCGCCTCCGCGAGGCCCGTCATCGCCGAGGCCTCGGGGGCCTCGTGCAGGATGCAGGCGCCGCGCTCGGCGAGCGCGTTGTCGTGCATGCGGCGGAGCTGCGAGTGCATCTTCGGGTTGTTCATCGCGAACGGCGACGCCGCGTCCGCGAGCGGGCCGTCGATGGGCAGGCCGGCGGGGACGCCCGCGCGCTTCAGCATCGCCGGGTTCATGAGCTCCGACTCGGCGAGGCTGCCCCGGGCAGCCTTCATGCGGGCGCCCACGACCGCCTGTTGCGGGGAGGGGATGTCGCCCCGCACCGCGATGTCGGCGACCTTCGCCTTCATCGGCTCGATGAGCGCCTTGAGCTGGGGGGAGACGCCCTGCGCGACGAGGCCCGCGTACGCCTCGGCGTCGAGCTTCGTGGCGCTCGCGAGCCGCGACGTGACCTCCTGCTTCGTCATCGTGGGCCCCTGGCCGCCGCCGGACATGCGGCTCGCCTGCGCCCAGTCGCGGACGTACTTGCCGTCGGTGATATCCGCGGTCGGGATCTCGCCGTTGATGTAGCGGACGATGTCGACGAGCTGCTGCGCCGCGGAGTCGGTGACGTGGCTCCAGATGTTGATGCTGGCGGCCACCTTCTCGCCCGTGAGCGGGTCGTCGGCGTCGACCATGATGCCCCAGGGCGACGGGGTCTGCGGCTTCTCGACGATGAGCACGCTGTTGTAGCGGAGGTCGCCGAGCCGCGGGGCGACGCGCTCCTCGAGGGGAACGCTCGTGTCGCCGCAGGCGGGGTGATCGCCCTCCACGACGGGGTTGTGGCAGAGCACGATCACCGAAGGCTGCGTGACGACGCTCCCGATCGCGAGCGTCGCCGGGTCGCCGCCGCGCCGCTGAGCGAGCTGCTCCGCGGCCTGCTTGACCTGGTTGTCGCACGCCGGCGCGTCCCAGCCCTGCTCGCGGCGGCACGCGTTCAGCGCGCGCGAGAGCGCGACGGCCTCGTCGATGTCGTCCTGCTGGCCCTTCCACATCGGGAACTTCGCCTCGCAGTCCTGGCCGCCCGTCTTCCGGCACTCGACGAGGCGCGAGGTCTGGATCGCGGTCTTCATCGCGAGATCCCACTCCTCGGTGGCCCACTCGGTCGCCTCGAAGATGTCCTCCGACGTGTTGCCGCCGACGTACCAGGGGATGACGACGGCCTTGCGCTCCGTGTAGGGCAGCGTGCACTTCTGCTTGTACACGTCGCACTGCGAGCCCGCGCCGGCCGCGGCGCACGCGTCCGCGGTGCCGTCCCCGTCCTCGTCGAGGTTCGGATCGGCGGCCTGGGCCGCCTCCGAGGTCGCGCAGGCGATCGCGCCCTCCATCGCCTCGGGGTTCTCGTAGAAGTGGCTGCGCTCCCAGAGGTTGTAGCGGGCCGCGAAGCGCCGCCACTGGTTGTCCACGATCCCGTAGTTGCGCTCGTAGCCGTAGCGGGAATCGGCGGTGAAGATGCCGAACGCCTGGAACCTCACGCCGTCGACGTCGACCGGCTCGTAGTCGCTGTCGACCACCTTCTTGAACGACTGCCGGATCGTGATCTCGACCGGGTTGCAGTTGCCGTACGGGTCGGTGCCGCCCGCGAAGTCGCCCGGGAGCATGCAGGCCGGGAACTTGTCGATGCCCCAGCCGAGGCTCGAGAGGTCGAGCAGGACAGGCGTGGCGAACGCCTTCGTCGTGACGTCGAAGTAGCCGTTCTCGCCGTCGAACCGCGGAGCGTCGGCGGACGCGGGGTCGCTGACGTAATAGGCGAGCGGCTCGTACTCGACACCTCCGTAGAGGCCGACCTGCGACAGGGTGTCGAAGTTGTAGGCGTCGGTGGCCAGGTTGCGCGACCAGTCGACGCGGAAGTACTCGCGCTCGTACCAGAGCCGGTCGCTCGTGTTCTCGGAGATGACGTTGGACTCCTCGCCGGTCGACGGGTTGTACTCGCGGACGATGTCGAAATGCGACTCGATCGCGTAGCTCGCGACGATCTGGCCGTCGTTCGTCGTCTTCTTGGCGAGCCCGTTGTAGCTGTTGCCCTTGCCGTCGGTCCCCTCGATGCGCTCGTAAGCGAGCCGAGCGTTGAGCTGGTGCTCGGTGATCTCCCACTTGATCCGGGAGACGGGCTGAGCATAGGTCGACGTGAAGAGGCCATCTTGGGCTGCGCCGTACCCGACGTCGACGACCGTACCCCGCATGTAGAACTCGGGGTCATCGACGATGTCTTTCAGGTTCCCTCCAACGAAGAAGGACTTGGCGAGCGCATCGCTCTGCACCCTTCTGATGGACGGCCGCTCCTCGGCGCAGCCCGCCCCCACGACGGTCAGCGCGACGGTGCCGAGGAGCACCGCACGCCTAAAAATTCGATTCATCAACGATCCTCCGGAAGCTGCCTGTCGAGATCGACGCACAAGCTGACCCTTCACGGCGCACAGAGCGCAGCGCGAGGCAGCCCCCTCCAGGCAAGAATGTTGCCAACGCTCGCCGACGTTCGAACGCGAGCTCTTTCGATAAGTTAAGCACCTGTCGCACATGCGCACCGGGGGTGGCGTTAAAGAGTTAACTGTTGCCGGACGAGCTTGCGGCCTGCGCCCGTCTCGGCGGTGACGGCGGACGGGAGCGGCGCTCGGGACGGTCGGTGGCGTCGGTGGCGCGCGCGCGGCGCGCGCGGCGCGCCACCAACCGCGCGCCGCCGGGGGCCGACAAGTCGTCGGCTGTCGAGTTCTTTGGTATGGTCGCCGCGTGCACTCTCCCTCGCATCGGACGCGCGGGTCGCGCGGGCGCGCGGACAGCCATGGGCGCAGCGCTCTCGTGCGCGAGGGGCAGGGCCGCCCTGGGGCGGGCACGCGGCGCGGTCGCCCGGAAGCGGGCGAGCGGGGCAGACGCCGGCAGGTGCCGGGCGCATGAGGCATGAGGCGCTCCTCGGCCGCAAGGTGGCCGGGCGGTTCACGATCACCCGCTTCCTCGGGCAGGGCGGCATGGCCAGCGTCTTCCTCGCCGAGCGCGACGCCGAGCCCCGCCGGGTGGCGATCAAGATCATGAACCCGGAGTTCACCGCGGACCGCGCGTTCATCCGGCGCTTCCAGCGCGAGGCGAAGGCCGCGGCGCGGGTGAAGCACCCGAACTCCGTCAAGATCTTCGAGTACGGGGTCGAGGGCGCCCTCAGCTACATCGTGATGGAGCTGCTCTCGGGGGACGACCTCTACGTCCTCCTAGAGCGCCATGGCGCGATCGGTCAGGCGCGAGCGGTCCGCATCCTCTCGGAGGTGTGTGAGGCGCTCGCGGTCGCCCACGAGATGGGCGTCGTGCACCGCGATCTGAAGCCCGAGAACATCATGGTGGTCCCCGACCCCACGCACCCTCACGGCGAGCGGGTGAAGGTGCTCGATTTCGGGATCGCCAAGGTCCTCGACACCGGCTCGTCCGGTGAAGCGCCCGAGCTCCTCGCCGACCCGCTGTCCGTCGTGACGCGCGCGGGCACGTTCGTCGGCACGCCGGCCTACATGGCTCCGGAGCAGTGCGGGCTGCTTCCGGTGGATCAGCGGGCCGATCTGTACACGTGCGGGGTCCTCTTGTTCCAGCTCGTCACGGGGCGGCTGCCGTTCGAGGGCGAGACGCCGCTCCACACGGCGACGCTCCACATCCATGCGCCGGTGCCGGCGCCGAGCAGCTGCGCGCCGGGGATCCACCCGCGCCTCGAGGCGCTGATCGTGAAGGCGCTCGCCAAGCAGCCGGCGGACAGGTATCAGACGGCGCGTGAGCTCGGGTACACGCTGCACTGCCTGCTGGCCGAGCTGCCTGACACGGCCGTGGGGCTCGGGCCGATCTCGCGCAGGCAGCCGAGCTCGCTGTTCTCGCGGGACGCGTCGCTGCAGCGGGGGCCGATGTCGCTCCCGCCGTTGACGTCGCTGCCGAGCTCGACGTCGGGGCCGCTCTCGGGCCCGGCGCCGAGGTCGGAGCTCTCGATCGAATCGGCCCGGACGCTCGTGTCCGGGGGGGGCGGGACCGAGGTCGCGCCTCCGCCGCCGGTGCTGCTTCACCACGCGCCGCCTCCCTCGGAGCTCCCGCAGACGCTCGATCCGCAGGCGGTTCCGCCGGGGGCGGGCGCCGATCCGCAGCGCTGGGCAGGGGAGTCGGTGCCGGAGATCTCGCTGCAGCTTCCGTCCTGGTCCCACGGCCCCAGCGAGGCGCTGCTCTCGGGGAACGGCCTGGCCGAGCCGGGCGCGTACGACGACGTGAGCGGGGACGACGACAGCACGCTCACCATGGTCCGTCGCGACGAGCTCCTCGCTCCGGCGAAGGTGCGAGTCCACACGGCGGCCTATGACGAGGGCGACGAGCTCGACATCACGCCTCCTGGCCGCGATGTGAAGGCGACGCTCCGCTCGGCCGAGGACTTCGGGCTGGGCACACCCGAGAGGCGGGCCGAGGTCGGCCTCGTGCGCGTCGATTCGGTGCCTGTCCCGGCGACGCCGCAGAGCCCGCTCGACGGGGGCGCGGCGGGGGCGTGGGACAGGAGATCGCCGCGCGTCGCCAACACGCTCCGGCTGGTCTCTTCCCACCCCCCGGCCGAGAGCCAGATGCCCACGGTGACACCCGGCGAGCTCCAGGCGGCGAGCCCGCAGGGGTTCGGGGCGATGGGGTTCGGCGCGGCGAACGCAGAGACCGCCGGGGACTCCTCGGCGGCGGTCGTACAGAGGGCGCCGGCCGCGGCCGACGGCGCCTCGCCGGCGACCCCGGCGGCGTCGGTGCCGTTCGAGCTCGCCGCGACCATCGCAGAGCAGCGCACGGTGCTGGAGCGCCGCGCGACGATGCCCGATCACGTCGTCGCGCCCCAGGCGCCGCCAGCGCCTCCGCCGGCGCGGGAGCCGAGCTGGCTCGCAGGCAAGCGGGGGCTCATCATCGGCTTCGTCGCCGGGATGCTCCTCACGGCGCTGGCCATGTTCCTCGTGATGCGCCTGCTCTCCTGACGTCTCGCACGTCTCGCCCGTCTCGCACGCGCCCTCTCGCGCGGCGCGCCCTCTCCAGCACCGCGCACCGCGCGCCGCTTCAGGGGATGTCGTACGTCAGCAGCCGGCACTCGATAGGGCCGTTGAACACGACGAGCGACCGCTCCGGCCTCCGGCGCATGGCGTGCTCGATGTCCTCGGTGCCGGCGAGGATGGCGACGCGGTGGCCCGCGAGCCGGGACAGCGCCGCCGCCATGTCGCGGTAGAGGGCCATCGTGCCCGGGAGGCGCTCGCCGTACGGCGGGTTGGTCAGGACGTGGCCCGGCGGCGCGGTCGGGGCGAGCGCGGTGATGGACTGACAGCGGACCTCGATCTGCACGCCGGCCATCCGGGCGTTGCCGCGGGTGATCTCGGCGGCGCCGGGGTCGATGTCGGCGGCGACGATCGCGGGGCCCTCGGGCCGGATCCGCGCGCGGGCGGCGTCGCGGAGCTCGGTCGTGCGCCGCGCGGCGGCCTGATCGTGGCAGGCCCACCGCTCGAAGCCGAAGCGCTGCGCGCGCAGGCCCGGGGCGATGTCCCGCGCCCAGAGCGCCGCCTCGAGGGCGATGGTGCCGGCGCCGCACATCGGGTCGACGAGCGGGCGAGCGCGGTCCCAGCCGGAGAGGCGGAGCAGCGCGGCGGCGAGCGTCTCCTTGAGCGGCGCGCCGCCGATGTGCGTGCGGTAGCCGCGGCGGTGGAGCGCGGCGCCGCCGAGGTCGGCGTAGAGCGTCGCGCTGTCGCGGACGAGGTGGAGGAAGAGGGCCAGATCCGGGTCCTCGAGGTCGACCGACGGGCGAGCGCCGACGCGGCGCCGGATCTGGTCGACGATGGCGTCCTTGGTCCGCTGGGCGATGAACTGGGTGTGGGTCAGGGCGCTCGAGCGGCAGGAGGCGCGCACGGCCAGCGTGTGGACCGGGCTCAGGTAAGGGGCCCAGTCGACGCGCGAGACGCCCTCGTAGAGCGCGTCCCCGCTGGGCGCGTCGAAGGAGGCGAGCTCGACGAGCACGCGCACGGCGGTGCGGAGCTCGATGCACGCGCGGAAGCCCTCGTCCGGCGGGCCGGAGAAGTGGACGCCGCCGCGATCCGCGCGGACGCCGCGGAACCGGTGCTCGCGGAGCTCGTCGCGGAGGGCGGGCTCGGTTCCTTTGGCGGCGGTCGCGAAGAAGTCCATGGCGACGGGGCTTCTAGCCGAACCGCCGCGCGGCGGCCCTCACGAACGCGGCCTCTGGCCGCGCGGCCGCTCCCAGGGCGAGGCGCGTGGCACTGGATTCGCACGGCGTTCGCCGAGCTCTCGGGTGTGTGGACCGGGCGCAGGGACGCCGGCGCTCGGCAAATGGGGTGAGCGGGCTCCGCGCTCGGCGGGCCGAGGCCGCTCGGGCAGGGCGCCTGGCCGGAGGCCGCGGCGAGCGGGCAGAGCGAGGGAGCCAGGGCGTCGCGCGGCGGAGGCGCCGGCACGGCGATCCGCGAGGGAGGAAGCCAATGGAGCATCGGATGGCGGCTTTGCGTGGCATCAACATCGCGCTCGGGATCTGGTTGTTCATCTCCGCGTTCGCCTGGCGCCACGGCCGGGACGAGTTCACCAACACCTGGGTGGTGGGCGCGCTGTGCGTCGTCTTCGCCCTGATCGCGCTCTGGGCGCCCAAGGCGCGTTACGTCACCGCGATCCTCGCGGTCTGGCTCTTCGTCAGCGCCTGGACGCTCCCGGCGCTGCTGATGGCGACGGTGTGGAACAACGCGCTCGTCGCCGTCGCCATCCTCGTCGTGTCGCTCCTCGCGACCGAGGCCGCGGTGCGGGGCTCGCGGGCCGCGCCGCGCGTGTAGGCGTCGAAGGGCCGGCGGCGGGAACGCCAACCGCGCTCCCCCGGCGGCGCGCTCCCGGCCGCGCTGGCGGCGCGCGGCGTGTTCGCCTCGCGGCGTCGATCGTGTATAGCGGCGTCGCGAGCGCCGCGCACGAGCCGGCGAGAGGATGTCCCATGAAGCTCAGCGTCAACGTGAACAAGATCGCGCTCCTGCGGAACTCGCGGGGGCACGATGCTCCGAATGTCCTCTCCTTCGCCCGGAAGATCGTGGACTACGGAGCCCATGGCATCACCATCCATCCGAGGGCGGACCGGCGGCACATCACGCCGGACGACGCGCGGGCGGTGACTCGCCACATCACCACGGTGGAGACGAACTTCGAGGGAGATCTCCGCGAGGAGTTCCTGGACCTCACGCTCGAGCTCAGGCCGACGCAGTGCACGCTGGTCCCGGTCACGCCGGGCGAGCTCACCTCGCACCGCGGCTGGGACGTCGCGAAATGGCGCTTCGTCCTCCAGCCGGTGGTGAAGCGGCTCAAGGAGGAGGGGATCCGGACAAGCCTCTTCGTCGAGGCGGATCCGGCGGTGGTGCCGGCGGTCGCGGAGATGGGGGCTGATCGCATCGAGATCTACACTGGGCCTTACGCCCAGGCGTTCGATCGCGGCGATCACCGCGCGGAGCTCGACAAGATCGTCGCGACCGTGAGGGCCGCCGTGGCGGCAGGGGTCGGGATCAACGCGGGGCACGACCTCACCGTGGAGAACCTCGCGCCGCTCGTCCGCGAGGCGCCGCAGATTCAAGAGGTGTCGATCGGTCACCACCTCGTCGCGCATGCGCTCGAGGTCGGGATGAAGCAGTCCGTGCGCGACTACCTCGCGGCCGTCGAGGGGCGCCCCGCGCCCGCGCAGTAGCGCTCTCTTCGAGAGCGGGCAGGTCCGGCCGCTCGCGCTCTCCCCGGACGGTACACGGCTCTTCGCCGTGAACACACCCGACAACCACCTCGAGATCCACCGCGTCCGGCAGGGCGCCCCGATCCACCTGACGTTCGCGGGGCCCGGGCGGCAGCCGCGTTTACGCGGCCCGCGTCCACTCGGGCGACGGCGCCACCAGCCGCCGAGGCGCATCGAGGGCGAGCGTCCATCGATTCTTCTTCTCGGCTTCTCGGCTTCTCGGCTTCTCGGGGCGCCCGGCGGGTGAGGGCGTTTCGGGACGTCATGAGCCCGCTCGGGCGCTGCTCGTGCAGGATAACCAAACTCGATTCGTCTGGCGACATGGAATTTCCATGTCGATTTTGATGTGCCCTGTCGCACAGATTGGCAATTGGCGATTGCCATCGATGAATCGAGTCCTGTAGGGTCATCACAGTACGGCTTGCGGTTGAGAGCGCCGGTCGAGACCTCCTGCGCCAGGCAGCCGAGGGCGGGCCATCGCGTCGCTGCTCCGCGTCGCCCTGCTTCATCAGGGCACATCGTCGCGCCCAGCGCCGCGCCCACCCTGGGCTTCCTTGTTCGATCCGGTCTTGTTCGGCGCCTGATACGTACGAAAGGGGAACGAGACACATGGCATACCTTCCCACTTGCTCTTCCATCGGCGCACAGGGGATTCGCCGCTTCGGCTGCGCGATCGCCGCGGTTTCTGCGTTTTCTGCGTTCACTGCGATATCGATGCCAGCCAGCGCGCTCCCGTCGTTTCCGGGGGCAGAGGGCTTTGGCGCCGTCGCGACCGGCGGGCGCGGCGGGCGCGTCATCAAGGTCACCAACCTGCGCACGAGCGGGTCGGGGAGCCTCCAGGCGGCCCTCGACGCGAGCGGGCCTCGCATCATCGTCTTCGACGTGAGCGGCGTGATCGAAGGGGATGTCCTCATCCGGAACGGCGATGTGACGATCGCGGGCCAGACGGCGCCAGGCGCGGGCGTCACCATCCACGGTCGTTTGACCGCGAAGTACTCCACCGCGGTCAACAACATCGTCGCACGGTTCTTGCGTGTCCGGCCCGTGTACAACGGCTCGGCCGGAGAGCAGTTCGACGGAGTGCAGATCTCGCGGAACTCGAAGGTGATGCTCGATCACATGTCGATCTCCTGGGGCGTCGACGAGAACCTGGACCTCTATGAGGCAGATGACGTGACGGTCCAGTGGTCCACCATCGAGTCGTCGTCGACCACGGGGCATCCAGAGGGGATGCATAATTACGGTCTCATCAACGGCCCTGATGGCCACCGGATCACGCTCCACCACAACCTGTTCGCCCACCACAAGGCGCGTTGCCCCGCGGTCGCGAACGGCCCGGCCGACATCCTCAACAACGTGGCCTACAACGTGAGGCACGGGTTCGTGCACCACAACCCGGCGACCGGCCACTTCAACATCGTGGGCAACACGTACATCAAGGGGCCGAGCGATCAGCTGATCCCGTTCTACTTCGACGACAGCGCCGGCGCGGGGCTCAAGTACTTCCTCGGCGACAACTACATCGATGATCCCGGGAAGTTCACGGGCACCGTCGAGAACCCCTGGAAGCAGCCGTACCTCCACCCGAGCTTCAGCAAGCTCAACAAGCCCGAGTCGTACCGCTCGGCGACGCAGTTCAATTTCACGCGGGAGGTCCCGGGGTACATCCCGGTGACGACGCAGCGCGCGCAGGACGCGTATCGGCTCGTCGTCGCGCAGGCGGGCGCGCTGCCGCGTGACGTGGTGACGAAGGGCGTCTTCAAGAACATGGAGCGCCGCGACGGCTCGTGGGGCGCCCGCTACGTGAACAACCTGATGGACGGGCTCAGCCCGGGGACGGCCCCCGCAGACGCCGATCGCGACGGGATGGCGGACGCGTGGGAGCGGGCGCACGGCCTCAGCTCGTCGAACGCGAACGACCACACCAAGGTGATGCCGTCCGGGTACACAGCGATCGAGGAGTACATCAACGAGCTCGCCGCCGCGCTGATCAACAAGGCATCGGGCAGCTCCGCGATGCTCCCGGTCGAGGGCGAAATCGAGGAGCAGATCGAATAGCGAGCTCCAAGAGAGCGCGATCGAGAGGCCACGGCTCGGTCCAGCGTACCGCGCCGCTCCGCCCAGCGAAGCGGGGCGGCGGCGGCGGTGCGGCCTCGCGACGTGGCGCGGCGCCGGCCCGCCTGTTGCGTGGGCCGTCGCCCCTGCTAGGTTCCCCGCGGCGCTCGTTCAGACAGAGCGTCCCGGACGAGACGCGCCGTACCCGGTCAGGATAAGACGACGCAGCCGCATCACGAGGAGAGTCGTCATGTCCTGGCTGGCGTTGCTCCTGGCAGGCCTGCTCGAGGTCTGCTGGGCTATCGGTCTCAAATACACACACGGCTTCACGCGCCCGTTGCCGACGGCGCTCACGGTCGGCGCGATCATCACGAGCATCGCGCTCCTCGAGACCGCCTCGCGGACCTTGCCCATCGGCACGGCGTACGCCGTCTGGGTCGGCATCGGCGCGTTCGGGGCGGCGATCGCGGGCATCCTCCTGTTCGGTGAGCCCGCAACGGCCGCGAGGCTCGGTTTCCTCGCGCTGCTCGTCGTGTCCATCCTCGGCCTCAAGCTGGCGAGCCCCTGAGCCCTCGTCACCCGGCGCGCGACCGGACGCCTCGGGTCGACTAGCCTTCCCTCCATGCACGGAACCCCGGAAGCCCGCGCCCTGCACGCGCAGTACCCCGCCATCGATCTCCACGCCGACAGCCTCATGTGGGCGCGCTGGGTCGGTTACGATCTGCAGGAGCGGCACGAGCCGCCGCTGCCGCTCGCGGCCCTCGGCGGGCACGTCGACGTCCCGCGGCTCCGCGAGGGCGGCGTCGGCGCGCAGTTCTTCGGGCTGGTCTCGCTGCCCATCGGACAGCGGCGCGGGCTCGCCGCCGTCGTCGAGGAGCAGATCGATCTCCTGGAGCAGGCCGTCCGCGCGCGGCCCGGCCGCCTCGTGAAGGCGCTCACGGCCGAGGACATCGAGGCGGCGAGGGCCGGCGGCGCCGTCGCGGCGCTGCTCGGCGTCGAGGGGGCGCACGCGCTCGAAGGCGACCTCGACACCCTCGCTCGCTTCGCGCGGCGCGGCGTGCGCTACCTCGGGCTCTGCCACTTCAGCGCCAACGAAGCGTGTTATCCCGCCTACGGCAGCGGCCGGAGGGATGGTGAAGGCCTCACCGCCTTCGGCCGCGATGTCGTGCGCCTCGCCGAGGACCTCGGCGTCATCGTCGATCTCGCGCACATCAACCGGGCTGGCTTCCTCGACGCATGCGCGCTCGCTCGCCGGCCACCCATGGTCAGCCACACGGGTATCGCCGGCGCGTTCGAGCACTGGCGCAACATCGATGACGACCAGCTCCGCGCCCTCGCCGACCGCGGCGGGTGCGCCGGGATCATCTTTTGTCCGCTCTATCTCGGCGGAAACGGGCTCGCGCCCGTCGTCAAGCACCTCGTGCACATCATCAACGTTGCCGGCGAGGACACGCCCGCGCTCGGATCCGATTGGGACGGTTTCATCATTCCCACACGTGAGCTGCGTGATGCGGCCCATCTTCCGCTCTTGACGGATGCGCTGCTGCGAGCTGGCTTGAGCGAGCGTGTGATCGCCAAGGTGCTTCGAGAGAACGTGATGCGCATTTTGAGCGACAACCCGCTTCCAACACGGCTCCCGGTTGCGTAGCCTCTCTCGACGGGCCGTCGGGGTGGGTGGTCCCTCCGGCGCTGCGTGAGATCCTCCTTAACGCGGAGCGGATGCAGGCCATGACTCTCCATCGCCTCGCTGCACAGGGCTACGCGACTGCAGCGGATGCATATGAGAAGGGGCGCCCGGACTACCCGCGCGGCGCGATCGAGCTCCTGCGCGACACGCTCCGCATCGACGCGACGAGCACGGTGCTCGATCTCGGCGCCGGCACCGGCAAGCTCACGCGCCTCCTGGTGCCCACGGGCGCGCGGCTGCTCGCGCTCGAGCCGGTCGAGGGGATGCGCCGCAAGCTGGGTCAGATGGTCCCGTCCGCCATCGCGCTCGATGGGGTCGCCGAGGCCATCCCCTTGCCCGAGACATCGGTCGACGCCGCGGTCGCCGCGCAGTCGTTCCACTGGTTTCACGGCGATCTCGCGCTCGCCGAGATCCACCGCGTGCTCCGGCCGAGAGGGCGCCTCTCCCTGCTCTTCAACCTGCGCGACGAGCGCGTCGACTGGGTCGCCCGCATCTCCCACATCCTCGACCGCCACGGCCGGGATGCCCCGATACACAGGTTCGGCGCCTGGCGCCGGACGTTCTCCGACTCTCGCCTCTTCGCGCCGCTCGGAGAGCACGAGTTCACCCATACGCAGGAGCTCGACCTCGACGGGCTGCTCGAGCGCGTCGCGTCGATCAGCTACATCTCGGCGCTCCCCCTGCAGGAGCGGTATGCGGTCCTGAACGAGATCCGTGAGCTGGCCGCGAACCACCCGGACCTCGCGGGGAAGAGCGTGTATCTCTTCCCCTACCGGACGCTGGTGCCCCTGTACGAGCGGCGCTGAGCGTCCGCAGCCCGCCGACGGGGGCGCCGTGCTAGAGCGGCCCCCGCATGGCGGCGCATGAAGTCGTGATCGTCGGAGGCGGGCCGGCGGGCGTGAGCACGGCGCTCTTCCTCGCCCACCATCGCCCGGCCCTCGCCGACAGGATCGTGGTGCTCGAAAAGGAGCGCTACCCGCGGGACAAGTCCTGCGCGGGCGGCCTCGGCGAGCGAGCGGACAGGGCGCTGTCGGCGATCGGGGTGACGATCGACGTGCCCTCGGTGGTGGTGCACGGCATCAGCGCGGCCTTCCAGGCCGGCGAGGTCGCGCTCCGCGAGGGGAACATCGGCCGCGTCGTCCGGCGCGTCGAGTTCGATCGCGCGCTCGCGCTCGCCGCGCGGGCGCGGGGCGTCCGGATCGTGGAGGGGGCGCGGGTGACGGGCGCCACGCTGAGCGAGCGAGGCGCCCGCGTCGAGAGCTCGGCCGGGGTCTTCGACGGCCGCGTCGTCGTCGGCGCGGACGGCGTCGGCAGCGTCGTCCGCCGCGCGATGGGGCTGCCGTTCGGCAGGCTGCGCGCGCAGGCCGTCGAGGTCGACACCGAGCCCGTCGCGGGGGACCGGGCGCGCGACCTCCTGCACTTCGAGATGCGGGATCGCTCGTTCGCCGGCTACCTGTGGGACTTCCCCACGATCGTCGACGGGCGCGAGCTCGTCTGCCGGGGGGCCTACGTGCTGCACGAGGGCGCGCTCGACATGGCGCGCCCCGCGCCCGACGCCGAGCGCGTGCTCCGGAGCAGGCTCGAGGCGCTCGGCCTCGACCCGGACCGCTACCGGCGAAAGCGCTTCGCCGAGCGAGGCCTCGACCGGCGGGCCGTGATCGCGCGGCCCGCCGCCCTGCTCGTCGGCGAGGCCGCGGGCATCGATCCGATGCTGGGAGAGGGGATCGCCCAGGCGATCGCGTACGGGGCCCTCGCGGGCGAGTACCTCGCCGAGAAGCTCGAGGCCCGCGATCTCGGGTTCCACGACTGGGGCCGGCGCGTCGAGCGATCGCTGCTGGGCCTCGATCTGCGCTTCCGGCGCCGGGTGATGCGCGCCTTCTACGGCGCGCCGCGGGAGCGCGTCGAGCGTTACCTCCTCGGCGAGCCGTCGTTCCTGCGCTTCGGCGTCCGGCACTTCGCCGGCAGAGCCCAGCCGGCCCGCGACGCGCTCCGCGCCGCGGCGACGGGCGCGCTTGTCGCGGGCCGGATCGGGATCGAGCGCCTCGTCGCGTCGCTCCCGCCGCGCGCGCGCAGCGCCGGCAGCGGCGACGGCGCGCACGCCTGACGAGGCAGCGGGACAGCGAGGCGGGCCGTGCGCGCCGCGCGCCGCGCCCGTGAGCCCCGACACCCCCGCGACGGCCACCATGCTAGCATCGCCCTCCATGGTCGCGCCGTTCCAGCCGGCGGTCGGGATGCTCTTCGGAGAGTTCCGGATCGTTCGGCCCCTCAGCGCCGGGGGCATGGGGGCCGTGTACATCGCCGAGCAGGCGAGCACTGGCAAGCTGCGGGCCCTCAAGCTCATGCACCCGCAGCTCTGCGCGGACGCCCGGCTGCGCGAGCGCTTCGAGCAGGAGGCGCGCGTCGGCGCGCTGGTGGAGAGCGATCACGTCGTGCAGGTGATCGGCGCCGGCGTGGACGCGGCCAGCGGCGTGCCCTGGCTCGCGATGGAGCTGCTCGAGGGGGAGGACCTCTCGCAGCGCATGAGGCGCAGCGGGCTGCTCCCTGCGCAGGACGTGCACGAGATCTTCCGGCAGCTCTGCCACGCGCTCGGCGCCGCCCACCGGGCGGGCGTGGTCCACCGGGACATGAAGCCGCAGAACGTGTTCCTCGCGAAGACGCAGAGCGCGACCGCGCGCTGGTCGGTCAAGGTCCTCGACTTCGGCATCGCGAAGATCGCCGCGGAGGCGAGCACGATGGCGACCGCGTCGCTCGGCACGCCCCTCTGGATGGCGCCCGAGCAGACCGACGCGCGCGGGCAGATCTCGCCGGCGACCGACGTGTGGGCGCTCGGGCTGATCGCGTTCGCCCTGCTCACCGGGCGCATGTACTGGCGCGCCGCGAACGACCCGATGGGCACGGCGATGCCGGTGCTGCTCCGCGAGATCCTCTTCGAGCCGATCGACCCGGCGTCGGTGCGCGCGACCGCGCTCGGGCGCGCCGGCTGTATCGTGCACCCGTTCGACGCCTGGTTCGCGCGCTGCGTCGCCCGGGAGCCGTCGCAGCGCTTCCAGACGGCGCAGGAGGCCTTCGACGCGCTCGGCCCGGCGCTCTTCGTCGACCCGCGCAGCGCGCGGCCCGCCGGCGCCGCGATCTCGGTGGTGCCGCTCGGCGCCGCGGCGGCGATCACCTCGGCGGGGTCTGCCTCGCGCCTGTCGATGACCGGACCGACCGAGGTGGCCTCGGACGCGCGGCGCGCGCCGTCGACGCCCGCGCCCGTCCTGGCGAGCAGCGGGCCGGCGGAGGCCCCTGCCAGGCCTGCGCGGCGGGGGCCGATGCTCCTCGCGTGCGGCCTGGCCGGCGCCTTCGCGATGGCGGTGATCGCCTTTTACGCCGGCCGCGCGCAGAGCGACGTCCGGCTGGTGCAGCGCCTGCCGGTGCCGGCGCACCCGACGGTGGTCAACCCGGGCCGCGGCGACGCGCGCTCACCGGCGCTGGCGGGCGACGCGAGCGAGCGGCAGCCGTCGCCGGGCTCTCGCGACGCTCCGGTGCCGGCGCCCGCGCCGAGGTCTCCGCGCCCCATGCGCGAAGGCGGCACCACGCCGGCGGCGACGGCGATCGCGGCGAGGCCGTTCGATCGCGGCGCGGCCCACGCGGCGCTGCAAGCGAAGGCCGACACCGCGCGGATCCACTGCAAGGGCAAGGCGGGGCCGAAGGCGGTGACGGCGCGGGTGTTCTTCAACCCCGCGGGCGCAGTGCAGCGCATCTCGATCGAGCCGCAGGTCGCGATGACCCCGGCCGGGGGCTGCGTGCAGATGCTGCTCGGCTCCGCGCGGGTGCCGGCGTTCGACGGGAGCGAGCTCCAGGACGTCACGACGACGGTCGGGATCGAGTGATCGCCGCGGGCGAGCGCGCGGCCGGCCCCGTCAGGGGTCGACAGAGACGCACTCGCCCTCGCCGCGGTAGTGCCCGATCGTGCGCGAGAGCGCCGCGACGAACGCCCCGAGATCATTGATGTCTCCGGCGCTGCCCGTCCCGTAGGTGCCCTCCTCGATCGCGACGAGGCGCACCGCGGCGAGCTCCTCCAGGGTGACGGCCCCGTCGTCGTCGGCGTCCGCGGCGGCGATGGGCGCGAACCGGCGCGCGGCGGTCGCGGCCTGCAGGTCGTCGTAGAAGAAGTGGTCGCCGTGGATGGTGAGCTCCACGTCGTCGGTGCCGCCGTTCGTGACGAGGACGCCCTCGGTCTCCTTGCCGGCCTTGTCGCCCTTGCAGTCGGCGTAGCGCGTCGCGAGCGAGAAGGTCCAGTCGAGGCGCTTCTCGACCTCGCCGCCGTCACCGCTCTTCCGCGCGATCGCCTCGATGTGCACGGACGCCCCCGCCGCGAGCATGAGCGCCTTGTCCTCCGCCGTCGCGCCCTCGAGCGCGGTGTCCGCGTCCACCGGGCCGATCTCGTAGGAGACGGCCTCCCAGGGCTTCGCCTCGAGGCCGTCGAAGGTCACCACGGGCTTCGCGCCGGCCTTCGTGTGGTCGAACAGGATCGAGCCCTGCATGCGCCCTCCGACGTTCCCCTCGCGATCGGCGACGGTGACGTTCCGGACGACGAACAGGAACTTCTCGTACTGGATGCTCCAGCCGTCCGCGAGATCGGCGGCCGGGATCTCCTGCTCGATGTAGTCCTCTCCCCACGTCGAGAAAGACACGCTCCCGGCCCCAGGCTCGCCTTCGCCGCAGCCGGCGAGCGCCGCCGCGGCGAGCGCCGCCGCCACCCACATCCGTCTCGTGGTCCTCATCCTCATTCTTTCTCCTCCGGGGAGCCGGGCGCGAACGAGAGCGCGTAGGCCGTCCCCTTCTTGAGGCCGCGCGTGAAGCCGCGCTGGGCCTCGCTCTCGGGCTCCAGGTCGACCGGCGCGCCGTCATCGCTCGCGGCGACGGCCTCGAAGTCGACCTGATCGAGCCAGACCGTCGGCTTCACGACGAGCGTGACGACGCCGGGCCCGTCGAGGAAGACCTCCTCGAACACGCACCCCTCCACCGACGGCTCGACGGTCGCGTCGTCGAGGACGTCGGCGGCCAGCGCGCGCGCGCGGAACACCCGCGCGAGCTCGCCCTTCTCGGCGCGTCCCTCCACGGCGACGACGTGCCCGTCGAGCGCCGCGGCGAGCGGGCCCGAGGGCGGCGCGCCGAACGTGAAGCGCGCGGATCGCGCGACGCCGCTCACGGCGTCCGCGTCCGCGAGCGCCGTCGTCCCCTGCAGCAGGTCGACCGACGTCGGCTGCGTCATCTGGCCTCTCGCCTCGCCGGCCTGGTAGTGGCCCGGGTGCGCGTGCGCCTCGGGCACGGCCCACCGGGCGAGCCGCTCGAGCAGCGAGGGGCCGCCGCGCGGCGAAGGCCGCCGCGCCGTGAACGGGGCGCCCTCGAAGTAGTGGAGCGACCCGATCGCCAGGTGCGCCTTCGACAGCGTGATGGTCCAGCCGAGCGCGTTCGTGAACGGCGCGGCCGACGCCGCGTCGGGCGCGATCCGCGTCGCGAGGGTCAGGCGCTTGCCGGAGGTCGCGCCGTCGCCTCCGGCGCCGCAGCCGGCGGCGAGCGCGCCCGCCGCGAGCGCCGCGGCGAGGCGCCCCGCCGCGGCGAGGGCGGCGCGCCGGCGGGATCGGGTCTGTGCTGTGGTGGATGTCATCGAGGACCTCAGCCGATGTAGAGGGAGAGCGAAGCGAGGAAGCTGCGCGGGGCGCCGACCGTCACGTGCCGCGCGGGGAGGAGGTCGGGCGCCGCGCCGCGGGTGAAGTTCGAGGGGTAGACGAACTCGCCGTCGAACCACGACGCGTCGAGGAGGTTGTAGACGTCGAGCCCGAGCTCGACGCGGTGGTAGCGGACGTGCGCCGTCACGTCGGTGACGAGCGCGTCGTGGCCGACCTCTCCGAACGGCAGGGGGCGGCCGTGGAGCAGCGTCACGCCGGCGCCGGCGCGGGCCTCGAGGCGCCGGCCGAAGAGGGCGCCGAGGCGCGGCGTCACCGCGAGATCGGCGCGGGCGACGACCTGGGGCACGAAGGGGAGGAGATCCCCCGCGGCGTAGCGCCCGCCGGACGCGGTGAAGGCCGCCCGGGTGTACGTCAGGCCGACGCTCGACACGAGCCACGGCGCCGGGTGCGCCACCGCGTCGATGGCCACCCCGGTGCGGGCCGTGGCGGGCACGGGCTCGTTGCGGGCGGTCGCCTCGTCGAAGACGAGATCGTCGCTGAGGCGCGTGTGGAACAGCGCCGCCGACGCCCGCACGCGCTCGTCGGCGTAGCGGAGCCCGGCCTCGGCGGAGAGCACCCGCGTGAAGGGGGTGCGCTCGCCGTCGCCGAGGCTGCGCGCCTGGGGCGAGCGGAACCCCTGGCCCACGCTGGCGAGCGCGCGGAGCCCGGGGAGCAGCGCCACGTCCACCGTGCCCTTGCCGCCCACGTGGACGCCCATCGCGCTGCGCGCCTGCGCGCCCTGGCCGATGTCGTCGACGACCTGGTACGCGAGGCCGTCGGCGCGCAGCCCGCCGCGCAGCGTGATCCGCCGCGCCGGCCGGATCGACGCGTCGAGGTAGCCGGCGATGTCGGTCGCGCGGACCTCCGCGTCGACGAGCGTGGCGGTCGGCCTGTCGTCGACGGCCGCGAGGCGCCGCTGCGACTGCTCGATCCAGTCGGTGCGCGCGACGACGCCCGCCTCGAACGTGTCGCGGTCGGAGAGCAGCGGGAAGGTGAGCCGGTACGACGCGGTGGCGCCAGCCGTGATCGCCTCGTTGAGCTGCTGGGTGGCGTCGCCGTTCGTGGGATCCGCGAGGTACCCGGTGAAGTTCGAGCGCAGCCGGAGCGAGCGCAGCACGACGAACGGCGTGAGCGAGAGGCCCTCCCCGCGGGCGGCGCCGTCGCCCGAGCCGCGCAGATCGACGACGAGCTGCGCCCGCGACGAGTCGCCGCCCTGATCGGGATCGTACGAGGCGAAGCGGTCGACCTTGCCCGACTCGATGTCGCAGAGGCGCAGGACGCCGGCGGAGCCGCAGCGGGAGGCGAACGCCGACGCCATCACCCGCGCGGAGACGCCGGCGAGCGGCCGGTAGACGGCCTGCGCGACGAGCGACGCCCGGCCGGCGGCGCGGGCGGGCCCGAAGCCGTCGGTCCCGTACGCCTCGAAGGCCGCGAACGTGGCGTCGTCCGCGTCCTCGGGGTGGTAGGCGAGGAAGAGCCGGCGCGCGCCGAAGGAGCCCGCGGAGGCGGTGGCGGTGATCCCGGGCTCGCCGTAGGCGAGATCGAAGCGCATCGTCCCGGCGACCGCGAAGTCGCCCTGGCGCGGGTCGTACGACCCCGGCTGCGCGCGGAGCTCGCCGATCACCTCCGGCATCACGAAATGGAGATCGGTGTAGCCCTGGCCGTGGACGTTCGAGACCTCGTTGACCGGCGCGCCCGCGACCCAGACCTCGAGGTCCTGCCCGTGGACCGCGTCGAAGCCGCGGAAGAAGATCTGGTGCGCCTTGCACTCGCCGCTGTGCTGGGAGGTGAACACGCCCGGCACGAGCTGCAGCACGTCGCTCGCCGTCCGGTGGGGCGCGGCCCGGATCTCCGCCTGCCCGCGCACCGACTCCGAGGCGCTGCGCGGCGGCGCGGCGCCCTGCACCACGACCGTGATGGGCGCGGCGTCGGGCACGGGCGCCGCTCCGCCCGTTGCGCCGGAGACGGGCGCCGCTGCGCCGGCGCCGCCGGAGGCATCGCCGCCCACCGACGTTGCCGCTTCGGCCGCGGGCGGTGCCGCTGCGCCGGCGCGTGCAGGCGCGGCGCTGTCGCCGGCGCGCGCAGGCGCGGCGCTGTCGCCTGCGCGCGCAGGCGCGGCGCTGTCGCCGGCGCGCGCAGGCGCGGCGGACGCGATGAGAAGAAGCAGCGGGAACGCCGTGCTCAGGGAACGGACCACAGGTGGGCCGGTCAGTAGCACGATTTTCTCAGTTCGTGTTATCGTGCGGATGCGCACGCTCGCCCGGCGGGCGTGCCGGCGGTTTGGCCGACGTCGCAGGCGGCGAACGCGGTCGTGCGGTTGTCGATCGCGTCGCTGTCCGCTGGCTGCCGAAGGTTGCTCTGGGGCCGTCCGCGAGCCCTCTTCCGACGCCGGATCGACTCGCGCTCTCGGCCGGATCGCGATAGCGACAACATGTCGCATTCAGGCGAGGGGCGACGTGGCCTATCGTGGCGCGCATCGTTCCTCGGGAGGACGCTCATGGAATCCGGTCTTCGTGCATCACGGCTCTGGTTCCCGCTGGTCGGGGCGGTGCTCGCGCTCATGGCGTGCGGCGACGATGATGTGGTGAACCCTCTCGACGGGGCGTCGACCTCGACGGGCGTCGGTGGCGGCGCGGGAAGCGGCGGTGACGGCGGGGCTGGCGGTGGCAGCGGCGGGGCTGACGGCGGCGGGGGGAGCGGCGACGCCGAGACGATCGCTGTCGAGCTGCAGTTCGAAGGCCGCGTCCGCGACGAGGTGTTCTCCTGCAGCGAGACGTACGCTGTCGGCAGCGCCTCGACGGAGGTGGGGCTGAACGATTTCCGCCTCTACATCCACGACGTGCGCCTGCGCCGCGCGGACGGCGAGGAGGTGCCGCTCTCGCTCGATCAGGACGGGCTGTGGCAGGTCCAGGACGTCGCGCTGCTTGATTTCGAGGACCGATCGGGCACCTGCGCCAACGGGACGGAGGAGACGAACGGCGTGGTGCGCGGGACGGTCCCGGTCGGGGACTACGACGGGCTGTCGTTCAAGCTGGGCGTCCCGTTCGACCTGAACCACGGCGACGCGTCGGTCGCGCCGTCGCCGCTCAACCTGACGGGGCTGTTCTGGAGCTGGAACGACGGGTACAAGTTCCTGCGCCTCGACAGCGTCTCCACGGCAGACGACAAACCGTTCCTCGTGCACATCGGGAGCACTGGCTGCGTCGCCGACGCGGGCGGCAAGGTGACCGCGTGCGATCACCCCAACATCGCCGAGATCGCCTTCCAGGACATCGACCCGCTCACGACGAAGGTGCTCGTCGACTATGCGGCGCTCGTCTCGGACAGCGACCTGTCGGCGAGCGCCGACGACATCCCCGGCTGCATGTCGGATCCGTCGGATTCCGAGTGTCTACCGCTCTTCACCCATCTCGGCATCGACAGCACCGACGGCTCGCCGCGGCCCGACCAGCAGTCGTTCTTCAGGATAGAATAGGCGCCATGGCGATGTTCGCTACGATGACCGCTCTCCGCCGTTCTGCGATCTCCTCTGCCCTCGCTGCGCTCGCGGCCCTCTGCTGTGCCTGCGGCGACGGCGATCGGCCGCAAGGCGTCGGCGGGTCGACAGGAGAGGGCGCCGGTGGGTCGACGGGGGAGGGCGCCGGCGGCCAGGGCGGCGGTGGCCATGGGGGAGGCGGCGCGAGCGCCTACGCGTGGGGGCTGCCGACGGGCTTTCCGGTGCCCAAGGTCCCCGAGGACAACCCGATGTCGTCGGTGAAGGTCGAGCTCGGCAGGCGGCTGTTCTACGACGTGCGCCTGTCCGGCAACGACACGTACTCGTGCAGCTCGTGCCATCGCCAGGAGCTCGCGTTCACCGACGGCCTTGCGAACGCCAAGGGTTCGACCGGCCAGCTGCACTCGCGCAGCTCGATGAGCCTGGCCAACGTCGCTTACCTCACGACGCTGACCTGGGCGAATCCGCTCGTCGACGCGCTCGAGGAGCAGGCGCTCCTCCCGATGTTCGGCGAGACGCCTGTCGAGCTCGGGCTCGCCGGCATGGAGGACGAGCTGCTGGAGCGGCTACAGGGCGAGCCGGTCTACCAGGATCTCTTTCCCGAGGCCTTCCCCGGCGACGACGAGCCCCTCCGCCTCGCGAACATCACGAAGGCGATCGCGGCGTTCGAGCGATCGCTGCTCTCGTACCGCGCGCCTTACGACCGTTACCGGTACGGCGGCGACCCGTCCGGGATGTCCGACGCGGCGCTGCGCGGGATGGATCTCTTCTTCTCCGAGAAGCTGGAGTGCTTCCATTGCCACGGCGGCTTCAACCTGTCGGACTCGGTGGAGCACGACGGCACCACCTTCACGGAGGTGATGTTCCACAACACGGGGCTCTACAACATCGACGGCAACGGCGCTTACCCGGAGGGCAACGGGGGAGTCTACGAGATCTCCCACAAAGAGGCGGACATGGGCCGGTTCCGCGCGCCCACGCTGCGGAACATCGCCCTCACGGCGCCGTACATGCACGACGGCAGCATCGAGACGCTCGAGGGGGTGCTCGACCATTACGCCGCCGGAGGGCGCACGATCGAGGCTGGCCTCCCCAACGCCGGTGTGGGCAGCGAGAACAAGTTCAAGAGCGAGCTCATCAGCGGGTTCGATCTCACAGAAGAGGAGAGAGCGGACGTGATCGCCTTCTTGCAAACCCTGACGGACGACGAGTTTCTGAAGGACCCGCGCTTCGCGGATCCCTGGACGGAGGCGCCGTGAGCCGAAGGCCCTTCCTGAGCCGGGCGCTCCTCGTGCCCGCGCTGGCGGCGCTCGTATCGGCCGCGATGTACACCGGGGCGTGCGGCCACAGCCACGACCACACGTCGAGCGGGACATCGTCCGACTCGAGCCTGGATGACGTCATCTTCGAGGGCGGCGCGACCGACGAGGCCCTCGAGGAGCTGCTCGCGGTGGACCCGAAGGACGAGCCCTCGCAGGGCACGGTGTTCGACGCGCCCGAGGACGGGGCGATGCTCCCTGGCGACGCCGCGCCGGAGCTGACCTTCCATGTGGCGGGCGCGGCGCAGCGGACGACGCCTCGGGCCGCGCCGGATCTGCAGCTCGCGGCGGCCGCCGCGCCGGGGGCGCGGGAGCTCGCCGCAACGAGGGCGTCGATCGCCGCGGAGCTCGGGGCGCTCCTTGGGCCGGCGCGCGCCGCCTGGGCTCACGGGACACCCATCAACGGGCGCGCTTACTTCCTGGTCTTCACCACGGCGGAGCGCGAGCTGCTGCTCCGGGTGTTCACGACCAAGCTGAGCTATACGCCGGACGCGGCGGCCTGGGACAAGCTCCGCGCTGCCGGCGTACCGATCACGGTCAGCGTGATCAGCGCGCTGTTCGAGAACAACCGCATCGCGCAGGGCGGCGGTCCCTTCATGGGCGAGCCGGTCACCTTCACCGTCCTGCCCTGAGGCCGTCGCGCGGCGCTCGGCGCGCGGCGCGGCGGTGCCGGCTCAGGACGAGCGGGGGAAGATGAGCGTGTACGAGCCCGGCGCGGGGTTGAAGAGCACCGCCTTGTCCGGGTGCTTCTCCCTGTCGAAGTGGGGATACCACGGCAGCGCTCGCCAGGACTCCGACTCCTTGATGAACTCGCGGACGATGAGATCGAGCTCCACGTACTTGCCGCCGGTGATCGCGGAGAGCTCCGGTCCGAAGCTCCAGCGCTCGCGCCCAGGGCGCGGGGCGACGTCGTTGTGCAGCGCCCCGCCGTAGGCGATCACCATCTTTCCCGCGGCGTCCTCGCGGCCGAGCAGCGCCTTCGCCTCGGCGGCCGTCAGGCGCGCGATCATCTCGAGCATGGCCGTCACCGCGTCCGGCCCCGCGCGCACGATGGCGTCGACCTCCTGGCAGGAGGGCGTGAGCTGGTGGGGCCGGATGCCGAGCCGCTTCGCAGCGTGGCCGAGCGCGAGGAACTCGTCCTGGTTCTGCGCCGCCTGGCCCTGCGTGACCGCCCGCTGCTCCGCCTCGACCCGCGCCACCTGCTCCTTCCTGCAGCGCGGATCCACGGCCCAGAGCTCGACGATCAGGTCGGATGCGCGGCCGGCGAGCGCCGGCAGGAAGAGCTCCGTGAAGCGCCGGGTCGTCGAGGGGATGCCCTCCGAGCCTCGCTGTGCGTGCGCCTCGCCCACCGCGAGCACGCGCGGGCCGCTCTCGAGGACGTGGGCGAACGCCTGGGCCGGCGTATCGAAGGCGAGGCAGCCCAGCGCGCCGCAGGGCGCCGGCGCAGGGGAGGCCGCGGCCGCGGGGGCGGCGGTCTGCGCGACGGGCGGCGGCGGGGAGGCCGGGGGCGAGCTGGAACCCGAGGCGGCGGCGCTCGCAGAAGGAGCGCCGCCGGCTGGCGCGCTCGCGGAAGGAGCGCCGCCGGCTGGCGCGCTCGCGGAAGGAGCGCCGCCGGCCGGAGCGCTCGCGGAAGGAGCGCCGCAGGCGGCGAGGAAGGCCGCGGCTACCAGCGAGGTTCGCGGAGTTCGCATGGAGGCATCTTACCGGGCTCCGAGAGCTCCTGTTCGGCGCGGCGCCTCGGAGCAGCCGAGCGGCTCCCCGGCCGAGTCGCGGCCGCCCGGAGGCTCTCGCAAGGGCTACCCGCAGCCGGGGTGCTGACCCATGTTGCGCAGCGCGTGACGTGATGAGCGAGGGGCATCGTGTCCAGACGGAAGAGAAAACCTGGGGGAGCGCGCTCAGTGAGGCGTCGCGAGCGCGACGAAGCGATGCGAGAGCGCGATGAGGAGCGAGCTCGGCTTGCAGAACGCGACACGCGCGGAACGCAGGGAGAGGGGGGCTTCATCATGACCATGAGGACGAGCGGGCGGGCGGAGCACGAAGCCGCCGCAGGACACGCAGAGTCCGCGATCACCAACAGCCTGGAGCAGGTGCGCGACATCCTGTGCGGCGCCCAGTTCCGCGAGTTCGCTCGCCGGCTCTCGCACACCGACGCTCAGGTCGCCGCCCAGGCGGAGGAGCTGCGGAGCGAAGCGCGGCGGCGTCTGGACATGCTGGAGGCGCACATGCGCAGCGAGGTCGAGGCGCTCAACGCGTCGATCGAGGCCCAGCGCGTGGCCGCCGACGGCGCGCTCGGCAGCGTCGCGCGCGAGTCGCGGGAGGCGCTCGAGCTGATCGCGCAGCGGGTCCAACGGCTGGAGGAGCTCGTGGCGCGCACGCAGCGCGAGCTCCGGCAACAGCTGCTGGATCAGTCCAAATCGTTCCTCGACGAGACGCGGCGCACGCGGAGCGAGCTCAGCGCGATGCTCGAGCGCGAGCTGGCCGCCGTGTGGGCCGACGGCGCCGACGCGATCGCGGCGGCGCCGCGCGAGGCGGCGGCGGAATCGGAGCGGTACCAGAAGGCGGAGCGCCGCTCGGACGAGGCCGCGTGAGGCGGCCGCGCCGCTCCGGCCGGCGGAGCGAGCGCGGCGGTCTGGAGAAGAACGATGCGAGAGCCGAGAGCGCGACGCGGGGCGCCTCCGCCGAAACAGACGCTCGAAGACCTCCGCCCCCTGCTCGTGGGCCCCGAGCAGCACCGGATCCAGCGGATCGAGGAGCGGCTCGACCAGTCGATGGTCGAGATGGTCGCGGGGGCGCTGCCCGAGGCGGTGATCGAGAGCCGCAAGAAGGGCGAGGCGCTCTCGTGGGCGCTGGAGCCGCTCCTCACCGGCGCGATCGAGGAGCGCGTGCGCCGGGACCCGGGATCGTTCGCGGACGCGATCTCCCCCGCCATGGGGCCGGCCATCCGCAAGGCCGTGCGCTGCGCTCTCCGGGCGATGATCCAGCGCCTCAACGAGGCGGCCGCCCTCGGCCTGTCCTGGCGGAGCGTGCGCTGGCGCGTCGAGGCGCGCCGAACGGGGCGCCCCTTCGCGGAGGTGGTGCTCCTCCGCTCGATGGTCTACCGGACCGAGCAGCTCTTCCTTGTCCACCGCGGGACGGGGCTCGTCCTCGAGCACCTCAGCGCCGACGAGATCCCCTACAGGGATCCCGATCAGGTCACGGCGATGCTCACCGCCATCGACGCGTTCGCCCACGACGCGTTCCGGACCGACGCGCAGCTGGAGCGCTTCCGCGTCGGCGATCTGACAGGGTGGGTCGAGCACGGCCCGTCGGCGCTCCTCGTGTCCATCGTGCGCGGCGTGGCGCCGCCCGCGTACGGGCTCGTCCTGTGCGAGACACTGGAGCGCGTCCACCTCGCGTACGGCGGTGAGCTCGCCGGCTTCCGCGGCGATCGGACGCCGTTCTCGGGCGCCCGCGAGCTGCTCTCGCGCTGCCTCCAGCAGCAACGCCAGCCGGTCCCGCGCCGAGCTCGGGCCTTGCTCGCGGCGGCCGCGGTGCTGGCCGGGGTCGTCGCGACCGCGCTCGTCTTCCGGGTGCGCGCCTCGCAGGAGGATCAGCGCCGCTTCGAGGGCTGGGACGAGGCGCTGCAGCGCGAGCCCGGCCTGCTGGTCACCGCGGCGGAGCGGCGCGCCGGCCAGGTCGCCTTCACGGGGCTCCGCGATCCGCTCGCCGCGGACCCGAGGGTCGTGCTCGAGCGCGGCGGCCCTGTGCCCCCGGGGGTCGCCCTGCGCTTCGAGCCCTTCTATTCGCTCCACCCGCAGATCGTCGAGCGCAGGGTGGCGCGCATGCTGGAGCCGCCGCCCGGGGTCGCCCTGGCGCTGCGCGGCGGCGTCGTCGTGGCCAGCGGGGTCGCGCCCGAGCGCTGGATCGAGCGCGCGCGCTGGTCGGCGGCGGTGCTCCCGGGCGTCTCGGGGTTCGACGGCGAGCGCCTGACGGCCCAGGAGTCGATCGACCGCGCGCGCGCGGCGGCGCGGGCCCTCGAGGCGATGGAGCTCCTCTTCCGCCGCGGCGCCGCGCGGCTCTCCGGCGAGCAGGCCGCGCGCATCGACGCCGTCGCGGCCGCGGCTCTGCGGCTGATCGCGCGCGCGCGCGAGGCCGGCATGACCGCCGACATCCGCGAGATCGGCTACGCGGACTCCGCCGGATCGGAGGCGTCGAATCGAGCGCTCAGCCAGGCCCGCGCGGAGCACGTCGCGGCCGAGCTCGCTGCGCGGGGGATCCCGGCGGATCGCCTGCGAGCGAGCGGCGGTGGACTGCGGCGTGAGCTCCTGCCCCCGTCCTGCTCCGGGGGCGCGGCCGGGGCCAGGTGCCTCGCCGGCGCGGACGAGCGCCGCGCGCGCAGCGTGATCTTCCTTGTGGACCTGCGCGCCGAGAGCAAGGACTGAGTCATGGCGGAGAGACGCAAGGTCTGCGTGCTGGGCGCGACGGGGGTCGGCAAGACAAGCCTCGTCGCCCGCTTCGTGCGCAGCATCTTCTCCGACTCTTACCGGACGACCATCGGCGTGACGATCGAGGCACGGCGCGTGAAATGCGATGAAGGCGAGCTCGACCTCATCCTCTGGGATCTGAGCGGAGAGGACGAGTTCCAGGCCGTCCAGACGTCGTACCTGCGCGGCTCCGCGGGCTGGCTCCTCGTCATCGACGGCACGCGGCGCCTCACGGCGGAGACCGGGCTCCGCCTCTACACCGCTGCGCGGACGATCGTCGGAGAGGTCCCGGCCGTCGTCGTCCTGAACAAGGCCGATCTCACCGCGGCGTGGGAGATCGACGACGCCATCGAGGCCAGGCTGAGGAGGGCGGGCCTCTGGATCACGAGGGCGAGCGCCAAGACCGGCGCCGGGGTCGAGGGCGCGTTCAACGCGCTGACGCGCGCCATGCTGGCGAGCGAAGCGCCTTCGTTGCGGGGTTGATGGACGTGGACACGTGGCTCCTCGCGGCGCTGGACAAGCTCGTCCTCGAGCGTTTGCACGACGGGACCTTCGTCATCCGCGGCGAGCCGCCGCCGTGGTTCCGCCGGCTCGGGTTCGCGCCGCCGTGGCGCGACTCGCCGCTCTCGATCGATCGCGCGCTGCCCTTTCTGGAGGTGTTCCTCGCCGAGGCGGAGCGGGCCTGGTCCGTGGAAGGAGCGCCGAGCGTGCAGTCCGACTTCTGGACGCAGATGATCGGCGACGACGAGGCGCTCCACCTCGAGGCGACGGCGCTCCGCGTGGGCGCGTCGCGGCTGCTCGTGATCACCCGGAACGACGCGCTGTTCCAGGAGCGCCGCCGCGTCCTCCAGCGGGCGCGCGAGCTTCGCCTCGTCCACGAGGCGCTGTCGCGCGAGGTCGAGCGCAAGGACGTCCTCGTCCACTGCATCGTTCACGACCTCTCCGGCCCGCTGAACAGCCTCCTCGGCGCGCTGTCCCTGCTGGGAGAGCAGCCGCTCCCGGAGAAGAGCGGCGCGCTCGCCGCGGTCGCGTTGAAGGCCGCCCTGCGCCAGCGCGAGCTGATCCGGGAGATCCTCGACGTGTTCACCGCCGAGGGCATGGCGTCCGACGCCTCCAGCGGCGACCTCGCCGCGGTGGTCGACGTGCGCGGCACCGTGGCCCGGGTCGTCGAGGCGCTCCTGCCCATGGCGCGCAGCCGGGGGGTGCGCCTGGACGCGCCGCCGGAGATCGGCCGCGCGCAGCCGTGCGCCGTCGTCGGTGAGGAGCGCAGGCTCGCGCGCGTGGTCTCCAACCTCGTCGAGAACGCGCTCCGCTTCACGCCCGCGCGCGCGTCGGTGCGGGTCGCCGTGCACGACGATGCCAGCTGGGCTCGCGTGACGGTGGAGGACGACGGGCCTGGCGTCTCGCCTGCCATCGCGCCGCGCCTGTTCCAGAAGTTCGCGCACGGCGGCGACCCCGGCGCGGGCAGCGGCCTCGGGCTCTACGGCGCCCGGATCGCGGTGGAGCGGTGGGGCGGGGCGATCGGGTACGAGGCGCGGCCGGAGGGAGGGGCGAGGTTCTGGCTCCGGTTGCGGCGCGTCGGCGCCGCGGGCGAGGCGGGCGGCGGCGGGGCGCAAGGGGAGTGATGCCATGGCCAAGCTCATGCTGGTCGACGATGACTCGGGGACGCTCGCGTGGATGGCCGAGGCGCTGCAAGGCGCGGCGTACGACGTCCGGACCGTGCGTGGCGGGAGCGCGGCGCTGGAGCTGCTCCGGACGTGGACGCCGGACCTCATCCTGGCCGACTTCCTGATGCCCGAGATGGATGGCTTCGCCTTCAACCGGCTCGTGCAGTCGCGCGAGCGGGTGCCCGTGATGCTCGTCTCCGTCGTGAACAAGCCGGCAGAGGCGATCCTGCGAGGGGTCGCCGGCTACGTGCGCAAGCCCGTCACCGCGGGGGAGCTCCGCGCCGCCGTCGAGCGCGTGCTCGGCGCCGTCGAGGGGGTCGCCATCCTCGTCGTGGACGACGACGCGGACATCCGGGAGTGTTACCGGCTGATCCTCGAGCCGCGCTTCAGCGTGCTCGAGGCCGAGAACGGGCGCGACGCCCTCGAGCTGCTCGCGCGCGAGCCCGTGGCGCTGGCCATCGTGGACGTCCACATGCCCGTCATGAACGGGGTGGAGTTCATCCGCGCGATGCGCGACGACGCGAGGTTCTGCACGATCCCGGTCGTGGTGCAGACGAGCGACCGCGCGGCCGCGCGCGCGCCCGTCTGGACCGATCTGCACGTGGCGCAAACGATCCTGAAGGACGAGTTCCTCGACTGGCTCATGACCCAGATCGACGCGCACCTCGCGCCGGCGCCGCAGCGCGAGGCCGAGCGCGCCTGGTCGACCGCGAGCCGGTGAGCGCCGGGCGTCGCTCCGGCGGAGAGCGCGGCCCGCCCGGGCGCCGTCAGCCTGGCGTCCACTGCGGGTGGGCAGTGAACAGCCCGGACCCGAAGCTGATGTCGTAGGCCAGGAACAGGCCGAAGCCCACGCTGAGGAGGCTGGCGGCGGCGCCGAAGGCGTTGTGAATCCCGCTGGTGCGAGCGCGCGCATAGGCGAACGGCAGCGCGAGCACCCCGGTGATGAGCGTCATTCCGGCGATCGTGCCCACGCCGAACAGCGCGATGTAGCCGATGCCCCACCGCGGGTCGCGCACCGTGGTGAGCACGAGGAGCGCCACCGCGGCCGAGCCCGCGAGGCCGTGGACCACGCCGATGAGCAGCGGCCGCAGGCTCGCATAGACGCGCGAGCCGCCGAACACGCGATCCGCCCAGCCGAGGTCGTGCCGGTGGCCGTCGTGGTGAGCGACATGCTTCACCGGAGCAACGTCGTGGGCCGGCGGCTCGCCCCGGCGGACCGCCCGGTAGAGCCGCGCCAGGTGGAACACCCCGAGGCCGATCAGCATCAGGGCGACGGTGAGCTCCATGGCCAGGCCGACGTGCGGCGGCACCACGAGCCCGAAGAGCAGGATGGCGCCGCCGATCACCATCAGCGTGAGTGTGTGGCCGACGCCCCACATCGCGCCGATCATCAGCGCCGTCCCGAGGCTCCGCACCCGACTCACGACGGTCGCCACCGCGATCACATGGTCCGCGTCGGTCGCGTGGCGCATTCCCAGAGAGAAGCCGAGGAGCAGCAGCGGAAACGCCGAGGCGAACATGCCCCGTCTCGTAGCACGGACGGCGAGCGTCGTGCCACGCCGTGCACGGCCGCCTGCTCCCGTCTCCCGGCCGGCTCGCTAGCGTGGCTCGTGCTCTCCTGGCCGTCTGGAGACGCCCACCAGTCCACGGGGCGACGAGCGCTGTTTCAGTCCAGCATGTCAGTTCGCGCGGTCTCGACTGCGCGCGTCGATGGCCTGCTGCATCCAGACCGCGTCTTCTTCCGCTTGCTTCAGGCCATGCATCATCTGCTGGCGCAGCACCCCCGTGGTCTGACGGATACCCCGTCGAAAGACATCGGCCGCGCGCTCGTGGACGACCTTGAGCCATGGGGCAAGGTCGCGCTTGTCGAGCGGCCCTGGTGCGTCCAGGACGGTGATGCAGGCATCGATGGCCTCGCGCATGGATCGGGACTCGAGCGCGTCGGCGAAAGCGGAGAACTGGAGCAGCGACTCTCGCAGCGCAGCGCGTCCGGTCGATGAGACTCTGTCTGTCATGGCCGCGCTCAGCCTACCACCTGGGCGACACCTCCGCCCGTGAGCGCGCTGCGATTGCGCGTCAACGCAGGCGGGATCGCCCCGCCGTCTCCAGCAACATCGCGAGCACGAGCGGATCGCCGAGGCCTTGCTCTGCGCCCATGTGCGCGCGGAGGCGCGACAGGCGCGCCGCGTCCTCCAGGAACAGCGGCTCGTTCAGCCGGGTCGCAGCCTCGCGCAGGATGCCCTCGCGCTCGGAGAGGAGCGCTGCGGCGCCGGCGCGATCGCCGCGCGCCACGCGGGCAGCGGCGTCCGCGAGCGACTCGCCCGCGGCGAAGCCCTGGAGCGTGCGCGCCATCGACGGGTCGACGGACGCCGCGCTGGCGGCGTCGCTGTCCGCATAGCGCACCTCGATGGGGATCTCCTCGATCACGTTCTTTCTGGAGAGCCGATCTTTGTACTTGAGCTCGACGGTCGCGACGGCTCGCTTCCCCGCGCCGGGGCCGGCGCTCAGCTTGAACAGCAGCGCGTGCCGATCATCGCGGGCGAACACAGGCATGAAGAAGCGCATGCCGCCCTCGGCGTCGTCGCGTCGGTCGGCCGCGATCCGGTCCCGCGACAGGGCGGCGACGTCAGCCGCGATCTCCTGGGCGCGGACGCGGGAGGCCTCGGCTTCGTCCAGCCGGCGCGAGCCGTAGACGCGGAGCAGATCGACGCCCGCCTTCAGGCGCACGCGCACCTCGACCGCTGTCGCGACCGGGTCGAGGCGCTTGTCGAGCTCTGTCGACAGCGCGGGCGCGATCTGCTCCGGGTGTCGCAGGTAGTAGTAGCCGCCGGCCCCGTCGCTCGCGATCGAGCTCATGAGCTGGCCATCGAAGTCGTCGCCGAGCCCGAGCGCGCTCGTCTGGATGCCGCGCTGGAAGGCGTCGAGGGCGAGCCGCGCCAGGCGCTCGCCGTGGGTGAGGCCGCTCGTCGCCCGGCCGTCGGAGACGAGCAGCACCACGCGCACGGCGTCCTCGGGGATGCCCGGCCGGCTCGCCTGCGCGTAGCCCAGCGAGAGCCCCGCGCCGATGTTGGTGCCGCCGCCCTCGCGGAGCCCCTCGATGGCGCGGCGGATCGCCGCGCGGCGCGGGCCGACAGGGCCGTCCTCGATCACCTCCTCGGCGTCGCTCGAGAAGGTGGTGAGCGAGAAGTCGTCGGTCGGCGCGAGCCGATCGACGAGCGCCTGCGCCGCGCGGCGGGCGCTGTCGATCGGCGCGCCGGCCATCGAGCCGCTCGTGTCGAGGACGAGGTGCACCGAGAGGTGCGGCCGCGCGGGCGCCGCCGCCGCCGCGGAGCGGAGCGCGAGGCGCAGGTGGAAGGCGCCGCCGCCCGGGCCGAGCGCGGCGCGCTCCAGGTCGGTGCGCAGGCCGAGCGCCTTGTCGGGGGCGAGCGGGACCTCCGGGGCGTAGCGGGCGGCGACGTCGCCGACGAGCTCGCGCTCCGCCGCGGGCACGACGCCGCGCGCGAGGGCGGCCTCGAACGCGGCCAGGTGACCGCCCCCGGGCCGGTACGTGGTGGCGAAGCGGCCGTTCGGATCGAGGGCGACCTCGGGCTCCGGCGCGTAGGCGGCCGCGCTCCGCGCCGAGACCGGCGGCGAGGAGGCGCCGGCGCGCCCGTGGCCGCTCCCGAACCCCTGGCCCGTCCCGGCGCCCGCGCCGTGCCCGATCGTCCCGATGGAGCCGCCCCCGAGCGCCGCGCCGTCGCCGGCGGGACCTCCGTAGCCGAAGAGGGGGAGGCCCGCGCCGCCTGCGGAAGACGCGGCGCCGTCGAGCCCCCACGCCGCCGTGGGCGCGCTCGGATCGCCGCCGCCCCCGGCGTTGAGCAGCCCGATCATCCCGAACTCGGCCGCGTCGCGCAGCGCCTGCTGCTGCGCCACGTGCGGATCGGGGCTGTCGCTCGGGCCCTGGACCCCCCACCTGTTCCCCGTCGCTCCCGCGCGCGGCGTGGACGACGATGGGTGGCCCATCGACCCTTCCTCGCCTCTCGCCCTCGTCCCTGTGCCGCCCTCCTTCGCGTCGGCGGAGGGCTCCGCGGCGCGCTCGCCCTCGCGCTCGAGCATCTCGCGCTCGTCCGCGGACGCGAGGTACTGCTGCACGAGCGCGATCCGATCCGCGCTCATGCCGGTGGATGGGTCGACGAGGGGCGGCGCCCAGCGCGCGAGGGCGCCGAGGAGCCCGAGGTGCAGGGCCGCCGAGGCGGCGTGGAGGGCGAGGCTCTTCCGGCTCACGAGCGAGCGGCCCACGCGCTCACCCGCCGCGGCATCGGCGCGGATCTGGATCCGCACGCCCGCGATCTCGACGTCCACGCGGCCTTGCGCGGGGAGGGGCACGAGCGTGGCCCCGGGGATCGCCGCGCGCGCCGCGCGCTCCACGCCGACATGCAGCTCCCGCGCCGCGGCCGCGGACAGCGGCGCGCCGCCGGGGGTGAGCGTGAGCGTCCCCGTCGCGGCGCTCGGCAGGACGAAGCCGACGCGCCCGGCGCCGTCGACCTCGAGGAGCGGCGCGCGGCGCGCGCCGAGCACGCGCTCGGGGAGGAAGCAGTCGCACGGGCGCCCGTCGCTGCGCCCCTCGCCGACGTCGAACGCGCGCGGCGGCGTCAGGTGCCGGACGAAGAGCACGGTCGCGCCCCAGGAGATGACGATCTCCACGGAGCGCACCGGGCCTTCGGCCTCGCCGGCGCTCGCCGCGTCGGGCTGCCTCGCGGCGGTGAGGTTCGGATCGGTTGCGGCGCCGCCATCCCCGGCGTCCGTCGTGTTCGCGCTGGGCATAGATCTCCCCTGTGCGCCGCGCGGAGCGGCGCGCTCACGTCCTCGGGAACCGCGCGGAGGACGCGCGGATCCGCGTCCTTCAGGCGGGCGCTCGGCCGCGCTGGCCGGCTGTCCGTCGTGCCTGCGGAATGACAGCGGCGGCGCCGGGAGGTTCCGGGGCTCGAACCTCACGCGCCGCGGCAGCGCCTGTGCTCCTCCCCTCCCCGGCGAGGTACTCTCGCCGCTCGATGACGCGCAACGTCCTGCTGCTGGAGCCCATCGCCACGGAGCGCGACTACATGGCCGAGGTGCTGCGGGGAGCCGGATGGTCCGTCTGCACGCCTCCCAGCGCGCGGCCCACGCCCGAGGACTGCGCGGCCGCCGATGTCATCGTCGCCGATCTGGACCGCGCCGCGGTCGAGGGCTGGGTCCGCGCGGCCGATCGGACGCCGCCGCCCGCGCGGCTCATCGTCACGTCGCGGTTCCGCGGCTTCCTGGAGCGGATCCGCGGATACGAGCAGATCGCGGCGGTCGTCCACAAGCCGGTCACTGCGGAGGCGCTCCTCGGGGCGCTGCTCCCGTCGCCGGGCGACGGTCCTACCCTGAGCCACGGGCCGGCGGCCGGCGCCGCCGACCCCCTCGACGACCCCGCGCGCGACGCCGAGCTCGAGCGGCGAGGCCTGCGCAGCACGACGCCCGACCCCGAGCTCGTCGTCGTCGCCGAGCTCGTCGCGCGGGGCGTGGGCACGTCGGCCAGCGTCGTCACGATCATCGACTCGTCGAGGCAGATCTTCATCGGCGCGACCGGCCTCCCGCGCGACCTGTCGATCGCCGGCGGGACGCTGCGCTCGTGGTCGTTCTGCCAGCACGTCGCGCGCGACAACGCCCCGCTCATCGTCGAGGACGCCCAGGCGCACCCCGTGCTGTCCGAGAACCCGCTCGTGGCCATGAACCTGGTCCGCGCGTACGCCGGGTTCCCCGTCGTCCTCGAGGGGGTCGGGGCTGTCGGGAGCGTGTGCGCGGTGTCCAGCGAGCCCCGGCAGTTCGACGCGGGGAGCATCGCGACCCTCCAGCTCGCGGCCAGGCTGGTGAGCGAGCAGCTCGCGCGGCGCTCCGGCCTCTCGCCGAACGTGACCGAGTCGAACGAGCGGCCCACGTCGCAGCCTGCGCCGGAGAGCGCCGGCGCACCCGCGCCGCCCGCCCGGGGCGACGCGAGCGAGCTGCCCGTGCGGCTCGCCCCCGGCGATCTCGTGGACGACAAGTACTGGATCACCGCGATCCTGGGCGAGGGCGGCCAGTCGCAGGTCTACCTCGCGCGCGAGAAGCTCCTCGGCCAGCTCGTCGCGCTCAAGGTGGTCACGGAGCCGGACGACAGCGCGCTGCTCCGCGAGGCCGAGGCGCTCGTGCGGCTGAGGCACCCGAGCATCGTCCAGCTGTACGGCTGGGGGCGGCTCGACGGCGCGCGCATGTACCTCCTCCTCGAGTACGTCGAGGGAGAGACGATCCACCGCCACATCGTCGACCGCGCGCCGCAGGGCGGGTTCATGCCCCTCCACCAGGTCCTCTGCGTCGTCCGCCAGATCGCGGGCGCGCTCGCGAGCATGCACGCCGAGGGCTACGTGCACGCGGACGTCAAGCCGGGCAACATCCTCCTCGACACGCGGATCGAGCGGGCGGTGCTCATCGACTTCGGGCTCGGGGCCCGGCTGGGCAGCGAGCGGCCTCATCTCGTCGGCGGGACGCGCGGCTTCGCGGCGCCGGAGCAGCTGATCCCCGGGGCAGCCGACCCGCAGCCGGCGCTCGACACGTACGCCCTCGCGGCGGTCACCTACGCCATGCTGACGGGCAGGGCCCCGTTCGAGGCGGCGGGCACCTACGGCATCGTCGCGATGCAGCAGCGCGGGGAGATCACGGCCCTCTCGCGCGCACGGCCGGGGCTCTCCCCGAGCGTGGACGCCCTCTTCGCGCGGGCGCTCGAGCCGGAGCCGTCCCGGCGCATCGCTTCGCCTGTCGCCTTCTCCGACGCGCTCGCCGCCGCGCTCCTCTCGAGCCCGCTCCTCTCGGGCCCAGGTGAGCGCACGCAGGCCCCGATCCCGGCGCCGCACGACGGTGCGCCGCTGAGCCGCGGCCTGGCCTTCCGGCTCTGCAGGGCCGAGGCGGCGCGGCGGCTCGGCGAAGGGGGCGAGGCGCGCGTGTGGAGCGGCCTCGATCCGGCGGATCGCGACGCCATCGCCGCGGCGACCGACGACGCCGCGCTCTACCCGGTGGCGCCCCTCGTGGCCTACCTGCGCGCGCTCGGCGACGAGGCCCCCGGGACCGTGGAGGCTGCCGGCGGCGCGCTCGCGAGCGCGGCGCTCCCCGAGATGCTGCGCAGGCTCCAGGTCGCGCGGACGCCGGAGGCGCTGCTGGAGGTGGCGGGGCCGCTGCTCCGCCGGTTCCACGCGTGGGGGCGCGTCCAGGTCGAGCGCACGTCGACCCACAGCGCGAAGGTCGATCTCTGGTTGCCCGACGGGCTCGCGCCGGTGATGTGCCGCTACGTGAGCGGCTTCCTGCGGGCGCTGCTCGCCACGTCCACGTCAGGGTCCACCGCGCGCCTCCTCGAGCTGCGCTGCGGGGCCGGCAGCTCGGGGGCGTGCGTGCTGCAGGTCGGGTGGCGCTGAGCGGCGCGGATCGAAGAGCAGCGGCGAGGAGGTTGGATGAGGCGGGATCACCGCCCCTGCGATGGCCTACTCGAATGCGCTCTCCGGTCAGCGGCAGGTCAACCTGGTCTTCCCGGAGGAGAGCTCGGCCTTGGCGGAGCGCGACCGGTTGAGCCAGGCGCTCCTGCCGGAATGACGGAGAGATTGCGGCGGCTCCGCAGCGCTGGCCCGCCGCGTCCTCGATCCGGCGCGGCTTCAGACCGGCGCGCCTGTCGGCTCGACCGGCGCGGGCTCGGGCGGCGCGGGCTCGTCCGGCGCAGCGGCGCTGCCGCGGCGCTTCGGGCGGAGCCGCCGCAGGGCGTTGCGGAACGAGGTGGCGCCGAAGCGGCGCTTGACCTCGGGCATGTCCCAGCAAGCGTTGACGCCGGCGGCACGCGCCTCGTTCCCGAGCAGCGTGGCGTAGGTCACAATGGAGTTGCGGAGCACCATCGCCTCTTCCCGGTTGCGCAACCCGAGGATGCCGAGCAGGTCACGGCCGCTCACCTCGTCGAGCAGGGCGCTGCCTTCGCGCAGGAAGTCCTCGGTCAGGCCGACGGGCGCAAGGCGGGCCTGGTGCTGCTGGGCGAGCCGGAGCAGCATGGCGAGATCGCTGGTCTCCTCGGTGAGCGTGCCGCTCGTGTTCACGTCGGCGAACTGCTCGGCGACGTCCGGCTCGAACGCGAACGCCTGGTCGGCGAACGCCTTGAGGCGCGCGCGCCAGGGCCGGCTCGCCTTGATCACCTGGTCGATGGGCCGCACCTGATAGGCGCCGGTGCGCTTGCCCTCGCCGAACCAGAGGTTCGCCGTGTCGAGGAGCTGGATGGCGCCGCGGAGCAGCGCGCGACGCTCGGGGCCATAGGCCTTGCTCGCGAGCTGCGCCTCGTGCTGGACGACGGCCAGATAGAGGTCCCGGAGCTCCGTGAGGGTGGTCGAGACGGGTTGGCTCGGCTCCATCACCTCGCGGACGATGCGGTCCATCTCGGACCGCGCGGTATCGAGGAGGGCCTGGAACTCCGCGGGGGTCGCGACCGCGCGGGTCTCCTTCAGGACAGCGTGTTGTTCTTGTGAGAGTTCGATTCCCATAACCTACCTCCAGTGGGGGTGGCGAGCTGGCGAGCGTAACACCGCGGTAGAACTCGTCATGACACGGACGGGCTGGGTCGTCCGGAGAGCACGATGTCGACGCCGGGGGGGGCTGCGCCGGCGCGCCCGGGGCGCGTCCCAGCAGGCCGGGGCGCGAATCCAGCAGACCGTGGAGCGCGGCCAGCAGACCTGGAGTGCGGCCAGCGGGCCAGGAGTGCGGCCAGCGCCGCCGAGACGGCCAGGAATCGTGTCGGCCGGTCCGGGGAGGCGTACCAGCAGGTCCGAGAAAGCGTACCAGCAGGTCCGAGAAAGCGTACCAGCAGGTCCGGGGAGCCATACCAACAGCTCCGAGAAGGTGAACCAGCAGCTCCGAGAAGGTGAACCAGCAGCTCCGAGAAGGTGAACCAGCAGCTCCGAGAAGGTGAACCAGCAGCTCCGAGAAGCGTGCCAGCAGCTCCAGGGCGCGGTACCAGCAGGTCCGAGGAAGCGTACCAGCAGGTCCGAGGAGCCGTACCAGCGAGTGCTGGCACGCGTCCCGGGGTTGCTGGCGGAGCCGCCGGAGGTGCCGGCGCGGCGCCGGGCGACGCGGCGCGGACAGGGTAGAACGCGCATCGCCGACGGCCCGGATGGAGGTAGCGAAGACGACGCCCCGACCTGCGGGGCGATTCCCACCCCTGAGCCCCCGGAGTGAGATCATGCGACGCCTGCTCTACAACCCGATCCTCGCGCTTGTGCTGCTGCTCGAGTGCCCATCGCCCGCCGCGGCGGAGCCGCCGCTCCCGCGGCGCCCCCCGGCAGGAGCCCTGAATGGCGTCGAGCGGATAGCGCGGCCGCGGAACAGCGGGCATGGAGGTCGAGGTGCGCGTCGGCGAGATCGACGACGCGATGGGCTCACGACAGCGAAATATCGATCTCTGGGAACCCGACACAATCCATTTCGAGCCGCGAGAGCCGGCCAACTGCTTCAACTTTGGATAGCATCGTCGGGAGCAAGTAGAGCGCGCCATACAGCGCCTGAAATGCATCGACGCCGGCTCCATGGACTTATGTCTGTCTCCCGCCCCAGCGACTTCAACGTCAGCTTCCCAGCACAGGGCTGCTGGCCTGTATTCGGGCGCCCAGAGTCGCACCTGGATGTTTTCTTGGCTCCCGTTCGGTAGTGTCAGCGTGAGGGTGCGTTCAGCGATCGGGTCCGGCATGACCCCCAGCTAGCGACGGTGCCGTGCGGCGTCCAGGTCAGGGGTGACGACGCGTGCCCCTGGCCCGAGCTCCGCGCGCTGCCGGCAAGGGATCGAGGCGAGCTGGGCGGCGCCTTCTCCGCGGCAGCGCGGGCGCGGAAGTCGAGGTGGGCGTCGGCGATCTCGGCGCGGGCACCGTTCACATGGTCGGGCTCGCCCCCGAGGGCGGAGCGGCCGGCGTCGACGGCGCGGGCGCGCCGCGCGTGCCGTCGTTTCCCTCACCGGCGAGCTCGCCGCCATCGAGGTGGACGCCAGCGCGAGGCCGCCGTCTATGTTCAACTGGCTAGTTTGTGGTCAGCGGCTCGCCCTTGGTCCGGCCGCGCGTTCGCGCGTCAGCGCGCCGGAGTCACGGCGCAGTGAGTTTGAACTCTGGGAACCCGAGCCACTCCCCATCGAGCCACGAGAGCCGGCCCAAGTCCTCATACATGAGGAGCATCGATGGGATCAATTGAAGCGCGCAGTACAACGCCTGGAAAGCATCGATGCCGACGCCGTTGGTCTTATGGGTCTTCCCCGCTCCAGCGACTTCCACGTCAGCTTCCCAGAACGGAGCGGATGGCCTTGGCCTGTACTCGGGTGCCCACACTCGTACTCGGATGCTTCCTTGCGTCCCGCTCGGAAGTGTCAGCTCGATGGTACGTTGCGCGATCACGTCCGCCATGCCCCACCAGCTAGCGCGCTCGTCGGCGATGTCAAGCGCCCTAGCTCAACAGGAGCTGAGGCACTTACTCTGCCCATTTTGTCGCGCCTGTTCACAGTAGCTCTTCAGGAGCACGGGCGCGCGCTCTTCACAGTAAAGCTCCCATCGCGTCGACAGCGCGAAGCATGCAGTAGGGCAACTGGAACGGCACTTCTTGTAGCCCGCGACTCGCCCTTCGTTGCCCTCCGACATACAGTGAGCTACTTCCGAACGTGTCAAGAATATATCCATCGCTGCTCCGCACATGAGACGCCAGATGTCGACCCCCACGTCTACTGCGTCTTGGCACCTCTCTTCTGCTCCTGTGAGCAACTCGCCCGACTCTAGGGTCTCCTCGTCCAATACGGTTTCTGACTCTGGTGTCGGATCAATGGTGCACGAAGGGACGGAGCAGCAGATGAGAGCCGCGGTGATGGTGTTGAATGTTCGCATGTCGCGCCTATTGCGATCGGCGTGCCGGGCTCATGTGTGCTTCCCTGACGCGTGTCGCACCTCTTCCGAACTAGAAACCAAAGGCTTTGGGGCATGAACAGGTCACGTCGGGAACCGTCCTCTTGGTTCTCACCGCGGCTCCCACCAGCCTCTTTCCACGCCGACCGCCCTTCCTCTTTCTGCTCCTCTGTGTAGGCGACGACGTGCAATGTCCGGGAGGGAGCTGTGGGCCGATCTGGAGCAGTTCCGCGGCCGAGGCGTCGAGAGGTGCGTCGGCGAGCTCGGGTCCGTCGCTGGCGTCGAGGCGTGTGCCGGGTCCGTCGCCGGCGGCCGGAAGTCGGCCCGCTTAGCGCTGGCGTCTGCGCGGCGTGCATGGCGCCCGTGCCGGTAAGGCGGCTGCGGCGTCGAGGTCACCTCGCGGTGAACAACCCCGCCGCCGCGCCGCTGCCCACCGTGGTCGTGGTCGTGGTCGTGGTCGTGGTCGTGGTCGTCGACGACACGAGCGTGGACGTGAACGTTCTGCCGGTCCCTTGGTCGGCGATCGTCGCCGCCTCCGTTGGGTTCCGCGCGTTCCGTTCGGCTCAACATCGCGGAGGGCAGCGGAACGCCGGAGCGAGACGTTCACGTTCACGATCGAGCCGTTGACGACCACGACCACGACCACGACCACGACCACGACCACGTTCACGACCACGACCACGGCCACGACCACGTTGGGGACTGGACTGCTGGGGGCGAGCTTGGGAACCGATCTCGTTACGCCCTCCGCCGCCTCCCCCTCAGCGCCATCGCCCCGACCAGCGCCGCCCCCAGCGCCGCGCCCGCGCCGCGAGCGCCGGACCCGCGCCGCGGCTCGGCGCCCGCGGCCTCGCACCCGCAGCCTCCGCCCAGCTGGAGGATGAGCGGCGCCTGCTGCGCGCCTTCGCACAGGTCCACCGTGAGCGGTCGCGGCGCCCTCCGCGCGCTCCCTTGCTTGAGCGGCGTGTCGAGGTTGCCCGTGTTCTGGTTGTCGTGATGGAGGCTCTCCCAGGCGATGAGCGCGCCTGTCGTCGCCTCGGTGTGCCAGGCGAAGAGCCAGCCGTCGCGCGTGCCCACCGCGATCTCGAGCGTGCCGTCGCCGTCGAGGTCGCCCACGGCGGGCGTCGTGGTGATCGACTGGCCGGTGAACTTCGGGAACCCGCGCGGCTCCCGGCCGCACCCGTCGAAGGCGTGAAGGAAGTAGCCGCTCGATCCGCTCAGCACCTCGGGGTAGCCGTCGCCGTTCAGATCGACGACCGCCTGGCTGCCCGAGATCGCGTAGTCCTCGAGCACGAACGGGGCGCGAGGCAGCATCGCGCCCGACCTGCCGCTCCAGATGGCGAGCAGGTGAGGCCCCGGCTGCGCCGCCCCCTGCGCGCCCGTGAGGGCGAGCGCGGCCGCGTTCGACGCGCCCGCGGCGATGACGTCGGGGGTGCCGTCCTGATCGATGTCGCCGAGCGCAGGCTGCGACAGCAGCGGGATCATCGTCCGGGCGCCGGCGGCGGGCGACAGGGGCCCGAACGTCGGGTCGAGCCCGGCCTGTGAGCCGTCGCTCGCCCGCGGCAGCGCGCCCGCCGGCGTCGCCAGGAGCTCGAGCTGCTCGCCGGGCGAGGCCGGGAGGACGAGCGGCGGCGCGCCGTTGCCCTGGACGACGCCCGCCAGCGCGCCGTCGAACCGCCCGACGACGCCCGAGGCCGTGATCCCCTCCGCGGCGAGCGGGTCGAGCGAGAGCGACGGCACCGTGACGGGCCACCCCGCGAGCACGGGCCCGGAGGGCGCGGTCGTGCCCCGCCCATCGATCACGTAGACCGCCCCGGCCTCGCCGTCCTCGCCGAGCCGCTCGCTCGACGCGACCAGCAGATCCGGCAGCCCGTCGCCGTTGAAGTCGGCCACGGCGGGCGTCGCGAGGAGGCGGCTCCGCGCCGGCTCCTCGGCGAGCGGACCCGCGTAGTGCACCTCGACGGGGAAGCCGCGCAGCGCGCGGCCATCCCTGTCGAACGCGTGGACCGTGCCGTCGAACGCCGCCTGGATCACGTCGAGCCGCCCGTCGCCGTCGAGATCCGCGAGGACCGGCGAGGCGAAGGCCCCGCGCGCGATCCGCGCGGCCGCGGACATGCACGGCGCGCTCGCCGGAGCCCCGGGATCGAGGGGGCAAGAGGGGATCTCGGGGAGGCGTATCGGCCACCCGTACCGGTCGCTGCCGTCCGCGCCGACGACGTAGATCGTGCCCGGCCAGGTGGAGATCGCGATCTCCTGCCTGCCGTCGCCGTCGAGGTCCGCGATGGCGGGCGCGCTCAGGATCGGCTCGCGGCCGAGCTCACCGTTCACCTTGCTGTACGCGGGGGGCGCCGAGGTAATCGGGCGTGGCCGGGGACGGCGGCGGAGCGAGCAGGCCGTCGGTGGCGCGGGTCATGAACGGGAACCCCGGCAGCGGCTGCGGCCCCTTGGGCGTCACCTTCAGCACGTGCAGCGCGCCGCCGGCCGTCGGATAGACGAGCTCGCGGACGCCGTCGCCGTCGATGTCGGCCATCTTCGGGCTGCCCTCGCCGCTGTCGCCGACGCGGACGGGGAAGCCCTGGACCAGCGTCGGATCGCTGTCGACGTGGACCGTGCGCCGCGCCTCGCTCTCCACGTTGCCGGCGGCGTAGTGGGCCCTCGCGCGGACGCGCACCGTGATCGCGCGATCGTCCTCGCCGTGGGGGCTGTCGGGGTCGCGGAGGTGGGACGTGTCGATCGTGCGCACGTCGAGGGAGGCGATCGGGCCCTCGGTGCCGGCGACGACCGTCGGCGCCAGGTTCGCCTCCTTGTGGATCACCTTGAAATCCGCCTCGAGCGGCTGCGCGCCTGCAGCCCACTCGACCCAGTAGTCGTAGGCCATCGCCCGCTTCGCCGAGATGGTGCCCTCGATCGGCACCGGGCCCTGGACCTGATCCTTGTAGACGACCTCGAACCACCGCGGCGACGTGATGTCGACGGCGGGCGGCACGCGCCCCTCGCTGAGCGCCTCCACGGCGCGGTTCGCGTTGACGCGGCCGTGGCCGAACCGCTGCTCGAACCCCGCCTGCGAGAAGCGGTACAGCGACCCGGGCTCCTGCGACTCCGGCACCACGATGTCGTCGGCGGTCGCGATGAGCAAGCTCTGCACCTCCCCCGGGGACAGCGACACGCCGCGGTCGAGGGCGACGGAGTAGAGCAGCCCCGCGACGCCGGCGAGCTCGGCGGTCGCGTCGCTGGCGCAGCCGGGGCTCGACACGGCCAGGACGTTGTTGCCGCCGAAGCTCGAGCACGGGGACGCGTCGACGAACGTGGTCGACGTCGCGACGCTCTGGCCGTCGTAGCGGACGGCGCTCACGGGCAGCGCGTGGTTGCTCGTCGCGGGCACGCCGTGGTGGCGCGAGCCCTCGTTGCCCATCGACGCGACGACGAGCGTCCCCTGGGCGTGGGCGTAGTCGAGCGCCGCCTGGACGAAGCCGGTGTTGTCGACAGCGGTCACAGGGCACTGCACGACGTTGGCCCGGCCGTCGGCCGCGTAGAGGAGCGCCTTCGCGAGGTCCTGCGCGTCGGCGACGTGGCTCTCGCCGACGCGCAGCGGGATGACCCGACACTGCGGGCAGACGCCCGCGCCGCCCAGCTGGTTGTTCGTCTGCGCGGCCGACGTCTTTGCGCCCTCGGTGCCGTGGCCGTCGCGGGCGTCGTCGAACGGATCGTTGTCGTTCTTGAAGAAGTCCCAGCCCGCGATGTCGTCGACGTAGCCGTTCTGATCGTCGTCGATCCCGTCGGAGAAGTGGAGGATGAGGTCGCCGGCGTCGAGCTGGCCGTTCCCGTTCCGATCGCCCTGCGGCCGCCCCTCCGACGCCGCGGGCGTGAGCTCCGGCGTGTCCCTGTAGTCCGCGACGGAGAGGACCCCATCCCCGTTGCAGTCGAAGCCCTCGAGCGCGCCGTCGCCGCCGCACGCCGCGCCGTCCGCGTGCAGCGGCTTGTGGGCCGCGAGCTCGCCCTGGTTGAGCGACACCTTCTCCAGGAGATCCCCCTCTCCCCAGAGGATCCCGGAGTCGGCGACGGCGATCCTGACGCGCGGATCCCCCTGGGTGAAGCGCCAGGCGAGATCGATCGCCATGCCGGCGGCGGACTCCTCTTGCCGGACGTACCCGCTCGAGGCCGGGATGAACGAGTAGAAGCTCCACTGTCCGCTCTGCGTGACCGACGTGCCGTAGTCGGGGTCGTTCGGCCAGTGCTCGGGCTCAGCCATGTCCTCTGCGCTGGCCGACGTGGGCGGCGGCCAGCCGCCGGACGCGTCGGATGGAACGAGCACGCCCGCCGCGGCGCCGCCGAGCGCCCCCAGAAGAGCAAGCGAGGGAAAGCAAGTGCAGCGCATGCCGAGACCCTACCATCGGTCCGCGCGCGCGAGGCAACCGCCGCCTCCAGCAGGAAACCGGCGCTTTCGCCGCGCCCGAGCGCGGATCGCGGCGGCCTCCGCGCCGCTCGGGACCGGACGCCGCCGCCGCGCTCAGCGCGCGCAGGCCGCCGGCGTCGGGTGCTCGGCGCAGTACGCCTCGTCGTCCGGCGGGCCGATGACCAGCGCGACGCGCTGCGACGCGAGGCGCGGCCGCGCGCCGCAGATCTCGCCGTCGCCGGTCTCGGCCTCCGACGGCGCGCACACGCCGGCCTCGTTGGGCACGGTCCAGGCCTGGCCGGTGCCGTAGATGAGGCTGAGCGCGTAGCGCCCCTCGGGCAGGCACCCGAACGCGACCTTGATCTCTCGCCCGAACTGCCGGCTCAGCGCCTCTTCGACCTGGGCCACGTCCCGCTCCGCGATGATGTCGTGGCCTTCCTTGTCGGTCTTGTGGCTGAGCACGAGCACGCCCCCCTGCTGCGGCTCGGTCGGGTGCATGCACAGCGCCGCGGGCCGGACGCCGATGAGCGCGCTGTCTCGCGGCTCGTTCAGCGGCTCCGGGCCGAGCGTGGCCGTGGTCACGAGATCGTCGTAGATCGTGAGCCCCTGGAGGAGCACCGCGGGCGCGGCCTGGCTGATCAGCGGCTCCTCGTCGTCCTGCTTGGCGAACACCGAGATCGGGAAGAGCGCCGGGATCAGGGCCGAGTCGGGGACATGGTCGTCGCTGTCGATCGCCCCGTCGCCGTTCACGTCCTGCCGCGCGTAGGTGAGGGTCGGCGCGGCCTCGCCGCCCACCGGCAGCGAGAGCGGGGGCTTCGCCGCGCGCGCGACCTCGCCGTCCGGCACCCCCGCGGCGAGCCGCAGGCGCAGGAGCGACGCCTCGGTGCCGGCGGGATCGGCCTGGCTGAACGTCTCCAGCTGGAAGTCGGAGGCCATGACCACCTCGCTCGGGCTCTGCGTGACGCCGGACGCCGGCGCGAGCACCTCGGCGACGTGGAAGATCGGCCGCTCCAGCGGGAGCGGGAGCCCGAGGGTGACGGCGATGCCGCTGACGCGCGTGCCCGTCTCGGGGATGGGGGCGGCGATGGTGATCGCGCGGTACCGCGGCGCGGCGCCAGCGAGCACCTCGGTCGCGTTCTCGATCGCGCCGCCCGCCACGTCGCCCCGGGTCGGCAGGTTGGCGATGCCGAAGGTGGGGTCGAAGTTGCCGTCGTGATCGTAAAATCCGCGGATCTGGTAGGTGCCTGCGGCCAGGGGCGAGAGCCTCCAGGTAGCGCTCACGGTGACGGGCGGCGCGTCCGGCTCGGGGCAGTGGAGCGCGCCGTCCTCGGTGCGATCGAGCTCGTCGCCGAGGCCTCCGAAGAGCTCGTCGCCGGGGATCACGTCGATGCTCGCGGCCGAGGTGCCGAGCCCCTCGGGCGGCGGCAGCAGGCGCGCGTCGAAGCCGAGCACGATCGCCGCGCCGACGACGTGGCCGTCCTTCGTGCAGGGCCTGGGTCCGGCGTACGTCACCGTGCCGTCGAGCACCCCGGCGGGGCCGCTCTGGTCCGGCAGCGGGACGAAGACCTCCACGTCGTCGCAGCCCGGGAGGGCCGCGAGGAGTGCGCCGAGCAGGAGGAGACCGGTGCGGGGGCTGGGTCGGAGCATGGCGGTGGCTAGAGCGAGCACTAGAGCGAGTAGCTGAAGAATCCCATGAAGCGCCGGCCGATGCGGTTGCCGAACGGGTGCATCTGCAGCGCGTTGTCGCCGAGCCCGTCGAGCGCGTTGAACACGGTCGCGGAGATCTCGGCGCGGTCCAGGAAGCGGTAGCCGACGCGCGCGTTGAGCAGCGTGTACGCGGGCAGCTCGTACTGCTTCGTGGCGATGACCGTCCCCGTCGGGACCTGCTCGGCCCACACCTGCGAGGACTGGTAGTGGAGCGTGACCTCGCCGTCGACGCCGATCGGCGTGCGGACCTGGACCCCTGCGTTCACCTTGTGCCGGCTGGTGCGGGCGTCCTCGAGCGTGTCGCGCCCGTCAGGGCGCCGGTGCACCGAGCGGTTGAGCGCGTAGTTGGCGAAGATGTCGAGCCCCTCGATGGGGTAGACGCGGCCGCCGAGCTCGCCCCCGAAGACGTGGTAGACGTCGCTCTGGTTCTCGAAGCCGCCGAAGCCCGAGGTGTATCTCCCCGTCTCCGGGTTCAGCCCCCCGGACCCGTGGGCGCGCTGCGAGAGGGTCGTGCGCTGAGGCTCGGCGAGCACGATGAGATCGCTCACGCGGTTGTAGTACGCGGTGATCTCGAACTCGAAGTAATCGCTCTGCTGGTTCAGGTAGCTCGCCTCGGCGGTGATGATCTGCTCGGGGTCGATGGGGCGCTCGGAGCTGTCCGGCGTCCTCGAGGTCGAGAGGAGCTCGAGGCCGGGCAGCGCGAGCTGGATGGGCAGGTCGACGTAGGCCTCGAGCGACGTGGGCGAGCGGAACGCCGTCGAGCCGGAGACGCGGATCGCCTGGCGCTCGGTCGGCTTGAAGATGACGGAGCCGCGCGGCGACGGGATGAGCCGCTCCAGGTAGGGCACGTAGTCGAGCCTCCCGGACGCGACCACCGTGACGCGCTCGCCGAGCTTCATCGAGTCCTGGAGGAACACCGAGCCCTGGTGCTCGAGCGGCATGTCGTCCTCGAGGTAGCTCCACGACGTCGCCTTGAGCCGGTAGCCGAGGCCGATGTGGAAGTCGTGCACGACGGGGCTGGGCGCGCGGAGCGTCTTCACGAACTCGAGCTCTGCGTTCACGACGTGCTGCTGCGGCCGCCCCGCGAACAGGGTGTGCCCGAGGTACGCGGCGTTGAGCAGCGAGTACCCGTCGAGGTTCGAGTAGTACGTCCGCGCGTTGACGTTCTCGCTGCGGTACGCGACCGCGACGTCGGCGTTGGCGACCTCCAGGTTGTAGTCGTTGAACGGGCCGATGCCGTAGATGTCGAGCTCGCTCCGGGAGTAGCCGGCGCCCACCGTGAGCTCGCGCTGCGGCCCGAGCCGCTGCGACGTCCGGAGGTCGATGCGGACGTTCTGCGCGCCGAGATCCTGGCTCTGGCCGCTCGTCTCGAGGTCGATGCGGTCGTCCGCGACCTCGCGCGACCACCGGGGGTAGCGGGTGTAGCCCGCGGAGAGGCGGTACGCGAAATCGCCCTCGCGCGCGGAGGCCCACACCGAGGCGTAGCCCTGCCGGTGATCCCCGTAGCCCGCGCGGAAGCCGCTCTTCCCGACGCCGGGCTCGATCGTGATGATGTTGACGATGCCGGCGAACGCGTCGGCGCCGTAGAGCGCGGAGCCCGGGCCGCGCACGACCTCGATGCGCTCGATCTGATCCACGTCGATCGAGAGCGCCTCCCAGAAGGTCGAGCCGAGCACGTCGTTCTTGACCGTGCGCCCGTTCACGAGGACGAGGATCTTGTTGGCGAGGCGGCTGTTGAAGCCGCGCATCGACACGTTCTCGTCGCCGCCCGTGATTTGCATGACGTCCATGCCGGCGACGCGCCGTAGCAGCTCGGGGATGCGCGTGATCCCGGAGAGCCGGATGTCCTGCCGGGTCACGATGGTCGTCGAGTTCGGCGAGTCGAGCGGGCTCTGGGCGCCGCGCGAGGCGGTGACGACCGTCTCCTGGTAGACGTCCTCGGTCCGGGCCGCGCCGACGATCCCCGCGGCGTCGCCGGGGGCCGCCTTCGATCCTGGCCCTGGCGCCGGCGCTGCCGCCTTCGTCGCGGCCGCCGCGGGCGCGCCCTGTGCGGCCGGCTCCCCGGCGGGGGCCGGCGAGGCGGGCGGCGCGGGGGCCTCGCCGGGGGCGGGCTGCTGCGGCGCCGGCTGCTGCGGCGCGGGCGTCGGCGGCTGCTTCGGCTCGGGGATCGCCGCGGTGCGCTGCGCGGCGAGGCGCTGCTCCAGCTGCTCCACGATCCGCGTCACCTGCTCACGGTCCGGGGGATCGCTGGCGATGTACTCGCGGTAGGCGGCGAGCGCCTGCTCGATGTGGCCGGCCTCGGCGTGCGCGCGCGCGATGTTGAAGGTGACGTTCGGGTGGGGGAGGATCTCGTTGGCCTTCTGGAGCTGCCGGATGCCCTCGTCGAACTGCTTCTGGGCGATGAGATCCATGCCTGCCCGGAAGTGGAGGCGCGCCTCGGTGCGGGCGTCGGCGAGCGCGCCGCGCGCGGCGGTCATCGCGCCGAAGGCGACGGCGCAGGCGAGGAGCTTCCGCTGGAGCGCCGTCGCGCGGCGCGGCCGCGCTGCGCGGGCGTCGTGGGTCGGGTCGAGCGCCGGGACGGCGTCGCGGCGGCGGTGCGAGCAGGAATCGGAAGACGACATGAGTTCGCCCTGTCCTCAGCGGGGCCGGGGAGCGACGGCGATCCCGGCGAGAGCTCGGGAGCGCTGACGGCGCTGCTCCCCACATCACACCGAACACTTCATGACGGGTCGACGCGAGGAGCGTCCGGTGAGCTCCTCGCGCGAACGTGAAGCCACTGCGGCCATGGTAAGGGGTCGCAGCCGCGAGAGCGCCGCGACTCTACCAGAAGAGCGGCCGGGGCGCGTCCGCGCCCTCGTCAGTAGGGGTTGCTCTTGTACGGCTCGGGCTTCTGGATGTTCGCCCTGGGCTTGCTCAGGGCCGCCGGCGCCGCGATCGCGGCCGGGTCGAGCTTCGCGCGCACCTTCTCCTCGGCGCCGGAGACGCGCACCGTGGCGGGCTTGTAGCCCGGCTTCTCGAACACGAGCTCGTGCTCCAGCGCGAGCGCGGCCGCGGCCCCTCGCCAGACGATCTCGCACGGCGTCTCGGCGCAGAGCTCCTTGTTGCCTTCCCTGACGGCCGCGCCGGGCGGCGTGCTCTCGATCTGCAGCCCCCGCGCCGCCGGCGCTGCCGGAGCCGGCGCTGCGGGTGGAGGCGGGCTCACCGCGCCCTGCTCGCGCGCCGCCGCGCCCGTCTGGGCGGCCGGCGCGCGCGCCAGCAGGACGGCGGTGACGCCGACGCCGACACCGAGGGTCGCGGCGAGCGCCCAGGGGATGACCTTTCGACCTGGGCCCGCGCCGGTCTGGGTGGAGGAGAGCCCCTCCGCGGGCGGCGCTGGGCGCGATCCCATCGCGTCGGTGATCGACGGGGGGACGAAGACGGGCGCCGCCGGCTGCTTGAGGGCGCTGTCCGTGGCGAGGGGGCCTGTATAGGTGGCGGGCGAGCTCGTGGGGGGCGACGAGTTCGGCGTGGAGAGGCCCGGAAAATCGCTCGTCGTCGAGAGAGGAGGGGCCGATGGGTACGGCGTGGCCGGCGGATGCGGAGGCGCCGATGGGTACGGCGTGGCCGGCGGACGCGAGAGCGTCGACGGGTACGAAGCGGCCGACGGATACGAAGGCGCCGACGGGTACGGCGTGGCCGACGGACGCGAGGGCGCCGACGGATACGAGGGCAACGACGCGCGGTAGCCCGTCGTGCTGGACGGCATGGGCGGGTTCTCGCCCGTGTCTCGCGTGGAGATGCCGCCCGCGGCGAACTTGAGCGCGGTGACGAGCTCGTTCATCGAGGAGAAGCGATGCGCCGGGTCCTTCTCCAGGCAGCGATAGACGATCCCCTCCATCGTCTGCGAGATGGAGAGCTGCGGGTTGTGGGCCTGCATCGGCGGGAGCTGGTCGTGGACGTGCGACATGAGCGTCCCGACGCTCGCGCCCTTGTCGAAGGGCACCTGGCCCGACAGCATCTCGTACATCATCACGCCGAGCGCGTAGATATCGGTGCGCGCCGAGACGTCGTCGCCGGTGATCTGCTCGGGCGCCATGTACTTGGGCGAGCCCATGAACAGGCCCTGTTGGGTCAGGTCCTCGCCGCTCTGGGTGTCCTTGACGAGCCCGAAATCGAGCACCTTCACGTGGTCGTGCTCGTCCTCGTGATCGACGAGCAGCACGTTGCCCGGCTTGAGATCGCGGTGCACGACGCCGAGCCCGTGCGCCTCGCGGAGCGACCGGCAGATCTGGCGCGCGATGTGGGCCGCGCGCGCCTCGGAGAACGGCCCTTCCTCGCGGAGCACGCGGTGCAGGGTCTTCCCCTCGATGTACTCCATCGCGATGTAGTAGATATCGTCGTCGCTCTGGCCGTAGTCGAACACGGTGACCGTGTTCGGGTGCGTGAGCTTCGCCGCGATCGACGCTTCGAGGAAGAAGCGCCTGTGGAACTCGGGATCGTGGTCGCCCTCGTACTTGGGGCTCAGCACCTTGAGCGCGCAGATGCGGCCGAGCGGCGCCTGCTCGGCCCTGTACACCTTCCCCATGCCGCCGCGGGCGATGACGCTGACGATCTTGAAGCGGCCGTTGATGACACGCCCCAGCAGCGGGTCTGTCGCGGCAGCCCTCGAGACCTTCGAGCTGCCGGTTACCTCTCGCTGTCCGCTATCAGGCATGTCGCGCCTCTCCTCGGGCAGCGGGAGGAGGTGAAGATTGGACACACAGCAGCCGCCTCGGGAGCAGTGTGACTGAGGCGACTCTGAGGTGTCAATCTGCAGTGCCACGATACAAGCAGGAAATGCACGGCGAATGGTGCGCTGCCGTCCGTACGGTCAGTGATGCGTGGCGGGCCGCACGAGGCTGAACGTCGGTGACCTTGGCGGGTCGCTGTGGCGCGAAGAACGTAGACGGATCGCGCGCAGCAGCGGGACGTCTGCACGGCCTGCGCATCGCCTCGGTCTGCGCGGTTCGCGGGCGGATCGCTCCGTCGTGGAGCGCTGCGCGGCGCGAGGTCGGAAGGGGGTCGATCTGCGGCGGACGCGACCACGGACAGGGAGCCGCGTTCAGCGCGAGGCCGCCCATCCACCGGCGGTTCGCGTCGTCGGCGAAGAGAGAGGGCGAGCGACGTGCCTGCGATCGCGAAGCGCATGAGCGGAGCCAGGGAGCCGTCGGCGCGCACGCGTTGCGCACGCGAGCACCGTCGTCGCTGAAGGCGACGGCGACCGGCGCGAGCAAGGCGACGGCGATCGGCGCGAGCGCGTCGCGCCCGCTGTGTCGTCCCGGACGAACATCGGTCCGCTGGGCCGTTCTCAGGCCATCGCGGAGAGGCCGACCTTCTCGCCCGTCCGGTGGATGGACGTGGCTTCAACGGCTCGCTGGCCCGGCGTACAGCGCGCGCTCGCCGGCGTGCGCGGGGCGGTCGCGCCGGACTGGCCGAGGCGCGTAAACAAATCAGCCGTCATCGTCAAGGGATCCCGGCGGCCGGGACATTCGGAAGGGCGATCTTGGCCCAAATCAGCGGGGAAGCGGCCACCTCCGCGCGGTGTCCGGCCTCTCCCTCCGAACGACCGTTGCGCTCTACGTTCAGATGGACGACGCTGTGCGCCGCAGCCGGTGTCGGGCACGCTCCGGTTCGCGCTCCTTTTATCCACCGCGGGCCGTGACCAAGACACCCCCTCCTCCCATCACTGCCGGAACGGTCATCAATGACCGTTACGACATCCGTCAGAGCCTCGGTAAGGGCGGCATGGGCGAGGTCTTCCTAGCCTTCGATCGCTCGACGCAGCAGACCGTGGCCCTCAAGGTGGTCCGCGAAGAGTCGCGCATGCCAGGCGACGACGAGGCGCTCCGCCAGGAGCTCCTCCTCGCGCGCTCGGTGGGCCATCCGAACGTCTGTCGCGTGCACGACCTCGCGCCGAGCCCGTGGGGCCCCATCCTCGTGATGGAGCAGATCCCCGGGCAGACGCTCCACACGCACATCCGCAAGCGCAAGGCCCAGGGCGGCTACTCGGCGGACGAGTTCCGCAAGATCGCGAGCGAGGTCTGCAACGGGCTCGCGGCCATCCACGCGCAGGGCCTCGTCCACGGCGACCTGAAGCCCGGCAACGTGATGGTCTCCGAGGGCCGCGCGGTGATCCTCGACTTCGGCTTCGCCCAGGAGCGCGCGCGCGCCTCGGCGCGCCGTCCAGGCGCCCCGCCCGACGGCGGCACGCCGAACTACATGTCTCCCGAGCGGCTGCGCAATGGCGGCGCGAGCCCCGAGGACGACGTGTACGCCATGGCCTTGACCCTCTGGGAGATGTGGACCTGCCGCGTCCCGGAGCCCGGCTACAAGCCGCGGGTCAAGACGATGAAGCAGCAGATCATGTTCGACGTCCCGGCGGGCCTGTCGATCGACGAGGTGCGGCAGATCTTCCGCGGCCTCAACGAGGACCCGTCGATGCGGCCGCAGGCGCGGCACATGCGCTTCTTCAACCCGTCGCAGCTCACGACGAGCCCGATCCAGCTGCCGCGCGAGCGCCTCGATCCGGGCCCGCCGCCGGGCGGCGCGCTCAAGCTGAACTTCACCCCCGGGGCGCAGTCGCTGCTCGTGACGTACGCGACGAACGCGCCCGAGATCGTGGGCTCTCTGCTGCCGCTGCACGACACGAAGCTCGCGCTCGGCCGCCGCAGCGATCAGAGCCTGTGCGTGCCCGAGGCGACCGTCTCGGGGGCGCACGCGATCCTGAAGTGGCAGACGGGCTCGTGGTTCATCGAGGACCAGGGCAGCACGAACGGCAGCTACGCGGACTTCAACTACGAGCGCAAGTCGCAGGTCTCGCTGCTGCACGGCGGCGAGGTGCAGGTCGGCGAGTGCCGGATGAAGCTCGTGACGTTCGGCCCGGACTCGCCGCAGCACCGGCGCGCGAAGCAGTACCTCGCGAAGCGCGACGGCCTCACGGGTCTGCTCGTGCGCGAGCACCTGATGAAGGCGATCGACGAGGACGGCCTGTTCGCCGACTGGGCCGAGGTGCCGATGCAGGTCGCGCGGTACGAGCTGCGCGGGCCGAACCGCCAGGTCAGCGAGCGCCCGACCATCCTGGAGATGCTCGCCCTGCGGAAGGCGGCGCAGCGGGTGATCGATCTGACCGAGATGCTCCTGCTCAGCCTCACGCCGGCCGTCGCGGGCCGGACGGGGCCGCTCAAGTTCGTGGTCTCGATCGTGGGGCCGAGCATCGACGAGGCCCGTCACGTGGTCGAGCAGGTGGTCGCGCAGGTTCAGGGGATGCTCCCCGAGACGCTGGAGCTCGGCGCGACGCTGGTGAAGGGCGAGCCCGGGCGCCCTGCGCGGACGCTCATCGATTGAGCCTGAGCGTGTCCGATGAACAGCAGGCCTCCGTTCCCTTCCACCTCCAGTCCGCCGTCTCAACCCTCGCCGTACCGCTACCTCGGTCGCGGCGGCAGCGAGCGCCCCGTGCGGCTCCAGATCATCATCGCGCTCGTCGCGGGCCTCATCGTGGTGGCGGTGCCGCTCTACCTGTGGCGGCGCCCGAAGCCCGAGTCGATCCCCTCCGCGGACGCCGCGACGGCTGACGCCGGCGCCTACGCCTGGGACGCCGGCGCGCTCTCCGACGCGGGCGCCGCGCTGGCGGAGGGCGTCACGCTCTCGCCGTTCACCACGATCAAGTGCGAGAACCCCGGCCCGGGGACCACCCCGCCCGAGCGCTGCGATCACGTCACCTTCTTCGAGGACGGCCTGTCGCGCGCGATCCGCGACAACGTCCAGTGCGCCCCTTCCGACAAGACGGGCGTCACGGTGAGCTTCGTCCTCGAGATGGACTTCCGGCGGAAGCGGACCAACCTCTACGTGGGCAAGTCGACGACGGTGAGCCGCGCGAAGACGAAGGAGCTGCTCCGCTGCGTGAAGCGGGCCATGCCGACGCCCGACTGGGGGACGATCCCGCACCAGTACGTGAAGTACAAGATCAACGTCATGGCGACGTACCCTGCCAACGAGTCCTTCTGAGGCGAGCGGCTCGTGCGTAGCGCATCGATCGTGCTGGTGCGCTTCGCGATCCCGGCCCTCGGGGCGCTCCTCTCGATCGAGGCGCAGGCCCAGCAGGGCGGGACGGCGGCGCCCGCCGCGAAGCAGGGCGGGACGGCGGCGCTCGCCGCGCCGGCTCGGCGCGAGGGCTATTCGAGCTACGAGAGCGCCACCATCGAGCGCGTCCTGTCGCGCCTCCGGGCGCCCCTCGATCCTGCCCCCGAAGGGAAGATCGTCGAGGGGATCGACGTGGTCCCGCTCGAGGTGATCGAGGACCGCGATCCTGCGCCGGCCTTCCTGAACTGGTTCCACGCGCTCTCGCGGCCGTACGTCATCCGGCGCGAGGTGCTGCTCGCGGTCGGGCTTCCTTACGAGCAGGCGCTCGCCGACGAGTCGGCGCGCAACCTGCGCGAGCTGAGCCAGCTGTCGCTCGTCCTCGTCTTCGCCGTGCGGGGCGGCGCTCCGGATCGGGTGCGGGTCGCCGTCGTCACCAAGGACGTCTGGAGCCTGCGCCTCAACTCGGACTACCGCATCGCCGGCGGGCAGCTCGAGTACCTGTTCCTGCAGCCCAGCGAGCAGAACCTGCTCGGGATCCACCACGCCGTGGCGGCGCAGCTCGCGCTCGATCCCGGCGCGCTCTCGCTCGGCGCCACCTACGCGATGCCGCGCATCGGGGGCAGCCACGTGCGGCTGCGGACCCAGGCGAACGCGATCATCGACCGGGAGACCGGCGACTTCGAGGGCACGAGCGGCGAGTTCATCTACGGGCAGCCGCTCTACGCGACGCAGGCGGAGTGGGCCTGGGGAGCCGAGATCTCCTGGCGCGACGAGGTGACCCGCCGCTTCGTCGGCACGAAGCTCGCCACCTTCGACGCGGCGGCCACGCCGGGGGACGATCGCGTCCCGTACCGCTACCGGAGCGACCTCCTGGTGGGCAGCTACGCCGTCACGCGCAGCTTCGGCGGCGGCGCGGCGAGGTCCTCGACCGTGAAGCACGACGTCTCGGTGGGCATCGAGGCGAGCCGCAAGGTCTATCGCTTCGACGCGCCGGAGGGCCTCGCCCCGGCCGCGATCGCCGAGTTCGAGAGGCGCGTGATGCCGGTGAGCGACACCCGCGTCGCGCCGACGTTTAAGTACGCGACGTACTCGACCCGCTTCTTGCGCGTCCTCGACTTCAACACGCTCGCGCTGCAGGAGGACTACCGGCTGGGGCACGAGCTCGCGATCCTGATCTATCCGGTCACGACAGCGCTCAACTCCAGCCGGAACTTCCTCGGGATCTCCGCCGCCGCGGCGTACACCGTCGCGCTCGGCGACGGCCTCGCGCGCGCCGTGGTCGAGAGCGTCACCGAGCTCGACGGCTCGCAGATCTTCGACGCCTCCATCGAGGCGCGCGCGCGGGTTCATACGCCGAGCTTCGGCGTCGGGCGGCTCGTGTTCGACGTGCGCCTGCTCGACCGATACAGGAACTACCTGAACAGGAGGTCGGTGCTCGGTGGCGACACGCGGCTCCGCGGGTACCCGACGGCGGCGTTCATCGGCGAGGACGTGCTCTCCGCGAACCTGGAGCTCCGCACGCGGCCCGTCGAGGTCTGGTCGTGCCAGGTCGCGGGCGCGGCCTTCTTCGACGCGGGCGACGCCTTCGACGGCTTCGATGATCTGCGCCTCAAGCAGTCGGCTGGCTTCGGGGTGCGGGCCCTCTTCCCGCAGCTCAACCGCGTCGTCATGCGCGCCGACTGGGGGGTGCCGCTGACGCGCGGCTACAAGGAGCCTGACGCGCTCCCCGGCGACATCCTCGTCACCTTCGAGCAGGCGTTTCCGATGCTCCCTGCGGACGAGTAGGGGCGCCGCCTTCGCCGGGTGGCGCCCCCCTGGCCGGTGGACCGCTCGCGGCCGCCGCCATGGCGCCCGCAACGCGCGCGCGGTGCGCGGAGAACGCGCCCCGGAGCGCTGGCGGCACCGGCTCTCGGTCGAGCGCCGCGAGCGCCTCGGCCGCCGGCCTGCCGGCGAGCACCGCGTGCCAGGCCCGCTCGAGCGCTCCCCGCAGGCGCGCGGCGTCGTCCTTTGGCGGCTCCTGCCGCTTGCCCTGGCCGGCCGTCTCCGCGCCGGGGCCTTCGACGCGCGCTGCATGGAACGCCCGCGCGACGCTGCCGCGGTGCGTGTAGCGATCTCCCTCGAACCCCGCGACGTCGAGGAGATCCGGCGCGATGGGATCCCCCTCGTCCAGCGGGATCCGGCCGGCGAGCTCCAGGGTGCCGTCTCGATCGACGTCGAGCGCGAACCGCGGCGGCGCCGCGAGCTCGACGGCGTACCGGGCCGCGCCGAGCGGCTGCACGGCCCAGATCTCCAGCTCGCCATTCTCATTTCGGAGCACGACGTCCGGAGCGCCGTCTCGGTTGAGATCGGTCCCGGAGCGGAACACCCCGAGCTGCTCCGTCGCCTCCGGCTCGGAGCCCGGGAGCAGCGACGGTATCAGCTGGGTCGCCTGGCTATGGTCCACGCGCCTGGCGTCGAGGGGCCCCGCGGCGAGGACCACGCCGCGCGGCGTCGCCACGCGGACCGCCGAGGTGCGGCGCCCGAGCGCGTCGGTCCCGCTGTAGCCGCGCACGACCACCGCGCCGCCGCGCCGTAGCGCGCCTCGGAGCTCGACCTCGAGCGTCAGCCCGAGCTCGGCGGCCTCCACGTCGATGGCGTGCAGCCGAGCGTCGAGGTCCGGAGGCGCGATGAACGCGCCGAGCGTCGGTCTGCCCGCTGCACCCCAGGGAGAGACCTGATGATCGCTGGCGCAGGAGCTGGCGCAACTGACGCAGACGCCGCAGACGAGGAGCAGAACGCCCATCGTCGGCGAGAGCTTTTCTGTTACGGTTCCCGTCCGCATGCGCCTGCTAGTAGCCGATAAGATGGACCTCTCGGCTCTGGAAGAGCTCAAGGTGCTCGGGATCGAGATCGAGTCCCGGCCGGAGCTCACCAGAGACTCGCTGCCGGCGGCCCTCGACGGGATCGGCATTCTCGTCGTTCGTTCCACGGAGGTCACGGCGAAGGCGATCGCGTCCGGGCGGCAGCTCAACCTGATCGTGAGGGCAGGGGTCGGCGTGGGGACGATCGACGTCGCGGCCGCGAGCGCGCGCGGCATCTACGTGGCGAACTGTCCCGGCAAGAACGCGACCGCGGTGGCAGAGCTGACGATGGCCTTCATCCTCGCGCTGGACCGCCGCCTGGTCGATGCGACGTCGGAGCTCAGGGCCGGCCGCTGGGAGAAGGCGAAGTACTCGGTGGCCCGGGGCCTGTTCGGTCGGCGGATCGGGATCGCGGGGCTCGGCGCGATCGGCCGTGAGGTGCTCCTGCGCGCCCGCGCGTTCGGCCTCGAGCCGCACGCTTGGTCGCGCTCGTTGACGCCGGGCCGCGCTGCCAAGCTGGACGTCAGCTATGCCCGGACCTTGGAAGATCTGGCTGCCCGCTCTGACATCTTCACGGTCCATCTGACGGCCACCCCGCAGACGCGCGGCATCGTCAGCCGGAGCGTCCTCGAGGCGCTCCCCGACGGCGCCATCGTCGTGAACGCCGCGCGCCCCGAGGTGATGGATTACGCCGCGCTCGAGGAGCTCATTCCGCGCAAGGGGCTGCGGGTCGGCCTTGACGTGTTCGCCACCGAGCCTGACAAGAGCTCGGCGCCGTTCGAGTCGCACCTCCTCGGGCGAGGGCTCGTCTACGGCACCCCGCACGTCGGCGCGCAGACGGAGCAGGCCCAGCGCGCGGTGGCCCTCGAGACGGCCCGGATCATCCGTGCCTTCATGACGGAGGAGGAGCTGCCCAACGTGGTCAACATCTGCGCTACGTCGCCCGCCCGCTACGCGGTCGTCGTCCGGATGATGGACAAGGTCGGCGTCCTCGCGAACACGCTCAGCGTCATGAAGCGCCACGGGATCAACATCGAGGAGATTTCAAACACCGTCTTCGAGGGGGCCACCGCGACCTGCACGAAGATGCGCGTCTCCGGCCGGCCGAGCGAGGCCTGTCTGAAGGAAATCGCGGCGTTCGAGGAGGTCCTGCACGTGGATATCGTCGCGCTGCCGAATCTGGCGTAACTCGAGGGACCCGGCGGGCGCGACGCGAGGCTGTCGCGACTGCCGCGCGGCGGGGGAGCGCTCCGGCGCTGACGCGCCGCAGGCCGCCGCGAAGACGCCGCGAAGACGCGAAAAACGCGAAGATGAACCGGCGGGAGATCCCCGGCCGCGCAGGGGCGGTTTGCCCGTATCCCCCCTTGCATGAAGGCCCGCATTCGACTAGGTTGTCCGCCGACAACTAGGCGGATCCGCGAGCCGGGTTCCCAGTTCGGGGAATCGGCTCTTTTTTTTTGGCGCAGTGGTACCGGGCACCCTCGCTCGGGGCCGATCGCGCTAGGAGGACCCGGATCCGCCGAGGGTGACGTCTCTCACATGCAGCAACCCATGGAGCCTTCGACCAGAGCCGTGTTCGATCTCGGGCGCGTCCGCGACGCCGTCGCGCCGGTGCTCGCGTCGCACGGGGTCACGCTCGTCGATCTGGAGTGGACCACGGAGCGGGAGCGGGCGGGCTGGACGCTGCGGCTCACGATCGAACGCGAGGGCGTGGAGGACGCGGGCGGCGGGGTCACGCTCGAGGACTGCGCGGACGTGTCGCGCGACGTCTCATCGGTCCTCGACGTCGAGGATCTCATACCCAACCATTACAACCTCGAGGTCAGCTCTCCTGGCCTCGATCGGCGGCTGCGTACAGCGGCCGAGTTCGCTCGTTTCCTCGGCAGGACGGCGAAGGTGAAGCTGTCGCGCCCCGCGCCGGACGGCCAGCGGCTGCTCCGGGGCGAGCTCCTCGAGGCTCCGGAGGGGCAGGTCGCGGTGCTGGTCGATGGCAAGCGGATCGCGGTCCCGTTCGCGGATGTCGTGGAGGCGCGCCTCGTCTTCGAGCTCCCGTCACAGCCCAAAGCCAAGAAGGGGCAGCGGCAGGGCAAGGAGCCCGCTAAGGAGTCGGGGCAGATCAGGCAGCTCGCGGAGGCGGCTCCGCGGTCGGGCTCAAAGCGGAGCGAGCGCGGCTCCGAGAAGCGCAAGTAGAGAGAAGAAAGATCAGGAGACAGGGACGTCATGGCAACGATGGCAGCGATGCCGACCTCGGAGACGAGCCTCGGCAGCATCCTCGATCAGGTCGCGAAGGAGAAGGGGATCGACAAGAAGATCCTCGTCGAGACGATCGAGGCCGCGATCTTGAAGGCCGCGCAGAGCGTCTTCGGCCCCACCCGCGAGCTCGAGGCGCGCTTCAACGAGGACACCGGGCAGATCGACCTCTTCCAGTACATGACCGTGGTCGAGGCCGTGACGGAGCCGGAGCGCGAGATCTCCATCACTGACGTGGACAAGCTGAAGCTGGACGCGACCCTGGGCGAGGAGCTCGGCTTCCAGGTCTTCTGGCGGCCCGAGGACGCGGAGAAGGCGCGCGATCAGGACAAGGAATACGGCGACATCCTGAAGCTCAAGCACGGCCGCACGACCTTCGGGCGCATCGCCGCGCAGACGGCGAAGCAGGTCCTGCTGCAGCGCGTGCGCGACGCCGAGCGCGATCTCATCTTCAACGAGTACAAGGATCGCAAGGGCGAGCTCATCCGCGGCATCGTGCGGCGGTTCGAGAAGGGCAACAACATCATCGTCGACATCGGCCGCACCGAGGGCGTGCTCACGTTCCGCGAGCAGACGCCGCGCGAGACGTACCGGCCCGGGGACCGCATCGTGGCGTACGTGAAGGACATCGATCGCGAGGCCCGCGGCCCGCAGGTCATCCTCTCTCGCTCCGATCCCCGGCTCGTCGAGAAGCTCTTCGAGGCCGAGGTCCCCGAGATCTACGAGGGCATCGTGCGGATCGTGTCGGTCGCACGCGAGCCGGGCGCCCGCTCGAAGATCGCGGTGACCAGCCGCGACGCGGACGTCGACCCGGTGGGCGCGTGCGTGGGCATGAAGGGCTCGCGCGTGCAGGCGGTCGTCCAGGAGCTCCGCGGCGAGAAGATCGACATCGTGCCGTTCGATCGGGATCCGGCGCGCTACGTCATCGCCGCGATCCAGCCGGCCGAGGTGCACAAGGTGATCGTCGACGAGGCCGACGGGCGCATGGAGCTCGTGGTCCCGGACGAGAAGCTGTCGCTCGCGATCGGGCGCAAGGGCCAGAACGTGCGGCTCGCCGCGCAGCTCACGAACTGGAAGCTCGACATCATCAGCGAGACCAAGTTCAAGCAGATGGAAGAAGAGGCGATCTCCGCCTTGCAGCAGATGGACGTGGTGACGGAGCAGATCGCCAAGTCCATGTATCGGCTCGGCTTCCGCGCGCTCGAGGAGGTCAGCGAGGCCTCGGTCGAGGAGCTCGCGGCCATCCCGGGCCTCGGCGGCGCCGAGGCCGCCGAGCGCATCAAGTCGCAGGCGGACACGACGATGGAGCGGCTGCGGCAGGAGCGCATCCGCTCGGCGAGCTCACGCACCGAGCCGCTCACCGACCGCGAGCGGCTGATGTTCATCCGCGGCGTCGGCGATCGGACGGTGGTGTTGCTGGAGGAGGCCGGGTACCGCAGCGTCGAGGACGTGCTGCGGGAGGACGAGGATCGGCTGGCGATCCGCACCGGCCTCGGCATCAAGAAGGCGCGCGCCATCAAGCAGGGGGCGCGGGATTTCGTTGAAAGCGAGCAGAAGGTGCTCGATGCGGCGCGGGCGGACGTTCGTCGCGCTGTAGAGGCGAGGCACGCATAGGCTGTCGGGGAGGAAGAGGATCGAGGATGGAATCGGCGGTGAGCAGACAGAGCGACGCGGGTGAGCGCGAGCCCTTCGAGAAGGGGCGAGTGCGCACGTGCGTCGGCTGCGGGGAGCGCGTCGGCGTCGACGACGTCCGCGGCGCTCGTCCGCTCGTCCGGCTCATCCTTGGTCCTGGCGGCGTGATCGCGGTCGATCCCGGCGACGGCGGGTTTGGGCGGGGCGCACACGTGCACCCGCGGAAGGACTGCCTCTCGGCGGCGGTCGCCCGGGGGCTCGCCCGCGCCGCGAAGGGACGTGTCCACGCGATCGTGGGGGCCGCTGGAGGAGGCGCCGAGGGCGCCGGCGATCAGGCCACGCAGGGCGTCGAGCCGCTCACGACCGTCTCGCTGGCGCGGGCGATCCGAGAGGCGACCGAGCGCCGGCTCCAGGGGCTCATCCGCGCCGCCGTCCGCTCCCAGAGCGCGGCGATCGGCGCCGATGCGGTCGTGGGGTCGTGCGTGCGGGGTGAAGCCGCGCTCGTCCTGGTCGCGTGCGACGCGGCGGCAGGCGCGGATCTGCCGGAGGTCCGGCGCGCCGTCGCCGAAGGGCGCGCCGTCGCGTGGGGCAGCAAGCTGGGGCTCGGCGCCCTGGTGGGCGGCCCGCGCGAGCGCGGCGTTGCCGTGATGGCGATCTCAGCGGCGCCGATCGCCGCTGCCGTCGCGAACGCAGCGCACGTCGTGGACACGTGCGCGCGCGTCGAGCGAGGCGAGGACGCCGCGGACGATGCGCGCCGCGGCGCCGGTCGCAGGGGGCGGCCTTCGCGCAATGCAGCCGCCCGATCAGAGGAAGGCGGGAGCCCCGAGCAACGGAAGGCGCCGCCTGGCCATGCTGGCCTCCGGCGTCGCCGCGAGCCGGGGACGTCGGGCGTGGAGCGCGAAAGCCCCGGGGTCGGGGTTCTCGCGGCGTCCGAGGAGGTCGGGGGAATACCCGGCAGCCCGCAGGGCGCGCTTACCAGCCGCGAAGAGCGGCGGGGGCCGGAGAGTGAGTCCGGTCGGCTTCTTGCTACTGCGCCGGGCATGGGGGGAGGCGGCGCGGTCGGGGGCAGGGCGGCGATGTCCGGTCCTACCGGACGCGCCTCGACGGTGGACAGAGTGGCCGCAAATCGTCGCCCGCGCGGATGGGTGAGGCGGATTGGTTAACGTGGAGCGAGGTGCATGAGCAAAGTCCGGGTCTACGAGGTCGCCAAGCAGCTGAACATGGACCAGAAGACGCTGGTCGCGCTCTTCCAGTCCATGGGTATAGGCGACGTGCGCAATCACATGAGCGCCGTCGAGTCCGACGTCGTCGAGCGGGTGAAGCGACACCTCGAGCGGCAGAAGTCGCCCGAGGTGGTGGAGGAGAGGATCCGCCCCACGGTCGTGAAGCGCCGCGCCCGGCCTGGGGCCGAGCCCGAGCCGTCCTCGCCGGGCCGCGGGCCTGACCTGTCGGAGGCGCCCGTTCGCGCTGCTCCGGAGCCTGCGCCCTCTCGGCCTGCGGCTGTGTCCGTTCCGGCTTCGCCGCCGCGCGAGCGCGCCGTTCAGGAAGAAGCGCCGCCCCGTCGCCCCGCTCCGCCGCCGCCCGCCGTTCCCGTCGCAGCGCCCTCGGCGCCGGCCCACGAGCCGGTCGTCGCCGCGAGCCTGCGCGAGCCTGCTCCCGCACCCGCGCCCACTGCGCCTGCCCCGGCGATGCCGCCTGTTGCGGCTGCGCCCCCAGCGCCGCCGCCCCCGGCGGCTCCCGCTCCCGCAGCAACCGCGCCTGCCGCGGCGTCCGCGGCCGCGGAGGAGACGAAGGTGACCTCGCCCGAGCCGAAGCCTGCGCCGCCTGTCGCGGCGCCGCCTGCCACCGCCGCCGCACCGGCGCCCGCCCCCGTGGCGGCCGCGCCCGAGGCGCCTGCAGCCGCCCCCGCGCAGGCGGCCGCGCCCGCGCCGACCCCTGCGCCTGCCGCAGCGCCCGCAGCAGCGGCGCCCGCAGCAGCGCCTGCCGCAGCGCCTGCGCCTGCCGCAGCGCCCGCAGCAACCGCGCCTGCCGCAGCAGCCGCTGCTCCCGCAGCAGCCGCGGCGCAGGCGCCGGCCCGGCCGCAAGCCGCGCCCTCGGCGCCCGCTCCGGCGCAGGGGGCGTCGCGGCCGACGTCGCCGCCGCCCGCGCCGCAGCGGTCCGGGGCTCCGGCCGCGGCCCGCCCGGGCACTCGGCCCACCACGCCGCCCGTGTCGACCCCCGCGGCCAAGCCGGAAGAGCCGGCCGGCACGCCGGGACAGGCGCCGCGCCGCCCGTCCTCGCCGCCGAAGACCGGCATCGAGGTATGGCAGGGGCGCCCCGGCGTCACGATGCCGGCTGCCCGCACCGGCACACCGCCGGCGCGGCGCACGACCTACGATCCGCGCGCCAACGCCCAGCAAGCGCGCCCTGGTGGTCCCAGCTTCGGTCCGGGCGGCCGGCCCATGGGCGGTCGGAACACTCGCCCGGGGATGTTCGGGCGGCCGCGCCCGGGAGGCGGGCTCCCGCGCAAGCCGGTCCAGGTCTCCACGCAGGAGATGGCCTCGCACAAGAAGGTCATCAAGATCGAGGAGCAGGTCACGCTTCAGCAGCTCGCCGCGAAGATGAGCCTGAAGGCGACGGACGTGCTCATGCGGCTCCTGTCGATGGGCATGACGGGCGTGAACATCAACAGCACGCTCGACGCCGAGACCGCGAAGATCCTCGCCAGCGAGTTCGGCTGGAGCGTAGAGGACGTGGCCGTCAGCGAGCAGGACACGTTGACCGCGGCCATGCAGGCCGGGGCCGAAACCGACGAGGAGGTCGAGATCCGGCCGCCCATCGTCACCGTCATGGGCCACGTCGACCACGGCAAGACCTCGCTCCTCGACAGGATCAGGAAGGCCACGGTCGCCGAGGGAGAGGCCGGCGGGATCACCCAGCACATCGGCGCTTACCGCGTCGAGACGCCGCGCGGAACGATCGCGTTCCTCGACACGCCGGGCCACGAGGCGTTCACGGCGATGCGCGCCCGCGGCGCCTCGCTCACCGACATCGTGATCCTGGTGGTCGCGGCCGACGACGGCGTGATGCCTCAGACCAAGGAGGCGATCTCGCACGCACAGGCCGCGAAGGTGCCGATCATCGTCGCGGTGAACAAGATCGACAAGCCGGGCGCCGACGCCGACAAGATCAAGCGCGACCTCGCCGCGCTCGGGTTGCAGCCCGAGGAGTGGGGCGGCGAGACGATGTTCTGCAGCGTGTCGGCGAAGATGGGGCAGGGCATCGAGCAGCTCCTCGAGTCGGTCCTGCTCCTCGCCGAGGTCCAGGACCTCCGCGCCAACCCGAAGAAGCGCGCCAGCGGCACCGTCATCGAGGCGCTGCTCGATCGTGGCCGCGGCCCGGTCGCGCGCGTCATGGTCCAGGACGGCACGCTCCGCACGGGCGACATCCTCCTGGCCGGCGCCGCGTGGGGCAAGGTCCGGGCGATGACCGACGAGCTCGGGCGCTCCGTCGCCGAGGCCGGCCCCGCGACGCCCGTCGAGGTCCTTGGCCTCAACGAGGTGCCGAGCGCGGGTGATCCCGTCCACGCCGTCAAGGACGGGAAGACCGCGGAGGAGATCGCGGAGACCCGGCGCAAGAAGGCGTCGAAGACGCTGATCCCGCAGGACTCGCGCGTCTCGCTCGAGTCCATCACGAAGAACCTGCAGGAGGCCGATCAGCTCGAGCTCAAGCTGATCATCAAGGGCGACGTGCAGGGCTCGGTCGAGGCGATCATCCACGCGCTGGCGAAGCTCTCGACCCAGAAGGTGAAGGTCACGATCGTGAACGGCGCCGTCGGCGGCATCACCGAGGGCGACGTCAACCTGGCGGTCGCGTCGAAGGCGATCATCGTCGGCTTCAACGTCCGGCCGGCCGGCAAGGCGGGCGCTCTGGCCGAGAACGAGGGCGTCGAGATCCGGCTCTACAACATCATCTACAACGCCGTCGACGACATCCGGAGCGCGATGGAGGGACTCCTCCCCGCGACGAAGGTGGAGAAGGTCCTCGGCCGCGCCGAGGTCCGCCAGGTCTTCAAGATCACGAAGGCGGGCACGGTCGCCGGCTGCATGGCCATCAGCGGCTCGGTCAAGCGCACCGGCGAGGCGCGCCTCATCCGGGACAACGCCGTGGTCTGGACGGGTCGCCTGTCCGGGTTGCGCCGGTTCAAGGATGACGTGAAAGAGGTGGTCGAGGGGTTCGAGTGCGGTATCTCGCTCGAGGGCTACTCGGACATCAAGGAGCGCGACATCATCGAGAGCTTCGAGATCGAAGAGGTCAAGACGAAGCTCTGAGCCTCATCCGATGTTCGTGGGCGTCCTCCGTCTCCGTCTCGATATCGTCGGGGCCCGCTCCCTCAAGGACAAGCGCAGCGTGGTGCGCTCCTTGAAGGAGCGGGCGCAGAGCCGGATGCGCGTGTCGATCGCCGAGGTCGGCGTGCTCGACGATCCGAGGCGGGCGACGCTCGGCGTCGCGGTCGTCTCGAACTCGGCGGTCATGTGCGACAAGGTCCTCGCGGACGTGGCCGCGATGGCGGGGTCGCTGCCGCACGCCGTCCTCACGGATCGGGCGACAGAGATCGTGCCGTTCGGCGATGGCGGCGCTGGGGTGCAGGGCGGCATCGAGCAGGCGCTCGGCCGTGACGATGGAGATCTGGGAGCGCCCTCGGACATGCTCGAGGACGCAGAGGACGACGAATGAGCGGCGTGGTGAAGCGGGCGACGCGGGTCGCCGAGCGGCTCCGTGAGGACCTGTCCAACCTGCTCCGGGATCTGCGTGACCCGCGGATCGCCGGCGTTCTCGTGTCGCGCGTGGAGATCACCGACGACCTGCAGAGCGCGAAGGTCCACGTGCGCCACGAGTTCGGGGCGGAGGACGCCGCGGCGCGCCGCGCCCTGCTCAAGGGGCTGGAGGCGGCCTCGGGCCGGCTGCGCAGGGACGTCGCCCGCACGATGGGGCTGCGCGTGGTGCCGACGCTGCGCTTCTTTTACGACGAGGGGCCCGACGCCGAGCGGCGGATCGAGGAGCTGCTCCGAGAGATCAAGGACGGCTCGGGCGAGCGCTCCTAGCGCGGGGTCGAGCGGCGCGCGGCCGAAGCGCGGCCGCGATCACCGCGAGACGAGGCGCTCGATCGACTGCGCGGGATCGAGGTCGAAGCGCCACGGTCCCATCTTCGTCGGGGCGTCGAGGGCCACCTTCAGCGCGCCGAGGAACTCGCGGCGCGGCCACTCGACGGCGCCGAATCGCTCGAGGTGGTCCGTGTACACCTGGCAGTCCACCAGCGCGAAGTCCCAGGCGACGAGGTTCCCGAGGAGCGTCGCGAACGCGATCTTCGAGGCGTCGGGCGCGCGCGCGAACATCGACTCGCCGAAGAACATCCGCCCCAGCGACACGCCGTAGAGGCCGCCGACGAGCTCGCCGCTCGACCACGCCTCGATGCTGTGCGCGACCCCGGCGGCGTGCAGCGCCGTGTAGCCGGCGACGAGCTCCTCGGTGATCCACGTGCCGTCCTGCCCAGGGCGCGGCGCGGCGCTGCAGGCCCGCATGACCCGCTCGAACGCCGTATCGGTCCGCACCTCGATCTCGCCCCGGCGCACCCGCTTGCGCAGCGAGTGCGGGACGTGCGCCTCGCGCGGCGGCAGGACGAAGCGCGGATCCGGGGAGAACCAGAGGAGCGGCAGCCCCTCGTGAGGCCAGGGGAAGATGCCCCGGCGGTAGCCGGCCAGCAGCCGCTCCGGCGAGGCCTCGCCGCCCACGGCCACGATCCCCTCCGGGGTCGCGCGTTCTGGCGGAGGGAAGTCGAGCTTGCTCGTGAGCACCGGGACCCGCATCGCTGTGGGATCGAATCCTCCCAAAAGAGCGCGCGGTTGCAAAGGGTCGCCCGGCGCTCGCTCAGGAGGCGCACACGTAGTCGGAGCCCTCGACGAAGCCGCGCGCCGCGAGGTGGCCGCGGATGAGCGCGCGCGCCCCTCGCGCGCCCACGGCGACGACGAGGGTCTCTGCGCCGCGCTCCAGCCGCGACGGGTCGACGATCGGCGCGCCCTGCGCGATCCGGCCGATCTTGCGCGGGTCGATGTCCACGAACCGCGCGGGCGTCACGCCGTTCCGGGCGAGCGCCCTCGCCAGCCGCCGGCCTGTCTTTCCCGCGCCCCACACGGCCACCGGGCGCGCCGGGCCCAGCTTCCTCGCGAGGTAGTGCGCCTTTGCCTCGAGGAACCTCGCGATCGCGTACCGCGGATCGGCGAACGTTGCGCGCCCCTCGCGGTGCCGCCAGCGCAGGCCGAGCTCCGGGAGCTTCGCCATCCGCGCGCCCGCCGCGTCGAGGCGCAGCCACAGATCGTAGTCCTCCGCCCACGGGACCTCCCGGAACCCGCCCACCTGCTCCAGCGCGCTCCGCCGGAGCGTCACCGACGGGTGGCACAGCGGCGACTCCACGAACATCTCCCGCGCGTGGTCCTCCGGGGTGACGATCGAGTTCAGCCAGTCGACGTAGCGCAGCATGCCCTCGCCGATCGGCCCGGCAGCGAACGCCTCGACGCGGGCCCCGACGACGCCGAGCCGCGGATCCCGGAGGAGCGTCTCCGCTTGCCGCGCGAGCCGCTCGCCGACCGAGATGTCGTCTCCGTCCATGCGGGCGAGGAGCTCGCCGCGCGCCGCCTCCGCCGCGCGCGAGAGCGCCCGCGCGATCCCCACGCCGCCCGTCGCGATCTGGAGGACGCGGCGATCGCGCTGCGCGACGCGCGCGACCCTCGCTGGGCCGCCGTCCGTCGAGCCGTCGTCCACGGCGACCACCTCCAGGTCGACGGCGCGCTCGGCGAGCACGCTCTCCAGCGCCTCCTCGATCGTCGCTTCCGCCTGCCGGTACGGGAGCAAGACGGAGACGAGCGGCGCCACGCGGAGACCATGGCGGCGCGCCCGCGCAGCGTCCACAAGAACGGGCGCGGACGCCTAGTGCTTCTTGAAGTCGCCGAGGTGCGTGATGTACCAGCGGCCCTGCCACGAGATGATCGTGTGGACGTCCAGGCCCGCCGGCTTCCCGTCGATCTCGTACTTCAGCTTGCCGTGAAAGGACCGGTAATAGCCGATCTTGTTGACCTCGTCCCCAGGAGGCACCCACTTCGGCTTGGACCCCACCACGAAGCCGACGAACCGCGCCCCCTCCCAGCTCTTGCGCTTCCGATGCATCGACTTCACGTCGTTCGCGTAAGCGGCGTGGAGGTTGTCCCAGTACTTGCCGGGGTCCTTCACGTCCTTGAGCGGGATGAACGGCTCCTTGGGGAACCAGAAGGGGTCGGCCAGCGCCGGTTCCTTCTTCACGATGGCGTCGAACAACGCCCTGGCTCGCGCCGTGAGCTCCTCGCTCTCGAGCGCCGGCAGGATCTTGTTGTCCGCGCGGGCGGATGTCGCGGCGCTGGGGTCGGCGCCGGCGCTCGCCTCCGCTCCTGGGCCGGGCGACGCGTCGGCCGCGGGCGCCTCGGCCGCGCGACCGCCCCCGTCCTGCGGCGGCTCCGGCGCGCCTGCGTCCTCGGGCCGAGGCGCTGACGCCGCCTCGGCCGCGCTGGCGCCTGGCGTCGCTGCTGCCGCCGTGGGCGCGGCGCCGACCGAGGAGGGCCGGGCGCTCTCGGCTGGCCGGGCATCGGGCGCCGGGGTGGGCGCCGCGCAACCCACGACCACCGCCAGCGCGGTCGCGACGACCTGCTTGATCATGCGCGTGCCCTATCGCAGCGCCCCGGCGCCGACAAGCGACGCCGAGGCGCGGCCGGATGCGGGGCCCGCCCGGCGGCGGACCTGGCTCACTTCTCCACGATGATGAACTGAACGCGCCTGTTCTTGGCCTTGTTGGCGGGCGTGACGTTCGGCGCGACGGGGCGGTCCTGTCCATAGCCCTTCGCGAGCAGCCGCGACCCGTCCACGCCGGCCCGGATCAGCCAGGCGCGCACCGCGTTCGCCCGGGCCTCGCTGAGCGTCTGGTTGTGCTCACGCCCGCCGGTGTTGTCGGTGTGCCCCTGGATCTCGACCTTGCGGATGTTCGGATTCCGCTGGAGCACGTCCGCGATCTCCTCCATCAGCGAGTTCGAGTCGCCGAGGATCTTCGCCGAGTCGGTCTCGAAGTGGATCTGCCGCGAGATCTTGATCTCGTTGCCCAGCACCTTCACGAGCGAGATCTTCGGCCGCTTGTTCACCGTGAGGGTGGCGCGCGTGTCCTCGCTCGTCCGGACGTCGGCCTCGTTGACGTGGTTCATGTAGCCCTGCGCCTCGACCTTGAGCGTCACGGCGCCGGCCGGCAGGTCGGGGAAACGGAAGGATCCGCTTCCGTCGGCCGTCGCCGTCTGCTCGCGGCCCGCTGCGTCGACGAGCCGGATCGTCGCGCCGGCGACCGCGTCCCCGCTCTCCGCGTCCTTCACCGTTCCGACGATGTTGCCCGTCTTGGGCAGCGCCTCGAGGGAGCAGTCGACGTCCACGAACGTCGGCCCCTGCGGCTGTGTCGGGCTCGGCGCAGCGCCGGGCCCTCCCGGCTGCGGACCGAAGGGACCCGGCTGCCCGGGCTGCGGGCCGAAAGGCCCAGGCTGCCCCGGCTGCGGACCGAAGGCGCCGGGCTGTCCCGGCTGCGGACCGAAGGGGCCAGGTTGCGGACCGAAGGCGCCGGGCTGCCCGGGTTGCGGGCCGAAGGCGCCGGGCTGACCGGGTTGCGGACCGAAGGCGCCGGGCTGCCCGGGTTGCGGACCGAAGGGGCCAGGTTGCGGGCCGAAGGCGCCGGGCTGCGGGCCGAAAGGCCCAGGCTGTCCGGGTTGCGGACCGAAGGCGCCCGGCTGCCCGGGCTGCGGACCGAAGGCGCCGGGCTGCGGACCGAACGCCCCGGGTTGCCCCGGCGCCGCCCCGCCAGGGAGGATCGTCGCCTGGCAGGTGCCGGGCTTGTACCCGTTCGCCCGGATGTTGAAGGTGTACGTCCCCGGCTCGAGGTGCCTCGTGAGGAAGCGGCCGTCCGGCCCTGTCGCGTACGGCGGCTGAGCCGCGCCCTCGATCGTCACGATGGCGTCTGCCACGGCCGCGTCGGGCTTGTTCTGCTCGTGCACGAAGCCGCGCGCGAAGCTCTGCGGCGCCGGCACGAGCTGCGGCGGCTCCTTGGCGATCTGCGGCGCAGGGGCCGGCGGCGGCTCCTTCTGCTTCGTATCGTACGCATAGCCAATCCCGAGATAGAGCGTCCACGGCGCCTGCGGCGCGACCTCCTCGATGAACACGGAGGTCGCCGACAGGCCGAGATCCAACGCTGCGTGTCCGGAGAGCCCGCGGAACGCCTTCTCGAACGGCGTCACCCGCACGCCGAGCGACAGCCGCGACGGCGCCGCGGCATAGCCCGGTCCGCCCTGGTTCTGCGGGTCAGGAGACGCGAAGTCGTCGAGCCCGAGGCAGACGTCGCCGCGCGACACGGTCTTCGTGTGGCACTCGTAACCCTGCCGGTTCACCGGGATGTCGAGGGTGTACTCGAGGTAAGGCTGCACCTTCGGCAGCGGCACCTCGACGCCGAGGTGGGTCTGGAAGAAGTCGACGCGGTTGATGCCGAGCCCGAACCGCTCAATCCGCGAGATCGGCTGCCGCTCGCGCCCGTCCGTGAACGCCTTCGCGCGCGCCTTCTCGACCTCCTCCACGAGGACGCCGGAGTTGTCGAGCTTGTAGCCGAGGTTCACGTTCACCCGCAGCGGGAACCCCTTGCCCTGCGGCTTGCGCAGATCGAGCGACGCGAGCCCGCGGAAGACCGCGCTCGTGCCGCCGCCGGCGAGGCCGACCTCGCCGGTCCCGTTGAGCAGGAGCAGCTGCGCCTCGCCGCCGAAGGAGAACGGCTTGCCGATCTTCGTCGGGGTGAACGCCTTCACGCCGAACGTCGTGTCGCCGAGCACCTGCAGCAGCCGCGGACGACCCTGATCGTTCGCGTTCGCGAACGTGCGGATCGACGCGTACCCCTCGAGGAAGGGCAGGGGAGTCGCGTTCAGCGCGAAGAACGCTCCGACGTGGCTCGCCGAGTCCTCCTTCGCGTCAGGACCGCACGTGATCGGGTAACCGGCGAGCGTCGACTCCGCCGGATCGCAGAGGAAGCCGCTCGTGGAGAACCAGTCGAGCAGGAACGACACCCGGAAGGTGCCCGGCGCGCCCGAGCCCGCGTACGACGTCCTGAGGAGGCCGGTCGAGCCCCACAGGTTCGGCTGTGCGGTGAGGGAGAGCGCGCGCTCCTCCTCGTCCCACGCGGTGGACCTCGGCGCCGCCGCGCTGGCCTGGAGGCCCTGATCACCGACCGACGCCTGCGCGCCGAACGAGAAGTTCGCGTCCGGCGGCGGCTGGCCAGGCTGCTGCGGGCCGAACTGCGGCGGAGCGTCGCCCGGAAAGCCCGGCTGTGGCCCGAAGGGGCCGGGCTGGGCGGGCTGCGGCCCGAAGGGGCCGGGCTGGGCGGGCTGCGGCCCGAAGGGACCGGGCTGGGCGGGAGGCTGCTCGGGCCCGAAAGCGCCGGGCGGCTGCGCGGGCTGGCCCGGCATCGGCTGCGGTCCGAAGGGCGGCTGCGGCTGCTGCGCCTCGGCAGCGCCCGCGAGCGTGAGCGAGCCGACGAGCGGCAGCGCCGTGAGCGCAGCGCGCCGGGGCCTGTCGGCAAACACCTTTCGAAGCGTATGCATCGAGCCTCACCCGCGAGGTCGAACAAGGAAACGCCCGCCAATCGGGACGGTGGAGACCTCGCGCGCGGCCCGTTGTATCACTCCGGGCGGCGCGTGAAACAGCGGTTTTCGCTGGCAGCAGCTCCGCGACAGGCGCGCCGCGCGGCTCGGTAAGTACGGCATCACCGCGCGGTGATGCCGCGCCTTTCGGCCTCCTCTGCGCGGGTCACGGCGCTGCGCCGCCGCGCGGGCACCCCGGTCGCAAACGTGCTCGACCAGAGCGCCCCGGCGCCCCGCCGCCGCTCGGCCGGCGCCGAGCAGCCGTCCAATCCGGCAGGCGCGCATGCTAGGAAAGCCATCACCATGGCATCCCGGGGGCGCATCCTGATCGTCGACGACGAGGCCAACGCGCGCGCGGCGCTCTCCGAGATCCTCCGCGAGGAGGGGTACACGACCGAGACCGCGGCCGACGGCTTCAAGGCGCTCGGCAAGCTCGAGGAGTTCGCGCCCGACGTGGTCCTGACCGATCTGAAGATGCCCGGGCTCGACGGCATCCGGATGATGGAGAAGGCGCAGCTCGCGCTGCCGGACGCGACCTTCGTCGTGATGACGGCGTTCGGCACCATCTCGAGCGCGGTCGAGGCGGTGAAGAAGGGCGCGTACAACTACCTGACGAAGCCGCTCGATTTCTCGGTGCTCGCGGTCGTGGTCGAGCGCGCGGTGGAGCGGGCGCGGCTGCTCCAGGAGAACTCGCGGCTGCGCGAGCGGCTGCGCGAGCGCAACGCGTTCGGGCACGTGATCGCGAGCCACCCGAGCATGGCGAAGGTCCTCCGGCTGGTCGAGCAGGTGGCCCCGAGCCGCGCGAGCGTGCTGATCGTGGGCGAGACGGGCACGGGCAAGGAGCTCATCGCCGAGATGATCCACCGCGCCAGCCCGCGGGCGAAGGCGCCGCTCGTCCGGCTGAACTGCGCCGCGCTGAGCGAGTCGCTCCTCGAGAGCGAGCTGTTCGGCCACGAGCGCGGGGCCTTCACGGGCGCCGTCGGCCGCCGCGAGGGCCGCTTCGAGCAGGCGAGCGGCGGCACCCTGTTCCTGGACGAGGTGAGCGAGATCCCGCTCGCCACGCAGGTGAAGCTCCTGCGCTTCCTGCAGGAGCGGACGCTCGAGCGGGTGGGCGGCAACGAGACGCTCAAGGTCGACGTGCGGATCCTCGCCGCGTCGAACCGCGATCTGCGCCAGCGCATCGCCGAGGGTCTGTTCCGCGAGGACCTCTATTACCGGCTCAACGTCGTCACCCTGGAGATCCCGCCGCTCCGCGAGCGCCGGAGCGACATCCCCGAGCTCGCGACGTTCTTCCTCGGCCGCTATGCGCAGGAGAACGGCAAGCGGATCGAGGGCTTCACCGACGAGGCGCTGTCGGCGCTGACGTCCTACTCGTTCCCCGGCAACGTCCGCGAGCTGGAGAACGCGATCGAGCGGGCGGCGGTGCTCTGCGACGGCGCGCGAATCGAGCTCCGGCACCTGCCGGCGCAGATGTCGTCCGAGCCGACCGAGTCCGTCGACGCGATGCCGCGCGTCCCCGGGAGCACCATCTACGACCTGGAGCGCTACGCGATCCTGCGCACGCTCGAGGCGTGCAAGGGCTCGACCTCGAAGGCGGCGACGATCCTCGGGATCAGCCCGCGCAAGATCCAGTACAAGCTGCACGAGTACAGCGCGGCGAACGCGCGTGGCCGGGCGCGGCCGGGGGACGGCGCGCCCGGCGAGATCCCCGAGGGGGAGGAGGGCGCATGAGCAACGCAGCCGAGCGCATCGTCGAGCCGCGCGACCCGGGTGCCGCGCCGGCCAGCTCCGTCGGGGAAGGGGCGCCGGACGGCGAGCTGCTGATCGACGTCCGCGGCCTCCTGAAGACGTTCCAGGTGGGGTTCCTGCGCCGGAAGGCGGTCGAGGCCGTCAAGGGGGTGAGCTTCGGCGTACGGCGCGGCGAGATCTTCGGCTTCCTAGGGCCGAACGGGGCCGGCAAGACGACGACGATCAAGATGCTGACGGGCCTCATCGCCCCGACCGGCGGCGAGGCGTACCTGTTCGGCGCGCGCGTGCCGTCGCCCGAGGCGCGCCGGAAGATCGGCTTTCTTCCGGAGAACCCGTACGTCTACCCCTACCTCACCCCGCGCGAGTTCGTGGAGCTCTGCGGCCGCCTCTCCGGGATGCGCGGCGCGGCGCTGCGCAGGCGGGCGATGGAGGTGCTCGATCAGGTGAAGATCGGGTACGCCGCGGATCGTCAGGTGCGCCGGCTGTCGAAGGGGATGCTGCAGCGCACGGGGCTGGCGGCCGCGCTGGTCGCCGATCCGGAGATGCTGATCCTGGACGAGCCCATGAGCGGCCTCGATCCGGTCGGCCGCAAGGAGGTGCGCGATCTCATCTTCGCCGAGCGCGATCAGGGCCGGACGATCTTCTTCTCGACGCACATCCTGAGCGACGTCGAGGCGATGTGCGATCGCGTGGCGATCCTGCGCGAGGGCCAGGTGGTGGTGAGCGGCGCGATCCGCCAGCTGCTGCGGGGCGACGTGCTGCGCACCGAGGTCACGCTGGCGGGCGCGAGCGAAGGCCTCCTGGCCGATCTCGGCGCGAAGGGCTTCGCGACCACGCGCCGGGGCGACGTCGTGGTCGTCGATGTGGAGGGCGAGGCGCGCGTGCGCGACGTGCTGCGGGCGTCGCTCGCGGCGGGCGCGCAGGTCGTCGAGGTGGCGCCGCGCCGCGAGACGCTGGAAGACCTCTTCATGCGCCGCGCGCTGTAACCAGCGCCGGGGCCTCCCTCAGACAGCCGTAGGCCCCCGGAGAGGGTGTCCTCTGCGCGGGGTGGGGGATGGGCCGATGTTTGAGGTGCACGGATGGATCATCCGGCAACGCCGGATGATCCATCCGTGCGCCGAGTTCGGCGGGGCCCCCACCCCGCGCAGAGGACACCCTCTCCGGGGGCCGGTCAGCCCCAGCCACGCCCCTGGCTACGCCGATGCCCCAGCGACGTCCTGCTTCGCGGCCTCGATGATCTCGAGCGCGTACGCCCCGATGGTCGAAGCGTCCTCGCCCTCGACCATGACGCGGAGCTTCGGCTCCGTCCCGCTCCAGCGCACGAGGATGCGCCCCTTGTCGCCCAGCGTCTTCTCGATGCGATCCACGGTGACCCGCGTCCGCTGCATGCTGTCGAGCGGAAGCCGCGTCGCGAACGTCGCGTTCTCCAGGACCTGAGGCACCCGCTGCATCGCCTTCGAGGCGAGCTCGCTCAGCGGCTTGTCCTCCTCCATCATGATGGCGAGCACCTGCAGCGCCGCCACGATGCCGTCGCCCGTCGTCGCGTGATCCAGGAAGATGAGGTGCCCCGACTGCTCGCCGCCGAACGAGTAGCCGCCGTTCCGCATCGCCTCGACGACGTAGCGATCCCCGACCGCCGTGCGGACGACGTGCCCGCTATGGGCCTTGAGCGCCCGCTCGAGCCCGAGGTTCGACATCACCGTCGTCACGATCGTGTTCCGCGGCAGCTTGCCGGTGCGCAGCATCCGGAGCGCGCAGAGCGCCATGATCGCGTCGCCGTCCACGACCTCGCCGCGCTCGTCGACCATGATCACCCGGTCCGCGTCGCCGTCGAGCGCGATGCCGATGGCCGCGCCGCGCTTCAGCACCTCGGCCTTCACGTGCTCCGGGTGCAGGGCGCCGGTCTCGCGGTTGATGTTGCGGCCGTTCGGCTTCACGCCGAGCGCCGTCACGTTCGCGCCGAGCTCGGTGAACACCGAGGGCGCCACGCGGTACGCCGCCCCGTGCGCCGCGTCGACGACGACCTTCACGCCGTCGAGCGAGAGCGCCGTGGGGAACGTGCTCTTGCAGAACACGACGTACCGACCGCGCGCGTCGTCGAGCTTCACCGCGCTGCCGATCGCCGCCCCGACCACCCGGGCCTCGTCGAGCTCGTGGCTCTCCATGAGCCGCTCGATCTCCTCCTCCGCGGTGTCGGGCAGCTTGTAGCCGTCGGGGCCGAAGATCTTGATGCCGTTGTCCTGATACGGGTTATGGCTCGCGCTGATCACGACCCCGGCGTCTGCCCGCATGCTCTGCGTGAGCTGCGCGACCGCCGGCGTCGGGATCGGCCCGCTCAGCATCACGCGCCCGCCCATGGCGCACACGCCGGACGCGATCGCGGTCTCGAGCATGTAGCCGGACAGGCGCGTGTCCTTCCCGATCACGACCCGCACCTGCCGCGACTTCCCGTGGCTCGCGACGAACGCGATCGCGCGCCCGAGCCGCAGCGCCATCTCGGGCGTCATCGGCGGCTGGTTCGCCACGCCGCGCACCCCGTCGGTGCCGAAGAGCTTGCGGCCTGCGGCCTGCTTCTGCGGTTCGCCCGTCGCCGACGGAGCGCCCTCCCTAGGATCCTTCTTGGTGTGCTTCGGCACGGTCCCTCTCTGTGGTGTGGGGCTGAGGAGACCACCCTTAGCAACCTTTGCCAAGACAGCCTACGGCCAATCGCCGCCGCGGCGACGGTGACGCAGCCTCCATCGCGCGTCTTTTGTGGCGTGGCCGCTATCGTGCCGCGTCTGCGCCGCTTTTGCGCGGCGGTCGCTATCGCGCCGCTGTTACAGCGCGGTCGCTATCGCACTGCTGTTACAGCGCGGTCGCTATCGCGCCGCTGTTACAGCGCGGTCGCTATCGCGCCGCTGTTACAGCGCGGTCGCTATCGCGCCGCTGTTACAGCGCGGTCGCTATCGCGCCGCTGTTACAGCGCGGTCGCTATCGCGCCGCTTCCGGCGGCGCCTCGTTGTTGCGCCGAGCGGCCTCGTTGCTCAGGCGCAGCAAGACCGACCCCTGCGCCGGCGTGCGCAGGTCTCGGCCCCTCGTCGTGCCCTCGCCGCCGCCGGGCGGCGGAAGGAGCGCGTTGATGAGGCCCATCAGCCTCACCGTCGCCTGTGGCGCGATGCCGTGCGCCCAGCTCAGCAGGTGCGACGACAGCCCGAGCTTCACCTCGGCGCGCCCCTCGCGCGCCGCCGCCACAACCCGCCGCGCCGCGCGCCGCGCGTCGATCGTCGCGATCGGCAGGGACGAGGCCAGGCCGAACCAGCCGAACTCGTGCTGCGGGCTGCCGCCGAACGTGGCGTTGTAGATCGACCCCGTGCGCATCGGCCCCGGGATCACCGTCGTGACGCGCGGGCCCCTCGCGCCGCCGTGCGTGAGCTCCGCCTGCACGCTCTCCGAGAAGCCCATCATCGCGAACTTCGACGCGTTGTACCCGAGCAGGTGCGGCACGGCGACGCGCCCGCCGATGGACACCACGTTCACGATGCGCGCCGCGCGCCCCTGCCGCCTCAGGTGCGGCAGCGCGCGCAGCGTCGCGTGGACCGCGCTCCAGAAGTTCGAGCGCATCGCCTCGTCGAGCTCCTCCACCCGGAGGTCCTGCATCGGCGCGACCTGGATCACGCCGGCGTTGTTGACGAGCACGTCGATCCGGCCGAACGCCCTCGCCACGCCGTCGATGAACGCCTCGGCCGCGGAGCGGTCGCCGAGATCACACGCCGCCGCGTGCACCTCGACGCCGAGCGCCTGCAGCCGCTGCTCCGCCCGGTAGAGCGCCTCCGCGTCGCGGCCGGCGATCGCCACCCGGGCGCCGTGCCGGCCGAACTCCTCGGCCAGCAGCAGCCCCAGGCCCCGAGAGCCGCCCGTGATGACCACGACCCGGCCGCGCAGATCGAGCTGCCGCAGGGCGCGGAACGCCGTCCGCGCGAGCGCGGCCGCCACGAGGGCCGCCGCAGAGAAGAGCACCGGAGAACGCCGCTTCCTGAACGCCATGCCGCGGAGGACGGCATCGCCCGTGCCACGCTGCGCGCGCCGGCGGCAGCGACGCGCCTGCACATCGCGCTGCTCGAGCCCGCTTCAGAGCGTGACGACCGGATCCGCCGCGATGCCGAGCAGCGCCGAGCGCACCTCGCCGACCAGGTAGATCGAGCCGGCCACGACGACGAGCCCGCCCGGCCCGGCGGTCTCGATCGCGCGCGCTACCGCGGCGCGCGGATCGCCGATCGCCTCGCCCGGCGCGACCTCGCGCAGCGCATCGAGCGGGGCGGCCGCGCGGCCCTTCGGCGTCACATAGAGCCGACGGTGCGCTCGTGGTGCGAGCATCTGTAGCATTTCGCCCCACCCCTTGTCGGCCATCGCGCCGAACACGAGCGTGGTGAGCGCTGCCCCCGGACCCTCCTCGTCGAGCCACGCCGCGAGCGCCTGCGCGCCGTGCGGGTTGTGCGCACAGTCGAGCAGGACACGGGCGCCGCCCGCGTCGATCCGCTCCAGGCGACCGGGCCAGCGGGCCGCGGCGAGTCCACCCGCGAGCGCCCGCTCGACCTCGGGCCACCGCCCGGCGAGCTGCCACGCGATGCCGCACGCCACGCCCGCGTTCTCGGCCTGGTGCGCGCCGCGGAGGCCGAGCTCCACCTCGATCTCGCGGCGCCCCGGCCCGGCGACGCGCGCCCCGCGACCGCCGCGCCCCACCGCGATCTCGCCCGCGCTCCCGGCGCGCTCCGCCCGCGCGACGCGGAGGCGAGGCCCGGCGCCGATCGCCTGCGCCGCCGCCTCGATCGCGGCGTCGGCCTCCGGATCGAGCGGGCCGAGCACCGCGGGCGCGCCCGGCTTGAGGATGCCCGCCTTCTCCCGGGCGATGTCCGCCAGCGTCGGGCCGAGCACGGCCTGGTGGTCGAGCGCGATCGACGTGATCGCCGTGCAGAGCGGCGCCGAGATCACGTTCGTCGCGTCGAGCCGCCCGCCGAGGCCCACCTCGAGGATCGCGAGGTCGACGTCCGCCTCGCGGAAGGCCACGAACGCGGCCACCGTCAGCGCCTCGAAGAACGTGAGCGGCGAGGGGACACGCTCGAGCGCGGCGGCGAGCGCGCGCGCGAGCGCCGCGTCGCCGATCGTCTCTCCCCCGACGCGGATGCGCTCGGCGAAGCGTGACAGGTGCGGCGACGTGTAGAGGCCGGTCCGCAGCCCGGCCGCGCGCGCGATCGACTCGACCATCGCGCACACGCTGCCCTTGCCGTTCGTGCCGGCGACGTGCACCGCGGGGAGGCCTTCGTGGGGATCGCCGAGCGCGGAGAGCGCCTCGCGGACCCGGCCGAGCCCGAGCTCCATCCCCCGCGGCGCCCGCTGCCCGAGCGCCTCGAGCAGCGCGGGCAGCCGCGGCGCCGCCGAGGTCATCGCCGCGCCCGGCGGTTGGACGTGAGGTGCTGGAGCAGCGTCCCGATGTACGCCTTCATCTCGGGGCGCGGGACGATGGCGTCGACCATCCCGTGGTCGAGCAGGAACTCGGATCGCTGGAAGCCCGCCGGCAGCGTCTGCCGGATCGTGTTCTCGATGACCCGCGGGCCGGCGAAGCCGATGAGCGCCTTGGGCTCGGCGATGTTCGCGTCACCCAGGAAGGCGAAGCTCGCCGCGACGCCGCCCGTCGTCGGGTGGAGCAGCACCGACAGGAACGGCAGCCGCGCCTTTCGGTACCGCTCGAGCGCGGCCACGCTCTTCGCCATCTGCATCAGCGAGAGGATGCCCTCCTGCATCCGCGCGCCGCCCGACGCCTGGAGGAGCACCACGGGGAGCTCCTCGCGCGTCGCGCGCTCGAACAGGCGGGTGATCTTCTCGCCGACGACCGAGCCCATGCTCCCGCCCATGAAGGCGAAGACGAACGCGCCGTAGGCGATGTCGCGGCCGCCCAGCCTGCCGCGGCCGATCTCGATCGCCTCCTTCGCGCGGCCCTTCTTGTGGAGCGCCGCGACGCGGTCCCTGTAGCTCTTGCCGTCGCTGAACCGGAGCGGGTCGTTCGGGACGAGGTGCTCGTCCCACGCGGCGAGCTCGCCGTCGTCGAGCAGCAGCCTCCGCCAGCCGTCGGCGTCGAGCTTGTGGTGGTGGCCGCACTGCGAGCACACCTCGAAGGTGCGCGCGAGCTCGGCGGCGTCGTGCGTGTGCGAGCAGCCGTCGCAGCGACGGAACACGCCCGCTCCCAGCGAGCGCTTCTCGCTCGCGTCGGTCGTCGGCAGGGTCTTTTCAGGCCAGGTCATCGGCGAGCCCTCAGGCGCTCCGCAGGTCCATCTCCTTCACGTCGGAGGGGACCCGGAGCGTTGGTTGTGTCTTCTCCTGCACCTCTCGGGCGCTCACGCCGGGCGCGAGCTCGCGCAGCACGAGCCCCTCGGGCGTCACATCGAGCACGGCGAGATCGGTGATGATCCGGTGGACGACGCCCCGCCCGGTGAGGGGCAGCGAGCACTCGTCCAGGATCTTCGGCGCGCCGTTCTTCGCCGCGTGATCCATGATCACGACGACGCGCTTCGCGCTCACCACGAGATCCATCGCCCCGCCCATCCCCTTCACCATCTTGCCAGGGATCATCCAGTTGGCGAGATCGCCCTTCTCGGAGACCTCCATGGCCCCGAGGATCGCGAGATCGATGTGGCCGCCCCGGATCTGCGCGAAGGACTCGGCGCTCGAGAAGATCGCGGAGCCGGCGAGCATCGTCACGGTCTCCTTGCCGGCGTTGATGAGATCCGGGTCCTCCGCGCCCTCGATCGGGTAGGGGCCGATGCCGAGCAGCCCGTTCTCGCTCTGGAGCACCACCTCGATCCCCGCGGGGATGTAGTTGGCGACGAGCGTCGGCATCCCGATGCCGAGGTTGACGTAGTAGCCGTCCCTGAGCTCCAGCGCGGCGCGCTGCGCGATCTGTTCCCGCGTGAGTCCCATCGTGTCCCCTGTCCCCGCGCCTAGGCGGCCGACGCCTTGCGCACCGTCCGCCGCTCGATCCGCTTCTCGTAGCGCTCGCCCTGGAAGATCCGGTGCACGAAGATCCCGGGCGTGTGGATGTGGTCCGGGTCGAGCGAGCCGACGTCGACGAGCTCCTCCACCTCGGCGATCGTCACCTTCGCGGCCATCGCCATCATCGGGTTGAAGTTCATGGCCGTGTGGCGGTAGACGAGGTTGCCGAACCGGTCGCCCTTCCAGGCCTTCACGAGCGCGTAGTCGCCGCGGATGGCGGGCTCGAGCACGTAGTCGCGGCCGTCGAACTGGCGCACTTCCTTCTTCTCGGAGTACCTCTTCACCGCGCCGCCCGGGCCATAGAGCACGGGCAGCCCGCCCTCGCTGATGGCCGTGCCCGCGCCGGTCGGGGTGTAGAACGCAGGGATCCCGGCGCCTCCGGCGCGGATGCGCTCGGCCAGCGTGCCCTGCGGCGTGAGCTCGACCTCGAGCTCGCCGCTCAGGTACTGGCGCTCGAACTCCTTGTTCTCGCCGACGTACGACGAGATCATCTTCCGGATCTGCCGGTTCTGAAGGAGGATCCCGAGGCCGAAGGCGTCGACTCCGCAGTTGTTGGACACGACCACGAGATCCTTCGTGCCGAGCTCCCGGAGCGCTGCGATGCAGTGCTCCGGGATGCCGCAGAGGCCGAAGCCGCCCGAGAGGATCGTGGCGCCGCCCGGGATGTCCCCCACGGCATCCAGCGCGCTCTTGTAGACCTTGTCCATGGCCGACCGAGAGGTAGCCCAACTGGCCGCGAGGCAAAAGCCTCCGCTGCCGCCGCGGTATGCCGTGGCGCCGGCGCCGCAGCGCGGCACAGGGGCCGGGCGGCGCCGGCCGCGACGCGGCGCCGCGCGGTGATCCGCGCTTCCGGCGAACGACGGAAGCTCGCGTGTGTCCCGGGTGCATGAGGCTCTCGTCGCGTCCGCCAGCGCTCATTCAGCCAGCGCTCGTTCAGCGCTCGTTCAGCGCACATTCGGCGCACGCTCGGTGCACGTTTCAGGAGCGGCCCTCGGAGGGCGCGGCCAGGCGGCGCCGGCTTCTTGGCCCGGCCCACCGAAACCCCGTAACGCACCGGTGTGCCTCGACCGCTCTCCGTGCTGTTCACGATCCTGGCGCTCTCCCTCTCCGGCTCCCGGGCGGCCGCCGCGGCGCCGGATGCGCCGGCGCGCTCGCACGCGCGCCCCACCGCGGAAGCAAAGCCGCGGGACGCCGCCGCCGCCGCCAAGGCGCGCGGGGCGACGAAGCGCGCGCCGCGCGCGCGGCTCGCGAAGGACGACGTCAAGGGCCACCGCCCCCGCGCCGGCGACGCGGGCCCGCGCTCGCCCGAGCCGGCCACGAAGAAGGCCGCGCCCCAGGCGCCCGCCTCGTCGGTCGGCCATCCCAACGAAGGGCGCCTCGAGGGCGGCGTGCGGCTCGACACCTCGCGCAAGGACATCCGCGTCGTGCCCGCCTACGCCGGCGCCGACGTCCGCTGGGGGCTGCCGGCGCTCGTCGGCATGATCGAGCGCGCGGCGCGCGGCGTGGCCAAGCGCTTCCCGGGCGCCGTGCTCGGCGTCGGCGATCTGTCGCGCCAGCGCGGCGGCGACGTCCACCGCCACAACTCCCACGAGAGCGGCCGCGACGTCGACCTCGGCTTCTACGCGCTCGACGCGCGCGGCAAGCAGGTCCACGCGCCGGTCTTCCTGCGGTTCGACGCCCGGCTCGTCTCGACCAACGTGCCCGGGGCGCGCTTCGACCTGCCGCGCAACTGGCTGCTCGTGCAGCACCTGCTCACCGATCCCCGCGCCCGCGTGAGCCACATCTTCATCTCCGATCCGCTCCGGTCCGCGCTGATCGCCCACGCCAAGCGGATCGGCGTCTCCCGCGCGCTGCTCGTCCGCGCGCAGCTCGCGATGATGCAGCCCACGGGCGCCGAGGCGCACGACGACCACATGCACGTCCGCATCTCCTGCCCCGCGGCCATGCGCGGCAGCTGCATCGAGCTCGCGAAGAACGCTCCCTCCCACGCCCGCGCGCGCATGGCGAGGAAGACGGACAGGGCGCTTCGGACGCCGTCACCGCCCGCGCGCGCGGAGGCCGCGCGCCCCCCGAAGGCCGCCGCGGCGCCCGCGCCGGAGCGGCCCCGCGAGGCCGGCGCCGGCCGGCGCGACCCGGAGCAGCCCTCGCGCCGCGACGACAGGCGACCTGAACGGGAAGCGCGCCGCGCCGCCCCGCGCGCCGCTGCCGACGCCGAGGCGCTGCCGCTCGCCGCCTCGCGCGCGGCGGCGCAGCAGCCGATGGGCGGCCTCGATCTGTCGTTCCTGCGTCCTGCTGCGTCCGAGGTGGAGATCGAGGCCGATTCGGACGGCGCGGACGCGAGCGGCGCGCTCGACGACAGCGGGGTGCTCAAGATCACGGACTGAGATCTGCCGGGTGCCGTTCACTACAAAAGCGGCAAAGAGCCCGTAACGCAATGCATTGCAGGAAGTTCCGCAATCTCTGACCTGGGCGTCGTCGCGCCTAGACCCGGAGAGAAGTCCTCGGGCAGACTGGGGCGGATCAAGGGGGTGTTCATGCCGCAAGAGGACTCCCACACCTCGATTCCCACGCTGCCGTCCGCGGCATCGCTCATCGCCAGCGATCACGATCGCCGCGCGCTGCTCGCGGCGCTCACGTTCGTCGGCAGGCCCCCCCGGAGCGCGGGGGCGCTCTCGATCTGGTTCGAGAAGCACCTCGTGGCAGCCGGGAGGATGCAGCCGCCGGCCTACGTGACCGAGGGCTTCTCCAAGCAGGTAGCGCTCGGCCCTCAGGTCCCGGCGGCCCCCGATGCATCCGAGATAGAGCAGCTCGTCGACGCGGCGCGGCTCCGGGTGCTCGCCTCGCTTCGCGCCTTCATGCCGCCCGTCGCAGACGATCGCTTCCTCGCCGCGGCCATCGACGGCGGGCGCGTGCGCCGCGCCGGAGGCCTCGCGCCGTGGGAGCCGTGCCCGTGCGAGGAAGACCTGCTCAGCGACATCGTCCTGAGCCTCTTCGCCGCGGACATCCTCAACTTCCGCGAGTTCCACGACGCCTATCTCTGCGTCTGCAAGACCTGCTTTCGCATCGACTTCGACCCGAGCCAGTCCGGTCGCACCGGCTGCCCCGAGCACGAGCCGACCGTCACGGTCAACGTGATGCGCCGCAGCCGTCCATCGCTCTGACGCGTCGCCCTGGGCTCAGAGGCAGCCGAGGCGGCACTTGGACGCCTGCTCCAGGCAATCCGACAGGCAGCCCTGATAACGCTGGTACTGCGTGCTCTGCGTGGGCTCTCTACCGCACTGCGTCGCCCTGCACGCCTGGTGTCGCCGCTCGCACGCACCCAGGCACCCGGTATTGCCGCCGGCGGGCGGAAGGCCAGCCGCGGCCGCCGCACGGGGCACCGCCCCCGGAGACGCCGGCGGCGCGCCCGGCGCCTGCGCGGCAGGCGGATCGCTCCGCTGCGCCGGGGTGGTCCGGTACCCCGCCGAGGCAGGCGCCGGACCGCAGCGCTCGAAGGCGCGGCGCATCACGTCCTCCGCCGAGCCGGGCTGGATCTCGCACGCCCGCGCGAGGCTCTCGATCCTGCGGTCGATCGCGGCGGCCGCGCGCGACGCGACCCCGTCCGGCCGCGTCGCCGGCGGTGGGGCGCCCCTCTGCGTGGCGCTCGCGGACGCGGTGATCCCGCGCACAGCGTCGTCCCCCGTCGCGCTCGACGCCCTGCCGATGAGGAAGGCCACGATGAGGCTCACCGCCACGAGCCCCAGGGCGGCGAGCGCGAGCCGCGAATCGATGCGGCGCGGCCAGCGCGCCGGCGCCCCGGCGCGCGGGGGGCCGGCCGGGAGATGCGCCGGCCCCGCGACGCCGGGCTGCGGCGCCTTTTCGGGCTGCGGCCCGGTGACGTTCGGCGTCCGCGGGGTAGGCGCGATCGCCGGCGGCGCCAGCGTCGCGACCTCCAGGGGAGGCGATGGGGCCACCATCGGCGAGAGGTTCGGCAGCGGCGCCGGCCGGGGGATGTCCGTGTGCGCCGGTTCGCTCGACGCAGCGGACGGCACCGTCGGCGTGTCGGGCCACTCCACGAGCGGCCTCGCCGCGCGGAGCCTGTCGACGAGCGGCCCGAGCTCGCGCCGCTGCTCGAAGCGCCGGACGAGCTCGTACGCCGCTCCCTGGATCCCCCGCTCCCAGGGGATGTCCGGCACGCCGAGCTCCTCCGCGAAGCGGCGCAGCTCGGCCAGGCTGAAGCAAGCCGTGATACGCCCGCGGATCTCCGCGGCGCTGCGCGCCGTGCTCCCCGACGTCCCCGTGCCCTCGCCGTCCACGCCCGGCAGCTTACCGCACACGCCACCGAAGCCGAACCTGGTATAGGCTCCGGACATCGTGTCCGGCGCTGCGGCACCCGGGGACGTGGAGGCCAGGAGATGAGCCGAGAGGACAGTGCAATTGGCGCGGCGCCGCCCGCCCTCGCGCCGCTGATCGGGCGCGAGGCGGAGCTGTCGGCCCTGGCCCGCGCGCTCGACGCGGTGGAGAGGGAGCGCTCCACGCGGACCGTGACGCTCGTCGGCCCGCCGGGCATCGGCAAGAGCAGGCTCGTGCGCGAGCTCCTCGAGCGGCGGCGCCAGGGCTCCGCCGCGCTGCGCGTCACCTCGGGCAGCGCGGGCGACATGGCGTCCGCGTACGGCGTCTTCACCCGGCTCCTGCGCGCTCGCTTCGGCCTCTCCGACGGCATGGACAAGGACGCGGCCCGCGCCGAGGTCCGCTCGCAGGTCGCGCACGTGATGGGCGACCGCAAGGTCGGCGACGTCATCTACTTCCTCGGCCAGTTCATCGGGCTCGCGTTCGGCGACAGCCCGCTCACCCGCGCGGTGCAGGACGATCCCGCGCAGGCCGACCTCATCCGCCGCGCCGTCCTGAAGGCGTTCCTCGAGGCGGACGCCGTCCACGGCCCCCTGTGCCTCGTCTTCGAGGACCTCCACGCGGCCCACGACGACTCCCTCGCGCTCCTGCGCTACCTCATCGAGTACCTCACGGGCCCGGTCCTGATCGTCTGCGCCGCCCGCCCCGAGCTGCTCACCCGCCAGGACGACTGGGGCAAGGTCGGCGACCGGCGCCACGCGCTCCTGGAGCTCACGCCGCTCGGCGAGGCCGCCGCGGCGGAGCTGGCGAGGGCGCTGCTCGCGCCTTGCGCGCCGCGCGGGAGCGACGACCTCGTCATCATCGACGTCGTCGACGTCGTCGACGTCGTCGACGCGAAGCGCCCCGACTCGCAGCCCCAGCTGGGCGTGCCGTCGGAGCTCGTCGAGGCGGCCTGCTCCTTCGCGAACGGCAACCCGGCGCTGCTCGAGCAGATGGTCCGCATCTGCCACGAACAGGGCGTGATCGAGGAGCTCTCGCCCGACTCCGCGGGCGGGCCGCGCTGGCGCGTGCACCTCGGGAAGCTGTCGACGGCGCGCCTGCCGATGACGGTCGAGGACGCCGTGAACGTCCGCCTCGCCGCGCTCGATCACGACGGCCGGCAGCTGCTCGAGCAGGCCGCGACGATCGGCCCGGTGTTCTGGAGCGGCGCGCTGTTCGTCCTCGGCAGGGCCGGCTGTCAGGCCCCCGAGCTGTGGGGGGAGGAGCAGAGCGACAAGGATCTCGACCGGATCAACGCCGCGCTGCGCTCGCTGTGCGACCGCGGCTACCTGCGCAAGCAGAGCGAGTCGAGCTTCGCGGGCTCGGACGAGTATGTGTTCGTGCACGCCAAGGAGCGCGAGGCGCTCCAGAAGCGGATGAGCGCCGCGGCCCAGCGGCGGTACCACCACGCGATCGCCGAGTGGCTGGAGCAGCAGGTGGCGGTGCGCGCGAGCGAGGAGTTCCTCGCCGAGCTCGCGACGCACCGCGAGCGCATCGGCGACGCGGTGCGGGCGGGGCTCTCGCTGCTCGACGCCGGGGACGTGGCGCGCGGGCGCTACTCGAACGCGAAGGCGGCGGAGTACTACGCGCGCGGGCTCTCGCTGCTCGGCGACGCGCACGTCGCGCGGCGCATCGACGCGCTCCACGACTACGGCGACGTCCTCCAGCTCGCCGGGCGCATCGACGACGCGCTCGCCGCGTTCCGCGAGATGCTGACGCTCGCCTACCGGCTCGACAACCGGCGCAAGGGCGGGGCCGCGCACAACCGCATCGGGCGCCTCTACCGCGAGAGCGGCTCGCTCGACGAGGCCGGCAAGCACCTCACGACCGCGCTCCGCCTCTTCGAGGGCGCGCGGGACGAGCGGGGGATCGCCTCGACGATCGACGACATCGGCAAGCTGCACTGGCTCCGGGGCGAGTACCAGGAGGCGCTGAAATGGCTGCGCGACGCGCTCGCCCGCCGCGAGCGGATGGGGGATCGCCGCTCGATCGCGCTGTCGCTGAACAACCTCGGCCTCGCCCTGCAGGACTCCGGCGAGTTCAAGCAGGCGCTCAACACGTTCGAGCGGTCGCTCGCGATCCGGCGCGAGATCTCGGACCTGCTCGGCGTCATGATGAGCCTGAACAACCTCGGCATGATCGCGCAGGACCAGCGCGATCACCGCCACGCCCTCGAGCTCTTCGAGGAGGCGCTGGAGGTGGCGCGGCAGGTCGGCGATCGCAACCGCACGGCGCTGATCCTGACGAACATCGGCGGGACGCTCTACCGGAGCGGCGATCCCGACGAGGCGGTGCGCGTGCTGCAGCAGGCCGAGGAGCTCTGCGACGGGCTCGGCGACCGGCTCGGCCTGGCCGAGGTGCGGCGCGCCCTCGGGAAGGCCTACATGCTCCGGGGCGATCTGGAGAAGGCGCGCGACTCGATCAGCCGGGCGGTGGACCTGTTCGCGTCGGTCCGGAGCAAGGTGCACCTCGGCATCGCGCTCCGGACGCTCGGCGAGATCACGGCGGCGGGCGGCTGGGGCAGCGCGCACACGAAGAGCGCGCGCGCGTATTTCGCGCGCTCGGTGAGCATCTTCGAGGAGACGGGGAACGAACTCGAGCTCGCGCGCACGTTCCAGGCCTACGCGCGGTTCCTGACGACCGACCGCAGCTTCGTTGCGAACATGGCGGCGCGGCGCGAGGCGGTGGCGATGAACGAGAAGGCCGAGGCGATCTTCGGGCGGCTGAAGGTCACGTCGGTGCGCCTGGAGGACGAGCCCACGCTCCCGACGGGCCCGCCGGGCCAGTCGGCCCCCACGAAGTCGTCGGTCAACGCGAGCCCTGGCCGCTCGCCCACCTCCGAAGAGCCGTCGTTCCCGAGCCCGGGCAGGGCCTCGACCTCCAGCTGAGGCCGGGTGATCCGGGCGGGCCGGCGTGCTCTGGCGCGGGGGGGCGCCCGTGATACGCATGCCGGGTGAAGGCCCTGCACGAGAAGCGCGTCTCCGAGTCGGTCACGACGATGACCGAGTACGTCCTGCCGACGCACGCGAACGCGCTCGGCTCGATCTTCGGCGGGCAGGTGCTCGCGTGGATCGACCTGTGCGCCGCCATCTGCGCGCAGCGGCACACCGGCAGCGCGGTCGTCACCGCGGGCATCGACGACCTCTCGTTCGATCATGGGATCAAGGTCGGTCAGGTCGTCCGCCTGGCCGCGCGGGTGACGGCGACGTTCCGCACGTCGCTCGAGATCCTGGTGTCGGTCGAGGGAGAGGAGGCGATGACGGGCGCCATCTGGCCCATGGTCACGGCCTTCGTGACGTTCGTGGCGGTCGACGCGTCGCTCAGGCCGACCGCGGTGCCGCCGATCGTCCTCGAGACGGACGACGATCGCCGCCTCGCCGAGGCCGCGGCGGAGCGGCGCGCGCGGCGGCTCTCGCGGCGCGGGGGCGGCCGCGGCGCGTGATGGCCGCGCGCTACTTCTTCTTGATCCGGTCGGGATCCCCGAGGAACTCGAAGTGCATCGTGTCCTCGAGGTCGTCGTGTCCCAGCCAGTCGAAGCCGTAGCGCTCGAACGCCTTGATCCAGCAGCGGGACAGCGCCGTGCGCTCGTAGGCAGTGCGCTTCTTCTCCTGGCACAGCGGGCTCGTGGGCCACGGGTCGACGCAGCCGCAGCACGGGTTCCGGTCGGGATCGATGTCGATGGCGATGCCGAAGAGGTGGTTCGAGATCTCGGCGCCGCGGTAGCTGTTCGCCGTGCGGAACCCGCCGACCGCGCGCGGCGTGTAGCGGCGGGACTTGCGGGTGCACGTCGAGCGGATCCGCTTCTCGACGCAGTGGAGCGCGGGCGCGATCTTCTCGTGGATGGAGAGCGGGAGGCCCATGAACTGCACGGTCGTCGCCTGGGAGTGGGCGCTCTCGGAGTTGTGGCGCCGCGTCTCGTCGGTCTCGACGTGGCCGTAGTGCTCGGCGAGGTAGCGGACCGCTTTGGCGTGCTTCGTCGGGTTGAGCATCCCCTTCTGGACGAAGGTGCGCCGCTTCAGGAACTTCTGCGGGCTCTGCACGCGGCACTCGTAGCTCTTCGCCTTTTTTACCCGGGCCGGCTCCTTGGCCTCCGCGACGGGCCCGCCGCCGAGCCCCGAGGGGCCGGCCGCGAGCAGGGCGATCGCTGCTGCCACGAGCAGGTGCACCCGTGTCCGTCCGTTCGCGTTCACGGCCGGAGGTTAAGCAGGCCGTGTCAGGCGCGGCAAGGACTTGCCGTAAAAGCCTGTCAGGAGAACCACCGTCAGGGAGACGAGCGCATTCTTGCGGCGGGCAGCAGACGGCGCGCTGCGCCGCTCGCGGCCGCACGGTCCGTGCGAGCTCATGAGGTGAGCTGCGGCGCGCTCATGAGGTGAGCTGCGGCGAGCTCATGGAGAGGTCCACGGCGAGCAGATCTCCACGAGGACGCCGTTCAGGTCGCGAACGTAGGAGACGCGCTGTCCCCACGGCTTGTCATGGGGCTCCGATACAGGCGCTGCGCCGGCCTTCACGGCGCGCGCGAACGCCGCGTCGACGTCCTCGCTCGTGACGATGATCTCGAGCCCGGCGGGGCGCTCCCCTGGCCGGTTCTTCGCGAGCTCGGGGAGGCTCTTCTGAGCGAAGTCCTCCTGCACGAACCCGAGCGGCACCTTGCCCTTCAGCTCGCAGTATTCTTTGCCGCTGGAGACGAAGCTGCGCTCGAAGCCAAACGCGCGCTCATAGAACGCGGCAGCTTCCACCGCATCGGGCACATAGACGATCACGCCACCCAGTCCTGTGTTCATGAGGTCCTCCTCGGGGGTCCTGCCCCACGCGCCGGCATCCTAGGGCGGCGCTGCTGACAGCGTCCGGTCAGCAGCCTCGCTCGATGCACGGGCGCGAGCGAGGCGCGAAACGCTCGCGCATGAACCCCCTCACCACGCTTCGATCGATGGCAGAGCACGACGCCTGGTCGAACCAGAGGCTCCCCACACGCTCGACGCCGAGGTGCAGCTTCTGCGCGGCCGAAGTGCGGCTTCTGCGCGGCCGAGGTGCGGCTTCTGCACGCGGATCACGTCCAGGTCGAGCGCGTGGAGAGCGCGCGGGTCCACCTCGTCGTCCACCAGATTCATCGTGGGCAGGCGCACGCGATGCTCGCCGGTGCTCGCGTGAAACCGCCGCCGCTCGACGGTTCTTCAGGGCCGAGGAGCTTCCGCGGCGCGAGCGGAGCTCCGCGAGATCGGCACTCCCGGTGCGTCAACGCGACGCCTCACGGCGCGTCGAGGCGAGTCTCCGGGCGTATCGATGCGAATTTCAAGGCACGTCGAGGCGAGCCTCGAGGCATCTTGACGCGAGCCTCACGGCGCGTTGACGCGCTGTTCCTTCGGCTCGGCACGCTGGCGGGTGTGTGCCGCCGCAGACGCGTGCGCCGGCGGGAGCGGAGAACAACACCGTCCCGGTCATCTTCACGCGGTTGCACCGCTGAACCAGCGTTTCATCCATGCAAGGGAAATCTGGCATGAACCCCGGGTTCACGCGGTGACTCGTTCAGTGAGTGGTCGGCATGGCCGTTGCTAGATGGGTCGTGTGCCCTTCGCTGCGGCGGTTGCCGCAAGCGGCCTTTGTGTTGAGTCTTTTTTTGCGGCGAGCTCCATATGAAAGAGGTCCGCAGCGACCAGCGCCGGCAAGCGAACGAGACGCCCATTCCCAAGAGCGGTGTCATGCGCGCCGTGCCCCGAAGCGTCGCGCCGCCGAGCGCACCGTCCACAGAGGGGCTGCTTGTCGGGCCGAACGGAGCTTCGTTCGAGGTGCGTCCTTCCGATCCGCTCCTCGGCAACATCGACATCGACGCCGTGGTGGCGGGGGTCCCCGAGTCCTACGCGATGAAGGGGATGTTCTTCAACGCGCTGGCGGCGACGCTCGGGGAGCGTTTCGCTCAGGTGGTGACGACGTTGTCGAGCCCGCCGAGGGGGGGGCTCTACCTGCCGTTCTCGGACTATCCGACGCGCGACTTCCTGCGCCTCTACGACGCGGCCGCGCGTCTCTCGCACCCGAACCGGAGCTCGCGGGAAGGCTACCGCCGCCTCGCGCGGCAGCAGGTCGGGGCGTTCAGGGAAAGCGCGCTCGGCAGGATCACGATGCACCTCGCGACCGACCCGGGCGCCGCGCTGATGCGCTACACGGGGAGCCTGGGCGCGCTCGTGAAGGGGCCGTTGGCCAGGGCGCGGCAGCTGGGGCCGTCGGAGGTGCAGATCGACATCAGCAGCCACCGCGGTACGCTGGAGTACCCGCTGGGGAACTTCGAGGCGCTCGTCATGGGGTACGGCGCCAAGCCGACCATCTCGGTCGAGGTGCGCGGGTCGGAGACGCTTCAATTCCTCGTTAGCTGGTAGACCCGCGGGCTGGTGGGCCGCGCCGGCGGGAGGGTCCACGCGGCGGGGGCGGGCGGGCGCTCGGCCATCCGCCAAGATGGGGACCGAGGCGCTTGCGCTGAGAACCACCCGGCATGTCTCCCTTCGGGCCATGCCCGCTGGGACGTTGTGTTGCGCGCCACACAAGGCGCGCCTGAGACGTAGAGCCCCCTGCGACCTTATGGCACCTCGGTCGGTGCTCGCCGCGCCCACCCGCCCCCGCCGCGTGGACCCTCCCGCCGGCGCTACGGTGGCAGGGGGATCGGTGGTGGAGAGGGGGCGACGTCGATGAGCGTTTGCCGTGCGCGCTCGCGGTGAGGGCGGTGCCGGATCAGGGCGGGGTAGTCGAGACCTATAGAATTGCGATGATTTGAGTCCGCTTGCGGCCGCCTTATCGAACCTGGCGACCATCGATATCTTCGTTCAGCGCGAGTTGATCTTGAATCGATGGCGGGGAGGGATCGAGGTCGCCTCCGAGAAGTGGAGGTCGCCTTCCCAGAGGGTGAATGCTTGGTCGAATGAGAGCCGCATTCGCGCTGAGCAGGAGAATCGGGGGCCGTGCGCAAGGCTGCGCTCGAACTCCTATCGAACGCGAGCGTCAAGCAAGCATGAGGCGCTGTGGGAACCGGTGGATGCCCCTTGGGACTGGCGAGTCGCTCGCAGGAACCGCAGGTGCGCAGGTGCAACATTCCTCTGGAGCTACATGACCATCACGGCCTCGCCAGCGTCGCTCCGACCAGCCTTGCGCTCGCGCCCTCCCTTTGCGAGCGTCGGAGGGGGGCCGCAGAGCCCGTCCGAGGACCACGCCAATGACTACCCACGAGATCGTCCTCTTCGTCTACGACAACCTCATGACGGGCGAGGACCAACACGAATGGCTCGCATCAGCTCGCCCGCTCGGTGTGGCGACCACGACACCGCAGTACGCGCTCGTCGACCTCGGCACCAGCGGCGCCCTCGTCCAGGGAGGGCTCATCGCCGTGACCGGCGAGCTCTATGCCATCGCTCCGGCTGCGCTGGCAGCGCTCGACGTGCACCGCGGACACCCGGTCTTGCACCGGAGAGCAACCATCCGCCTCGCCGATGGCCGCGAAGCCGAGGCCTATCTCCTCTCCATGGAGCAGGCCGCCGGCTGCCGACGCGTCCGCGAGGGCGACTGGCGGAAACGCCGCGGCGCGCCCGGCGCTGTGCGGACCCGGGACAACAGCCCGCTCGTGAGCTGGGCGAAGCGCCGCTTCGACCCCTCCCGCTGACCAGTCTGCGCGCTCCTCTCTCCCCTTCGCATGGCGCTCGGCGCGAGTCGTCGCTGCGCAGGCACACAAGCCTTCCCTCGACGCACTGCGCATACTGTACCCTGGGAGCAGGCAGGGCGCGTCGCTCGTGGAACGGCGCGTGCCAGCGCAGGTGCTATGGGCATGGCGGCGAGGGAAAGCGTGGCGGGAATCTCAGCGCACGACCAACTCGGCGACAACGACGGCGAGCCTGAATCCGCCGCTGCCCAGCTCGCCAAGGTCGTCGTCGAGGCGGCCGCCGCGCTTTCAGGGAAGTTTCAGCCGCAAGCGCTCCGCGAGATCATCGCCGAGCAAGCCGCCCGGTCGCTCAACGCAGACCTCTCGCTCCTGTACGGCGCCGCAGTGGAGCACCACGCGCGGCCGATCCGGCTGGTCGCCTCCTCCAACCTGCCGAGCGCGGTCGCCGCGCAGCTCGCGGACCTCACAGGCACGTCGTCCCTCGTGCTGCGCGCCGCGGAGAGCCGCCGAATCGAGCATGCCGTGGTCGACCAGGCCGCCTGCGAGCGCTTCTCCGACCTGGGCGCGCTCGCGGCCAGCACGAGGCCCCACTGGGTCCTGTCTGCGCCCCTGCTCAGCGCAGACCGGCTCTTCGGCGTCCTCTTCTGCGCGTTCGGGAGCCGCAGCGCACCTTTGCAGGAGATCCTCCCGCGCGTGCAGGCCCTCTGCGCGCTGTTCGCGCTCGCGCTCGCGGGCGCCGAGCCCGCCGCGAGCGCGCGAACGCGCTCCGGGGGCGCCGAGTACGTGCGGGGCGCGGACGCGCCGGGGCCCACCGAAGCCGCTTTGCACGAGGTCGAGTGGCGCCTCGCGGAGGAGCGACGATGGCTGCGCAGCGTCATCGAAGACTTCCCTGTCGCCATCGCCATCCTGGACGAGCGCGGCGGCCCCTCGCTCCTCGCGAGCCGCCGCTGCCAGGAGCTCTGCGGCGGGCCACACCCGCTCGAGGCGCTACATATGGGGCGAGGTGCGCTTTTGTGTGAACCAGGGGGGCGGCCGCTCCTGCTGCCCGAAATGCCCCTCGTTCGCGCGGCGCGTGGCGAGGGGACGATGTGTAAGGAACTGTGGTTTCGAAGGACGGACGGGAGCTACGTCCCCGTCGTGGTGAGCGCTGGGCCCATCCGGGGCGAGGGCGGCGCGATCCATGGGGCCATCGCGAGCTACGAGGACGTCACCAACTTCAGGGAGATCCAGCGGCTCCGCGAGGAGTGGACCTCCCTCGTGGCGCACGACCTCAAGCAACCGCTCTCCGCGATCTCCGCCTACGCGGGCATGCTGTCGCGGCTGCCCGAGTCCGCCGGTGCAACGGCGTGGACCCAGAAGATCCTGTCGAACGTCCGCCGCCTCGATCGGATGGCCGAAGACCTGCTCGACGCCTCCAAGATCGAGGCGAGGCACCTCTCCCTCGAGCGGCAGCCGACGGACGTGCGCGCCCTGCTCCACGCGAACGTCGAGCTCGCAGCCGCTGAAAGGCCCGATCGCGCGATCGTGCTGACAGCGGACGAGGCCGTGCCGCTCGTCCTCGTGGACGCGGCGCGCATGGATCAGGTGCTCGGGAACCTCCTTCTCAACGCCGCCAAGTACGGCGATCCCGACGCGCCGACCCGCGTGACGCTCTCTCTCCGCGACGCCGAGGTCGAGGTCGCGATCGAGAACCGCGGGCCGGGCATCCCCCCGGACGAGCTGCCAAGGCTGTTCCAGCGCTTCCAGCGGCTCTCGTCACCCCCGTCCCGGGGCCGACCGCCCGGCACCGGCCTCGGGCTCTACATCTGCAAGGGCATCGTCGAGGCGCACGGCGGCCGGATCTGGGCGCAGAGCGAGCTGGACAAGACGACGTCCTTCCACTTCACGCTCCCCCTCCCGGAAGCGCCCTCGGGCCGCGGCTGACCCCGCGGGCCACCGCGGCCTGCGCCGCGGCGAAGGGGCGAGATCCGCCGTGCTGACGTCGCCCGCTCAGCCGTTCTTGATACGCGCCACGATGGCGTCGGTGAGCGTCTTCGTGTCCGCTTTGCCGCCGAGATCGCGGGTGCGGACCCCGTCCAGGTTCAGGGCCCCGTCGATCCCCGCGCGCAGGCGGCCGGCGAGCTCCCGGTGGTCCACGTGGTCAAGCATCATCGCGGCGGCGAGCATGAGCGCGATCGGGTTCGCCACGCCCTTGCCGGCGATGTCCGGCGCCGAGCCGTGCACCGCCTCGAAGATCGCGGCGTGCTGGCCGATGTTCGCCCCCGGCGCCATGCCGAGGCCGCCGACGAGGCCCGCGATCTCGTCCGAGAGGATGTCCCCGAAGAGGTTCGTCGTGACGATGACATCGAACTGCCACGGGTTCAGCACGAGCTGCATCGCGCATGCGTCCACGATCCGCTCGTCGGTCGCCACGCGTCCCTCGTAGCCCTTGCTCACCTCGCGCGACGTCTCCAGGAAGATGCCCGTGAGCGCCTTCATGATGTTCGCCTTGTGGACGATGGTGACCTTCTTGCGGCCGTGCTTCTCCGCGTAGTCGTAGGCGAACTCGGCGATGCGGCGCGAGCCGACCCGGGTGTTCACGCCGGAGCCGATCGCCACCGCCTGCTCGTCGCTGCCGATCGGGATGTAGTGCTCGAAGCCCACGTAGAGACCCTCGAGGTTCTCCCGAACGAGCACGATGTCGATGTTCTCGTAGCGACCGCCCGGGATGAGCGTCTTCGCGGGGCGCACGTTGGCGAAGAGCTTGAACTCCTGCCGCAGGCGCACGTTCGACGAGCGGTACCCGCCGCCGATCGGCGTCTCGAGCGGCCCCTTGAGCGCGAGCTTCGTGCGGTGAATGCTGTCGAGCGTGGCCCGCGGCAGCGGGTCGCCGGCGTCCTTGACGCCGGCCATGCCGGCCACGCACGTCTCCCATTCAAAAGGCGCGCCGAGCGTGTCGAGGGCGCGCAGCGTCGCGTCCACGATCTCGGGGCCGATGCCGTCGCCGGGGATGAGGGTCGCAGGGTGCTTCTGTGAGGTCACGGGCTGTCTCTCGATCTCGGGGTGAGTCGTCGCGTCGACGAGGAAAGGCGCACGCATAGCCGAGGTGCGCGCCGCGATCCACCTCGCCGGAGCTGCGCCGCGCGCCGCCCGCCCGCAAGTCCCTTGAGGATCCCCGCCCCCGCCGCCATCATGACGCGGGTCCCATGATTTGCCCGCGCTGCCACCGCGCGTACACCGATCGCTCGTACGGCTTCTGCCCCGACGACGGCGCGCGCCTCGTCCAGTCGCTGTCGGCCGCGCCGCCCGCGCAGCCGACGCGGCAGTTCGGCGCCATCCTCGAGGATCGCTATGTGATCCAGGGCTTCATCGGCGCCGGCGGCATGTCGCGCGTGTACCTCGCGGCGGACAGCCGCACGAAGGAGCAGGTCGCGATCAAGATCCTGAACCGCAGCTTCGCCGCCGATCGGGCCCAGCGCGAGCGGTTCCTCCGCGAGCTCGAGGTGGCGGCCGAGCTCGGGCACCCCAACATCGTCCGGGTGCTCGACGCGGGCGAGCGCAAGGACGGGTCCCCGTTCATCGTGCTCGAGCTGCTCACCGGCGAGTCGCTCGGCGTCCTGCTCCGCCGCGAGGTGGCCGTGAGCGAGGCGGTCGCGCTTCCGCTGATACGGCAGGCGGCGTCGGCGCTCGCCCTGGCGCACGCGGCCGGCGTCATCCACCGCGACGTGAAGCCGGACAACCTGTTCCTCGTCCGCTCCCCGGGCGGCCCGCGCGTGCTCAAGATGATGGATTTCGGCTTCGCGAAGCTGAAGACGGGCCCCACCACCGCCGCCGGTCTCGTGCTGGGCACCGTCCCCTACATGGCCCCGGAGCAGGCCCTCGCCGATCCCATCGACGGCCGCACCGACGTCTATGCCCTCGGCGTCACCATGTTCCGCATGCTCGCCGGCCTGCTGCCGTTCTCCTCGCCGGACGACGTGGTGGTCGTCGCCCAGCACGCCTGCACGCCGGCCCCCCGGCTCAGCACGATCCGGCCCGGCATCGATCGGCGCATCGAGGCGCTGGTCGCCACCGCGCTCCGCAAGGCCCCCGAGAACCGCTACGACTCGATGCAATCGCTCCTGGAGGACGTCGAGAGAATCCTCGGCGTCCGCCCCGGCGAGCCGATCGGTGTGCCGCTCAGGAAGACCCCGGACGTCTACGAGCCGGTGAACCGCGCCGCCCGGGAGGCGCTCAAGTTCCTGCGGCGCCAGCTGCCCTGAGCCGGCAGGCGCCCGCTCGCCCGGCGCGGCGGCCGGGCTCGCCGGCCCGTGGAGCTTCGCTGGTCACCGCGCGCCGAGATCCTCGATACGGTAGCCGTCCGGGTACGTGCGGTTCCTCAGCCGAGTGAGCAGGCGCGGCGAGCGCCGGCGCGGCATGGCCCGCAAGAGCGGGCCGCGCGCGCGGAGCGCCGCCTGCACGAGGCCGCGCAGCCCGGGCGGAGGCCGCGGCAGCCCGACGGCGTCGAGCATGCGATCGTCGATCATCGCGTGGAGGACCGGCGCCCCGAGCGGCCATAGCGCTCTCGGCAGCGCCCAGCCCAGCACGAGGTCCCGCGTCGCGACGGCGAGCCTCCGGTTGTCCTCCGAGAACCGCAGGTGCTCCGCCTCGTAATCGAGGTTGAACCGCTCGAACGCCTCGTAGCTCGGCGGGATATCCTTGATGTTCATCAGCCCCCCGACCTGCTTCCAGTAGTGGTACGCCGCGAGCTTCTCCTTTTCGAGCAGCGCGCGCCAGGCGAAGCGCTCGTTCCAGCGGATGGGCTCGAAGATGAACGTCGACAACGTGTACAGGTACTCGTCGTTCGGGATGGCGTAACGCCCGTGCTGCCGGTTCATGCGCCGCAGCGCCGCCCGGCCGCGGTCGCTGTCGTATCCGTTCTCCAGCATCTCGGAGAGGATGAGGACCGTGTCGTCGTAGCGCTTCTGGGTGCGCTGGAGGAGCTCCCCTGTCTGCACCAGGAGCGGTGTGCCCTTGGCGATCCCGAACACACGGAACAGCGCGAGCTCGAGGGCGTGCTGCGTGTCCCAAGAGAAATCATAGCACGTCGAGAGAAATGCAATCTCCTGATGATCCTTGACCGGATCCAGGTTTGCTTCGATATGGTCGCGGATCGCATAACGCGATCGCGATTCGGGAGGGGCCCAGCGCATGGAAGATCTCCTGATGTGTATCCGCCCGATGACGCGTCCATTTCTATCATGCCTCACGCATCCTGGCGGAAACATCGCTGAACAGATGAAGACGTCGGTCGTGGCGAGCGGGGCGAGACGAGGTGAGGTGCGGTTCACCGTGGAGCGCCGTGATCATGAGCCGTGACGCGGCGGCGGGCCCGCGGCGGGCGAGCCGGCTGGCCAGGCTCCGCGCGGCGAGGCCGCGGGGAGGGCCGCGGAGCGCGGCGACGAGACGCTCGATCAGCTCGGTCTCGCGCTCGGCTTTCGGGCCTGCTTTCGCGCGCCCAGGCGCGTGCGCGGCCTGCGCGAAGGTGGCACGCTAGCGCCGTGCCGCCTGTCATCGACGACATGATCCAGGAGCTCCTTACACGCCATAGGTCGACCGGTCGGGTGGACCTCAACGACATCGCCGAAGTCGTCGACCGGCGGGCGGTCTCGTACGAGGAGGTGGAGTACATCATCGACCGGCTGGAGTCGGAGGGCCTCCGCGTCGCCGAGCCGCTCGATCCGGGCGATGTCGAGGTGCTCCGGGCCGTCCTCGCGAGCGCGAGGCGGCTCGCGGCCGAGCTCGGGCGCACACCCACGATCGGCGAGATCGCGCTGGCCTCGGGCCAGGCCCCGCACACGGTGCGCCGGGCGCTGGAACAAGCGGGGCGTGCCAAGGCTTGTTGAGAGGAGGCGCGCTCGCCGCGCAGGACGCAGCGCGGCAAGCCATGGTGACGCGTGGGCACGACCAGGTGCGCGAGAGGTGGCGAGCGGCGCCAAGCCGCGACAATTCCCGGCAAGTCAGGGCAAGGCGCGGCAAGACCCGCAGAAACGGAACGACGCCAAACAAAACGAAAGCGCTGCGCCGTTGAGTGCAGACTGGAGCTCTACATCAGTGTTACTATGGAGATGGAGGGGTGCTCTGTAGCCGTAGTCGATTGTTTCATCTACGCATCAGGGAAGGAAGGCTGGACCCGATGAACATCACGATCACGTTCCGGCATATGGTGGGTACCGACGCCGTGAAGAAGTACGCCCACGAGAAGGTGGCCAAGCTCCAGAAGTTCCTTAGGCAGGCGATGACGGCGCAGGTCACCCTCTCCGTAGAGGGTCTGACGCATGTCGCCGACGTTCGCATCTCCTCCGGCAGTCTAGCCTTCCATGCGACCGAACGGGGTGAGGACATGTACGCGTCGATCGACACGGTCCACGACAAGCTCGAGCGGCAGATCCGCGATGGAAAGGGACACACCATGGCGCGGAAGCGCGGCGCGACGAGCGCCGGCGAGTACGCCGTGGAGGTGGAGCGCGAAGCGGTGGCCTCGGCGGGGCGCACCCGATCGTAAACCACCGGGCGCTCCGCCGAGGCGCGGCGCGCGAACCGGAGCGAGGGCCGCCGCGCCCGCTGGCGCGGCGCGCTCCCGCCCCGTGAGCCGCCGCTCGCGGGCGAGGCGGCGCGCTCCCTCCGCGTGAGCCGCAGCTCTCGCCGCGGCGGCGAAGGGCGCTCGTCTCTATCGGCTCGCCCCCAGCGCACGCACGACCTGCCCGGAGCGCCGCGGCGGTCGCCCAGCGACCGCGGCGCGAAGATCGCTCCCTCCGGGACGCTCGCCGCGATAGCGTCCTTGAGTCGCGTACCCGAGGTCCCCAGGGTACGATGGCCACATCGGCTCGCTTGGCCCTGGCCGAGCGCCGCGCCGACCGTGCCACGTGCGCCGTTCCAGAGCCCTCTCACCTCGCCCGAGCGCCGAAATCAGCATGCAAGTCCGCGACATCTTGACCGCGCACCAGGTATCCGTCGCCAGCGAGCAGGAGGGGGTCGTCCGCTCGAAGGCGGACGCGCTCCGCCGGCTCGCCGCCCTGCTCGCGACAGGACAGCCGGGGGTCAAGGCCGACGACATCGAGCGGGTGCTCGGCGAGCGCGAGCGCCTGCAGTCCACCGGCGTCGGCAGCGGCGTGGCCATCCCCCACGGCGCGATGGAGGGCGTCGATCGGCTGATCGGCGCGGTCCTGATCTGCCCGAAGCCGATCGACTTCGACGCGATCGACGGGGCGCCGGTGTCGATCCTCGTGGCCGTGATCGGGCCGAAGCGCGCTACGGGCGAGCACCTGAAGACGCTGGCGCGCATCTCCCGTCTGCTGCGGGACGAAAGCTTCAGGCGGCGCCTGCTCGGCGCCTCGACCGGGCGCGCGGCGTTCGAGCTCATCGCCGCCGAGGAAGGGAGGTCGGTGTCATGAGCGGCCCGCGCAGCAGCGGACAGGAAGGGGAAGGAGGCGGCCGGATGCCCCCCTCGACCGGCGGAGGGCGCGCGGACCGCCCCGTCATCGCGGTGCGGAGCCTGATGGCCGACGAGGGGCTCGGCATCGATCTCACGCTCATCGCCGGCGCCGCGGGCCTCGATCGGCCCATCATGAACACCCGCATCCAGAAGTCCGGGCTCGCGCTCGTCGGCCACTTCCACGGCATCGTGCCGACGCGGGTGCAGATCCTCGGGCAGACAGAGCTCTCGTTCCTCCACAAGCTCTCCCGCGAAGACCGGCTCCTGTCGCTGCGCGGCTTCTTCGAGCTCGGCCTGTGCTGCGTCATCGTCACGCAGGGCGATCAGCCGTTCGAGGCGAACGGCTCCGGCATCGGGTTCGTCCCTGTGCCTGAGCTCGCGCAGTGCGCCGAGGAGACCGGGACGCCGCTCCTCGTCTCGGCCGTGCGATCGAGCGCCACGATCACCGCGCTGCACGCGCTGCTCGACGATCGCCTGGCGCCGCGACTGCGCCTGCACGGCGTGCTCGTCGACGTCTTCGGCGTGGGCCTCCTTCTCATGGGGTCGAGCGCGATCGGCAAGAGCGAGTGCGCGCTCGATCTCGTGATGCGCGGCCACCGGCTCGTGGCCGACGACGCCGTGGAGTGCGATTACCGTCCTCCCGGCATGGTCTTCGGGGCCCCGGCGGAGCTCCTCCGGTACCACCTCGAGGTGCGTGGCCTCGGCATCCTCAACGTGAAGGACCTCTTCGGCGTCACGTCGATCCGCGAGCGCAAGCGGATCGACGTCGTGGTGAAGCTGGTCGAGTGGTCGAAGGACACCGAGTACGATCGGCTCGGGCTGGACGAGCGGTACCACACCATCCTCGGCGTGAAGATCCGGGAGCTCGTCATCCCCGTGCGCCCGGGCCGCGACATGGCGTCGATCCTCGAGGTCGCCGCCCGCAACGAGCTCCTGAAGAACGCCGGGTTCCACGCGGCCCGCGAGTTCTTCGGCAACGTCGAGGGCGAGCTGCTCCGCGAGCGCTCGCCGGAGGAGTCGTCGATCCCGCCGCCGGCGAGGCTCGCCGAGGAAGGCGCCTCGCGGAGCGCCGCGCCGCCCGGCCCGCCCCGGCCTCCGCCGCCCGGCCGCGGCGTGGACGCGCCGAACCCCCCGAGCAGCGCCTTCCGGCCGCCCGCGGATCGGGGCAGGCCGCCCCCCGATCGCCCGAGCTCCGGGTTCAGCCCCACGGAGTCGTCCGTGAGCCTGCCGCGGCCGAGGAGGCGAGGGTGAGCAACGCAGGCGATCAGCAGCAGCACGGCCTGCACGGGCCCGACGGCGCGCCGGGGCGCGTCGTCGTCGTCACGGGCCTCTCCGGCGCGGGCAAGTCGACGGCGCTCCACGCCCTGGAGGACCTCGGGTTCTTCTGCGTCGACAACCTGCCCACGTCGCTCGTGCAGCCGGCGGTCGAGGCGTGCGAGTCGGGCGGGATCACCCGGATCGGGCTCGGCATCGACGTCCGGGTGGGCTCCTTCCTGGCGGGCGCCACGGCGGCGCTCGACTCCATCCGGAACGGACGGGACGTGGTGATCCTCTTCCTCGACGCCTCGGACGAGACGCTGCTCCGGCGCTTCAGCGAGACGCGGCGCCCGCACCCGCTGACGACCGGCGGCAGCGGCGCCATCGCGATGCTCGACGGCGTCCTCCTCGAGCGCGAGCGGCTCGCGTCGTTGCGGGCCAGGGCGACCATCGAGCTCGACACGACCCGGCTGTCGACGCACGACCTGCGCCGCGTCGTCATCGAGCGGCTGCGCCCCTCGAAGGTCGAGGTGCCCCGGATGTCCACCCGGTTCGTCTCGTTCGGTTACAAGTACGGCATCCCGCTCGACGCCGATCTGCTCTTCGACGTCCGCTTCCTCGACAACCCGTATTTCGTCCACGGCCTCCGCGAGCTCACGGGGAACGACGAGCCGGTGCGGGAGTACATCCTGAAGAACGCGGATGCCCTCGAGTTCATCTGCAGGACAGAGCAGCTCCTCTCGTTCTGCATGCCGCGCTACGCCAGCGAAGGAAAGAGCTACCTCACCGTCGGCATCGGGTGCACCGGCGGTCGGCACCGCTCCGTCGTGCTCACCAACGCGCTCAGCGACAGCCTGCGGCGGAAGACGGGGCTGCCCATCACGGTCGTGCACCGGGACGTCGCCCGGGTGAGCGCGAGTGGTGTACCCTCGGGGGTGGGAGAGGGCATGGCCGGGGCGCCCGGCGTGGATCTCCGGCTGGCGCAGCCGGGAGCGACCCCGTCGGAGCCTCGCCCGGCGTCGGACACGAGCGTGACGGGGGGCGAGCGGTGACGACGGAGGCGGTAACGAGGCGGTTCACCATCATCAATGTGCGCGGGCTCCACGCGCGCGCCGCGACGAAGCTCGTGCAGCTCGCGGGGCGTTACGACTGCGAGATCTCGCTGACCGGGCCGGACGGGCAGTCGGCCAACGCGAAGAGCGTGATGGGCGTGCTGCTGCTCTGCGGCTCGATGGGCACGCAGATCGAGGTGAGCGCGACGGGCGATCAGGCCGCCGACGCCGTCTCCGCCATCGGCGAGCTGATCGCCGCGCGCTTCGGAGAGCACGAGTGACGCGCGGCCCGAGCGCGCTCTCGTCGGACGCCCCGGACGAGCACCCCGCCCCGGCGGACGCCGTCCGGAGCGACTCGGCGGCGCCCGGCGCCCGGGTCGACTCGATGCCGCCCGGCGCCCGGACGGAGACGCTGCGGGGCATCGCCGGGTCGCCCGGCGTCGCCATCGGCGCGGCCGTCGTGATGGGCGGGCACCGGACGAACCACCCGCGCCGCCGCGTCGGCTCCAGCGAGATCACGGCGGAGCTCGAGCGCTTCGAGGCCGCGGTCGAGCGCGCGCAGGACGAGCTGCGCGACATGGCGAAGCGCGTCGGCGATCACCGCGCCGAGGCGTCGATCCTCGAAGCCTACCTGCTGATGCTCGGCGACGAGGCGCTCGCCGACGCCGTGAAGCGCCAGGTCACCGAGGAGCGCCGCTGCGCCGAGTGGGCGGTGGCGGCCGCGTGCGAGGCGATCGCGGGCCGCTTCGCCGCGCTCGACGACCCGTACCTGCGCGAGCGCAGCCACGACGTCATGTTCGTCGGCGAGCGCCTCCTGCGCGCCTTCAGCCTCCCGCCCCAGGAGCCGCCGTCCTCGCGCGACACCTCGCCGCTCTCCACGCGCAGCCTGATCGAGCTGCAGAACTCGATCGCCATGCCGGCGACGTTCGGCGCGGCGCTCCCGCGCTTCTCCGGGCCGACGATCCTGATCGCGCACGACCTGTCGCCGGCCGACACCGCGGCGATGGTCGACGAGCCGGTCGTCGGCTTCGTCACCGAGGTCGGCACCCGCACGAGCCACACCTCGATCATGGCGCGCGCGCTGGAGATCCCGGCCGTTGTCGGCGTCAGCGACGTGCTGCAGCGCGTGATCACGGGCGACGTCGTGGTGATCGACGGGCTGCGCGGCACGGTCGTCGTTCGCCCCGGCCCCGCCGAGCTCGCGGACGCGCGCGCCCGCGCCGAACGCTACGTCGCGCTCGGCAAGGAGCTCTCGGAGTCCAGGCACCGGGCCGCCCAGTCGAAGGACGGCGTCAAGGTGTCGCTCCGGGCGAACGTCGAGCTCCCTGCCGAGGCGATCCTCGCGCGCGACCAGGGCGCCGACGGCATCGGCCTCTACCGGACCGAGTTCCTCTACATCGACCGCTCGTCCCCGCCCTCGGAGGACCAGCAGTTCGAGATCTTCCGCGCCGTCGTCGAGGCGCTCCGCCCGAAGCCGGTCACGCTGCGCACCTTCGACATCGGCGGCGACAAGTTCGTCTCCACGTTCCAGGTGCCGCCCGAGATGAACCCGATGCTCGGCCTCCGCGCGGTCCGGCTCGCGCTCTCGCGCCCCGACGTCTTCCTCGAGCACCTCCGCGCCATGGTGCGCGCCTCCGCCTACGGCGACGTGCGGATCATGATCCCCATGGTCGCGGGCCTCGGCGAGCTCCGGCAGGTGCGCGCGCTGCTGCACCGCGCGCAGGAGCAGGTGCGCGCCCGAGGCCAGGCGTGCGCCGACGAGATCCCGCTCGGCGTGATGATCGAGGTGCCCTCGGCGGCGATCATGGTCGACCATTTCGCGCGCGAGGCCGCGTTCCTGAGCCTCGGGACGAACGATCTGATCCAGTACGCGCTCGCGGTCGACCGGACCAGCCGCTCGCTCGCCTACCTGGCCTCGCCCTTCGATCCGTCGATCCTTCGGCTGATCACGAAGGTGATCCAGGCAGGCCAGGACTTCGGCAGGCCGGTCTCCCTCTGCGGCGCGATGGCGAGCGATCCGCTCGCCGCCCTGCTGCTGCTCGGCCTCGGCCTCCGCGACTTCTCGATGGAGGCGGCGGCGATCCCGGAGATCAAGGAGACGCTCCGGCGCATCACGGTCGCCGAGGCCGAGGCGGTCGCGGCGGAGGCGCTCGCCTGCGCGACGGCGGAGGAGGTCGAGTGCTGCGTCGCCGCCGCGTTCGCGCCGGACCTCTACGACCTGCTCACGGGAGAGCGCGCCACGCGGTGAGCGGCGTGCTCGGTGCGGTGGAGCCGACGCCTGCGGCGCCGGTCGCGTCCGGCGTGGCGCGCGCGCTGGCCGCCTGCGCGGTGGCGCTCGGCCTGTGCGCGGCGGGCTGCGAGGAGGAGGCGCCGCCGACGCGGCTCGTCGGCCAGGTGCACCTGACGCTGCTCCACACGTCGGACATCCACTCGCGGCTCTTCCCGTACAACCTGCAGCTCGGCCAGGTGGACGCGGGGCTCGGCCTCGGCGCGGCCGCCTCGGTCGCCAACGTCGGCGGCGCCGCGCGCATGTCCCATCTCCTCGGCCGCGAGCGCGCCCGGTCGTCGCGCGCGCTGCACCTCGACGGAGGAGACTGCTTCCAGGGGGCGCCGATCTTCAATTTCTACTCCGGAGAGGCCGAGATCCGCGCCCTCGGCGCGATGGGCGTCGACGCCATGATCGTCGCCAACCACGAGTTCGACCGCGGCGCGCTGAACCTCGGCATCCAGCTCCAGCAGAACGCCGGCTTCCCCGTCCTCGCGGCGAACTACCAGCTCGAGGACCCCGCGCAGCCCGGCGCCTCTCCGCTCGGCGCCATCCTGCAGCCGTTCACGGTCTTCGACCTCGAGGGCCTCAAGGTCGGCGTCGTCGGGATGGGCAATCTCTCCAGCCTGCCATCGATCTTCGAGGCGCCGAACCGGCTCGGCGTCACCCCGCTGAACACGACCGAGGTCGCCCAGTTCTACGTCGATCTGCTCCGCCCCACGGTGGACGTCATCGTCTTCGTCACCCACCTCGGCCTCGACGGCGACGAGCGGATGATCGAGACCACGACGGGCATCGACGTCGTGCTCGGCGGGCACAACCACATCGTCCTCCAGCCGCCGAAGCGCGTGCGCGACTGCTCGCGGTACTACGACGAGGAGCGGCAGAGCCATTACATCCTCCTGAACGACGAGCGCTCCCCCGGGGAGGGCGCGAAGCGCCGGCGCTACTGTACGCCACGCGACGTGGTGCTCGCGCACTCCGGCGCGTTCGCGAAGTTCGTCGGCCGGCTCGACCTCGTGCTGTCCAGGGACGCCTCCGAGCTCGGGGGCGGCTACGACCCGCTGAACGGCTTCGAGGTGCTGTCGGATCGGTACGAGCTCTTCCCGGTGACCGAGGACGTGCCCGCCGATCCGATCGTCGCCTCGGCGCTCGAGCCGTACGCGCAGGGGCTCGACGCGCTCGCGAACCTCGATCTCCTGGTCGGCTACGCGCCGGGCGGCTCCCGCGGCGCCTCGACGAGCGGCGGCGACTCGCCCCTCGGCAACCTCATCGCCGGGGCGATGTGGCTGCGCCTCGGCATCCAGACCGACTTCGCGCTCACGAACACGACAGGCATCCGCGCCGACCTCGCGCCCGGCCCGGTGACGGTCGAGCAGATGTTCAATGTCTTCCCCTTCGACAACTCGATCTCGAAGATGCAGCTCTCCGGCCTCGAGGTGCAGGAGCTCTTCGACTTCGTGGCGCGCCGATCGAGCGGCCGCGGGTGCGTCTCGCAGGCGCAGATCGCGGGCGCGCGGGTCGTCATCGACTGCGCCGCGCGCTCCGGAGGCGGCGCCGCGCCGGGCGTCGCGACCCACGTGTACATCGGCGCGCGCCAGCCGACGATCGCGTGCCCGAACGGCGACGCCGACTGTCCGGGCGGCGAGGTGGGCAGCTGCGACGTCGAGGCGAGGCGGTGCTGGCAGCCGATCGATCCGATCGCGACCTACGAGCTCGCGACGTCGAGCTACCTCGCCCAGGGCGGCAGCGGGTTCCGCGTGCTCCAGCGCAACACGACGCAGCTCGACACGCAGGTGCAGCAGCGCGACGCGCTGATCGACCACCTCCGCGCGGGCAGCCCGTGCGGCGCGGACGATCGCGGCGAGCTCGCGTCGTGCCGGCGGGACGCCGACTGCGCTGGCGTGGGCGAGGGCTTCGTCTGCGCGTGCCCCGAGTCGGTGGTCGAGGGGCAGGCGTGCAAGACAGGCGCCGCGCCGTGCTCCCGGGGCGCGTGTGTGCTCGCGCGTTGCCGCGACGACGTCGCCGCCTACCAGCGGGACGTCTGCGCCGAGGCCCCGACCGACTGGGTGCGGGAGCGGTGCGAGAGCGCGCTCGCCCCGTGCAGCGCCGCGGGCGAGCAGTGCAAGTACCTGGCGTGCGTCGACCGGCGGCTCGGCAGCTTCTCCGACGGCCGCTTGCGGATGGTGGGCCAGTGACGCCGCGGGCGCGGCATCGAGCGGCGCTCGCGGCCGCCGCGCTCGCCGGGTGCAGCAGCGACTTCGAGCCGCCCCGGGGCGTCTCGAGCTTCTGGGTCCAGGTCGAGCAGGTGAACGGGGAAGCGCCGCCCTCCGCCGAGGCGCCGTTGCCGGCCAACCGCGGCGACACCGTGGACGCCTGGTCGTTCAGGATCGAGGCGCGCGACGCTGCCGGCCGCCGGGCGCCCTTCGACGGCATGGTCAGGCTCAGCATCGAGCCCGGGGCGGTGCTCGACGTCGAGGCCGAGGACGAGGGCATCGCGGTCGGCCGCAACATCCGCCTGCGGGGCGGCGTCGCCAAGGGGATCGCCCACGTGACGGCCGTCTACGGACCCACCCGGCTGTGGGTCGAGGACGTCGGCTACCGGCCCGCGTCCCGGGGCAACCGCCCGGCGTGCGCCAACGGTGTCAACGATGACGCGCCGGGCGACGTGCTCGTCGATTTCCCTGCCGATCCCGGGTGCGCCTTCGCGGACGACGACACCGAGGAGGGCGGCTCCTTCAGCGCCGGTGTCTCGAAGCCGGTCGCTTACGCCGTGCCGCGCATCGCCGACGTGCAGGGCGGCGGCCCGGCGACGCCCTACCCGACCGAAGCGATGCAGATCAACACCGCGGCTCCTCAGCAGGTCGTCGTCACGCGCGTCTCGAGCGACGGCTTCTACGTCACCGATCTGACGGGCGAGGGGAGCGGCTTCAACCACCTCTTCGCGTACAATTTCAACACACCTGCCAACATGCGTATCTGCGATCGGCTCGAGTACCTCGCCGGCACCGTCGACGAGTTCTTCGGCTTCACCGAGCTCTCGTTCCCTTCGTACGAGATCGCGCGCGTGCAGGGAGGAGCGGAGTGCCTGGTCCCGGAGCCGACGGTGCTCGACGGGCCGACGCTCGCCGGCGCCTCGGCCATGGAGCGCCTCGAGAGCGGGCTCGTGCGCGTCGAGGGGTTCCACGTGAGCGAGCGCTTCGGTCCGAGGCCCGCGAGGGACAACGTCTTCGCCGCGGAGCAATCGAACTGCGATCTGAACGGCGACGGGCGGGTCGATTTCGACAGCCAGGCCGAGCGGAGCTGCGCGAACGCGTGCTCGGACGACCCCGAGTGCAGCGAGTGGACGAGCTACGCCGCGCGCGGCAACTACAAGATCACGGACGGATCGAGCATGATCCAGATCCAGACGGGCACGGTGAGCGCCTTCGATCCGACGTCCCGCCGGGGCGAGGTGATCGACGCGGTGACTGGCACGCTCCGGAACTTCTCGGGCGGCTCGCTGCACTGGACGATCGAAGCCCGCTGCCCGGACGACCTCGTCTGCGCGGCGCCCGGCTGCGCGCCCGCAACGAAGCCCTCGAAGGAGGCCTGTGTCCGGACGCGCAGCCTCGACGACAACGACGCCGAGACCAACTAGCCACCTCCTCACCTTCGCCGCGGTCGCGCTGCGCCCGCCGGATCCCCCAGGCCCAGGAAAGCCACCGCCCGCCATGCTCCGAAGCGCGCTCCTCGCCCCTGCTGTCTCCGGGGCCTTGCTGTTCACGCTCGCGCCGCCGGCGCTAGCGCAGGCGCAGCCGCCGCCCGGTCCTGCTGCGCCTTCGGTACCGGCGCCAGCGCCGGGGGCGCCGAGCCCGGACCAGGTCGCGCCGGCACCGGCGCCCGCCGCGCCGGCCCCAGCGGCCGCCGCGCCGTCTCCGACCTCGCAGTCCGCACCCGCGCCCGTCGTCCCCACCCTCCCACGGCGCGAGCCCTACCTGCCGCCGGCGGCCGAGGAGCCGCCCGTCCGCCTGGGAGACGCGATGGACACGCGCCTCACGTGGACGCTCGGGGACGACGATCTGCTCCACGACACCGGCCAGGCCCAGCCGCTCTCGCCGAACCTCAGCGTCGGCGATCGGAAGCAATACCGGCTCTTCTTCGACAACCTCAACTCCCGCTTCACCGGGCGCGAGAACCTGACGCACCTCGCGCTCTACAAGAGGATGCCGGGGTTCATCGAGCGGCTCGACACCGAGGCTTCGCTCGTCCTGCGGATCGACCTCGCCGCGCTTTCCAGGAACAACAACAACGTCAACCAGGCGTTTTACGACGCCGGATCGTTCATTCGCGCCTTCTATCACGCCGATGGCAAGGCAGAGGGGAAGACCGGTATCGGCGTCACGCTCTGGCCCATCGACACGGACCGGTTTCGACTGGGCTACCTCTACGACATCTCGTGGGGCGGGACGAACGCCTCCGCCAACCAGTCCATCTTCCCGCGCATCATCGGAACCGCGCCCGGCGCGAAGGTCCAGCTCGATTCCGACCGGTTCAGCGTGTATGCGGGGTTCAAGGTCGCGAGCCTCAACCAGGTCCAGGAGGTGCTCACCCCCGGCACGAGCGAGATCGAAGAGATCCGCATCGCTCAGACCAACTGGGGCTTTCTCCTTGGCGGGGGCGCCGACCTCCACCCCTACGTCCACGTCGACCTCGGCGCCGGCTACTTCCAGCAGGGCCGCTTCGACTTGTCCGACGTCGTCGGCGACCCGGTCTACACCTACGGCGGCTCGGCCCGGGTCGTCGCGCACGCGAAGAACGAGCCCATCCCGCAGTCGGTCGACTTCCTCCTCTATCGCAACGATCCAAACAAGCCGCAGATCCTCTTCAAGCCCGAGTTCTACACGCCGGGCAAGACGACATGGGCGGTGAGCCTCGAAGCGACGAACCTCTTCCAGAACCTCAAGGACTTCGAGTCTGCCGGTGTCACCACCCATCAGCCGGCACGCGCCGGCGCCCTCCAGGCGGTCGTCAAGTCCGGATACGCGCGCGCGAGCGTCACGGGCGTCTACCGGGATCTGCCGTTCGTGCTGCGCAACCAGCCGAGCTTCATCCCATTCCAGACGATCCCGAAGACCGCCCAGACCTCGACGGCCGACGAGCTGTTCTTCGCGCTCGCCGCCGACTATTACCTCGCGTCCGTGCGGCTTACCCCTGGCCTTGGCGTGGGCTTGCAGTTCCCCGCCGCGTTCAGGACGATGTCCGTCGACACCATGAGCGCGGTGATCGCGCGCACGTCCGTCGTCCGAGACCAGGGCAATGTGTCGATCCTCCCCTTCAACGCCTCGGCTGTGCCCATCTTCCAGGCCCGCGTGAGCCTCAAGTGGGATATCAGCAAGATCCTCTCCGCGGTGGCGTGGGCTCAGGTTGTGCGTGACAACAACGGCACGTTCATGGAGCGCGATCCCTCCGAGGGAACCGTGGCCCTGCGCACCTTCGTGAACCCCGACTTCTTCGGCCTCGGCACGAGCTTCCAGGCCCGCTTCTGACCCGACGCCCGCGATGCGCGCTGACCGCGTCGCCCGCTCGCCGCGCCCGCGTTTCCCCCGCTCACCGCGCCTCCGCCGCCGCCGCCGCCGCTCATCGCGGCTCGAAATCCTTGAACGCCGCCACGGCCCGCTGCGACGTGCTCACGGTCTCGACGATGCGGAAGCCGCCGCGCAGGTAGAACCCCTCGAAGTGCAGCACGCTCTCGCCGTCGGCGGGCTCGATCTCCCAGTAGCGCGAGCGGTCCTTCGACGTGCCCAGCACCGCGATCCGCCGCCACCCCGCCGGGATCATGCCCGTCCACTCGGGGCCGCGCTTCTCCGTCAGCTCGAAGTCGTCGCGGCTGTGCTTCACCCGGAAGCTCGCGTCCGGCCCCGAGCCGATGCGCGCGTCGAGCGCGGCCCCGGGCGGTCCCTTCGCCATCTGGTCCTGGCGCCGCGGTCCCCGCTTGCTCACCCGGTAGCCCGCCACCGACTGCGGATCGAGGTAGTAGGTGCCCCCTTCCTTGCTCGCGCGCAGCCGCCCCGCGTAGATCGCCTGGCGCACAGCGCTCTCCGAGATGCCGAGCTGCTGCGCGGCGTCCGGCACCGTCATCGTGAAGCGCGTCCGCGGCGTGAGGACCGCCGAATCGGGCGGCAGGCGCTTCCGCGCGACGCAGTCGAGCATCACGTGGAAGGTCGGGTCGCGGTACACGTCCGCGGTCGCGACGCTCCGGCCCGCGACGGCGGTCCTGTCCAGCAACGGGTTCTCCTGGCCGAGCACGAGATCCAGCAGCTCGACGTCGGACACCGACGGATCCCTGGCCGCCACCAGGACCCGGGACAGAAAGGCGCCGAGCTCGCCCGCCGGCGTCGGGAACTCGACCGTCTCGCCGGACAGCAGCGTGTATTGCGTCTTCATCTCGCCTCTTCGCAGCTCGTCGTGTGCGCTCGCCCACACCGCGCGCCGCACGCGTGCCCGGGGCCACGCGAGCCCGATCCGTCCAGGAGGCGGACGAAGTCCCACGCACGCGCCGGAGGCACGCGCAGGCGGATCTCACCCCACCGGGGGCGCCGCGCCGGCGGAGCCCGCCTCGATGGACGGGCCCGCCCGCACGTCGCCCGCGTCGGGCACGCGTTCAGCGCCGCAGCTACGCATTACTGTAAGCCCGTTCAGGTTGTCCCGTCTAGTGCCTTCGCAAGCCGCTAGGACAAATGCCGTCCGCTTCCAGGACGAACAGGCATTCGCAACCGTCCGAAACCAAACGTTAATTCCGTATGATCAGAATGCAGCGCGACCCCGGAAAAATCGTCGAGGCGCGCGGATGGGGCGCGGATCACGACGCCACGCCCGCCTCGCGCCGTCGCCGTGCCCGGGTTACCGGAGGGATTTGTTCAGTGGGCGGACCCCACCATTTGTTCAGGTGTCGGGTCGCTGTCGCGTCTCGGCGAGGGCCTCGATCGTGTCGCGATCGTGGTCCCGGATGCAGTCGACGCCGTTGCGCTCGAATTGGACGGCGGCGGCCAGCGCGGTCCGGCTGCGCTCGCGGTCGATGGCCCACGCGGCGTGTCGCACGAGCAGGGCGAGCTGCAGCGCCCGGCCCAGCGTGATCGCGACCCGGCGGGCGCCCGCCTCGAGGCCGGGGCGGTCGGCGGAGGCCATCTCCTTGATCCACGCGCGGGCGTGCGACACCGCGCGCGACGCGGACGTCTCCGCCTCGGCGAGCTTCGGCTCGACCACGCCGGTCAGGAGGCGCGCCACCTCGGCCGCGAGGATGTCGAGCGAGCCGTCCTTCAGGATCACCCGCAGCGCGTCGAGGGCGAGCACGTTCGTCGTGCCCTCCCAGATCGTGAGGACCTGCGCGTCCCGGAGCAGGCGCGGCAGGCCCGTGTCCTCGACGTAGCCGGCCCCGCCGAACGCCTCGAGCACCTCGCTCAGCACCGACACCGCCTGCTTGGCGGTCGTGAGCTTCGCGAGCGGGATGATCAGCCGCAGCAGCTTGGCCTCCGAGTCGGTGAGCGAGCCCGTCTCCTCGCGCCCGAGCAGCTCGATCGCGCGGAAGGTCAGGTGGAAGGCGCCCTCGAACTCGGCCTGGAGCTCGGCGAGCGTGTCCATGTGCAGCGGCTTCTCCGCCAGCGTCGTGCCGAACTGGACTCGGCTCTGGGCGTACGAGCGCGCCAGCGCGAGCCCCCGGCGCATCCCGGCGATGGCGCCGATCGCGTTCCATGTGCGCGTCACGTTGAGCATCGGCGCGATCGCTCGGACGCCGTTCGAGAGGCCCGCCACCGGCGTGGCGAGGACCCCGTCGAGCGTGAGCTCGGCGGTCGGCACCTTGCGCGTCCCGAGCTTGTCCTTCAGCCGGTTGATCAGCACGCCCTCGCGGCGGCCCGCCTCGCCCGCGAGCTCCACGTAGAAGAGCGCGAGGCCGCGGCTGCCCTCGGGGTTGCCCTCGGGGCGCGCGAGCGTGAGCGCCATCTCCGACGTGGTGGACGAGGCGAACCACTTCGTCCCGTGGAGCCGGTAGGCCCCGTCGGGGCCGAGGCGCGCCGCGGTCTCGCTCCGCCCCACGTCCGAGCCGCCGGTGCGCTCGGTCATCCACTGGCCCGAGGTCCACGCGGCGGCAGGGTCGCGGCTCGTCAGCCGGGGCACGGCGCGGTCGATGAGCGCGTGGTTGCCGCTCGCGAGGAGCGTCCGCGCGGCGCCGTCGGTCATCGCGAGCGGGCACGTGTACACGTCGCTCGACGCGTCGAAGAGGTACGCCAGTGCGAACTGATGGACGCGCGAGAACGCGCCGTGCGCCCGCTCGTAGGCCGTCGCGACGACCCCCCGCTCGCACGCGATCCGGGCCGCCTCCTTCCAGAGCTGGGTCACCTCGACCTGGTCGACGCGCCTTCCCCAGGCGTCCCACGACGTGAGCTTCGGCTCGTTCGCGCGATCGGCGAGCTGCAGCTGGTACAGGCGGCCGCCGGCGAGCTCGCCCATCTCCCGCAGCGAAGGCGTTATCGACGCGGCCACCTCGCGCGGCAGGGCCCGCGCGAGATAGGACCGCAGCACGCGGTCGTCGTCGTACTGGTTCCCGAGTGTGGGGGGGTCTTGATAGAAAGCCACCGGCCGACTCCTAGGTTGGTGCGCCGCAACCCGAACCGTGCGACGCCCGCGCGCCGATCACGTTCCGCGCGCCCCTCCGTGCACGCGCGGCGACTCGCAGCCTCGATAGAGCTCGAAGCTACTGAACCCGTCCCATCCGGTTCAACAGGAAGCCGAGGCCGCGTCGCGGCGACGCGGCGAACGGTGAACCTCTGCTGGTAATTTCGCCGCGACCGCCGGTTTTTGTGCGCTGTTCGGGTGCTGTGTCGCACGGAAAGAAGGGTAAGTCGCTGAATGTGCCGTTCTTGACTTCTCCGATGCACCAATGCATATGGCTGGCGGTGAAGCTCTCGAACAAGGGTCGCTACGGTGTGCGCGCATTGTTCGATATCGCATTCCACAACGACGGGCGGCCGACGCAGATCCGCGAGATCTCGGAGCGTGAGGTCATCCCTGCGCGCTTCCTGGAGCAGATCTTCCAGGACCTGAAGAAGGCCGGGCTCATCAGCTCGAAGCGGGGGCCGCGCGGCGGTTATCACCTCGCGCGGCCCGCGAGCGAGATCAGCCTGGGGGACGTCGTCCGCGCCCTGGAGGGGCCGGTCGCCGTGATCGCGCCGGATGACGACGGCAGGCCGGAGGGCTCGCCGCTCGACCCGCCCACGGCCGTGTTCCACGATCTGGCGCTCGCGATCGAGCGCTGCTTCGACTCGGTCTCGATCGCCGACGTCTGCGAGCGCGGCGTCGAGCTCGGCGTGCGCCGCAAGGGGCGGCCCGAGCGCTCGACCTACGTGATCTGAACCGACACCATGAGCAGCCCCGAACGATCCGCACAATCCACCGGCGCACCGGGCGCACCGGGCGCACCGGGCGCACCCGCGGAGCGCGCAGCGCAGCTCCCGCCGCTGCCGTCGCACCCGCGCGTCGTCGACAGCCTCCTCGACCTCGTCGGCGACACCCCGCTCTACGAGATCCGCCGCGTCGACGCGGCGACGCCCCGGGGGCGCGTCTTCGGGAAGGCCGAGCAGCAGAACCCGGGCGGCTCGCTGAAGGACCGGATCTGCCTCGCGATGATCGAGGGCGCCGAGGCGCGCGGGCTGCTCGGCGCGGGCGGCGTGGTCATCGAGCCGACGTCGGGGAACACCGGGATCGGGCTCGCGATCGTGTGCGCGGCGAAGGGGTACCGCTGCATCCTGACGATGCCGGCGAGCATGAGCCTGGAGCGGCGCCAGCTGCTCGAGGCCTACGGGGCGGAGGTCGTCCTGACCGAGCCCGAGCTGCAGATGGAGGGGGCCATCGCCCGGGCGCGCGAGCTCGCGGCGGACATCCCGGGGGCGCTCATCCTCAGCCAGTTCGACAACCCCGACAACCCGCGCGTCCACGCGGAGACGACCGCGCGGGAGATCCTGCACGCGATGGCCGGCCTCGACGCGCCGGGGCGGCCCGGTCCCCGGCAGTCGCTGACGATCGACGCGTTCGTCGCCGGCGTGGGGACGGGCGGGTCGGTGAGCGGTGTCGGGCGCGTGCTCAAGCGGCTCCGCCGGGCGACGCGCGTCATCGCGGTCGAGCCCGAGTCGTGCGCGACGATCTCGCGCGGCGAGCGCGGGCCCACCAAGATCCAGGGGCTCGCCGCCGGGTTCGTCCCCGAGAACTACGATCCGAGCGTGGTGGACGAGGTGCGGACGGTCAGCGATCGCGCCGCGTACGACACGAAGGCGGCGCTGGCCCGTCAGGAGGGGCTGCTCGTCGGCATCAGCGCTGGCGCCGCGGTGCGCGTCGCGCTCGACGTCGCCCGCGAGCTCGGCCCCGACGCCAACGTGGTGACCGTCCTCTGCGACACAGGCGAGCGCTACTTCAGCCTGGACGAGTATTTCCGATGAGCGGCGGCGGCGAGGCGATCCGCGGGTGCGTCCTCCTCGTCGGGGCGGGGGGGATCGCCGCGCCCGCCGCGCTCGCGCTCGCCGCTGCCGGGGTGCGGGAGCTGCGGGTCGCGGACGACGACCAGGTCGAGCTGACGAACTTGCATCGTCAGATCCTGTTCGACGACGACGACGTCGGGCGGCCGAAGCTCGACGCGTTCGCGGAGGCGCTGCGCCGTCGCTTCCCCGGGCTCCGCGTCGATCGCCGTTACGGCCGCTTCGCGCCGAGCGCGGCGGCGGGGCTGATGCCGGGCGTCTCCGTGGTGGTCGACGCGACCGACAACTTCGCGTCGCGGTTCCTGATCGCCGACGTGTGCCGCCTGACGAGGACGCCGGTGGTCCATGCCGCCGCGATCCGCTGGCGCGCGACGGTGATGGCGGTCGCGGGGGAGGGGGCGCCCTGCTACCGCTGCCTGTTCGAGGACCTGCCGACCGGGGACGCGCCGGATTGCGCCACGGCCGGCGTGGCTGGCCCGGTGTGCGGCGTGGCCGGCGCGATCGCGGCGGATCGCGCGCTGGCGATCCTCGCGGGCGACGCGTCGATCTTCGGCCGGATCGCGACGTACGACGGCCTCACGGACACGCTGCGCAGCGTCCCTGTCTCCGCGCGGCCCGCCTGCGACCTCTGCGGGGCGCGCGCCGCGATCGCGACGATCGACGCATCCCGCTACGTCGTCGCATGCGCGGCGGAGAGCGGATCCCCGACCCACGTTGAAGGGGACCGCGAAGGCGGATCCCCGACCCACGTTGAAGGGGACCGCGAAGGCGGATCCCCGACCCACGTTGAAGGGGACCGCGAAGGCGGATCCCCGACCCACGTTGAAGGGGACCGCGAAGGCGGATCCCCGACCCACGTTGAAGGGGACCGCGAAGGCGAATCCCCGACCGCTGCTGTAAAGGACCGCGAGAGCGGATCCTCGACCCACCTCAAGACTGGAGAGCAAGACCATGGCTGACACCGCGACCGTCCGCATCCCGACCCCCCTCCGCACGCTCACCGGGGGGCAGGACGAGGTCAAAGCCGCCGGCGGCACCGTCGGCGAGCTGATCGAGAACCTCGAGAAGAGCTACCCTGGCATCCGCGACCGACTCCTCGACGAGAAGGGCGTGCGGCGCTTCGTGAACATCTTCGTGGGCGACGAGGACATCCGCTTCCTCGACGGGCTGAAGACGCCCGTGAAGGGCGGCGACCAGGTGGCAATCGTCCCCGCGATCGCCGGGGGCTGAGGTGGACGACCCGCGCTATCTCCGCCAGGTGTTGCTCGCGGAGATCGGTCCAGAGGGACAGGCGAGGCTCAAGGCGGCGACGGCGCGCGTGCTCGGCGGCGGCAGCGACGCGCCGCCGCTCGCGCACGAGGTGGCGGAGCGCTACGCGCGCGGCGCCGGCTTCGGCGCGCTCGCGGAGGGCGCGATCGACCTCGCCGCGCTCGCGCCCGCGGAGCTCGTCGCCTCGCCCGCCGCGCGCGCCGTGCTCGCGGGCGCGCGCGCGGCGCTCGCCGCGATGCGCGCCGCGCTGGCTCAGGGCAGCGCCGCGGGGAGCGCGGGGCAGGGGAGCGCGGGGGAGGTCGACCCGTCATGAGGCACTCGCTCGCCCGCTCCCGGCGCCTGGGGTCGGTCGTCGACGCCGTGGGCGACACGCCGCTGTTGCGCCTCTCGCGCGTGGGCCGCGAGACGCCGTCGGTCGAGGTCTACGCCAAGCTCGAGTTCGCGAACCCCGGCGGCTCGGTGAAGGATCGCGCCGCGCTGCGGATGATGACCCGCGCCGCCGCGGACGGCCGCCTCACCAGCCAGAAGACGCTCATCGACTCGACGAGCGGCAACACCGGGGTCGCCTACTCGCTCTTCGGCGCGGCGATGGGCTTCAAGGTGGCGCTCGTCATGCCGTCGAACGTGTCGAAGGCGCGCAAGGACATCGCGCGCGCGTTCGGCACGGAGCTCATCTTCAGCGACCCGATGGAGGGCTCCGACGGCGCCATCCGCCTCGTGCGCTCGCTGGTCGAGAAGGATCCGGAGCGGTACTTCTACCCGGATCAGTACTCGAACGAGGACAACCCGCTCGCCCACTACCACGGTACGGCGCGCGAGATCCTGGAGGCGGTCGGCGACAGGATCACGCACTTCGTGGCCGGCGTCGGCACGAGCGGCACCATCGTCGGGACGAGCCGGCGGCTGCGCGAGCACCACCGCCCGATCCGCTGCATCGCCGTGGAGCCCACGGAGGCGCTCCATGGGCTGGAGGGGCTCAAGCACCTGCCGAGCTCGCTCGTGCCCGCCATCCACGACGAGGGCGCGTACCACGAGACGATGCGCATCACGACGGAGGACGGCTGGGACATGTCCGATCGCCTCGCGCGCGAGGAGGCGCTGCACGTGGGGCACTCGGGCGGCGCGGCGATCTTCGCGGCCTTCGAGATCGCGAAGCGCCTGCACCGCGAACAGCAAGGAGGGTGCGTCGTGGCGATTGTCCCCGACCGGGGCGACCGCTATTTTGCGCCCATGAAATGGGAGAAGCGTTACTTATGGTGATGTCTCCACAGCCGTGGACCGCCGGTGGGGTGGTCCTCAAGGCGAGCGTGCTCAAGGCGGTCGAGGACGAGGCGCTCGCGGGCTACGCGCGCGACGAGGAGGCCTGCGGGTACCTGAAGGGGCCCGCGGACGAGCCGCTGCTCTGTGACGAGCACGTCCGGATGGACAACATCGCGAACAAGCTCCACGCCGTCGATCCGGAGCGGTACTTCCGGACGGCGCGGACGTTCTTCGATTTCAACGGCAAGCGCTTCTCCGACGCCGTCGAGAAGGGCGCCTCGGCGGGGCGCCCGGTGAAGGTGCTCTATCACTCTCACCTCGACGCCGGCGCCTACTTCAGCCCGACGGACGCTGCCATGATGAGCGGCGGCGAGCCGCCGGCCGAGGAAGGGGCCCCGATCGTGATGGGGCCCGGACCGGCGTTCCCGCTCGCGTTCCTCGTCACCAGCGTGCGCGGCGGCTCCGGCGAAGGGCGTCCGGAGGAGGCGCCCCGCATCGCCGAGCACCGCCTCTTCGTGTGGGACGGCGCCGCGTTCGTCGCGTCGACGTTCTCCGTCGTCGATTGAGCTCATCGCGCCGGGGCGCGCGTCCGCGCGCTCTCGCGCAGCCCTCCTCCGCTCGTCGAGGGGTCCGCACCCGAGGCCCGGAGCGGCCGAGTCCGTAGTCGTCACTTGATCATCGAAGGAGTTGCCTAAATGTCAGGTTTTGTTGTCTGGTTCACCGGTTTGAGCGGCGCTGGCAAGAGCACGCTCGCGGCGATGCTCTCGGCCGAGCTCCGCGCCCGCTCCGTCCACGTGGAGGTGCTCGACGGCGACGAGGTGCGCACCAACCTCTCGAAGGGCCTCGGGTTCTCGAAGGAGGACCGCGATACGAACATCCGGCGAATCGGATACGTGGCGAAGCTCATCGCCCGGTCGGGCGCGTGCGCGATGACGGCCGCCATCAGCCCTTACAAGGCGATCCGTGACGAGCAGCGGGCCCAGATCCCCCACTTCGTCGAGGTGTTCTGCTCCTGCGCGATCCCCGTGCTCGCCGAGCGCGACGCGAAGGGGCTCTACAAGAAGGCGCTCGCGGGCGAGATCAAGAACTTCACGGGCATCGACGATCCGTACGAGGCGCCCGAGAGCCCCGAGGTGGTCGTCGACACCGGCAAGGAGACGAAGGAGGAGAGCCTCGCCAAGATCCTCGCCAAGCTCGAGGAGCTCGGCTACGTCCCGCGCCGCGGCGCCGCGGTCGCCGTGTCCGGCGCGGCCGCCGCGGGGGCGGCCGCGGGCGGCGCGCGCGGGCTCATCGCGCCGCACGGCGGCGAGCTCGTGAACCGGTGGGTCGAGGGCGCGGCGAAGGCGTCGCTCGCGGAGCGGGCGAAGGGGCTGCCGGTCATCGAGCTCGACGAGCGGACCGAGAGCGACGTCGAGATGATCGCGGTCGGGGCGTTCTCCCCGCTGCGCGGCTTCATGAACTCGAAGGACTACCTGCGCGTCGTGCGCGAGATGCGGCTCGAGAGCGGCCTTCCGTGGTCGATGCCGATCACGCTCGCCGTCTCCGAGCAGGCGGCCGAGGGGCTCCGCGTGGGCTCCGAGGCGGCGCTCCGGGCGCGCGACGGGCGCATCGTCGCGGTCATCGAGCTGAGCGACAAGTGGCGGCCGAACAAGGAGCTCGAGGCGCAGGAGGTGTTCCGGACGACCGAGACGAAGCACCCGGGCGTCGCCTACCTGATGAGCACGGGCCCCGTGTACGTCGGCGGCGAGATCCGCGTGCTGGAGCGGCCCGTCGACTCGGCGTTCCCGGCGTACGACCGGAGCCCGGCGACGACGCGGGCGTACTTCGCCGAGAAGGGCTGGCGCCGGATCGTCGGGTTCCAGACGCGGAACCCGATCCACCGGGCGCACGAGTTCATCACCAAGACGGCGCTGGAGATCTGCGACGGCCTGATGATCCACCCGCTCGTCGGCGCGACCAAGTCGGACGACATCCCGGCGGACGTGCGGATGCGTTGCTACGAGGAGCTCATCGCGAAGTACTATGTGAAGGACCGCGTGCTGCTCTCGATCTACCCGGCGGCGATGCGCTACGCGGGGCCGCGCGAGGCGATCTTCCACGCGCTGGCGCGGAAGAACTACGGCTGCTCCCACTTCATCGTGGGGCGCGATCACGCCGGCGTCGGCAGCTACTACGGCACGTACGACGCGCAGGAGATCTTCAATGCCTTCAGCCCCGGAGAGCTCGGCATCACCACGCTCAACTTCGAGAACGCGTTCTACTCGACGGTGGTCGGCGCGATGGCCACGGCGAAGACGGCGCCTGGCGACGCGTCGACGCAGGTCAACCTGTCCGGGACGAAGGTGCGCGAGCTGCTCCAGCGCGGCGAGCTGCCGCCGCCGGAGTTCTCCCGTCCGGAGGTCGCGCGCATCCTCATCGAGTCGATGCGCAGCTCGTCGTAGCCCCGGGCGCCTGAGGGCCGCGGCGGGCGGCGCCGTCGAGCGGGGCCGCGCCGCCCCTCACGTGGCACGCGTGGCGCGCGCCGTGGTCCTCTCGCTCCTCGCCGCGCTCGCCGGCGTCTCCGCGGGGACGCCGGCGCGCGCGGATCTCAGCGACGACGCCGCGCGCGTCGCGCGGATGTGGTCGCTCTCGGGCGCGCGCGTCGCGCGCCTCCCCCCCATCTTCCTCGAGCACGGCCGCGCCCGAGTCGTGGCGCTCGATCCGCCTGCCGGCCCGGCCCGCGTCGCAGGCGCGGCCGGCGCGGCGGCGGACGAGTGCCTCACCGCTGCGTTCCTCGCGCCTCGCACGGCGGAGTTCACGCTCTCGCCGGAGGGGCCGTCGGGCGGCGTCCCCGCGCTCGAGGGCCTCATCCACAGGCTGCGCGGCGTGGAGCCCGAGGACGACCGCCGCGTCCCCAGCGTCACCGGGGTCGCGGCGATCACGCTGTGCGGGGCCGAGCGCGAGGGGCTGCGCCGCTTGGCGGTCGAGGTGCTGTCGACGCGCAGCGCGTTCGATGTCGTCGTCGCTGCGTCGAGCGGGCCGCTGGAGCGCGTCGAGGCCATCCTGCCGGAGCGCGCGTCCGGGCCCGTCGCGCCGCGCGGCGACCCTGGGCGGCCCTCCGAGCCGGGGCCGCTCGACGCCCGGGTCGCGCGGGCCGCGCGGCGCGCGCAGGCGGAAGGGGCGCCGCGCGTCGCTCCGACCGACATGCGCGCCTCGTCGATCGGGACGGGGCAGTTCTCGGTCAGGCTCCCCGAGGGTTGCCACCGCCTCGACCTGATGGCCGAGGTGCCGAGCGCCACGTTGCGCCGCGCGACCGATCTCGACGCCGAGGCGCGCGAGGAGACCACGGGCAGGGTGCTCGATCGCGACAGGTCCGACGCGCCCGACGCGCGGCTCGATTTCTGTCTGGGCGAGCAGGGGGTCGTCGAGGTGCCTTTCCTCGGGGCCGCGGGGCCGGTGAAGGTCGTGCTGTCCGACGCGCAGTGGCCGATGTCCGCGTTCGTGCCGGGGCACTTCGGCGCGCGCGCCCGCGGCAACCTGGCCGCCGCGCTGCGCCGCCGCCACGCGCCCGCGCCGCGCGCGCAGGCGATCGCCGAGGCGATCGGCGCGCAGGGCGACACGCTCGTCCCGGTCCAGGTCGAGCCGGGCCGCTGCTACTTCGCGGGGGCGGCGCTGGCCCGGGGCGAGCTGCGCGCGCTCCGGATCTCCGTCGAGCTCGGCGACCGCGCCGGGCGCGACGACGCCGGCGAGAACGGCGAGAGCGCCGGCGTCGCGTTCTGCTCCGAGATCGAGGAGAGCGCCGCCCTCCGCGTGTCCGCGCGCGGCGGCTCGCCGGTCTGGGTCGTCGCGGTCTGGCCGATGGACTGACCCCCGCTCACGCCGGGGCGCCGGGGCGCCTCGGGCGGCGGCGCGGGGTCTGCTCCGGGCCTGGGTTGGTCACGGCGCCGGGCTGGGCCCGCTCCGGCAGCAGCTGGCGGAGCTGCCAGGCCTGCAGGAACGCGCGTCGCTCCGCGGCGCGCAGCGCGTGCTGGTGCTGGCCCATCATGAACGCCGGCACGACCAGCATGAACAGGGTCGTCAGCGTCAGCGCCGTCATCGTCGCGATCTTCGAGTGCTCGACGGCCTGGGGCAGGATGACCATCGCGCCGCCCGCGAACTCGTACGAGCGGGGCAGGACGCCCGAGTACTCGATCCACGCGGCGGCCAGCACAGCGACGCAGCTGGTCACGACGACGGCAAAGCGGTAGGCCGTCCGGTACGTGAACGAGTTGCCGTACGTGAGGATGACGAGCAGCATCGGCATGAAGAGCAGCGGGCCGAAGCCGCGGCCGATGCACAGGAAGCTGAGCACGTTGAAGACGAAGCCGGCGTAGGCGTACCACTCCGCGGCCGGGCGGTGGACGACGCGCGCGGCGAGGAACTTCATCAGCGCCGCGAGGGCGGTGAAGCCCAGGATGAAGGCGAAGACCTGCCACTCCCGGATGCCCAGCCACACGGCGGCGACCAGCGTCGCGATCGCCGTCGCGAGCAGCTCGGCGCGCATGCCCGCGCGCAGCTGCAGCCGGTGCCGCGCCGCCGCGGCCGCGTCCAGCTCGGCGAGCACCTCCGCCGGCATCTCGCGCGGCGGCTCGGTCAGGACGCGCCGGAGCGTCTCCAGGGCGCGCTCGTTGGACGGATCGAAGGCGAGCGCCTGGCCGACCTCGCTGAGCAGCGCCTTCCGGGCGCCCTCGGCCTCCTTGCCGCCGGCGAGCGCCTCCGTCACGCGCTCCTCGGCCAGCCCCGCGTGCCGCGCCGCGAGGTCGCGGCGGAGCTCCACGTCCTTGTCGCCGTCGAGGAACCGCTCGACCGCCTCGTAGAGCGCGCGGGCGGACGGGTAGCGCTCGGAGGGCTCGCGCCGCGTCGCCGTCACGCAGATCGCGTCGAGCTCGGGCGGCACCTCGCGCTCGGGCGCGCGCACCGACGCCCGCGCGTCGGCGCCGTGGATGAGCGAGTCGAGCATCTCGGTGCGGTCCTTCTTCGGGTGCAGCGGCTTGAGCGTGAGGAGCTCGAAGAGGATCGCGCCGAGCGAGTAGACGTCGCTGCGCACGTCGAGCGTGTCGACGCACCCCTGCGCCTGCTCCGGCGACATGTACCCCAGGGTCCCGAGCACGTCGCCCGGGATGGTCCGCGTGCTCATGGGATCTTCGCCCATGTCGATGGTCTGGAGCGGCGTGTCGATGAGCTTCGCGACGCCCCAGTCGAGCAGGTACACCTCGCCGAAGTCGCCGAGCATGATGTTGGCGGGCTTGAGGTCGCGGTGGAGCACGCCGCGCGAGTGCGCGAAGTCGACGGCGATGCAGACCGACGAGAAGGCGGTGAGCAGCCTGCGGCGCGAGAAGCTCTGGAGCGCCGTCGCGTCGCCCTCGCGGAGCTCGTTCAGGATCCTCGCCAGCGTGAGGCCCCGGAGGCGCTTCATCGTGAAGTACGCCGAGCCCTTGCTGTCCACGCCGAGGTCGTAGACGGGCACGATCGACGGGTGCTCGAGCTGGCCCTGCACCCGGGCCTCGCGGAGGAACCGGTGGCGCAGTGTCGTGTCGCCCTGGTGCTCGGCGCGGATGACCTTCATGGCCACGTCGCGGCCGATGCGGCGGTCCCTGCAGAAGTGGACCTCGCCCATCCCCCCGACGCCGAGCAGCGACCGCATCTCGTAGCGGGGACCGTCGCTGGACAGATCCGTGAGCTCCGCGCGGGCGCGCCCGAGGCTCACGGGGGTGGGGCTCTGGCCGTGCGAATCTCCGCCCTTCCCGCGAGATTTTCGCATCTCGGGGAGCTGCTCGAGCGTCTCGAAATCGTCGTCGAACAGGGCCATGGCGTCCGGGAAGCCAGGCTCGGTCGCGCCGTGCCAGAAAAACCCACACCGGCAGGGATCCGCGTGGCGACCCTCGACCGCCTCGACAGGCGGCAGCGAGCGGCGTTGCGGAGTGCTGGGCTTCCTCGGACGAGAAAATCTCGTATCGGGTGGTCGTGTCAACGGGATGCTGCGTCCGTAGAAGACGGCCGACGCGCAATGCGACGGCCGCGCGCCGCGCACATCCCGTGCGGCCGGGGTGAAGGCGGGGGCCGCTCGCGAAATGAAGGTCGATGTCGGGCGTTCGGCGGTCCTGGCGCGAGTTGTGGTGGCGTCTCCGTCGCGCGGGGGGCGCGATGTGGGGCGCGTCACCGCGCGGGCGATCGCCGGTCGAGGCTCATGCGCTCGATGTGCTCGGCGCGCTCAGCGTGCTCAACGTCCGAGGAGCGCGAGCAGCGTCTTCTTGTTCGTGAGGCCGATGTGGCGCCCGACGGGCTCGCCCTTCTGGAAGGCGACGACCGTCGGCAGACCGCGGATGCCGAAGCGCTGCGCGGCCGCGGGCGACTGGTCGACGTCGAGCTTGACCACCTTGACCTGGCCCGCCGTCTCGGCAGCGATCTCGTCGACGATCGGCGCGAGCCGCTTGCAGGGGGCGCACCACGATGCCGAGAAGTCCACGAGCACCGGCGTGTCCGTCTGCAGGACCTCCTGAGCGAAATTCTGGTCGTTGACTTCGATGACATTGCTGCTGCTGCCCATGGCGCTGTCCTTTCGGTCTTCTCTGGATTGAGCGGGACCTGGCTGCGATGCGCCGGCGCGATGCCGGCCCGATCCTCGACAGCCACGCTCGCTCCAACTGTTATATGCACGGTTTCAGTTTCTGCCAGGGGCGAGGCTTGGCCGCCCGCAGGCGTGGCGCCGTCGCGTGCGTCCGCGGCAGGGGGTCGGGCGCGGCGTCGCCGCGCGGCCAGGCGCCCGAGAGATCAGCCGGCCTTGACCGACGCTGGGCGGCCGAGGTGCTGCGCCCGGAGCGCGATGTCCGCGACGGTCTTCTGCGCGAGGCCGCGCAGCAGCCCTGCGTTGGCCGCCTCCGCGACCTCATCGAACGCCCGCTGGATCCCCGACCCGATCGGGCACCTCGCGTTCGGCTCGCACGGGCTCGGCGCGATGGCGCCTTCCGGCTCGACGGCGGCGTACACCTCGCTCAGCCGGATCTTCTTCGCCGGCCTCGCCAGGCGATAGCCGCCCGAGCGGCCCTCCCGCGCCTCGATGAGCCCGGCCTGCGACAGCCGCGCGAGGATGCGTCGCAGGAAGGCCGGGTTCGTGTTGATGCTCGCCGACAGCGCGTCGCTCGCGCAGCTCTCGTCGGACTGGGCGAGCAGCGCGAGGGCGTGCGTGGCGATGGCGAAGCGACCCGAGGACATCGAACGGCCCCTCGGCCGCTATCTGAGGGCTCCGGGGGCTCCGCTGTCAAGGCGCGGCGGGCGGTCGAGCGTTCGCGCGTTCGCGCGCTCGCGCCTCGGCGCCGGCTCGTTCAGCGCGACCTGGGCGAGGTGCGGATCAGCACGAGGGCGTCTCCCTTGCCGTCCGCGAGGCGCAGCTCGATCGACGCGGGGATGGCCGCCGGGCCGGCGCAGCGGCTGTCGGACACGACGTGCCGCGCCCTGGCGAGCGAGCTCTCCCCCGTCGAGGTGTCGACGAGCCGCAGATCGACGCCCGCGCCGTCGGCGTCGAGCGCCGCGATCACCTCGGCGCACGTGTTGGCCGGGATCGCGAGCGGGAGGATCTTGAGGCGCGCGGCGTCGAGCGCCACCGCCTGCGCGCCGGCCGCCCCCGCGGCGTCGGCGGGGCCGGCGGCGCTCATGCGCCCGAGCAGCCTCGCGGCGGCGAGCGGATGGGCGACGAGCGCCGGCGGGGCCTCGGGCTCCTTGCGGACCTCCACGGCGAACGGGCCGGGCTGCGCCATCGACTCGACGTCGACGCGGGCGGGGCCGCCGCGCCCGCAGGTGAAGAGCGTTGCCCGGGCGCCGCCCCGGGCGCGGCCGAGGAGGGCGTGGCCCTCGCTCCAGAGCTCCGCGAGCACGTCGGCGAGCGGCTTGCCGGCCAGCACGTCGATCCGGGCGCAGCCGGCCGGCAGCTCGATCGGCAGCGTCGTCCGGCTGCCGAGCCGCGCGGCCCCGGTCGACACGCGCGGCGCGCCGTAGCCCCGGCCGGCGAGCGCGCGGCCGTGGTCCGCCCGCGCCTCGGCGAGGTCGCGGCCCTCGGTCACGCGCTCGATCGGCGTGGCGCCGGAGATCTCCGCCTCGGCGCCCGGCTGCGAGCGGCCCACGACCACGGCCACGAGGCCCTGCGTGCCGCGCGAGCGGATCGCGATCGAGAGCTCGACGGAGACCGCAGAGCAGAGGAGCAGCGAGCGATCCTGGCCCCGCTCGCGCGCGCGCGCGACGACCCTGCCGGTCTCGTCCTCCGCGACCACCTCGAGCGAGGCGACCTCGTCGCTCGGGGAGACGAGCACGTCGAGGCAGCGGCCGCCGTCGAGGGTGGCCCCGATCCGGCTCGCGGTCCTGGAGCCGACGGGCAGCGCGACGCGCCGGACGTCGTCCCAGCGCGCGCCGACGGCGGCGCGGCGCGCCCTGATCTTCGCCTCCAGGCCGGGCCACGACTCGAGGCGCCCGCTCTCGTCGCCGGACCTGCCGCGCGCGCCCACGGCGCGGGCGACCGCGTCGGCCGCCTTGACCGGGACGCTCTGCACGCCGACGCTCACCGCCCCGGCGCCCGACATCACGCGCGCCATGATGTAGAGCCTCCGCGGGTGCGGCGGGCAGACGAGGATGGAGGCGCGCGCGTCGGCGGCCTCGTCGGTGGAGAAGGCGCTGCCGTCGTCCTCGAAGGCGAACAGGTCGACGTCGCTGATCGTGGGCGAGACCCGCGCCATCGCGAGCATGCACTCGCCGGCGGGCACCTCGACGAAGGCGCCGAGCCGATCGCCGTCGGACGCCATGTCCGCGCCGATCACCCGGAGCGCGCTCGCGCCCGCCTGCGCTGCGCGCTGCGCGTCCGCGCCGAGGAGGGTGCTGCCGTCGATTCGATCGGGCAGCGCGCGGAGCGTCTCCGGCGCCGGCGCGCCGTGGGAGGCGCTCGCCCCGGCGCGGCACGCGGGCAGGACAGCGAGCGAGGCCGCGAGCGCCCAGGCGGCGCGGGCGGGCGTCGGCGGGGGCGCGGGCGAAGGAAGGGACGCGGGATGTCGGGGGCGCAAGGGCGTGGGCTCGTCGGGGCGGGCGCTCGATCGAGAGAGAAGGTTCTACTTCAGCGCGGGTACGGCATCCAGGGCGCGCCGGCCGCGGCCGCGGCCGTCCACCGCGTCATCCCTCGGCGGCCTCGGCGCAGATCCGTCCGAGCGTCCGGACCGCGTGCTCGCTGAGCTCCGTGAACGGATAGCCGCAGTTCACCCGGATGTAGTTCGAGAAACGGTGCTTGGCCGAGAAGATCGGCCCCGGCGCGACGCTGATGCCGTGCTCGAGCGCGCGCTCGTTCACGTCGAGCGCGCTCGTGCCGGGGGGCAGCTCGACCCAGAGCACGAAGCCGCCGGCGGGGCGCGAGATGCGGGTGCCGGGCGGGAAGTGCTCGGCGATCGCCTCGCTCATGCGCGCGACCTGGGCGGCCAGGCGGCGCCGGAGCGTCCGCAGGTGGTGATCGTACCCGCCGATCTCGAGGAACTCGGCGATGGCCATCTGCGGCAGCGTCGCGGTCGCCACGCTCTGCGCGAACTTGAGCTGCTCGACCTCGTCGAGGAAGCGGCCGGGCGCCGTCCAGCCGACCCGGTAGCCCGGCGCCACCGTCTTCGTGAACGACGAGCAGAGCATCACGAGCCCCTTCTTGTCGAACGCCTTGGCGGGGCGGGGGCGGACGTCGCCGAAGTGCAGGTCGCCGTAGATGTCGTCCTCGATGAGCGGCACCTCGCGGCGCGCGAGCATCGCGACGAGGCGCTCCTTCGCCTCGTCGGGCATGGCGCTGCCGAGGGGGTTGTTGAAGTTCGGGATCGCGAGGCACGCCTTGATGCGGTGGCGGGCCAGCATCTCCTCGAGGACGTCGAGGTCCATGCCGGTGCGGGGGTGCGAGGGGACCTCGAGCGCCTTGATGCCGAGGCTCTCGATGAGCTGGAGGAGCCCGTAGTACGCCGGCGACTCCAGCGCGACCGTGTCGCCCCGGCGGGCGACCGCGCGCAGGCAGAGGTGGAGCGCCTCCATGGCGCCGACCGTCGTCACGATGTCGTCGGGGGAGAGCACGACGCCCCACTCGACCGAGCGCCGGGCGATCTGCCGCCGCAGCGCCGGCAAGCCGGGCGGCGGATCGTACGAGACGCCGGCGCCGCCCGCGCTCCGCGCGATCGCGCTGAGGATCCGGTTCAGCTTGTCGGTCGGCAGGAGCTCCGGGCTCGGGCACGCCGCGCCGAACGGGACGATGTGCGGGTCCCGACACGCCCGGTAGACCTTGGAGACGAGGCTCTTCACGCTGACCCGCGTGGCGGTCGTGCAGGCGCGCGCGGCCCGGGGCTCGGGCAGCGCCGTGCCCCGGCGGGCGCGGACGTAGTGCCCCGACTGCGGGCGCGCCTCGATGAGCCCGCGGTTCTCGAGCTGCATGTACGCCTGCAGCACCGTCGCGACGCTGACCCCCTGCTGCCGGCTGAGCCGCCGCACCGACGGGATCCGGTCGCCCGGCCGCAGCGTGCCGCGCGCGATCAGATCCGCGATGTGCGCGGCCACGCGGTCGTAGAGGTGGGCCTCGTCATCCGCTTCCGCTTCGATGGGCGCCTGCACCTGCACAAGACGAAGTGTACAGCCGGGCGGGCGCTGCGGTACCGGTACAGCTGCCAGGCGTGAGGACCAGCACAGTCGCCTGTTCCGAAAACTGTACCGGCCTCAATTACCGACCGACTGCCTCTGTACCGGTCGCTCGCTTGACCCCACCCTTCAGGCCATGAAATTGACCTCACTTGTTTCGGAGCCGCCATCGCGCCTCCTGGAGGCGTCGCGGATCGATCTGGGGAAGGGGGGCCTGTGGACGCACCGCCTGCGGGGCGGCCCGCTGCGCCTGAGCTGTACAGCCGGCGCGGTCTGGATCACCCGCGAGGGGGAGCCGGAGGACGTGGTGCTGGAGGCCGGCGCCAGCTATGGAGGCGAGGGGCGCGGGCTCCTCGTGGTGGAGGCGCTCGAGCCGGCGCAGATCGCGGTGGCGAGGGGCGAAGCAGCGAAGACGGCGCGCGCGGCGCTGGCGAGGGCGCGGGGGAGCTGGCTGGTGCTGCTCTCGCTCCTCGCGCTGTACGTGATCTGGGGCTCGACGTACCTGGCGGTCTCGGTCGCGCTCGAGACGCTGCCGCCGTTCTTGCTGGCCGGGACGCGCTTCATGACGGCGGGCGCGCTGCTGTACGGCGTGCTCCGGCTGCGCGGCGCCCCTCGCCCGACGCTGCGGCAGTGGGGCGCGGCGGCGCGGGTCGGGGTGCTGCTGCTCGTCTTCGGCAACGGGCTCGTCGTCGTCTCGCAGCAGTGGGTGAGCTCGGGCGTCGCCGCGGTCGTGGTGTCCACGATGCCGCTCTGGCTGGCGCTCTTCGCCACCGCGCGAGGCCGGGGCGCCGCCGGCGGCGCGGCCGCCGGCGCCCCGGAGGTCTCCCGGCGCGAGTGGATCGGGCTCCTCGTCGGGTTCGCGGGCGCGGCGCTGCTCCACCTCGGCGGCGATCTGCGCGCGGCGCACGCCGGGGCCCTGCTCATCTTGCTGGCCCCCGTGTCGTGGGCGCTCGGCTCGCTGTACAGCCGCTCGCTGCCGCTCCCGGAAGGGCCGATGGCTGTCGCGGCGGAGATGCTCGCGGGCGGCGCGGTGATGCTCGGGGTGAGCGCGCTCTCGGGTGAGCACCTCGCGGCGGCGCCCTCGTCGCGGTCGCTCCTCGCGCTCGCCTATCTGGCGGTGTTCGGATCGATCGTGGCCCTCAGCGCGTACACGTACCTGCTCCGGAGCACGCGCCCGGCGATCGCGACGAGCTACGCGTACGTGAACCCGATCGTCGCCATCGCGCTCGGCGTCCTGCTCGGCGGCGAGCGGGCCTCCGCGACGACCTGGGCCGCCGCGGCCATCGTCGGCGCCGGCGTCGTCATCGTCTCGCGGCGCTAGGCGCGCTGCGCTCGCGGACCACCCCGCCCCGCTCCGACGGCGCGTCGCGCCGGCCGCCTTCGCGCCTTGCGCGCGCGCCGTCGACCGTAGGCAATGCGGGGGGCGGCGTGTAGTGTGCGCAGCGAGGAGGCGAGGTAGATGAAGCGAGGGTACCGGCTGCTCGGCTGGGCGCTGCTCCTGTCCGGGGCGCCGTCGGCGTGCAGCGGCGGCCACGTCGGCGCTGCGTCGAGCAACGGGGCGAGCGCGACGTCGGGCGCGAGCGCAGGCGGCGGCGAAGGCGGCGGCGCGGCCACGAGCACCGGGGAGGGCGGCGGCGCGGCGGTGGGCGCCGGCGAAGGCGGCGGGGCGGCGGTCGGCGCGGGCGCGGGCGCGGGGCCGAGCGGCGAGTGCGCGGCGCTCGCGCCCGGCCCCTTCGAGCCGGCGCTGGTCACGGCCGTGTTCAGCGGCAGCGAGGACTTCGCGTTCGACGGCCGGGGCTACCTCGTCGCCAAGCAGGGGTCGAACCTCGTTCGCTTCGACGCCACGGGCAGGACCTCGAACTTCGCGTCACTGCCGGGCCCCCAGGGCCCCGTGCCCGGGCTCCGATACCGGCCCGACGGGACCCTCGTGGCGGCGCTGCCGGCCCGGGGCGCCGTCGTCCAGATCTCGGCGACCGGAAGGGTCGACGACTACGTGACAGGCCTCACGGACCCGAACGGCCTCGCTCCGGACGCGCAGGGCAACGTCTGGGCGACCGACCTCGCGGGCGATCGGGTGATCCGCCTCAACCCCGATGCCACGATCGACGAGATCGCGAGCGGCGCCCCCGAGGTGAGCGAGCCGAACGGAATCGCCTTCGACCCGGCGCGACGGGCGGTTTTCTACACCAACTCCTCTGCCGGCGAGATCCGCAGGATCGACCTGAACAACCCTGGCGAACCTCCGTCGCTCGTGGCGACGGTCGCCTCGTCCGTGCTCGACGGGCTCGTTCTCGATACGTGTGGTCACCTCTACACGGTCGATACCGAGAACCGGACGCTCTATCGGGTGAGGCTCGACGCGGGCGGCGCCGCCCTGGGGGAGGCCGAGCTCCTGGCGCGCTTCCCGACCGGGGTGGCCAATGCGCAGTTCGGAGCGGGCCCGGGGTTCGATGCGAGGACCCTTTACGTCGGAGGCGCAGCCGGCTCGATCTATGCTGTTGCCGTCGGCATCGCCGGCGCGCCGGTCCCCGCGCCGCCAGAAGCGCCGTGATGGACGCTCCTCGGCAGCGCGCTGGAGGGGAGGCTCAGCGGGCGCCTTCCGCGGCCACTTCGCCCTTCTTGAGCTTCTCTTGAAGCTCGCCGAGCTTCCCCGCCGACCGCTCGAGGGCGCGCGCGGCGCCCTCGAGCGCGATCCGCCCGTAACCGATGGCCACCCCTGCCCAGGAGGTGCCCAGCTCGCGCAGCGTCTCGACGAACGGCGGCTTGACCGCCGGCGCCCCGGCGCTGGCGTCCAACGCCTGCGCGTGCCCGGCGCTCCCGTTCACGCTGTTCTCGGCCTTCGGCTCCGTGATGCTCTGGGTCTCACTCATGGTCTGCCTCCCACTTCGGTATGTCCCCCCGCGACGACCGCGGGCGCACAGAAATGATGAATCAAGCGTTGACCCCCGTGCCCCGCGCGTCGCCCGCTCTCGCGGGCTCGCAAGACGCGATGTGCACTGGAGCGAGGGGAGCCCCGCCGCACGGCCGTGCCCGCGAACAGAGCCACCTTGTGGCTTTGTCGGAGGCACAATCGCGACGCCACGACACTGCGACGCGACGCGTTAACTGTCAAGGCCTCATGTCGATTTTGTTGCCGTCGTTTTTCCCTAGGTTGTTTGATGAGGACGCTGCGGCGGCCATCGCGTTCGCTCGGCAGGTCTAGGAAGGGAGTCACCCTATGTCGCTCGCGCGCTGGAACAAGGCCACGCCACCCATGCTGTTGTGGCTTCTCGTGGTGCTGTCGCTGCTCGCCGTTCCGTCGCTCTCGATGGGGCAGGCGCCTGACGCGCCGACGGCGGCGCCTGCCGCGGGCGCGGCGCCATCAGCGCCCGCGGCGAAGGGCGCCGCGGCGCAGGCGCAGGCGCACGGGCCTCCGCCCGATTCGTGGGCTGGACAGCTGGAGATGCTCTCTCGCTGGGTCGATCAGCGCGACGGCTCGGGGGGATGCGAGGAGCGATGTTACGCGCTCGATCGGCTGCGCATCACCGGCGCGGTGGGCGAGGGGCCGCTCCAGTTCGAGCTCTCGGGCGGGGTGCTCACGGACCGCCCCGTGGCCGTGCCGCTCTTCGGGCCGCCGGCGCACCTCCGCATCGAGGCCACGCTCGACGATGGACGCCCCGCGTCGCGCCGCGAGGCCGCGCCGATCAGCTTCGAGGACGACCACTACTACCTCTGGACGGCCGCGCGCCGCTTCGTGCTCCGGGGCACCCTGTGGCTCGAGGGCGACCTCACGCTCCTGGTCGCCGGTCCGCTCAACACGTTCGAGGCCGACATCACCGGCGGGTCCGTCGCCGAGGGCGCGCAGCTCTCGGGGCTCCGCGGGGCGACGCTCCACTTCACGCCCGACGGGGGCGCGGGGTCGCAGAGCGCGGGCCCCACGGTCTTTCAGCTGTCGCGCGCGGTGCGGGTCGGTCGGGAGATCGGCTTCGAGTACCGGCTCGTCATGCGGTCGGGCAGCGACCTGGGCGTCGTGCGCCTTCCGCTCGCGTTCGGGGAGAAGGTGCTCGACGTCGTGGGCGCGAGCGGCTTCCGGGTCGAGGGCGGGGAGCTCGTGCTGCCCACCTCGGGCCGCGCCGCGGAGATGAAGATCTCGGGCACGCTCCCGACGGTCGGCGCCTTCTCGCCCGATCCGCGCTCCGCCTACGAGTGGTGGCTGTTCGAGTCCGACGCGGAGCACCGCCTCACCGTGAAGGGCGACGCGCGCCAGGTCGACGCCGCCGAGTCGCCGATCCCGCGGACCCAGGCGACGTCGCGGCTCCTGCTCGTGCAGCGAGGGCAGCGCGTCGAGGTCGCGGTCGAGCCGCTCTCGGGCGTCGAGGTCCTCGCCGCGGTGGTGCGCGACCACCGCCGCACCCTGGTCCTGACCGAGCGCGGAGACCTCGTGGCCGACGACGCGCTCACCTACGAGAACAACGGCATCGATTACCTGACCTACGCGCCGGGCGGGCGGCCGATCTACCTCGCCACCGACGGGAAGGCCCAGCGGATCATGCACCAGGGCAAGGCCGCGGAGGAGGTCCTCGTGCCGCTGCAGACGGGGAGCCACACGATCCAGGTGCAGTCGCTGGCGCAGGCGGCGGTGCACGCGCTCGGAGGGACCCTGGAGCTGCCGATGCCGAGCTACCCGCTCACCGCGAGCGAGGTGGCGCTGACGGTCGGGCTGCCCGATCGCGTGGTGCCGCTCGCGCTGCTCGGCGGCGACCGCCCCGTGTGGTTCGCGGACGCGGGCGACGCCTTCGCGGTGGCGATCGGCTTCGTGGCCGCGTGGATCGCCGTGCGCCCCGGCGGGGCGACGAGCCGCGGGCGCGTTCGCGCGCTGCGCGCGCTGGGCGGGCTGCTCATGGCGGGCCTGTGGTTCCTGGCGCCCGCCACGTTCGTGGCGCTCGTGGTCGGCATCGCGACGGCCATGGCGGCGTGGCTCGCGGGGCGGCTCCTCGGAGGCCGTGGCCGCGCCGCCGCGATGGTGGTGCTGCTGGGCATGGGCGGTCTGGCGCTCCTGGTCGGGCTCTTCGCCGTCTCGGCGAGGAGCTACAGGGCGGAGCGCTGGAACTCCGCGTACAGCGAGTCGGCGGCGCCGGCGCCCGCCGCCATGCGCAGGGCGAAGGACGACGATCTGGTCAAGGGCGGAGGCGCGCTCGCCCCTGGCGGCGCGGTGCTGGAGGGGGTGACGCCGGTCGCGCTGTCGCTCCCGGACTACGAGCGGTCCGTTCAAGCGCGCCGTGAGCTCGTCACGCGCGAGCGCGCCTTCCGCCCCGTGCTCGTCTACACGACCTCGTCGGCGCTCGTGCCGCTCGTGCTCCTGTGGCTGGCCGGGGTGACGGTGCTCCTCGCCGCGCACCGCGCGCCGCTCATGGCGCTCTACCGGCGCGCGGCCGCGCGCCTCGCGCGCAGGCCCGAGGACGACCTCGCCCAGGGAGAGCCCCCGGCGCCGGTGCGCTGAGGTCGACCGATCGCCATGGCGTGGTCTCCTCGCCTCGCCGCGGCCCTCGCGCTGGTCGCCCTGGTCGCGCTCCGCATCGCACAGCTGAGCCCCCCCGACGTCGTCCCGGCGAGCGCGCCGCCCGAGGTGTTCTCGGCCGAGCGGGCCAGGGCGCACCTCGCGCAGATCGCCGCCGAGCCGCGCCCCACCGGCTCGGCGGGCCACCGGCGGGCGCGCGACTACTTGCTCGGGGAGCTCTCGAAGCTCGGCGTGCAGCCCCAGGTCCAGCGCGCCTCGGTCCTCAGCCGGCAGTGGGGCCTGCCGTACGACGCGGCGCACGTCGAGAACATCGTGGCGCGGCTGCCGGGCGCGGACAGCACCCGGGCGGTCGCGCTCGTCGCGCACTACGACTCGGTGCCCGGCAGCCCGGGCGCCGCCGACGACGGCAGCGGGGTGGCGGCGCTCCTGGAGGCGCTGCGCGCCCTGAAGAGCGTCCCCCCGCTGCGCAACGACGTGCTGCTCCTGTTCACCGACGCGGAGGAGGGAGGCGTCCTCGGCGGCAAGGCGTTCATGGACGAGCACCCGCTGCGCGGCGAGGTGGGGATCGCGCTCAACTTCGACGCCCGCGGGGCCGGCGGCGTGGTCGCGATGTTCGACACCGGGCCCGGCGACGCCTTCCCCGTCCGCGAGCTCGCCAGCGCCGCGGCCTACCCGGTGGCGTCGTCGCTCTTCCCCGAGGTCGCGCGGCGCATGGGCCACAGCACCGATCTCAGCGTCTTCAAGCGGGCCGGGATCCCCGGGCTGAACTTCGCCTTCAGCGACGCCGCCGCGCACTACCACGCCCCGTCCGACACCGTGGGCAACCTCGACCTCCGGAGCGTGCAGCACGCCGGCGACTACGCGCTCTCGCTCGCGCGGCGCTTCGGCGCGCTCGACCTGCGGGATCCCGGGCGCGGGGATGCTGTGTACTTCAACACGTGGGGCGCCCACCTCGTCTCGCACCCGATCGGCTGGACGCTCCCGATCGCCGCGCTGGTCACCTGCCTGTTCGCGGGCGTGGTGCTCCACGCGGCGCGGCGGCGGGCCGCTTCGCCGGGCCGGATCGCCGCGGGGCTGCTCGCCTTCCTGGCGCTGCTCCTCGGCGTCGCCGCGGCCGTGGGCGGGCTCGCGTGGATCCTCCGCAGCGCGCACCCGGCCCTCCGGGTGATGCCGTTCGAGCCGTACAACGCGCCCGCGTACCGGCTCGCGCTCGCGCTCGCCGCGCTCGCGGCCTGCGCGGCGGGCTACCGGTTCTTCCGGCGGCGCCTCGGCGCCTGTGAGCTCGCCCTCGGCGCGCTGCTCCTGTGGCTGTTGCTCCTCGCCGCGGCGAGCCTCTTCATGCCGGGCGCGAGCTTCTACTTCGCCTGGCCGCTCGCGTTCGCCCTGCTCGGGCTCGCGGCGGTGACGATCCGGCGCGGCGACGCCCCGCCCACGCTCGCGGACGCCGCGATCCTCGTCGCGGCCGCGGTGCCGGCGGTCGCGCTCGCCGTGCCCGGCCCGTACCTGTTCTTCGTCGCGCTGGGCCTGCCGAAGGCGGCGGTCCCGGCCCTCGCCGTCGCGCTCGTCTTCGGGCTCTTCCTGCCGCACGCCGAGCTGCTCGGCGGCGGCCGCTCGACGCGGCTCTCGCTCGCGTTCGCCCTCCCGGGCCTCGCGGCGCTCCTCGTCGCCTGCGCCACCACGGGCTTCACCGAGGCGCGGCCCCGGCCGGCGAGCCTCGCCTACGCGGTCGACGCCGCCGCCGGGAAGGCCCACTGGCTCTCGGCCGACCGCGACCTCGACCCGTGGACCGCCGCGTACTTCCCGGACGATCGCGGGCAGGCGCCCTCGTTCGCGGTGCCGTTCGTGCGCGTGACGCGCCAGGCCGAGGCGCCGGCCCTCGCCCTCCCGGCGCCGTCGCTCACGGTGCTCGGTGATGTGCGGCGCGACGGCGTGCGGGCGCTCCGGCTCCGCGTCGCCTCATCCCGGGGAGCCCCCTGGCTGTTCGCCGAGGTGGCGTCCCCGAACCGGGTGATCCGCGCCGAGGTGGACGGGCAGGGCGTGGAGGAGCCGGTGCGCGGGGCCGACGCGAAGCCGGATGTCCGCTGGGGGTTCACCTACATGGGTTTGCCGTCGGGAGGTATCGAGTGGTCGCTGGAGGTCGAGGACTCCGGGCCGATCGAGATCCGGCTGATGGACCAGACCTACGAGCTCCCGGGCGAGCTCGTTCGCGGGCAGAGGCCCAGCGAGCTCATGGGCGTGCCGTACCGCCTCGCCGATTCGACGTTCGTCAGCGGGTCGTTCCGGCCTTAGCACCGGCGGGCTCGCTGAAGCGGGCCCGCCGCCCTCGCTGCGCAGGATAGGTCGAGCGGATCCGTCGAGCCGCTCAGTGGAGCCGCTCAGTGGAGCCGCTCAGTCGACAAAGATGGGCTCGCAGTTCGTGAACGCGAGCGTCGACTGGATGGTGAAGTTCGACTCGCTCGTGTGCCGCTCGGCGTGGAAGAAGTCGAGTGCGTACTCCTGCCCGGGCGTGATCCCCAGCTCGTTCGCCATCGCGTCGAGGTCGAGCCTGTCGTCCTGCGGGCCGTGGAGGCCGCCCAGATCGATGGCGAGCCGGTTGTTGATGAACACCCAGAGATCGTCGTCGCCGGAGAACCTGAACTCCTCGCCGCCGTTGTACACGAACGTCATGTGGAGCTCGAACGTGAAGTGGTAGTTGTGCTGCCTCCCTTCGTTCCCGAAGCCCTGCTCGTCGATCGGGAAGAAGGCCCGGTTCTCGTAGGTGGCAATGCCGTCGGCGCCGACCACGGGCGTGATCGTGAACTGGATCGGCATGTTCACGCCGTCGACGTCGCGGTACCACTGCTTGAACTCGTCTGGCCCGGTCGTGTGCTCGGTGCCCCCCGGGTGCGCATAGACGGGCTTCTGATCCGGGCCCAGCTCGCGCTCGACGATGCCTTTCAGGCCCTGGCCCGTGAACGTCTCGAAGTCGGGGTGCCCCTTGCCGCCGTCGTAGGCGCGGAAGTCGCGCACGATGCCCGTGAGGCTCGCGTTGCACCCGTCGCCGCTGCCGCTGCTGCCGTTCCCGTTGCCCGCGCCCGCCGACACGCCGGACCCGAAGTCGCCGCTGCTCGTGCCCGCGCCAGCGCCAGCGCCGGCGCCGGAGGTGTTGCTGGAGTCGCCCGAGCCCTCGGAGCTTCCCCCGCACGCGACCCCGGCCAGCACCAGCATTGTCGCGAGCGGAGCACACCAGTTCGACTGTAGCGGCCTAAGCATGTGAAGACTCCTTCTGTGGGGGACATCGCGCGTGGTCTGCGCGTCCGTTGTGCGTGGTCTGCGCATGTTTTGCGCGTCGTTCGTGCGCGGCGCGCGGCGCTTCCGGCGGTCGCCGAGGACGCAAGTGAGACAGCAATTCTATCTCGTCGCAATGGCGGTGCGATCCAGAAAATTGCCGCCGTACGCTGGCAGCGCGAGGCCGAAGCGGAGAAAAGTGCAGCTGAGCGACAGCGCCCGAGCGCCGGGGAGGCGCCGAGATGTAGGTCGTTTATCGAGATCCGCCGCCGCAGTGGGCGCCGAGGCGCCGCGACAGCGCGGCCGGGAGCCGCTCGCAGAAACCGTCGCTCCGGGGCAGGGGCTCGCGCCGCGCGGTTTGCCAGAACAGCACCGGGCCGAGCCGGCGCTCGCGCGCGTGCGCCATGAGCGCGGCCATGGCCTTGCCGGTGTAGACCGGCTCCAGCGAGATCCCCTCGGCGGCGAGGGCGTCGCAGGCGGCGAGCGACGCGGGCGTGGGCGAGCCATACCCGCGGCCCAGGTAGCCGTGCACGACGTCGATCGGCGCCGCGGGGGGCACGGGCGCGACGCCCCGCTGCGCGAGCGCGGCGCGGAGCTCGGCGGTGAGGGCGCGGAGGCGGAAGCGCGAGGCGAGGAGGCGCTCGACCACGGCGACGGCGACGACCCGCGACCGCAGGCCGCCGAGCGCGAGCCCGACGGCGAGCCCGGCGGCGGTGCCGCCGGAGCCGAGCGGCACGTAGACGCGCGCGGGCTCGGGGAGCTCGCCGGCCCGGATCTGCGCGCCGAGCTCGAGCGCCGCGCGCGCGGCGCCCACCATGCCGAGCGCCGACGTGGCGCCGAGCGGCACGATCGCCGCGCCGTCGTCGTCCCTCGCGCGGAGCGGCAGGAAGAGCGAAGGGCGCGCGAGCGCGAGCGCGGCGCGCGACGGGTAGAAGCGGATCGAGGCCGGGCCCGAGGCGGTGAACGCGAGGTTGTCGAGCACGCCCCTGGAGAGGTCGGTCCAGAAGAGGTGCGCGTGCACCCTCCGGCCGAGCCGCTGGGCCGCGGCGACGAGCGCAGCCACGTTGCCCGAGCCGATGCCGCCGGCCGCGGACCACGCCGTCGCGGTCGAGAAGGGGGGCGCGGCGAGCACGTAGTCGAGCTTCCGCATCTTCATCCCGCCGTGGAGGGGCTCGCAGAGGTCGTCGCGCTTGACGCCGAGGAACTCGATGCCCAGCGCGGAGGCGAGCCGCGGCAGCGCCGTGACCGGCGAGGGCGCGCCGACCCAGCCGAGCCGGGGAATGTCGTCGATCATCCGGAGGGCGGCTGCGTCGCGCAACGAGGGGGCCTCGTGAAGGGTGTAAGGCGATCGGGCGAGCGGGCAATCGGGCGAGCGGGCAATCCGGAGGTCAGGCGAGCCGGCGATCGGGCCATCAGGGGTCGGGCGAGGTGGCGGTCAGGCGCACGCGCGGTCGGCGATCACCCGGGCGTGCCGGCGCGCTGCCCGGCGAGCGTCGCGTCCGGCTCCAGGACGAGGAGGCGCACGCGCCCCGAGGCGCAGAGCCGGCCCTCCTCGTCGTAGACCGAGCCTTCCCAGACCTGGGTGCGCCGCCCGCGGTCGAGCGGGCGCGCGGTGGCGCGCAGCCGCCCCGACCGGACCGCGCGCAGGAAGCTCGTGTGGTTCTCGAGCCCGACGACCGAGCGGCCGTCCGGCAGGGCGTGGAGCGCGGCCCCGATCGACGCCAGCGTCTCCACGATGCCCGCGTGGACGCCGCCGTGGACGATGCCATAGGCCTGCCGGTGCTGCGGCCCGATGTCGAGCTCGGCCTCCACCTCGTCGCGCGTGGCGCGGATCAGCCGGAGACCCATGGCGCTGATCCAGCCGTCGATGGCCGCGGTGTTCAGCGCGGCGGCGAAATCCTCGGGTTCCCCTTCGGCTATGGCGGCAGCGTAGTACACGCCTTGCCGGGAGCTTCCGGCGATTTCTCCCCGGGCGCGTCAGCGCGTCATCCGGAACCCTTCCTCTCCAGGAGATCGGCGAACTCCTCGCGCAGCTTCGATTTGAGGAACTTGCCGGTCGAGGTGCGCGGGATCCGCTCGAGGAAGAGGTACTCGTCCGGGAGCCAGAACTTCGCGAAGCGCGGCTCGAGGAGGGCGTGGAGCTGCTCTTTCGAGGCGCTCTGGCCCTGCCGCAGGACGATCGCGGCGAGCGGGCGCTCGCCCCAGAGGGGGTGCCGCGCCGCGAACACCGCGGCCTCCAGGACGGCCGGGTGGCTCATGAGCGCGTTCTCGAGCGCGACCGAGCTGATCCACTCGCCGCCCGACTTGATCACGTCCTTCGTGCGATCCGCGATGCGCATGTAGCCCTCGCCGTCGATCGTCACGACGTCGCCGGTCTTGAACCAGCCGTCCTTCGTGAAGCGGTCCTCGCCCTCGCCGCCGAAGTACGATGAGGCGACCCAGGGGCCCCGCACCTCGAGCTCGCCCATCGTCCTGCCGTCCCAGGGCAGCGGCCGGTCGCCCGCGTCGACGTGGCGCTGATCGATGAACGGGACCGGGTAGCCCTGCGACGCGCGCGTCTGCAGCGACGCGGCCGGGTCCTCGCGGAGGCGGCCAAGGCTGCTCCGGACGTGGGCGACGGTGCCGAGCGGGTTGGTCTCGGTCATCCCCCAGGCGTGGAGGACCACGAGCCCGTGCCGCGCGCGGAAGCCGTCGATGAGCGCGGGCGGCGCCGCCGAGCCGCCGATCACCATGGCGCGCATCGACGAGAGATCCCAGCGCTTCGGGTGCTCGTCGAGGAGCGCGAGGATGCCGAGCCAGATCGTGGGGACGCCCGCGGCGAACGTGACGCGCTCCCTGGCCATGAGGTCGAGCAGCGACGAGGCGTCGAGGTGCGGGCCGGGGAGCACGAGGCTCGCGCCGGTCGCGATCGCCGCGTACGGCAGCCCCCAGGCCATCGCGTGGAACATGGGCACCACCGGAAGGACGATGTCGCGGTCGCGGAAGCCGAGCGCGTCGTGCATGCAGGAGACCAGCGTGTGGAGCACGATCGAGCGGTGGCTGTAGGCCACGCCCTTGGGGTTGCCGGTCGTCCCCGACGTGTAGCAGAGCATGGCGGCGGAGCGCTCATCCAGGCTCGGGAAGTCGAAGTGATCCGGCTCGGGCGCGAGCAGCGCCTCGTAGTCGAGCCCGTCGCCCGCCGCCGGATCCACGGGCCCGTCGTCGTCGAGGACCAGCACGCGCTGGATGCTGCGGACCTCCGGCGCGAACTTGCGGAAGAGCGGGAGGAGCGAGCGGTCGACGACGACGACCTTGTCCTCGGCGTGCGAGGCGATGTACCCGAGCTCGCTCGGGTGGAGGCGCAGGTTCAGGGTGTGGAGGACCGCGCCCATGGCCGGGACGCCGAGGTAGAGCTCCAGGTGCCGGGCGTGGTTCCAGCAGAGCGTCGCGACGCGGTCGCCCGCGCGGACGCCGAGCCGCGTGAGCGCGTGCGCGAGCTTCGACGCGCGGCGGTGGAGATCGGCGTACGTGGAGCGGGAGACCGTCCTGTCCGGGTTCTGGGTCACGATCTCGCAGCGCGCGTGGTACGTCCGCGCCCGGTCGAGGAAGTGGGTCAGCGTGAGCGGGTAATCCATCATGCGGCCGGCGAGCATGGGCGGTGCCTCCTCGTCCCGCGCGAGGCGCGGGGATCCGTCGAGTCAGGAGGGCTGTTCGAGGCGCCGCGAGACAGCGGCCCCGCCCCCCGAAACCGAGACTACCTCTGTCTAGCCGCCCGTGCTCGACATCGCGCGCCGGAACGCGCGCATGTGGAACTCGCGCTGCTCGTCGGGATAAATGTGCTCCTGCCCGATCGGGCAGGCGCGGCGCGACAGGCACCCTCCCGTCATGCACGTCGCGCCTGGCCCGGCGTGGAGGTGGCCGACGCACGCGGCGACATCGTAGCTGCCAGGGGAGAACGCGGAAACGGGGCAGGCGCTCAAACAGGGCTGGCCGGCGCACGAGGCGCAGGGGCTCGCCAGGTCCTCGCGCGGCGGGAGCGACAGCCGCTCCGCGAAGACGAGGGCGGCGCGGTACCCGTGCCAGAGGCCGAATCGCGGGTGGATGAGGATGGCGAGGGGCGACGGGGACAGCGCCTCGGCCTGCTGCGCCCAGCGCTGGAACGGCCAGTAGGGAGGGCCGGTGAAGGGAAACAGGGCAGTCGCGCCGAGCTCCGCCGCGAGCGGGGAGACGACCGCGACGGTCCAGTCGTCGAGCGCGAGATCGGGGGCGTCCTTGCGGGCGCACGAGAACGCGCGCCACATCGACGGGCCGGCGTTGCCGAGAAGGACGAGCGTCCCCGCGGGGAGGTCGCCTGCCGCAGGCACGCCGTCGCCCTCGCGCGGGTGGAAGCCGCCGCGGAGCGGGAGGCCAGCGCGCTCGCAACGCGAGGAGAGATCCGGCCAGCTGATGGGCATCGCGCCCCGCGATAGGGCGCCTGGGCCTGCGCGGCAAGCGAGCGGCGGCGCTCAGTTCACGTCGACGTAGAAGTCGAGGCTCTTCAGGTTCGTGATCGGGCCTTCCCAGATCTCGAACCCGACGGCGACCGCGTTGACCGTGTCGCCGGGGACGCTGAGGCCGCGCGTCTCCGCGTCGCGCACGAAGTCCATCACGTCGAACTCGATCTCCGAGCTGTCTTGCCCCTCGGCGCGCACCCAGTTCACGATCGGCAGGCCGTTCACCATGCCGTTCCAGATGTTCCACTTGCCGGGGACGTTCGCGACCGTCACGCCCTGGTGCGCGGCGTTCGGCTGCCCGGCGGGCTGATAGCGCGTCGGATCGCGCAGCCACACCATGAGGTAGCCGCGGAGCTGCGTGCCGTTGCCCATCCAGATGTCGTACGCGGCGTTGTACTGGCCCTCGTTGCCATTTTTCGCCCAGCGCCAGCCCGTGCGCAGGCTCTTGATGGAGCTGCTCGGCGCCGGCAAGCCGCAATCCGGCACCTCCTTCACCGAGTATCGGCCGCAAAAGACGGTCGGATACGAGGCGGGTTGCCCCATCGAGCCGGCCGAGCCGCTCATGCTCTCCACCGTGAACGACGTGCCTTCCCACGAGACGGTGTGGTTGCCGAAGCCGGGGCCCCAGCCGTTGGTGATGAGCACGTACGGCGTGCCGTCGCGCGAGACGAGGCCCGTTTCGTACCGCTCGCTCGATCTGCCGGAGCCCTCCATGGCGCCGTTGCCGAGCTCGGAGCCCGGGTTCGCGGCGCCGCCCGTCCCTGCCGTGGTGCTGCTCGCGTCGCCGCTGCCTCCGGTACCTGCCGCCGCGCCGCCCGTTCCCGCCGTGGTGCTGCCGCCGGTGCTGCCCGCGCCGCCGGCGCCGCTGGTGACGCCGGCGCCGCTGGTGACGCCGGCGCCGCTGGTGACGCCGTTGCTGCTCGAGATCGAGCCGCCGCTGCCGCTCGCAGCGTCGCCCGTCGAGGCGCTCGCGCTCGGTAGCCCGCCAGAGCTCGCCGCAGCGCCGGTGTCTCCGTCGTCAGCGTCAGAAGATCCAGAGCAACCGGCGGCGAGAGTCGCCGTCAGCGTGAGAAGCGCAAGAGATTCGGCCAAGGAATGCGCGTGCATGGCGCGCAACATACACCTGCACACAGGCGCACGGCACGGCCGTGCGCAAAAAAGCAACCCGCGACTTGAACAATTGTAGCAACAGCGATGGCATCACCGCTCGACTCGAAAAATGCGGCGTGCCCCGCGTCACGCGCTTCACGGACTTGACGTCGTCGCTCCGGCGACCTCGACGCTTTGCGTGTTCGCGTGGGAGCGCCGGTCGACATCGCTCTTGCCCCCATCGAGGGTTGGAGTCGCCAGAGGGACGCTCGAACCGTGCCTCGCTGATCTTCATCGATGCTCCGAGTCGCTCGATGACGGATGAGGCCGTTGGTTGCGGAGATGAACGCGTTCCCAGAAAGCGTGAAACTGGGGACCGGGTGCTTGCGCTCCTCCCCGGTTCCCACGTTCTGGTCTAGAGTGCCGTCGTGCCATCGAGGCTCCACTGCCGGCTCGGGACGGAGGCAAAGTCCCCTCTCACCCGCGCGTTGGCTCGCGCCGGACGCGCACCAGCGAGCGCGCCATGAGCCTGCCGCGCCCGCGGGTCACGCTCCACTTCGCCCAGACGCTCGACGGCCGCATCGCGGCCCAGGACCAGCGCGTCATGCTCAGCACGCCCGCAGGGATGGTGTGCGCCCACCGGGCGCGCGCGGAGCACGACGCGGTGCTCGTGGGGATCCGCACCGTCGTGATCGACGATCCGCTGCTGACCCTGCGCGGGTGCGAGGGGCGCCAGCCGACGCGCGTGGTGCTGGCGAGCGCCCTCGGCGTGCCGGAAGGGGCGCGCCTGCTGCAGCCGTCCGGCAGCGGGCAGCCGTCCGGCGGGCGCGTTGTCGTCTTCGGCGCGGCGGGGCGCGCGCCGCACGCGGCGCGGGCGCGGCTCGAGGAGCGCGGCGCAGAGGTGGTCGTCGTGCCCGCGGACGACCAGGGCCTCGTCTCGCTTCCGCACGCGCTGGCCGAGCTCCACGCGCGCGGCGTGCGGCGGCTGCTCGTCGAGGGGGGCGGCGCCGTGCTCACCTCGTTCCTGCGCGCGCGCCTCGCTGACCGCGCGGAGGTGGAGATCGCGCCGCGCTTCCTCGGCGACACGGCGATCCCCGCGGTCGGCGCGCTGGGAGAGGCGCCGCTCGCGTCGGCGATCGACCTGCGCGAGCCGGCGGTCGAGCTGCTCGGGGGCAACGTGCTCTTGCGAGGGGAGGTGCGTTATCCCGACTGACGCGCCCGCGCCGCCCGGGGCCGTCGCGCCGAGCGACGCCGCCCCGCCCCTCGCCCGCGAGCTCTGGTTTGTCCGGCCGGGGCTCGTCGAGGTGCGTCCGGGGGCCCCGCCGCGCGCACCCGGGCCTGGCGAGGTCGTGGCGCGCGCGCTCGCGTCGGGCGTGAGCCAGGGGACGGAGCTGCTGCTCTTCCGCGGCGAGGGGCCGACGCCGTTCGACCCGTCGCTCGACGCGCCCGACGCTGAATGCGCGCCGACGTACCCGCGCCGCTACGGCTACGCGTGGGTCGGCGAGGTCGTCGCCCGCGGCGAGGGCGCGGCGCTCGGGCCGGGCGACCGCGTCTTCGCGCTCGCGCCCCACGGCGATCTCCACCTGCTCGGGCCGGGCGCGGCGCGCGGCCTTCCACGCTCGATCCCGGCCGAGCGCGCGGTGCTGGCCGCGAACCTCGAGACGGCGATCACGTGCGTGTGGGACGCGGGGCTGGGGCTCGGGGACGCCGTGGTGGTGCTCGGCGGCGGGATCGTCGGGCTCCTCATCGTGGCGCTCGCGCGGCGCGCCGGGGCCGTGGTCCGGCTCGTCGAGCCGAGCGAGCGGCGGCGCCAGGTCGGCCTCGCGCTCGGCGCCGCTGTGGCGCTCCGGCCGGAGGACGACCGGCCATGCGGCGATGCGGACGCCGTCATCGCCGCGACCGGCCATCCGGAGGAGCTCGACCGCGCGATCGCGCACGCGGCGCGCGAGGCGACGGTGACGGTCGCGTCGTTCTACGGGGCGCGGACGAGCCCGGTCGCGCTCGGCGCGGAGTTCCACCGCCGGCGCCTGCGCCTGCGGGCGAGCCAGGTCTCGACCCTCCCGCCGGAGCGCGCGCCCCGCTGGGACCACGCGCGCCGCTTCGCGCTCGTCCGCGCCGTCCTCGAAGACCCGGCGCTCGACGCGCTGCTGGACCCGCCCGTCCCGCTCGACGCGGCGCCGTCGGTGTACGCAGAGCTCGCGGCCGAGCCCGGGGCGCGGCTGCAGACGGTCTTCCGGTACGGCGCACGATCGGCTACGCGAGAGGCAACCTAGAGGGTAGAGGCCCAGCCACCGCCATGTTCCTCCTCGGCGTCAGCGATCACGTGATGATCGCGCACAGCTTCTCCGATCCGTTCTTCGGCCCTGCGACCCGGATGCACGGCGCGACGTACTCCGTCGAGATCGAGATCCGCGCGAAGGCGCTCGGCCCGCACCACGTCGTCATGGACATCGGCGCGCTGCACGCGTCGCTGCGCCGGGTGCTCGACACGATCGACTACACGAACCTCGACGAGCACCCGGCCTTCCCCGGGCGCACCTCCACGACCGAGCGCGTGGCCGAGCACGTGGCCGGGCTCCTCGCCGAGGAGATCGCGAGGCTACCCGCAGACGAGGCGCCTTGCTCGGGCGCGACGCTGCGGGTGCTCGTCCGCGAGTCGCCCACGGCCTACGCGGGCTTCGAACGCGACCTCTAGGCTCCGTCTGACGAGCTGCTGCGTCGTCCGAACGGTCGGCCGAGCCCGCTCCAGGACCTGCTGGCTTTCTCGCGTGCTCTCCCCGGCCTCAGGCCGCTCGCGACGCTCGTCCGGCAGAGCCGAGCGCCCCTGAGCCCGGCGAGGCGCGCGCCTGTCCGTCCGAGGCCGAGCGGCCAGCTGCTCGGCGCCTGCTCCGGCGCTCGCGCGGGACTAGGGCAGTCGACTCCGCCGCATAACAAGGCGGAGACACCCTTATTCCTCTGACGAAGCGATCTTCACAGAGACGCCACGTAGCCCGGCCGGGGGCGCCCGGAGGAGACCCGTGGTGTCTCGCTGTATGCGATCGGAACCTCATAATTCGTCACGACGCCCGGAACCCGGTACCCCCCCGTTCCGTCTTCTGGGCCACAAAGGCGGAACACATCAAGGCGACCCGCGCGGGGCTGGATCGATTTTTGTATTCCTGTTGCATCAGCAACTCGATGCGAGAACGCGACCGAGCCTGCTCCGCCGCGTCCTCGTGACGTCGAGGGCCGCTGTACTGGATGACCCGACGAGCGCTCGCGTAGGACCGCGGGCGATAGCGCTCGGGGACGCGCGCAGCGCGCGTCGGACGGTTGCCTGGGCAAGGAGGACTGGATCTCATGAGCGATGAACCTGGATCTGCCGTCGTCGAGGGAGGCACAACCGGCAGGAGCGGGCAGGCGGTCCCAAAACGGGAGAGGGAGCGCCTCGTGGTGATCGGCAATGGGATGGCCGGCGCGCGGTTCGTGGAGGAGCTCGTCGCGCGGGGGGGCAGAAACCGCTTCGAAATCGTGATGTTCGGCGATGAGCCGTACGGCAATTACAACCGTATCCTGCTGTCGAACGTTCTCGCGGGAATCCAGGACCCGAAGGACATCTTCATCAACCCTCTGTCCTGGTACGAGGACAACGGCGTCCGCCTCCACGCCGGGGTCCGGGTCGCCTCGATCGACCGCAGGAGCAAGATTGTCCGCGGCGCCTCGGGCGTCGCCGAGGCCTACGACAAGCTCGTCATCGCCACGGGGAGCCGCGCCTTCGTGCCGAGGATCGAGGGGCTGGAGCGGGAGGGGGGAGGGTACAAGAGCGGGGTCTTCGTGTTCAGGACGCTCGATGACTGCAGCGGCATCCTCGAGCACGCGAAGCGGTCGCGGCGGGCCGCCGTGATCGGCGGCGGGCTCCTCGGCCTCGAGGCCGCGCGGGGCCTGCTCGGGCTCGGCCTGGAGGTGCACGTGGTGCACCTGATGAAGCACCTCATGGAGGTCCAGCTCGACGCGGCCGGCGGAGCCGTGCTCCGGCGCGCGCTGGAGGACATGGGGCTCGCCGTCCACCTCGAGAAATCCACCCGGGAGATCCTCGGAGACGAGCGGGTCGAGGGGCTCCGCTTCGAGGACGGGAGCGAGCTCGCGTGCGATCTCGTGGTGATCTCCGCCGGCATCCGCCCGAACGCAGAGCTCGCGCGCGACGCGGGGCTCACCGTCGAGCGGGGGATCGTCGTGGGAGACGACCTCTGCTCGCCCGACGATCCGGACATCCATGCGCTCGGCGAGTGCGTCCAGCACCGCGGGCGCACCTACGGGCTCGTGGCTCCCCTGTGGGAACAGGCGCAGATCCTGGCCGATCGGCTCACGGAGCGCCGGCCCGACGCGGCGTATGCGGGCTCGAAGATCTCCACCAAGCTCAAGGTGATGGGCGTCGATCTCCTGGTGATGGGGGAGCAGCGCGCCGCGAGCGACGCGGAGGAAGAGGTCGCCTACGCCGAGCCGTCGCGCGGGATTTACCGGAAGCTCGTGATCCGGGACGGGACCCTCGCGGGCGCCATCCTGCTCGGCGGCGGGGCGCCGGGCGGGAGGCTGCTCCAGGCGTTCGAGCGTGGCCTCAAGATCCCCGAGGACCGCGCGGCTCTCCTCTCCGCAGGGGCCCACGCCGGCGCGGGCGAGCCCAGCGTGGGGGACATGCCGGACGAGGCGCAGGTATGCAACTGCAACGGCGTCTCGAAGGGCCAGATCGCCGCGGCGGCGCGGGGCGGGTGCCGCACCCTCCGGCAGGCGTGCGCCGCGACGCGCGCCGGGTCGGGCTGCGGGGCGTGCAAGCCGCAGGTGCAGGCCGTCCTCGAGCTGGTCCTCGGGAGCGACGCGGCGGAGGACCCCTCGGCCCATTACTACGTGCCCGGCGTGCCCTACGCGAAGCCGGAGCTCGTCCGGCTCATCAAGGAGCGCGGGCTGCGCAGCGTCTCGTCCGTGTTCCGCGAGCTCGCGGGCGGGCAGGAGGACCTGGCGAGCAAGCCGGGGCTCGCCTCGCTGCTCAAGAGCATCTGGGGGAGAGAGTACGAGGACGAGCGCGACGCGCGCTTCATCAACGATCGGGTGCACGCGAACATCCAGCGCGACGGGACGTTCAGCGTCATCCCGCGCATCTATGGAGGCGTCACGACGCCCGCCCAGCTCCGGAAGATCGCCGACGTGGCTGAGCGCTACGAGGCGAGGATGGTGAAGATCACGGGCGGCCAGCGGATCGACCTCCTCGGCATCGAGAAGGAGCGGCTGCCGGACGTGTGGCGCGACCTGGGCATGCCGTCCGGTCACGCTTACACCAAGGGATTCCGCACCTGCAAGACGTGCGTCGGCAGCGAGTTCTGCCGTTACGGGGTCGGAGACAGCACGGCGCTCGGCATCGCGATCGAGCGCCGATTCCAGGGGTTCGAGGCGCCCCATAAGTTGAAGCTCGCCATCGCCGGCTGCCCTCGCAACTGCTCGGAGGCGACGACCAAGGACGTGGGCGCCGTCGCCATCGAGGGAGGCCGGTGGGAGATCTACGTGGGAGGCGGGGCCGGCTCGCGCGTCAGGAAGGGAGATCTGCTTTGCGTGGTTGACACGCAGGAGGAGGTCATCAGGTACGCGGGCCGCTTCATGCAGTATTACCGAGAGCAGGCCAGGTACATGGAGCGCTCGTACGATTTCGTCGAGCGGGTCGGGATCGAGAGAGTGCGGCGGGTGATCGTGGACGACGCCGAAGGGGTTGCGGCGCGCCTCGACGCGGAGGTCCAGGCTTCGGTCGACGCCTATGCGGACCCCTGGAGCGAGGCCGACAGCCCGATCCATCCGTCCCAGTTCACGACCCTGCTCCCGCCGCCGAGCGGCGCGCCCGCGCAGGCGGAGTAGGCCGTGGATCGGCGGAGAGGAGCGCCGGGCCAGCGCCCGGCGCCCGCGGAGGCGAGGGGTGTCATCCGGCCGGCACACGCGCCGGCCGGGGAGGAGTTCGGGTGATGAGCGAGGTCGCGCTGAAGGAGATGGCTGTCTTCAACCTTGGCCCCCTGGGCCAGATACCCGAAGGAGAAGGGAAGGCGTTTCATGTCGACGGCTACGAGGTGGCCGTGTTCCGGACGCGAGCAGGGGAGCTGTTCGCCGTGCAGGCGCGCTGCCCTCACCGGGGAGGGCAGCTCGCGGACGGGCTCCTCGGGGGCAACGTCGTCCAGTGCCCTCTTCACGGGCTCGCCTTCGACCTGTCGACCGGTCACCCGATCGGCGCCGAGTGCAGCGCGCTCGCGTGCTTCGAGGTGGAGCTGAGCGCGTCGGGGGAGATCCTCGTCCGCCTCTCGCGTCCCGAGGCGGGCAGCTCCCCCTTTCCGCGCGAGGAGCGACCCGCGCTGACGCCGCTGCGGAGCGAGCGCGGAGCTTGCGGCGCATGATGGACGGCACGGTGCAAGCCATCCTCGCGCCGCAGCGCGCTCCGCTCGCGCACTGGGGCGCGGTCCGCAACGGGACCGTCGCCGCCGCCGCGCTCGCGGCGCTCATCGTCCTCGGCAGCCGCGATCTCGCGGACTTCGACTCCGCGCTCGTGGGCTACACCTTCGCGTGCCTCTTCATGACCTTCGGGGTCGTTTACCGGTACTCCGTCTGGCTCAGCAAGCCGCCGACCCGCAAGTTCTGGGTCCGCGGCGTAGAGGTGCTCTTCTCGCCGCGCCGCTGGCCGCGCCTCCGCCGCCCGACGCTCATCGTCAAGGCGCTGTGGTCGAAGATCATCGCGCAGGATTTCATCCTGCGCCGCGGCCTGACCCGGTGGATCGCGCACATGCTCATCGCGTGGGGTTGCGCGCTCGCCGCGGCCGTGACGTTCCCGCTCGTGTTCGGCTGGCTTCACTTCGAGTCCGGCGCGGGCGCGGTCTATCGCGTGGTGCTCTTCGGATACCCCGTTTCGGAGATCCCGGTCCACGGCGTCGTGGGGTGGGCGGTCTTTCACGCGCTCGTCGTCAGCGGTCTCATGGTCATGCCGGGGGTGATGCTCGCCATGCTCCGCCGCATGCGGGAGGGCGGCGCGGTGGCGGCGCAGCGCTTCGAGCGCGACCTCCTGCCGCTCCTCCTGCTCTTCGCCGTGAGCGCGAGCGGGCTCTTGCTCTGGGTGAGCTACGAGTGGCTGCACGGGTATTTCTACGGCGCGCTCGCCCAGCTCCACGCGCTGACCGTGATCGTGACGCTCGTTTACCTGCCGTTCGGCAAGCTCTTCCACGTGTTCCAGCGCCCCGCGTCGGTGGGCGTCACGTTCTACAAGGAGGCGGGCGACCGGGGCGAGAAGGCGGTCTGTCCGGTCACGCGCGAGGCGTTCGCGGCGAAGCTCCAGACCGACGATCTCAAAGGGGTGCTCGAGGAGGTGGGGTTCGACTACGCGGCGCGGACGGGGACCGGACCTGCGTGGAGCGAGATCTCCCCGCGGGGCCGGCGGATGCTCATCGGCCGCGCGCACCACCGCGCGCGCGGCGGCCGCTTCTCGTGAGTAACGGAGCGGAGGAGACGACATATGGCTCACCTGAGATTGCCTATTTCCGACTACATTCGTGAGTACGGACCGCACGTCTCGGACTCGCCCGTGACCGGGTGGGGGCCGAAGCCCGAGCCCGACAGGCTGGTCGAGACGCACTGCTGCTTCTGCGGGATGCAGTGCGGTGTGAAGCTGCAGGTCAAGAGCGGCCGTGTCATCGGCATCGAGCCTTGGGAGGAGTTCCCGTTCAACGAGGGGCGGCTCTGTCCGAAGGGGGTCAAGCGGTACATGCAGACGCACCACCCCGACCGCCTGACCGACCCGCTGATCCGCGAGGGGGCCGGGTTCAGGAAGGCGGGCTGGGACGAGGCGCTCGATCTCGTCGCGTCGAAGGCGCGCGCGATCCAGGCGAAGCGGGGCAAGGACGCGTTCGCGATGCTGAGCGGGGTCTCGCTGAGCAACGAGAAGAGCTATCTCGTGGGCAAGTTCGCGCGCCTCGCGCTCGGCACCGCCAACCTGGACTATAACGGCCGGTTCTGCATGGTCTCCGCGGGCGCGGGCAACAAGAAGGCGTTCGGGATCGACCGCGTCGCGAACCCGTGGGACGACATCCCCGAGGCCGGCGTCGTGCTGCTCGCGGGCACCAACGTGAGCGAGTGCTTCCCGACGCTGACGCACTACATCTGGAAGGCGCGCGACCGGGGAGCGAAGCTCATCGTGGTCGATCCGCGCGAGACGCCCATCGCCCGCACCGCCGACCACCACGTCGCGCTTCGCCCGGGGACCGACAGCGCGCTCAACCAGGCGCTGCTCCATGAGCTCGTCGCCAACGGCTGGTTCGACCGGGAGTTCGTCGAGCAGCGCTGCACGGGCTGGGCCGAGCTCCGCGCCTCGGTGGAGCGCTGCACGCCCGAGTGGGCCGGCGAGATCTGCGGCGTCCCGGCGGCGCTCATCCGCGAGGTCGCCGCGGCGTGGGGGCAGGCGAAGACGAGCTTCCTCCTGCACGCGCGCGGCGTGGAGCAGCACACGAAGGGTGTCGAGAACGTCCTCGGCCTGATCAACCTCGTGCTCGCCACCGGCAGGATCGGCCGCAGGGGCTGCGGCTACGGGACCATCACGGGGCAGGGCAACGGGCAGGGCGGGCGCGAGCACGGGCACAAGTGCGATCAGCTCCCCGGCAACCGCGACATCGAGAACCCGGAGCACCGCAAGCACATCTGCGATGTCTGGCGGATCTCCGACGCCGAGCTGCCGCGCAAGGGCAAGACGACCGTGGAGATCGTCGAGGCGATCCACGCGGGCGGGATCCACGGGCTCCTCAACATCTGCTTCAACCCGATGGTCAGCCACCCCGACACGGGCTTCACCCGCGAGGCGCTCGAGAGGCTCGAGTTCTTCTGCGTCATCGACTTCTTCATGAGCGAGACGGCCCGCTACGCCGATGTCGTGCTGCCGGGCTCGCTGCACGAGGAGGAAGAGGGCACCTCGACGACGGCGGAGGCCCGCGTGGTGCGCATCCGCGCCGCCGTGGAGCCGCCCGGCAACGCGCGGCGGGACACGTGGATCCTCCTCGAGCTCGCGAGGCGGCTCGGGAAGGAGGAGCACTTCCGCTTCTCGAGCAGCGAGGACATCTTCAACGAGCTGCGCCGCGCGAGCGCGGGAGGGACCGCCGATTACGCGGGCATCACGTACGAGCGCGTGGAGCGGGAGATGGGGGTGTTTTGGCCCTGCCCGTCGGAAGGGCACCCGGGCACCCCGAGGCTCTTCGAGGACGGGAGGAGCTACCACCCCGACGGCAAGTTCAAGCTGCTCCCCACGCCTTACCGCCCGAGCGCGGAGGTGCCCGACGCGGAGTTTCCGCTGTACATGACCTCGGGCCGGAGCGTGTTTCATTACCTCAGCGGGACGCAGACGCGGCGGATCAAGTTCCTTGTCGAGAAGAGCCCCGGGCCGATCTGCGAGATGCACCCCGCGCTCGCGACGCGGCTCGGCCTCGTCGATCGGCAGCTGGTCACGGTCGAGACCCGGCGCGGCGCGATAACGGTCCCGCTCCGGATCGTCGAGACGATCCGCCCGGATACGGTGTTCCTCCCGTACCACTGGCCCGAGGAGCTTGCCGCCAACCAGCTCACGGTCCGCGCGCTGGATCCCGTGAGCAAGATGCCGGAGTTCAAGGTCGCGGCGTGCAGGGTGCGCGCCGCCACGCGCGGCGAAGCCGATCGGGCGCGATCGCTGTTCGCCGAGCTCAAGCTGGAGGCCTCATGAGCGCTGTGGTGCGTGATTTCTTCATCGATTTTCAGCGGTGCATCGGCTGCCAGGCGTGCGCCGCGGCGTGCTCGGAGTGCCACACGCACCGCGGGTTGCCGATGGTGCACGTGGACCTGGTCGCGCCGGGCGTGTCGCTCCAGACCGCGCCGATGGTCTGCATGCATTGCGCCGATCCGACCTGCGCGTCGGTCTGCCCCGCCGACGCCATCAAGGTCGACGAGCACGGGATCGTGCACTCGAGCCTCAAGCCCCGGTGCATCTCGTGCGGCAACTGCGAGCTCGCGTGTCCGTTCGGGGTCCCGATCATCAAGATGGAGATCCAGCAAATGCAGAAGTGCGACATGTGCTTCGACCGGACGAGCGCAGGGAAGAAGCCGATGTGCGCGACGGTCTGCCCCACGGGCGCGCTGTTCTACGGGACGCGCGAGGAGATCGCGCAGCAGCGGCCGGCGAGCAAGCCGATCAACCGCTGGCGCTTCGGCAAGCAGCGGATCGCGACGCGCGTGCACGTGATGGTGCCGCACGACGTGGACGAGATGGCGGTCGAGCTGCCCGCCTTCGACGAGGGCGGCGGCCCAGCGGCGCTAGCGACCGCGCTGGCGGCGGGCGCGCGCGACGGGCGAGCGCCGGAGGAGGCGGGGCCGGAGGCGGAGTTTCTGTGATGGGCGCGGAGGATCTGCCCAAGTGGCGAGAGGACTTCCCCTACGAGTCCGAGGGCGACGACCACGTGACCCGCCGCGACTTCGCGCGCTTCCTCGTGCTGCTGAGCGGCGGGCTCGCGACCGGCAACGCCGTGGTGTACCTCCGCTCGCGCCGCCCGCCCGCGGAGCCGTCCGGCCGCATGGAGATCGCGCGGGTCGGCGATCTCGCGCCCGGGAGCGCCGTGGTCTTTCGCTACCCGGACGAGACGACGCCGGCGCTGCTGATCCGCCGCGAGAGCGGCGAGCTCCTGGCGTTCGAGCAGAAGTGCTCCCACCTCGGATGTCCGGTCTCCTATGCGCGGGAGGGCGGGGAAGAGTGCCTCCGGTGCTACTGCCACAACGGTCGCTTCGACGTGGCCTCGGGCGAGGGCACGTCCGGTCCGCCGCGCGACCTGCGGCCGCTCGGGCGCATCGCGCTGGAGGTCGAGGGCGGCAAGGTGTTCGCGGTAGGCCTCTCGCGGGGGCGTGCGACGTGAGGTGAGCGATGCCGATCCCTGGACCGAAACACGATCTGCGCCCTGGGGCGAAGGGCGCGATGGGCGCGAGGCTGCTCGCCGTGGCGATGCTCTGCGCGTTCCAGTACTGGCTCCTGACGTCCACGGTCGAGGCGTACAACGGCGGCGATCGCGACATCCCGCTGCCCGCGCTCGCGACCTCGCTGGTGTGCTTCGCGCTGGGCGCCGGCCTTGTCGCGGCGGGGGAGCTGTCGGCGCGGAGGGCGCGCCGGTAGCCGCCGCGCGACGCGTGACGCCCGGGCGCGGCGCCTGGCCGTCCGCGCGGGCTGGCCAGGTCCCGTGGTACTGGGTTGACGGATGCGCATCGCCTGGATCGTCTACGGCGCCCTCGACCAGACCACGGGCGGCTACATCTACGATCGGCTCGTCGTCGAGCGGCTGCGCGCCCGGGGCGACGCCGTGGAGGTCGTGTCCCTCGATCCGGCGCCGCGGTCGCGGGCGCTCGCCGGCCTCGCGCTCGCGCGGCGCCTCGCCCGGCTCGACCCCGCCGTGGTGGTCGGCGACGAGCTCTGCTTCCCGGAGCTCGGGCCGGCGTTCGCGGTGCTGCCGCGGCGGATCGCGCGCGCGCTCCTCGTCCACCACCTGAGCGCGTGGGAGCTCCCGCCCGGCCCGCGGCGCGCGGCGCTCTCGCTCGCGGAGGCGGCGGTGATCCGCCTGTGCGACGCGCACCTCGCGACGAGCGCGACGACCGCGGCGCGGCTCCGGCGCGAGCTCGGGCTCGCGCGGGTCGACGTGGCGACGCCGGGCGCGGACCGGCTCCCCTTGCTCGCCCGCGCCCGGCGGGACGGCGGCCCGCTGCGGCTCCTGTTCGTGGGGAGCTTCATCCCGCGCAAGCGGCTGCTGGAGCTCCTCGCGGCGTTCGAGCGGGTCGGGAGCGCGCATGCCACGCTCGTGCTCATCGGGGACGCGGCGCGCGACCCGGCCTACGCCGGGCGGGTGGGCCGCGCGATCGCCGGCTCCGCGTTCCTGCAGGCGCGCGTCTCGGCGCCCGGCGTGCTCGGGGACGAGGCGCTCGCGGCCGAGCTCGCGGCGGCGGACGCGCTCGTCCTGCCCTCGTCGCTGGAGGGCTACGGCATGGTGCTCACGGAGGCGGTCCGGGCCGGCGTCCCGGTGCTCGCCGCCCGCGCCGGCGCGATCGCGGAGGCGGTCCAGGACGGCGCGGAGGCGCTGCTCTGGGACGACGTCGAGGGCCCCGCGCCGGCGCTCGCCCGCTTCCTCGAGGACGGCGCCCTCCGGGCGAGCATGAGCCGCGCGGCGGCCGTCCGGGCCGCCTCGCTGCCCACCTGGGACGGCACCGCGGCCGCGGTGCGCGCGGCGCTCGCGCGCGCGGCGCGCGGCGCGCGGCGCGCAGATGAGCGGATGAGCGGATGAGCGGATGAGCCGATGACCGGCGCGGCGAAGAACGGGCAGGAGCGCGCGCCGGGGCGCCGGGCCGTCACGCCCCCGCGAGCAGCGCCGCCGCCTCGTCCTTCAGCCGTCGCGTGAGCGCCGCGTCGTCGCGGGCCTCGCGCGCCACCTCCGCCGCGTCCCGCGCCTCGCCCAGGCGCACCCGCACGTCGACGTCGTCGAAGCCCGGCAGCGCCGCCTGCAGGAGCGGCGCCAGCGTGGTGATCCCGCGGCGCTCGGCCCACCGCGTGATGGCCAGCCGCTTCGCCCGCGGCGAGTGCACCCCCGAGACGATCGCCACGGCGGCGCGCCCTCCTGCCGCCGCGGCCGCGCGCAGCAGCGCGCCGGCGCTCGGCTGCCACTCCGCGAGCAGCGCGTCGCCCTTGCCCGCGAACGCCGGATCCGCCTCGATGCGCCCCGCGGGGAAGTGCAGCAGCGCGCCCCCGCGGCGCAGGTGCCGCAGCGCGCGGCGCACGCCGGCCGACCGCGCGGCGAGCGCGGGCGCGCCATCCTCGTCGATGGGCACGAAGAGCAGCCGCCGGCTCACGTGGGGCAGCGCCCGCAGGAACCGCCGCTCGGCCGCGACGATCATGAGGTCTTCCCGGCCGAGCGCCGCCATCAGCGCGAGCGCGTCGTAGGCGCCGGGGTGGTTGGACACGACGAGCAGCGCCCCGCGCGACGGCGGCGCCGCGTCGGCCCTCCAGCGCGCCCCGAAGCCGGCGAGCGCCTCCCGCGCCGCGACGTGGAGCCCGGCCTCGCCGGTGCGCCGATCGAAGCGCGCGAGCACGCGCCCGAGCGGCCACGAAGGGACGGCGAAGGCGGCACGCCCGGCGCGGCGCACCCACGCCGGCGCCCCGCCGAGGCCGAGCGCCGCCACCATCTCCGCGCCGGACAGGTTCGCGAGCTCTCTCTCCAGCGGCTCCGTCATGTCGGCGTCTTACTCCGTGTCGACGCCGCCTCGCCAGCGCCGGCGCTCCGCCCGCTGATATCGCCCAGCGCAATGGGACGCGACCTGTGTCGCCTGTCCAGCGCGATGGGACGCGACCTGTGTCGCCTGTCGGGTTTGCGTCGGGGCGCGCCGCCTCTGTATGAAGGGGGCCATGAACGCCACGCCCCCTGCCATGGATGACGCGATCGGCCGCGGCGACGCGGCTGCGCGTCCTCGGCGGACGCTCGCGGATCTCCCGGGACCGCCGGGCTTGCCTGTGATCGGCAATCTGCTCGCGCTCCACCCCGACCGCTGGCACCTCGAGTTCGAGCGGTGGTGGCGCGCCCACGGCGACCTGTTCGTCGTGCGGATGGGCCGACAGCCGGTCCTCGTCGTCGTCGACGGCGAGCTCGTGCGCGACGTGCTCCAGCGCCGCCCCGCGGTGTTCCGGCGGGTGCGCGCCATCGAGGCCGTGTCGCGCGAGGCGGACATGGTCGGGCTGTTCTCGGCGGACGGCGACGCGTGGCGGAAGCAGCGGCAGCTCATCCACCCGACGTTCCACCCGAGGCACGTCGAGGGCTTCTTCCCGAGCATCCGCGACATCACGGGCCGGCTGCGCGAGCTCTGGGCGCGGGCGGCCGACGAGCGCGCCGCCCGCGACGTGCTCGGCGATCTCATGCGCTACTCGGTCGACGTCACCTCGTCCGTCGCCTTCGGCCGCGATCTCAACACGCTCGAGCGCGGCGCGGACGCGCTCCAGGAGCACCTCCAGCGCGTGTTCCTCGGGCTCAACCGGCGGATGCTCGCGCCGCTGCCCTACTGGCGCTACCTGGGCCTCCCCGCCGACCGCGCCTACGACCGCGCCCTGGTCGCGGTGAAGCGGCTCATCCTCGAGCTCGTGACCGCCGCGCGGCGCGAGCTCGAGGGCGGCGCGGACCGGCACGCGCGCCCGCGGACGCTGCTGGAGCTCATGATCGCCGCGCGGGACGGCGAGGACCCGAGGGCGCGCCTCTCGGACGCCGAGGTCTACGCGAACGTGCTCACGATGCTGCTCGCGGGCGAGGACACCACCGCGAACACCCTCGCGTGGATCCTCTATTACCTGGGCTCGCGCCCCGACGTGCAGGCGCGCGCCCGCGAGGAGGCCGATCGCGTGCTCGGCGGCGGGCTGATCCCGACGCTGGAGCAGTGCAAGCGCCTCGAGTACACGGGCGCCGTCACGCAGGAGACGCTGCGCCTGCGCTCCGCCGCCCCGCTGCTCTTCCTCGAGGCGAACCACGACACCGCGGTGGGTGACGTGGCCGTGCCCGCTGGCGCCGGCGTCGTCGCGCTCACGCGCGCGACGGGGCGGAAACCCGAGTATTTCGGCGATCCGGAGTCGTTCCGCCCCGAGCGCTGGCTCGGGGGCGCGCCCGTGACGCTGCCCCACGAGCCGAGGATGGCGCTCGCGTTCGGCGGCGGGCCGCGCGTCTGCCCGGGGCGCGCGATGGCGCTGCTGGAGTGCGCGGTGACGGTCGGCATGGTGCTCCGGAGCTTCACGGTGCACCTCGCGGATCACACAGCGCCGGTGCGGGAGCGGATGGCGTTCGCGATGCAGCCGGAGGGGCTGCGCATCCGGTTCACGAGGCGCGCGAGCGCGTGAGATCACGAGGCGCTCGCGCGCGTGGCGGGGAAGCGCCGGCGCTCCGGCTCACTGCACCTTGGCGAGGGCCGCGTCGTAATTGGGCTCCTGCGCGATCTCCGGGACGAGCTCGACGTGGAGCACCTTGTTCTGCTCGTCGAGCACGAGGACCGAGCGCGCGAGCAGGCCGGCGAGCGGCCCGTCGACGAGCGTGACCCCGTACTTCTGGCCGAAATCTCCCCGGAACGTCGAGAGGCCTTCCGCGTTCGAGATGCCCTCGGACGCGCAGAAGCGGGTGTGCGCGAACGGCAGGTCCGCCGAGATGTTGAGCACCGTCACGCCCGGGAGCTTCTCGGCGCGCTCGTGGAACGTGCGCACGGATCTCGCGCAGACCGGGGTGTCGACGCTCGGGAAGATGTTGAGGATCTTCTTGCCGGAGTATGACGAGAGCTTGCGCTCGGAGAGGTCGGTCTTCACGAGCGTGAAATCGGGGGCGGTCGCGCCGACGGACGGCAGCTCGCCGGCGGTGTGGATGGGGCTTCCCTTGAACTTGGTCTGAGCCATGGTCGCATCCTCCTCTGTGCTCTGTGCAGCTGTGCGGCAGCGCCTCTCGTAGGCGCGCCGGGGGCGGACGCCAAGCAGAACCAGCCAGACCGCCGCGGCTGGAGCTCCGCTCGTCCGGCGCGCGGGCGCTGCGCTGGCCGGGCGGTCTTGCCAGCGCGGGCGTGCGCGAACGTGCGCGAACGTCGATCGTCCGCGCGCGCGATCAGCGGAGGGGCGAGCGATGGACCAGCGGAAACGGCTCGACCTCGCCGTCATCGGGGTTGGTCGAGTCCCTGCTGTACCCGATCTCCTGCTCGGCCGTCGTGATGACGAAGGGGCCCCCGATCTCCTCCGGCTCCACCCTGTCTTCGTAGTCTTCGGTGGTGTCGCCCCGGCCCGAGGTCGCCGAGGCGACGTACTGCTCGGCGATCTGCTCGGCGAGCTCGTCGAGCACCTCGGGGGGGCCGTCGCCGGGGTCGGGGATGAACGCATCGCGGCTCTCCGCGCGACCGGCGCTCCTGCGCGCCGCCTCCACGAACTCATGGCTGTGGCTCCTGCTCGTGGCCCGCAGGGTGCTGTCTCGCTTGGTCTGCATGGATGATCTCCTCGCTCGGCGGCGGGCTCTCACGCGCTCTCGGAGCCGCCGCCCTTCCGCTGTTCTGATGGCGAGAGATGCACTGCGTGTACCATGACGCTGGATGGCCGATCCGCGCGCGCCACGGCGAGCAGATGGGACCGGCGCTCGCTCTTTGCGAGACGCGCGCTGCGCTGGCGTGGGATCGGTGGTGCGTCGTGCCACAGCGGTCGCGGCGGGCCGGTGGCACGATGCCCCGGCCCCGCGCGGCCCTTACCAGTCGAGCTCTTCGCGGATGGCCTCCGCGAGCTGCTGGGCCATGAGCGCGTTCGTCTTGACGCTCGGGTGGTAGTCGCAGCCGAGCCCGTTCGCCGCGCCGTCCTGCGCGGGGAACTCGAGGACGCGCACCTTGTCGTCGCCGTCGTCGTTCCGGTCCTCCACCACCTGGCCGATGTAGGCGCGCGCCCTGGTGAGCGCCTCGGCGCCTTCCGGGTACGAGTCGCTCAGCATGGGCCCGATGGTGCAGAAGATGAACGCGTCCGGATAGTTCGTTCTGACCGTCTCGACGAGGCCCGCGTAGGCCTCGGTGAACGGTCCACGGAACTGGGCGTCGCCCGGGACGTTGATGCTGAAGTCGTTCGTGCCCAGGTTGATCACCACGACCTGCGGCACCCAGGACGAGAAGTTCCATGCGGGCTGCTCCTCGTCGGCGATCGTCCGGCCATAGATCTCGGGCATGGTGGGCGCGACTTCACCGTCGTAGTTCCGGTACACGCCTCTGCCGGACCACGCGACGATCGTGGTGTCGGCCCCGACGAGCCGCCCTGTCAGCGCGCTGTAGGCGAGGTAGTTGTTCTCCGTATCGCTCGTGAACGGGCAAGTCTCGTTGGCCCCATCGACGCCGTAGCCGGCGGAGATCGAGTCGCCGATCACCTCGATCCGGCGCGCGGGCGCCGCCGGGACCGGCAGGAGCGCCTCGCCCTGCTCCGGGACGAACTCGAGGAACTGCGACACGCCGACCAGCGGCTCGGTGCGGCGGTGGAGCACGAGGTCGTGCTCGCCGTCGGGTAGCCCATCTGCGACCGTGTAGAGCTCCTCCTCGCTGTTGACCTTGAGGACGCCCTTCGCCTCGCCGTCGATCACCACCTGGAAGAAGTTGGATTGAGCCGCGGTCGACTCGTCGTTGAAGCGGACGCCGAGCGACGTCCCCGAGAACCGCGTGACGATCGCGCTGCCTGCCCAGGAGAAGCGGGGGCCCTCGGCGTTCGTCGTATCGAAGCGCCCGATGAAGCGGATGGTATCGCTGGAGGGGTCTCCGCCGCCGGCGCCGCCCGCGCTCGACGAGGTCGTGCCGGGATCCGCGCCGCCGCCGCCGCCGCCTCCGCCGCCTTCGTCCGTGCCGCCGCCGCCCGTGCTGGCGGCGCTGCTCGAGGTGGATGAGCTGCCGCCGGAGCCCGTCGTTCCAGTCGTTCCATTGGAGTCGTCGTCACCGCAGCCGGCCAGCGCCGACCAGGCGATGCAGCAGACGGAAGCGAGCTTCGGGAGGGTGGAGTAAGCTTGTCGTTTCATGCGCGCGAGGATGCTCTAGCTCCGTGGCGCGGACAACTCCAATCTCCTCCTGCGCGCCGGCGCAGACACCGCGGCGCGGGCGTCGAGCTGCGGAGATCGGTTGATCTCAGTTCCAGGTCCGGTCCTGGCTCTGGACTCTGGAGCGGCCGCCGTCCTCGGCGGGGGAGCGCTCGCGGTCGCGGCCTTGCGAGGCGCGCACGTCGTCGCGCTCGTGGACGCGGGTCGAGTACCCCTGCGGGATCTCGTCGCCCATGAAGCGGCCGAACCCGGGCCGGCGCTCCGGGCGATTGTACGTGTCGCCATATCCGCGGAGCTCCTGGCTGCGGCCGCGGCCTCCGCGCTCCTCGCCGCGGCCCTGGTATCCGCCACCGTGGTCGCCTCGGCCGTCGTGGTGGCCAGGGGCGTTTCGCTCGTCGCCGCCTCGATATCGATCCTGGTCATCGCCGCGCCCGTAGCCGTCGCTGCGATACCGATCCTCGCGGCCCTGGTAGTCGTCTCGCGTGGAGTCGCGGCCCTGGTAGCGCTCGCGGCCCTGGTAGTCGTCTCGCGTGGAGTCGCGGCCCTGGTAGTCGTCTCTTGTGGAGTCGCGGCCCTGGTAGCGCTCGCGGTTCTGGTAGTCGTCTCGCGTGGAGTCGCGGCCCTGGTAGTCGCCTCGCGTGGAGTCGCGGCCCTGGTAGCGCTCGCGGTTCTGGTAGTCGTCTCGCGTGTCGCTGCGGCCCTGGTAGTCGTTTCGCGTGGTGCCGCGGCCCTGGTAGTCGTCTCGCCCGTCGCCGTAGCCCTGGTAGCGCCGGCTCTGGCCCCCCTCGTCGCGGCCGTGCTCGCGGCGCCCGTAGGCCCCGCGGCCATGATCCTCGTCCGGCCCGGAGAAGCCGCGGGCCGCGTCGCGGCCGTAGTACGCCTCGCGCCCGTAGTAGCCGCGGTTCTCCTCCCGCCCTCGCTGCGCCGAGCCGAACCCTCTTCGCTCGTCCTCGGCGCCCCGCCCGCTGAAGTGGTCGTCGCGCCCGCCGATCCGCTCCCACGAGGGGCTGTCCTGTCCGTAGGCGCGGCGCTCCTCGGGCTCGCGGTAGCCGCGCGCGCCGGCCCCGCCCTGCTCCTGCCAGCGCCGCTCGGATCCGCCGCGATCGTCCTGTGCGTGCTGGCCGCCCGCCCTCCACGCGCCCCTGCCGTCTCCGCGCCCTTGCTGGCCGTACGGCTGCGGCATCTGTCCCAGCTCGCCCTGCCGGCTGCCGCCGCTCTGGTTCGCGTAGTTGCCGCGGCTGTACGACCCTCGCTCGAACGCGTCGCGCTCCCCCTCGTGACCGCGGAATCCGCGCTGATCGTCGTCCCGTGGCGCGCGCCACCGATCGTCCTGGTGACGCCAGTCGTCGCGCGGCCCCTCGTCACGGAAGTCCCGGCCCTCGTAGCGATCTCGTGCCATCTCGCTCTCCCTCTGGGTGCTGGTGAACAACTGTCGAGGCTCACGCAGGTGGTCACCTCCGTGAGCAGCGGGCTCACCCCGGTCACCGACGGTCAGCAACCGACGTGCCCAGTTGAAACCCAATTGAAACCCGGTCGAGAGGAGAAGAGCGCCGGCGCTCCGACAGACGGCCTCGCAGGCCGGATCGCGCCCCCGCGCGACAATGCGCCACACGCTGGGGCAAGCTGTCACGCAGGCGCGGCTCGTATCATCGAGGACGAGCTCGCCGGGCCTGTACGGCGGCCCGGTTCGGATCCGGGGCGGGGAAACAGGGAAACAAGGAGGAAGAGCGCCGCGTGCAGCGGCGCTCACCCGGCCCTCAGTAGCGCGTCTCGCAGGGGTGCTGATCGGCGAACGCCTTCACGGCGGTCTTGTTGGACGACCACGGGAAGTTCCGATCGGTGATCGACCACGAGAGCGCTCCCGCATACCCCATGTTGTAGAGGTCGCCCACGAACTTGTCGTAGCGCACGTCCATCTCGGCCATGTTGATGGGGAACTCGCCCATGACGACCGGCTTGTCCGTGAGGCCGTACTCGGAGAGGGGCTTGCTGTAAGGGAAGTTGTCGTTGACCCAGCCGTACATGTGGACCTGGTAGAAGTCGACGTCCGAGCGCGTCCACGCCTGACCCCACTTGATGGCGGCGCTGCCGACGCTCACGGGCGCGCCGGTCTCTCCCCTCAGCACGGCGGCCGATTCCTTGGCGAGCGCCTCCATCTGCTGGTGTGTGACGAGATCGAACTTGCTGGAGTCCCCCTCGAACGCCGGGTCGCCGCCGTAGAGGCTCGGCCCGGTCATCGCCCACTCGGGCTCGTTGATGACATCCCAGGCCAGCATCCGGTCGCTGTGCGGGCTCGACGCCACCGTCCGAGCGATGGGGCGGACGACGTTCTCGATGAGCTTGGCGCGCCGGCCCGCGTCCGCGACGATGGGCCCCATGCTCGTGGCCGACAGGCCGCTCGGCGGATTGTAAGAGGTCTTGTAGAAGCCATCGAAGGAGAACAGCGTGAACATCACGTTCACCTGCGCCTGGTCCGCGAGCTCGAGCGCGGCCAGGATGTCCTGCGTCGAGGTGCCGCCGAGCCCGGTCGGGTTGCCCTGTCCATCGAAGTTGATCTCGTCGCCGTAGAAGCGGGGGTAGATCCACCAGCGGACCACGTCCACGCCGTTGGCGCGCATGTCCTGCAGGTCGGCGAGCACCTGGCTCTTCTTGCCCGAAATGCCCGCCTGGCTCCACTTGGACTGACCGCCGAAATCGGCGCCGAAGTCGCGCCAGGCGTAGTTCACGCCGTACATGAAGCGGAGACGGCAGGCGATCTCGACCCCTGCCTCGAACGGACATTCGTCCTCTTCGGCGCCGGCGCAGGCGCTGGGCTCTCCTCCGCTGCTGGTGCTGCTGCCGGCCACGGGGTCGCCGCTGCCCGTGCTCGCGGGTCCGCCCGTGGGCTCGCCAGCGCCCGCGCCGGAGCCCGTGGGTGTGCCTGCGCCCGCGCCGGAGCTCGCGGATGTGCCAGCGCCCGCGCCGGAGCCCGCGGGCGTGCCGGCGCCCGAGGAGCTGCTCCCGGTGAGGCCGGTGTCCCCCGCTTCGCCGCCGGCGCCGCCGTCGCCGCCGCCATCCGATCCGTCGCCACAGCCGAATCCAGCCACGGAGAGCTGGAGAACCCCGACAAGAAGAAGCCAGTTGCGCATGCCCGATTATCACCAGAAATGCGCGCCGGACCAGCCCGAACTCTTAATCGGTTCAGTGACTCACTGCGCAACGTTCTGCTCTTGCTACAAGATCGTGGTCGCAGCGGCCCTGATGAAGATCAAGTGAACTCCGCGGGGCACCCGCGGTATCGCCGCTTACCTGGACGGCCCGCGCGGCCTCGGGTGGATCCCCATGTACGCGGCCGCGCTCTTCGCGGAGGGATCGTCCGGGTAGCGCTCGATGAGGTCTTCCGCGAGGCTGCGGGCCTGGCCGATCCGGTCCAGGCGAACGAGCGCCCGCACGCGGAGCATGCCGCGCTCGGCGGCGCGGGGGCTGTCGCCGAGGTCGCGCGACGCCTCGTCGTCGAGCCGGAGCACCTCCTCGGGGTTGCTCGTCAAGGCGGCGCGCATGCGGTCGATGATGCTGCCCTCGGGGTCGGTGTCCGGCGCCGGCTCCGACTCCTGTGCTGCGGCGCTCACGGTGGCAGCGGCCGGCGGGGCAGCCGGGGGGACGACGGGCGCCTCCTCGCGTCGCTGCGGCCGGGGGGCTGCGCTGGACTCGGCGCTCGGCGGGCGCGCGTCCGGTGCCGGGCGCTCGTCGCGAGCCACGAAGAGGAAGGCCGCCGCGGCGAGCGCGGCGACGGGGAGGCCGATGAGCAGCGCGCGACGAGCGCCGGACGGTCGGGGGGCGTCCACGGCGGCGAACGTAGCGCGGAGCAGCGGCCGGCGGTAGCGGACGGAGCGAGCGGACCGCGCAGGAGGGGGCGAGCCGCACAGGGGCGATGGCCGCCGCCATCCGCGCGATCTCGGGCCGGCCGCCCCGCGCGCCTCGCGGCGGTGCTGCCGACGGTGTTAGGCAGGTCTACCGTATGGCGCGGCGCTTGACGGCATTTAGGCCTTGCAGCGCAGAGCCGATACGTGAGATTTTTTTGTGAGGGAAGGCACAAAAACGACGAGCTGGACAGACCTGGTCTGGAGGCTTCGGTCGACCATTTGACGGATGGCTGGCGGAGCCGAAATCTCCAAGATTCTTCCGGTATAGACATGATCGATGCCCGCGAACTTTCAGCCCTTCGCACCCAATGGGACTCAGGCGACGCGATGAGGGTCGGATGGGTGATCTATGAAGCTCTACCGAACGCGGCTCGCCCCCGCTTAGCTGCCGAGCTTCTGATTTTGAGCTGCGAGCTGCTTCCTGGCGTTCCGGGTGAGATCTCGTCAGTCATCGAGCTGACCAAGGACCCGCGGCGATGGCGTGAGGCTCACGATGCTTTTCAAAATGTACGCCGTCTCACGATTGAGCTTCTGCGCGATACTCCAGATGACAAGGTTCGGGAAGCCGTTCTGCTCGTTGCTGAAAATGCCGCAAAGGTCATCTACAACGCATCTGAAGAGCTCGCGCCGTTTGATCATGACTGTGGGTACTGGCTCGTTGGATGTGCTCACGATCTCGCGATGAAGGCACATTCTCCTGAGCTCAAGGGGCGATTCTGGTGCGCCATGGAAACATTGCTTGGAACGCCCAGGTCATGACCTCGTATCCGAGCTTGGATGGCTCCCGCCCAGCTGGCCGCTGAGTCGTTTGGCAGCCGCTGCGAGGCACCCGGCAAATGAACCAGACGGAGCTCCGCGAAGAAGATCTCTGGCTCGCTTTGGACGAGCGTCGCACCGATGCGGAGCGCGCCTTCATCACGGAGATGTCGCGTCGCGCCTTGGCGTGGCGCAGCTTGGGCGTTCCCAGCGACCATCTCCTCGGCACGGTCGAACCGTTCGTCATGCTGCTACTCGACGTCTCCGCGGACGGAAAAGTCCTCCGAACGCTCCGGGTCGATTTTCACGAATCACGCGTTGTGGTTGGAGAGGATGAGACGATGCAAGCCGCCACAGACCTGGACGAGGAGAATGCACGCGTGCTCGTGGTCAAAGACGGATCGCCCTTGGCTCTCGCGACCGCGGCCGCCGACTGGATGGAACGGGAGATCCTGCGGCCCATCGAACGTCACGAATGGGTGCGAGAGGACTTTTGTCACCAGAGGTATGTGTTGTCGGACACTGGAGAACCCCTCTGCTGGTCGGACTGCCACAACCAGAAGAGGCCCGACTTGGGCCCACCAGACAGGACTGTCACCGTGCGAAGCTACGATGTCCCGCGTCGCGGCTGATTGCCTTCGCCAAGAAGGAGAACGTCGATGGCAGACTCGCTCCACCCGTACCAGGATTTTGCCGCTTGTCACCCGAAGTTGCGGGAAGCGGTGTCTGAGGTCGTCGCCTACTGGGAGCCCGATGCGGTCCCTATCACGGTCGGCTTCGGCAGCATCGGTCGTGCTCTCGTGCAGCTTGAATCCGATCTCGATGACGCCACGCTCGATCAGGTCTCGCGACTCGTGGAGCATTCGCTGTCAGGAAGCGGCCCGGAGGCGGATGCGGTGGCCACGGGGCTCCTGGAGGCGATCTGCGCCCAGAGTGTTCGTGCCCCTTCCGCCGTCGCGCGCGTCGTCTCACGTCTGGGAGCCGATGCGCGAGCGTACATTCGAGCCTGGGATGCCTTCACAGGAACGACGACCCCGGGCGTCACGTAGTCGTGCCAGTGGCCATGAACGGAGTGTCTCGATGCGCATCGCGAAGCCAGTACGGGTCCTGATGTCCGCACCTTTCAACGCAGATCTGCTGACCTTTGCGCCGGCTCGTTCGAGGACAGAGAAATGAAATGGACGATCTTTCTGGAGGAGTACGCGAAGCACACGGCGCTCAACCTGGGGCAAGTGATGCAAGGCGTCCGATACTTCTATTCTCATCCGGACTGTGATGAGGTCGCGGCGCGAGGGACGTTGAAGCACTGTTTCTCGTCGATGTCCCTTCGAGCGAGGCGAGTCGCGAACGACCTCTTCTTTTTGGTGATTCCACCTCACTGGCATCATACGCCGGACGAGCTCCACGGGATGCGAGCGATCCCGATCAAGAAGTGGTTCTTCTATGGCTATTCTGCCTGGCAATTCGACGAGTCCGGGGAGGTCAGGACCGACCTTGACGGGAGAGAGGATCGAAGATGGGATCCGCGATGCCGAAAGCCACAGACCTGACGTGACGTGTGGAGCGCCTGACGCTCGGCTTGCGGCGGACATCGCTTTGCGCCGCCGCCGAAGCCGAGCGTCAGGCAGACGAATCGCTCGGAGCACCTATGAGTGTCGGTTATATTCTGGTCAACTTTTCCGTCCGCGAAATGGTCAGTTTTGTGCACGTGGACGCGAGCTCCCTGCGCGAGCTCGCGGGGTCTCCGGCTGCCGCCGCGATCACCACCTGGTACCTGCTTCACCACCTCGGCGACCAAATTGCGTTTGTTTCGGACACCTACGATGACTGGCCCTTTCCGGGCTCGAAGGCAGATCTCGCATCCTTTCCGGACGCGACGGACCGGACGATCTCGGACCTGATTCTGGCCGGGATTCTGGCCGATCGGGGGCGCGTGTTCGTGGACGAGGACGATCCCGAGCATGTCTATGTGCGAGACTTGAGGAACGTTTGGTTCGAAGCACCGGCGGACGCTGCGCGCATGACCCGGCGCTCGCAGGAGTGACATGTCGTGCAGCCCAACGAGCCGCTGAACCTGACACCGGGGCCGTGGTGAGGTCGTCTCGACCGGTGCGCGTACGGCACATCGATCTGCCGGCGTCTGTCCTCTGCGGTGTGCTCCGATCGAACCGCGGGCTCTCGTGGTCTTTGTGATTGGCCCGTTCCTCTGCGAGCGGCTCGGATGACGAAGCGCGCGGCCGGAGCCCGCCATCGCGTGAGCCGTCAGTACACGGCCGTGAGCATGGGCAGCGCCTCGTACCGCAGCCCGATGTTCGACTTGATCGCAGGATCCTCGCTCTGGAATGTACGGAGCTCGGCCTCGTCGCGGACGGCAACGATGCCGACGCCCCATCCGCCCGCCGGGTCGGCGACGGGTCCGAAGGCGATCACGTGGCCCTCGGCGAGCTTGCCGCGCCAGTATTTGCCGTGCGCCTGCATGACCGCGAGCTCATCAGCCGTCATGTCCTGCATGAAGGTCGCGCGCGACGGCAACAGCCGACAGAGAAAGAAGCTCCGCTCCGGCTGCGGCGCGACGTGGTTCGTGAGCCAACCCAGGACACGCTCCCAACCTGCCGCATGGCTCTCGCACGACGCCGCACGAGCGCCAAATCCAGCGTGTCGGACCGTGAGGCGCGTGCCCGCCTCGATCGGGTCGAGGAGATAGGAGACCGTCGTCGGGGGCGCGTCCGCATCCCATGACGGTTCCCACGTCTGGACGAGCCTTCGAGGCGGATCGAGCTCGATGACTTTGCCGCCGACATGGAATGCCTTCCCGTCTGCCCCCACGCCGTCGGTCCGCCAGGCCCCTCCGGCGCGAAGGTCGATCGTGAAGGCGGTCGTGCGATACATCTCCGCAGAACCCCACCACTTCGTCAGCTCGTCGGTCGTCAGCGCGCGGAAGACGCGCTCGGGTGGCGCGGCGATCTCGATGCGGGCGAGGATCGTCCCTTGCGCGACGTCGGCGATCGAACGGGCGTGGATGCTCTTGGCTGTCATGTATCCTCCAGGTAACGCTTCAGCGACTCGAGATTGCGACCCCAGAACGCGCGGTAGCCCTCGAGCCATGCCATCGCCTTCTGCAGCGGCGCGGGTCGCAGCGTGTACAGCCGCTCGCGCCCGACCTTCTCCTCGGTTACCAGCCGTGACGCCTTGAGCACGCGGAGGTGCTTCGAGATCGCGGGGCGGCTCTGAGAGAAGTCGGCCGCGATCTCGTTCACAGGGGCAGGACCCGCGCGCAAACGATCGAGGATCGCGCGACGGGTCGGATCGGCGATGACAAAAAACACATCGATGTCGGCTTTCGCGGGTGACATATCGGTAACCGTTGGGTTACCAGTATAGCGGTGGCCTGAGCTTGTCAAGCGCGTCGAAGCGGTGCGCGCACGCCGGTCGTGCGCTGCGCAACGTCGGCAGAGCTGACCCCATGCTTCCGCACCCGTTCGCCTGGGGCTTCCAGAAATGGCCGCGGCTGGCGCCGTCGTTCGACGGAGCTTGCATATCCCCTCCGAACCGAAGCTACCCACCCCGTAGCGCTGGACAGCAATTGGGCCTTGCAGCGCAGAGCCGATCCGTGAGACTTTTTGTAGGGGAGGGCACGGAAGGCGACGGTCGCGACAGACCTGGTCCGGCGGCTCTGGTTGAGCAATCGACTGACAGTTCGGCGGACAGAGGCGCGACGACCAGGAGGAGCGGATCGCATGGCCACGCGTGCCCCCTTGAACCGGAATCGCTCTGCGGAGGTGAGAGACATTTGACTGGCCGACGAGTACTCGCGGTATCTCTCGCGGTTGGAGGCGTCTGCTTTGCCGGACTGGCCTTCCTGGCCCTTTCGGGCCGCCTGCCCTCACTCGCGCCTGGCTCGGGCACGTACCACCCGGTGTCGGAGCAAGAGGCCGCGGTCTTCGCGCGAGCAGCGAGGGATATTCATCCGGACGATGTCCGCGGCAATCCTGGCCGATACGACAAGACGCTGGTTGCCTGGGCGGGCGTCTTGCGATCGTACAAGGTGTCGAAGGAGAACGACGCCACGGTGCTGCGGTTCGACATCGAGCATCGGTACTTTGACTGGATCGAAGACTCTGGCCTTCAGCGGGCTCGCTACTTCCTCTCCCCAAGAGGGGAGGGGGCCATCAGGGCAGCATGGTCCATGCCCCTTGAAGCGTTCGAGTCCGTCTCCGAGCAGATCCATGATGGTGACATGTTCGTCGTGTACGGCTACCCTGCCGATGTGCGGGGGCAGATCGTAGGACTCTTCCCCACGGAATACGTGCGGTTGATTCAGGCGGATCTCTACACGGATCGGCAGCTCGACTACGGCCGACCGGACGCGGCGCCATGAGGGGTCACCAGGCGCGCCACCCACCGCAGCGACCTTGTACTTCCGCATCGACGCCGCTCAGGTGACCGCGTCACCGTTCGAGTAGAGGCCCATGATAACACTGGAGCAAGCCCGCCGAGTCGTCCAGGTCTATGTGGAGCAGCGCGAGGCAGCTTGGTTTGATCGCACGGTCCTCGATCGTGGTGGGTATTGGTTTTTTAGGGTCGGGTATGTCGGTTCTTGCGGGGTAATCGTGGACAAGGCCGACGGTCGTCTCAGCGTCATGGGCTCGGCATTGTCGCTCGACGATTGCTTCTGGGGGCACGAGCATGGTTTCTCGCCTGATCTCGTGCGCTTGCGCATTAAGAAAGTCCACGATGAGGGCCGCACCATCGAGTTCCTGCTCTACCTCGTGACGGCTGGGCCGCCGCGCCAGCCGAACCCGAACCCGAAGCGCGCCTGGCTTGCGGACCGACTTCGAGCGTTGCCGTGCGAGTTCGGTCCAGAGCGCCTCTGGTTATCCATTCCATCTTTCCGTGAGTCCTTGAATCAGGGGTGGTTCGAGTTCGATGTCCTTGAACCATGCGAGCAGGTCGGGCATGTGCGTCAATGAACCTCGTCGTTGGGGCTGAACCCGCGATCTCAGCTTGCGCCACCCCAGGTTTCGCGAGACGCTCCCGACGCCTCCGATCACCGTGGAGAATCCGATGCAAGCGGCAGCCAAGAATGAGCTTCTCCGTCGCATGACCATCTGGCACGACTTGGAACGCCGAGGCGGTCCGCGTCGTGTTCCACCGTCTCTGGTGTACGATCTCCGTATTGTTCGTGGTCAACAAGGTGTCTTCCGCGATCAGGAGCTCACCCGTGGCCTTTCCGGAGGCGGGGCCGGAGTGGCGGTAGGACTGCGGCACACCCCTTTGTTCAGTCGCCGTGAATGACCTGCTTGAAGCGGCCCATCTTTGCCCCGTGGCCGACGAAGGATGTGACGACCCGCGGAATGGGATCGTTCTTTGCCTGAATCATCACCGGGCGCTGGATCGCGGGATCATCCGAATTTCACCCGAAGACATGACGGTTCACGCGAAGCCGGGAGGGGATCTGCGAACACTTTCCGTAGAAACAATGTCGCTTGCTGATCTCGGTCGAGTCCCGCATAAGGATGCACTCGAGTGGCTTTGGAACAAGTGGGCAAAGTAGCTGGACAGCTTGACGCCGCGGCAACGAGAGGCGCCCAACAGGCCAATGCTGCCGACGGCGTTTCGCGCCGCGACAAGCTGGCTGGGCCGTTGGGCGGGCGCACCCCTGCGGGCACCGCGGCCGTCGGTGAAGCATGAAAGAGCGATCGAACCGGCTCGGCGAATACCAGCTCGGCCGGCGTGACTCCGACCGGGCGAGCCTCGAAGGCGCCGAGCTCGCCGGGGTCGTGCTCGACGACGCGCGACTGCCCCACGCGAACCTGGACGGAGCCGACCTCTCCCGGGCGTCGCTCCGCGGCGTCGACCTGGAGAGCGCGTCGCTCGTCGGCGCGAAGCTCGACGGGGCCGACCTGAGGGGATGCAGGTTCGCAGGCGCCGATCTGACCGGTGCGTCGCTCCGTCGTTCGAAGCTCGGCGGCTCGGACCTGCGGCGCACGAAGCTGTCCGGCGCCGACCTGCGCGGCGCCGATCTGCGGCACGCGGGGATGGCCGGCGGCGATCTCTCCCGCGCTCGGGTGTGGGGCAGCAAGATCGCGGGCGCGACCCTGAGCGGGGCCGTGAGCCGCCGCACGCAGGGCTGGATTTCGTTGGAGCAGCCTTCGCCGGCGCCGATGCAGCCGGAGGACGCGGGCATGACGCTCGGGAACGCGCAGGAGGCGTCGAGGCACGCCGGTGCGCTGTTCGCCGCGCGGCTCACGGCTGCCATCGATGGGGTGCTCCCCATCGCGGCCGTCAGAGACCACGAGTTCCTTGGCTCGGCGGCGGCGATCAAGCTCCCTGTGGTGAACGTGTCGGTGCGGACGAGCATCTTCCTCGTCGCGCTGCCGATCTTGGTCCTCGCCGCACAGGTGTATTACCTGTTCTATCACCACCTCCTCGTCAGGCTGTGGCGCGCCTTGGAGGCGCTCCGCGCGCAGCGTTCGCCTGCCGAGCACTCCGCGGAGACGCGGCGCTTGCTCCGGTATCCGTGGATCGGGCTGTGGGGGCGCGGGCCCGGGCTCGCGGCGCGGTTCGCGGCTGCGAGCCTCATCGACGCCTTCCTCGGCTCGTCCGACTGGACCAGCGCGGGGCTGGCCTGCGCCAACTTGACGGGCGCCAAGATGAGAGGCGTGAACTTCACCCAGGCGAACCTCCGAGGCGCCGTGCTCGTGCACGCGATGATCGACCATGCGATCTTCGACCAAGCGGATCTGCGGCAAGCGGATCTGACGGACGCGTACATGGACGCCGCGCGTCGCGAGCCGCAGCCGTTGGACGGGGGGGAGCCACTCCCCTATGCTAGCGATCGCAGCGACTCATGCCGGAAGACCTGGACGTTCAGTACCTGGAGGGATTCGTCGCGAATCCAACGGCCATGTTCGACATGGCGGAGCGGCATCTCTCGTGGGACGACCGGATGCATTCACGTCGAACCGCCTCGTGCGGGGTGGCGTACAACTACTCAGGCATCACCTACCCGGACTGCGAGATGCCGCCCTTCGTGCAGGAGCTCGCGGCTCGCCTCGCCGGCGTGGTGGGGCACCGGATCAACAACTGCCTCGCCAACTTCTATGCCGACGGGACGGCGAAGATGGGCTTTCACTCGGATTCCAGCGCCGGTGTCGTCGCTGCAACGACGACCTCGATCCTGTCGCTCGGCGCGCCTCGCGTCCTCACCTTCCGCCGGAACCTTCGCCGGGACGAGAGGCACGACATCGCCCTGGCGCCCGGCTCGCTCCTGATCATGCGCGCCAGCGTTCAGGAGGGGTGGCAGCATGCGGTCCTCGCCGTCGAAGCCGCGGGCCCGCGCATCAGCCTCACATTCCGATTCCTATCTCGGTGAACGTGGCGCGCTTCGCTGGTAAGCTCCCGGCCGTTACCCGGACGAGAGGGAGCGACGGCGTCAGCCGCGGGGGCGCGCCCCCGGAGGAGGAAGACGTGGCGAGAGGACGAACGCAGCGAACCGCGACCGTCGGCGTCGCCGAGCACGGCAACTCGGCGGTGCTCGTCACCGTCGCGCCCGGCGGCGAGCTCCTCGATCGCCGGCGCGTCGACCTCACCGATGGCTTGCCGACGCACCCGCATCACCACGAAGGGTCGTGGGCGGTGGGCCGTTACCTCAACACGCCGGGAGCGCGAGCGCTCTCGCTCGCCGACGCCGTGGCGCTCGTCGAGCGCGTGCGAGCGTCCGCCGCGCGCGGCGCGCGCGAGGGCCTCGAGGCGCTGGCCGCGGCGGTGGCCCTGCCGATCGCGAGCATCGCGATCCGCGTGTGCCCCGAGCTCCCGCCGACGACCGAGGAGCGCATCGCCGACAATCGCGCGCAGACCTTCGCCGACTCCGTGATGTATCGCGAGGCGCTCGCGGCCGCGGCCGAGGCGCGCGGCTGGTCCGTGCAGTGGTACGACCGCGAGCGCGTGTTTCGCGACGCTGCAACGGCCCTCGCCCGCGACGACCTGAACGATCTTCTGCACGCGATGGGCCGATCGATCGGGCCACCTTGGCAGGCCATCCACAAGCTCGCGGCAGCTGCGGCGCTCGCGGCCACAGGGCATCCAGCGCCGCGGTCAACCATCGGATAACATGCAGTTGCAGCGGGCGGTAATACGATATTCACACGACACCTTGTTGAGCCGCCGCTGAACTGCGGCCCGGCGCCAGTGAACGCCGAGCCGTCAGGCCCGCGGAGCGCGAAAAATACTCGTCGTCGCATCGGAAAAGATGCCGGCCGGAGGTCGCCAGATGAACGAGACGGAATGGCTGGTGTGTGATCGGACCAAACCCATGCTCCGCTTCCTGCTCGGACTCGGGCCGAATGAGGTGCGGGTTACGGACATCAAGACGTTTTTGGCGTGCAGGGGGAGTGACCGCAAGCTGCGGCTGTTCGCCTGTGAATGTTATTACCGCGTGCGCGCCCTGCTCCCCGATGAGCTCGCGGAAGCGGCGGTGGAAGCAGCGAGCCGTCACGCCGATGGCCTGGCCACGCTGGAAGAACTTCAGGCGGCCGAGGCGCTGGTCCGGCAGGCGCTCGACTCCCTGGAGGGTAGGTGGCGGGCGTCCGGTGGGGCCGAGCGTATCTCGCTCCAGCCGACGCACGACGCGCTGGCCCTGAGCTTCCAGGTGGTTCAGCCACAGGCTCCGAAGGGCGCGTATTACGCCTCGTCCAACGCTCATCTGGCAGCTGCTGCCATGGCCAATCCAGGCGCCGCGCCTGGGGATGCTTCATTCCTCGCCAGCAGTGCCGCTGAAGAGCACGCGCAGGCCGACGTACTCCGCGACATCTTTGGCAACCCGTTCCGCGTGGTGGCATTCGACCCGGGTTGGCGGACCTCGACGGCCGTCGGGTTGGCCCGGCAGATGTACGAAAGCCGAGTGTTCGGGTCGATGTCGATCCTGGCGAACGCCCTGCTGGAGGCCAGGTGCGACGACGCCGACGTGCTGGCCCACTGCCGCGGCCGCGGGCCGCACGTCCGCGGCTGCTGGGTGATCGATCTGCTGCTCGGGAAGGAATAGGCTGAGCCTGACTCACGGCTGCTGCCGATGGTCGAGCTCCGCCCGTCCGCGTCAGGCCCGCACGCTGGGCGGGCCGGGCGGGGGGCGTTGCGCGGCGGCAAGGATCTGCGTACCGTGAGCGAAGGAGGAGCATAGGAGAGAACGTCATGCAAGATAGACAAGTTGCCGCGGCGGACGACACGGCGGTTCGGGTCGCCTTGTGGCGTGCGCTGCACGTGGAAGCCGATGCGCCGCCGCACGTGTTCGAAGACGACGTTGGCTTGAAGCTGGCGGCTCCCGACGACGGATGGCGCAGCCGTCCGGACATGAGCCCGTTCACGCGGCCCTTCCGCGCATCTATCCTGGCCCGCGCCCGCTTCGTCGAGGATCTCGTCGCGGAGCAGGCTGCCCGTGGCGTCGGGCAGTACGTCATCCTCGGAGCGGGCCTGGACACCTTCGCCCAGCGTCGGCCGGAGCTCGCCGCCCGCCTGGTCGTGTTCGAGATCGATCGGCCCAGCCCCCAGGCATGGAAGCGCCAGCGCCTCATCGACCTCGGCCTCGGCGTTCCATCGTTCCTGCGGCTCGTGCCGGTCGACTTCGAGGCGGGCGATGCGTGGTGGGAGCGGCTGGCCGCGTCCGGCTTCGACTCGGGGCGGCCGGCTGTGGTGGCGTCCACCGGTGTCAGCATGTACCTGACCAGGGACGCGATCGCGGCGACGCTGCGCCAGGTCGCGGCGCTCGCTCCGGGCTCCACGCTCGCCATGTCGTTCATGCTCCCGATCGAGCTGGCGGACCCGGAGGTGCGCCCCGGGATCGAGCGAGCGGCAGCGGGGGCCAGGGCCAACGGCACGCCCTTCATCAGCTTCTTCACGCCGTCGGAGATGCTGGCGCTGGCCCGAGATGCCGGCTTCAGGGAGGTCCAGCATGTATCGGCCGCTGCGCTCGCCGAACGCTACTTCGCGGGCAGGACGGATGGCCTTCGTCCGCCGAACAACTCAGAGGAGCTGCTGGTGGCGACGACCTGAATCAAGCGGTCCAGCTCGACTCGTGAAGCTGACCTGGCCCTCGCTGCGCCTGGGGCCATGCGGCTCGACGCCGGTCATTGGTCAGGTCTGCCCCTTCGCTATGGTCCGGGCGCCGCAGCAGAAGCCCGGTATGTCAGGCATCGCATGACCCTTCGAGCCATCCTCTTCGACCTCGACGGTACGCTGCACGACAAGACGGCGACTCTTCGCGCCGTTGCGGCCCGCCAGTACTCGAGCGCCGATCTTGCCTCCCGCCACATCGCCTACGAGACGTGGCAGTCGTCGTTCGTGGAGCTCAACAATCTCCGGATCGAGAAGACGGAGGTCTTCTCGCGGCTGGCGCAGTTGTTCGGTCTTCCGCGGAGCTTCCAAGCGTCGTTGCTCGAAGACTTCGACGAGAACCTCGGAAAGCTGGCGGTGGCGTTCCCCGGAGCTGTCGACCTGTTGGGGGTGTGCAGGGGCAAGGGGCTCAAGGTCGGGGTTGTCACCAACGGGCGGGACGCCTTCCAGCGTAGCAAGATCGAGGGGATGGGGTTGTCGCCGTATCTCGACGCGGTCGTGACCTCGGGCGCGTTCGGGAGCAAGAAGCCTGATCCGAAGATCTTCCTTGCCTGCCTGTCGCAACTTGGAGTCCCGCCGCGTCAGGCGGTGTTCGTGGGCGACGACCTCCAGGCGGACATCGAGCCGTCCCTTCAGCTCGGCATGCGGGCCATCCTGAAGGCAGCATCACCCTCGCCGCGCGTATGGCTCTGCACCGAGAGCCTCCCCGAGATCGCCGCGTTCATCCAGAGTCATGCTTGACGCTTCCATCTACTTCACCATGCGGAAGCTCGCGTGCCCTAGCCAGGAGCGCGCGAACGCCACGTCTCCGTAGTGGGAGCGCATCGTTGCGAACAGCACGCCCGTGACCCCACCTGGATTCTCGACCCTGACGGGCTTGTCGTCTCGAAGGCCGTCCAGCGGTGGACCGATCGCCAGCTGCCCGCAGAAGTCGATGACTCCACCTTCCGCCTCGGCCAGGTCGATGCACAGCCTGGCGAGCAACCGATGATCTTCGTCGTCGTTGCACATCGCAGCGAATGAAACGACGTCTTCTGGCGACCATCCGAGCACCTCCGGGAGGCACGCCTCGAGGATCTCGGATATCGCCTCAGGGTATTCGGGCCCAACGGTCAGAATGAACGGGCGTTGGTCGAGCCAGAAGTCATCCCCACGGACGTCGTTGGCAATGCGCGAGATTCCACTTCGAAGCGCGGCGACTCGCTCAACGCTCATCTTCGCGGGCAGCAAAACGGACGCCACTGGCCCCGCCATTCCGGGAGCGTACGCTTTCGAATCATGGCAGTCCACCAAGGCCTCGCAGCCGCCGAGCTTCGAAGCTTCTTCCGGCTGGATCACGGCCGCCTCTCGGGGTGATCGGCGAGGGCGGGAAGGGACGCCTTGTCGAAGGCGCGAAGGCAGCGGTGAAAGGCGGCGAGGGGAGGCTCACCATCGACGCCACGCTGCCAACCTCGGCGTTGCCGCCAGCGTCGTCGGCCCCCATCGACAGCTTCCGGCTCTTCGCGCGGGCGGCGGAAGCGCTACGCCCGCCAGCGCTGGCGGACGAGGAGTGGGTCTGGTGGGAGATCCGGAGCCGGTGAGCTACGAGCCCTTCGCAAACCTCCGCGGAGCGATCGACGGCGCACGCCGGGAGCCCGGGGCGATCCGCGACCCGATGGATCGACGCCGCGTCGCGGCGTTGGCACACAAGGACGAAGCTCCTCGACAGGTGTGCCAGGCTCTGACCCTCGTGTCATGAGGGGGCTCCGGCGGCGCACCCACGCCCCGCGGGACGGACGGCTCGAGCTCCTCAACAAACTCGCCGGATCCGCAGGCTCGACCTGTCTCCAGGGCACCGACACCGACGCGTCAGAATTCCGCCATAAACGGTACGTTATTTGCACTGGGCGTGAAGCGGAAAGGTTGCGCTTCATGTCCAATCAGCTGCCGTCGTCTTCCTCTGCTCGATCATGGTCGTCTCGCACGCGAGCCATCTCGCTGCTCGCCCTGCTTGCCCTCCCGTCTGTCGTCGTCGCGGCGGGGTGCGCTGACAAGCCGGACAACATCTACAACTACTACTACACGAACGGGGAGGGCGGCGCGGGGGGCGCCGGAGGTGCCGTAGGTGTCGGGGGCGCCGGCGGCGCCGGCGGCGCACCCCAGGAGTACCCGGGAGCGCCTGTCGTGGACACCGAGGTGGCCGAGCATGAGCTCGACCTCTTCGGCACCATCGGCAACCGCTACTGGTTCGCCGTCTCGGAGGAGCAGCTCGAGCTCATGAACGAAGGGCTCGGCGGCATCGGGGGCCCCATCAAGAGGGATATGTTCGGAGATATCTACTCCCCGACAGGGGAGGACGCGACCTTCGTGGATCACCTGTGGGTGACGACGGCCGGCGCCAAGGGCAAGACGGCCGACTACGGCAAGGTCCAGGTGGGGATCGCCGGCCAGTCGACGCAGCGGCCCTGGACGAAGCGAACCATCCCCAACCTCAACGTCGACGCCGACGAGTTCGTCGAGAAGCAACGGCTCGGCGGCTTCGAGCACGTGCGCTTCAACAACGGCCAGGTCGGCAGCATCTTCCGCGAGCGCCTCACGCTCGATCTCTATGCTCGCCTCGATTATCCGGCCCCCCTGACCAACTACGCCTGGCTGTCGAGCAACGTCTGGGGCGAGGAGGTGTCCATCCCCTACATCGTGGTCGAGCGCTACAAGAAGGCGTTCTGCACCCGCCTCGAGGGCAAGTTCGGCGGCGGCTGCGCCAACATCTGGGAGTTCGCCGGAGACTTCGCCGGCAACATTCCGGGAGGCGGCGGGATCCCGCTCCCGGTCGACGTGGTGCCGTTCGGCGGGAGCGCCTTCGACGAGCCGGAGAACTGTCAGCTCAAGGAGTGTGACAACACCCGCGCGAAGGAGCTCGAAGAGGCGATCGCCGAGACGCCGCCTGGCGAGGGCTTCAAGGCCGCGCTCGCGGGCTGGATCGACTGGCCGGCGTTCCATCGGTTCCAGTGCCTGTCGTGGGTGCTCGCCACCGGCGACGACGCGCTCCACAACAGCAACAACGTCGTGCTGGTCGAGCGGGCCGATGGTCTGTTCCAGTACCTGCCGTACTCGGTCGACATCAGCCTGGGGCAGAGCTGGTATCCGGTGGTCCCGCTGGCCGGCATGAACACGCTGGCGCGCGGGTGCCAGAGCGAGCCGGGCTGCTGGGCCGACACGATCGCGGCGTGCGAGCAGGTGATCGAGGAGTTCACCGCGCTGGACCCGAACGCGGTGCTGAAGGGTATCTACGAGCAGCTGTCGGACGAGGGCATGCTCCGGCCGGGCGACGAGCAGCGATACAAGGAGCTGGACGCCTGGCTCACCCAGCAGATCGAGGTCCTGCCGGTGGAGCTGGAGAGGAACCGCGAGCAGCCGCAGCTCTGCATGCCTCCCCAGATCGATTGCGGCGGCTACTGCGGCTTTCCCCAGGACTGCGGCATCTGCGTTCCTCCCCTGGTCGATTGCGGCGGCTACTGCGCCTATCCCAAGGAGTGCGGCGGCGGCGTCGGAGCGGGCGTCGGAGCGGGCGGCGGCGAAACGCCCGTCGGAGCGGGCGGCGGAGCGGGCGGCGGCGAAGCGCCTGTCGGAGCGGGTGGCGGCGACGGGGGTGCTGGCGGCGCTGGCGGTAAAGCAGCGGACTGACGCCGGCTAAACGCCCGAGGGAGGGGCCCATAAGCGTTCATCAGGCTTCGCGTCGCATTCTCCTACATCCGAACGTTTACGTGGTCGTGGTCGTGGTCGTCAACGTTAGGCCGTGAACGACCACGACTACGTAACCGTTTACGTGGTCGTGGTCGTGGTCGTGGTCGTGGTCGTGGTCGTCAACGTTAGGCCGTGAACGACCACGACCACGACCACGACCACGACCACGTAAACGTTCACGTTCACGTTGATGACCGATGGTGGGGTGGAGGGAGCTCCGCCGTGGAGCTCCCTCTCAGGGCGAAACCTCGAACAGACACCGCGTGATCGGGATACCGACGTCTTCCCAGACGTACAGGTAGTATTTCGTGCCCGGGACGAGCTCCTCGGGGCTCCCCGCGGCCGGATAGCCCTGCTTCGTGCTCGGCGGGACCTCGCCGTAGATGATACCGCTCTTGACGGGCTCGGCGCTCGAGGGCACGTCGAGCCGCCAGATCGTCCCCTCGGGCAGGTCGAGGTTCGGCGGAGCGCCCGGGTTCTCGGCGTCCGCCGACAGGACGTAAACGTAGCGGGCGTCGCCGCCGGTCCAGGTGATCTTGCCTGCGGCGTCCACGCCTTCCCCCGCCGCGCAGTCGCCGGCCACGTAGAGGCTCTGTTCATGGAGCGGCCCGCCGAACGGGGGCTCGTCCGCGAAATCCTCCTTCGTGTATCCGCGGCGCAGGAGCTCGCCCTCGAAGAACGCGACCATGCGCGCCGGGTCCGTGGAGGGCAGGCCGCTGACGTCACGGGAGAAGCCGTTGTTCTGGTCCGGCGGATACGCGCCGAGCGCCGCCGAGGAGACCCAGCCGGCGGCCAGCGCGAGGCCCGTCGGATAGAAGCTGTCGGTCCAGACCGGTCCGGCCTCGATGTACCAGTTCGACGGCCCGGTGGCCGGCGCGGCCTTCTCCGAGTGACAGCACACGCACCCGCACGCCTCGGTCTGCTCCGTGACCCAGGCGAGCTCGCCGAGCCATTGCGGATCCGAGAGGCGTGGATCGTCGCTCGAGGTCCTGTAATCGGAGGGAGGCGCGGGCCAGTACGGGCGCTGCGTGAGGACCGGCTCGCACGACGCATAGTCGGTGAACAGGCGGCCGGGCTCGGTGCAGCCCGAGATCGCGCCGAACGTGCAGACCTTCCCGTCGCTCTGCCCTGCCGGCTCGCCGGCCTGCGGGTCGACGCAGACCTGCGCGGGCCACTGGAAGACGGCGCCGCCCGTGCCGACGCCGCCGCCCGGCTCCTCGGCCGCGCCCTCGCAGGCGTCGGGCTCGAACCGGCCGCCGCCGAACATCTCGCAGCCGCGCTGGGTCGAGGCGCACTGGCTCGTGTCGCCGCCGGGGAGGACGAGGCTGACCTCGTCGTCGGTCCCGCCGCCGAGCACGCATCGGCCGAGCGTCTCCGGATACGCGCAGCGCTCGGCCCTGGTGAAGGCGGAGCCCTGGAGCGCCTTGCAGTCGGCCTCCGCGGCCTCTGCGGTCCAGCCTGCGCCTGTGTACTCGCGGCACTCCTCGGCCTGGCTGAAGGCGCTCGTATAGACGCAACGATCGGGCGTCACGGAGGCCCCTGGAGCCCCCGATGCGGCGTCTTCCTCGGTCCGTTGACAGGCGCCCAGCCCTCCCAGGGCCGAGACGAGGAGCGCTGCGCCCAGCATCACGTGCGGTGAACGGAGGAGCTCTTGCTTCACGGTCGAATCTCCTGAACGTCGTCTTCGGACGAAGTAATTTGTAATTTGACTCACATGAATGCCCTGTGAGCGTTCGTCGATATACCGTTTGTTCATGGTTGTTCAATCGTCGTCCAATCTTTTCTCCGAAAATATGTATGCAAGAACACATTCTTGCTCATGGCGCCATTCGCTTGGAGGAGGCGGAGGCGTGTCCAGGGGCGTTGGCCCGCGCCCTGCGTGAGGATCAGGCGGCGACGGAGCTCCTCACCGGAGCGCGCCGAGGCCGAGCGAGATGCAGGGCTCCCCGTCGTGCAGCGAGATCCCCGCCACCTGCTTCTCCGGCGGGTACATGTACCCGAACAGCATGCACATCTCGTTGTCCCCGTAGCCGAACGTGAGATCGTGGTCCGACGTGTTCCGGAACCTGCACGCGTACCGGAGGGAGTCGCCTTCGCCGAGCGCGAGCGCCGGCCGGTAGACCTCGATGTCGCTCTCCAGATCGAACGCCCCTCCCTCGTAGACGCGCGCCTCGCCGCCGTCCGCGTGGACGACGTCGACGTCGAAGGCATCGGCGTACCGGTGCGTGTGCGGCATCAGAGACACGATGTTCCCGCCGAACGTCGAGCACGTCGTGCCGACGGTCCGGGTGGCGCGCGGCGGGACGAGGAAGTCGTTGACGCTCAAGACGAACGGCGCGAGCTCTTCCTTTCGCTCCGAGAGAGGCATCGTGAAGAAGTCGTAGGCGAGCTCGACGACCGCGGGCTCGGGCGACGTGTTGAGCAGGTGCACGCTCGCGGCGATCTCGCGGGACGTATCGAGGGTGAAGCCCATCCCCTCCGGGAACACGAGCGTCTCCTCGCCGACGATCTGCGTGGAGCTCGCGAAGAGGACGTCCGGGATGGCCGCCGGCAGCGTCCCGAAGGGATCCTCGGCGCCAGGATGGCAGCCCGGGTAAGGGTTCGGCCCGAACGATGGATTGACCGGCTTGGCGATCACGTTGCTGTGATGCAACCCGCCCGTCGCGTAGACGCGCGCCGCGTGGACGGCCGTGTTCTCGATCGCAGGGAAAGGCCATGACACGCAGAAGGTCACCTCCTCGCCGGGCGCCATGAGCCGCGGCGGCGCGATGATCCTGAAGCCGCTGCGCGGCGGCTCCGGCAGCGCGAGCCGGGTGAGCTCGGCGCCGAAGGCGACGACGTTGTCCCGGTCGATGCGCTCCTCAGGCTCGTAGCGGGCGGCGGGCTGGACGCACCGCCCGCGAAAGCGCTCCTCGCCAGGAGAGCACGCCTCCGGCGGCGACGGCTCGACGCCCGCGCAGGCAGGGAGAAGGAGAATCCAAAGGAGACCCGTCGAACATGCTCTGTCCCTCGGGACATAGCGAGTTTTGGGATGTTGCATCACAAAGCATCTGCAGCCGACAGCTTCTCACCGGAAGCCTCGACTGTGGATCTCCCCTGCGGAGGGAGGGGCCCTCTCGCGGCCAGGGCGGAGCCCGCGGCGAAGGGGACGCTCCCGGCACAACCGAGGACGGCGTGGGCTGACGCGGTCCATCCGCGGAGGCCGTCGTCGCCGGCAGCGCCCGCGCGGCGGCTGGTGCGCCAGCAGCAGCGCTCGCTCCGCCAGCAGCAGCGGCCGCTCGTCGGCCCACGGCCGCTTCGTCCAGCGCAGAGCCGACCGGAGCGTCCCGCACACCTGTCCGCCGGCGGGGGTAGAAGGGCCGCCCACGTGGACACCCTGTTCACCCGGCTCGACGCTGTGCGCAACAAGCGCGTGACGTGGGCGCCGCGGATCGTCTAGGATCCGCGTGCCGAGGGGCAGCGCGCCCCACGATCCCCCGCATCGCCCGACCACCACGCAGCGTGGTCCCAGCTCGTGGAGAGACAGCATTGAGCGTGCAAGCAATCGAGCCGGCCCTGCCCGTCACCGCTTTCGAGAGGCGCTTCAAGCACCCGCCGGGGCTCGTGATCCTCTTCTTCGCGGAGATGTGGGAGCGCTTTTCCTATTACGGCATGCGCGGCCTCCTCAAGCTGTATATGGCGAACTACCTGTTCGTCACCGCGCGAGAGGCCTACCAGGGGTGCCGGCAGCACGCGCAGCCATGCGATCTCGTCGCTGGCGATCCGACGACGGTGTTTGCCTGGCAGTTCATCAAGGGCCTCCTCCCGAGCGCGCCCAACGAGCAGGCGTCCATGCTCTACGGGCTGTACACGGGCCTCGTGTACCTCACGCCGTTCTTCGGCGGCATCCTCGCCGACAAGGTGTGGGGGCAGCGCAGGACGGTGGTGATCGGCGGCGTCTTGATGGCCGCCGGGCACTTCGTGATGGCGCTCGAGAACTCGTTCTTCATCGCGCTGCTCCTGCTCATCCTCGGCAACGGCGCGTTCAAGCCCAACATCTCGACCCAGGTCGGAAGCCTGTACCCGGCGGGTGATCCGCGCCGCGACGGCGCCTTCACCATCTTCTACATGGGCATCAATCTCGGCGCCTTCATCTGCAACTTCGTGTGCGGCACCCTGGCCGCCGTCTACGGGTGGCACTACGGCTTCGCCGCCGCGGGCGTCGGGATGTGCCTTGGGCTCGTCGTCTACCTGGCGGGGCAGAAGTACCTCGCCAAGGACAACCTGATGAAGACGGCGGAGGGCGCCGGCGAGCAGAAGCAGCCGCTCTCCAGCGACGAGTGGAAGCGCGTCGGCGCGCTCGTGGCGCTCTGCGCCCTCAACATCGTCTTCTGGGCGGTCTACGAGCAGCAGGGCAACACGATGCAGACCTGGGCCGACGAGAAGACGGTGTGGCCGAGCGTCCTCGGCTTCCAGATCCCGTCGACGTGGTTCCAGTCGGTGAACCCGCTCTGCATCATCCTGTTCGCGCCGCTCCTCGACGTCTTCTGGCGCTGGCAGGCGAAGCGGGGCTCCGAGCCGACGAGCGTCTCGAAGATGGCGATCGGCTGCACCATCCTCGGGCTGTCGTTCATCGTGATGATCCTCGGCGCGCAGGCCGTCGGCGACGGCAAGGGCAGCCTGTTCTGGCCGGTCTTCTGCACGCTGCTGCTCACGATCGGCGAGCTCTACCTGTCGCCCATCGGCCTGTCGCTCGTGACCAAGGTCTCGCCGGTGCGGATCGTGTCGATGATGATGGGCATGTGGTTCGTCTCGAGCTTCCTCGGCAACACGCTGAGCGGCTACATCGGCATCTTCTACACGCGCTGGTCGAAGGACATGTTCTTCCTGATGCTCACCGTGCTCGGCGTGGGCGCGGGCGCCGCGATGTTCGCGTTCAACAAGCCGCTCCGCCGCGTGCTCGGCCACCACTGATCCACACCGCGCCCGGCGTGGCCGCGCGCCCTCTTCGCGAGGGCGCGGCGCCGCGTCAGGGCGCCCGCGCGCCGGCGGGGTCGACGACCCGCTCGTCGAGGATCGCGAGCCGCCCCTCGGGCAGCGCGCTCCCGATGGCGGCGACGGCGCGGCGGACGCTCTCCAGCGTGCTGCACGAGGCGACGTCGACGAAGAGCCGCCCCGACTCGGGCCAGGAGTGCAGCGCTACGTGCGACTCGCCGACGACGGCGCACGCGGTGATCCCTTGCGGAGAGAACGGGACGACCGCCATCTCGAGCAGCGTGAACGATCCCGCGGCGACGGCCGCCTCCAGCGCGCCGCGCAGCGCGGCCGGGCTGTTCAGGAAATCGAAGGGGCAGCCCTCGAAGAGGGCGAGCGCGATGAACAGCTGCATCGATCGGGCAGGCGCGCGCGTCGGTCCGCGCCGCGCAGGCCGCGTAGCGTAGCCGAGGCCGGGCGCTGCGGAGACGGAATCGGGAGGGCCGGGGCGGCGTCGTCCTCGTGCGGCGGTGGCGGTTCGAGGTGATTCCGAGCCGAGCGCGCCGGCGGGTGGCTCCGCGCGGCGCGGGCGGGCGGGCGCTCGGCCATCCGCCAAGACAGGGGCCGAGGAGCTTGCGCTGAGAACACCGCCCGGCATGTCTCCCTTCGGGCCTTGCCACCTGGGACGTCTCGTCGCGCGCCACATAAGGCGCGCCTGAGACCTCGAGCCACCTGAGACCTTATGGCACCTCGGTCGGTGCTCGCCGCGCCCGCCCGCCCGCGCCACGCGGAGCCACCCGCCGGCGCTTGCGTCGTCCGGAAGGTGCGCGGCGTGCGGCCTCCACGATGACATCCCCGCGCCGCTCTCACCGCCGCCGCGCGACCTGGACGACCTCCCGCACGCGCTGCCCACCCAGGTCGAAGCGGCCCTCGAGGCCTGCGAACACGAAGCTGTTCACGCGCCCGCCCGGGACCTCCCAGCCGAGGCTCGACCCCTCGGCGTTCTCCCAGAGGAACAGGTTGAGCCCGCCGCCGATCGTGGGCCCCAGCGCGACGCTCTCGGACATGCGGACGTCGATCACCGCCTGGAGTCGCCCGAGCTCGATCCCGTGGGTCACCGTGCCGCCCCTCACCCCCGGCGGCGCCGCGGTCCACAGCGCCCGGTAGCCGCTGCCCAGCGAGATCACCGGATCGACGCGCTCGAACGGCGCCAGGTGAAAGCTCGCCTCCGCGCCCAGCGTCACGCCGCGCACGTCGGCCCCGCCCTGCTCCGCGCCCTGCGCCGTGTACTGCTCGTAGCGCGACGTCAGCCCGAGGCCGACCTTCGGCACCGCGCGGTAGAGGAGCTTCACGCCCACGCCCGCCCCCGGCCCCGCCACGTCGCGCACGCGCCGCTCGCTCCCGATGTCGCCGAACCCCTGCGCGTACCCGAGGTTGAGGCCGAGCTCGAGCGCGTTGGCAGGCGCCCCCAGCGGAGAGCGCAGGTAGCTCGGCGGGACCTCGCCCTCGAAGTCCTGCGCAGCGGCGACGCTCCCGCAGAGCACGGCGACCGCTCCCGCGGCGATCGCGACCCCGGTGTTTGCCTTCATTGCGGATCCTCCTCGCTGCGCGGCGCCGCGAGGACGGCGGATCCGATCCACGCGCCACGCCGGGAACGCCGCGCGCCGGGGCGCGAGCATCGCGTGTGCCACGGAGGCGGCGAGCAACGCCTTCCCGGTCGCGGACGGGCCGACCGCGCCGCGCGTCAGCCGGCGTGTGCGTGTGCGAGTGTCAACGAGCGGCGGCAGCCGCCCGCGCCGCGCGTCAGCCGGCGCCTACCAGCGGTGGAAGGCCGGGTGCCCTTCCTTCACCGCCACGAACGTCCCGCGGCACGTCGCCGTGACCCGCCCGCCCGCCTCCAGGGTCGCCTCGACCACGACGCGGTCGCCCTCCGCCTCGGCGACCTGCGCCCGCAGGTGCACCGGGCCGCCGAGCGGCGTCGGCTTCTTCAGCTTCACGTGGAAGTCCGCCGTCACCGTGCACGGCGGCGCGTCGGCCCCCCGCGCCTTCATCAGGTGGTAGGCCGCGGTCCAGTTCGAGTGGCAGTCGAGCAGCGCCCCGATGATGCCGCCGTTGAGCATCCCCGGGAACGCCTCGTGGTGCGGCTCCGGCGTGAAGTCGCAGACCACCGCGTCGCCCTCGACGCGGCTCTTCAGCCGGAGCCCCCTGTCGTTCGCCGGCCCGCAGCCGAAGCAGCGGCCTTGCGGCGAGTACCTGTCCTGCAGGCTCGCCGCGTCGCCGCTCACCGGGTGCCCCCGACGAACGCCTCGTCCATCAGCATCTTCTGCTCGAGGAGGTGGCTCGCGCGCGAGCCCGTGGCCGGGCTCGCGCTCGGCGCGCGGCTCACGCACGAGAGCGGCAGCCGGTCGCCGATGCGCTGCCGGAGCACCGCGAGGATGTAGTACCAGGCGCCGTAGTTGCGCGGCTCCTCCTGCACCCACACGAGCGGCGTGCCGTCCTTGTAGGGCGCGAGCGCGTTCACGATCTCGTCGTTCAGCGGGAACAGCTGCTCCAGCCGCAGGATCGCCACGTCCTTGAGCCCGCGCGTCTCCCGCGCGAGCGCGAGGTCGTAGTAGACCTTGCCCGAGCAGAGCAGCACCCGCTTCACGTCCGCCGGATCGACCCCGCTCGTGTCGGGCAGCACGCGGTGGAACTGGCCCTCGGAGAGATCCTTGATCGTCGACACGGGCCGGTGCGGGCCCTTCGACGTCGCCGGGACGCGCAGCAGGCTCTTCGGCGTCGCGATGATGAGCGGCTTGCGCCAGGGCCTGTGCACCTGCCGCCGCAGCACGTGGAACAGCTGCGCCGGCGTCGTCAGGTTGCACACCTGGATGTTGTCCTCGGCGCTGTTCTGCAGGCAGCGCTCGATGCGCGCGCTCGAGTGCTCCGGCCCCTGGCCCTCGTAGCCGTGCGGCAGCAAGAGCACGATGCCGCTCAGCCGGTGCCACTTGTCCTCGCTCGACGTGAGGAACTGATCGACGATGACCTGCGCGCCGTTCAGGAAGTCGCCGAACTGCGCCTCCCAGATGACGAGCCCGTCCGGGTAGTCGAGGCTGTAGCCGAAGTCGAAGCCGAGCACGCCCGCCTCGCTGAGCGGGCTGTTGTATGCCTCGAAGCGCGCCGGCCCCTCGGCCACGCGCGACAGCGGCGCGAAGCGCGCGCTCGTGTCGACGTCGCGCAGCACCGCGTGCCGGTGGCTGAAGGTGCCGCGCTGCACGTCCTGACCGGAGAGCCGCACCGGCGTCTTCTCGGCGAGCAGCGAGGCGTAGGCGAGCATCTCGCCCGTGCCCCAGTCGAACGGCTCGCCGGCGACGAGCTTGTCGTGCCGCTGCTGGAGCGTCGGCAGCACCTTCGGGTGCGCCTTGAAGCCCTCGGGCAGCTCGAGGAGCTTCTCCGACAGCGCGATGAGCTTCTCGGCCGGCACGCTCGTCGGCACCTCCGGCGTCGCGTGGTCGGCGCCGCCGCGGTAGTGCGACCACACGCCGCCCATCGAGTACAGCACCGGCGCGAAGCCCTTCTGCTTCACCTCGTCGAGCGCGGCGGCGAGCGCCTCGCGGCGCCGCACGACGATCTCGTCGGCCTTCTCCTCGGTGACCTGCCCGAGCTCCATGAGGCGCCGGACGTACACCTGCCGGACGGTGGGCTTCTTGTCGATCGCGGCGTACATCCGCGGCTGCGTGTAGCGCGGCTCGTCGCCCTCGTTGTGGCCGTACCGCCGGTAGCAGTACATGTCGATGATCACGTCGGAGCCGAAGCGCGTGCGGTAGTCGATCGCGAGCTGCGCGACGTGGGCGACCGCCTCCGGGTCCTCGCCGTTCACGTGGAACACCGGGACCTTGAGCATCCGCGTGATGTCGGACGCATAGCGGGTCGAGCGCCCTTCCATCGGATCGGTCGTGAACCCGACCTGGTTGTTCACGATGACGTGGACCGTGCCGCTCGTCGTGTAGCCCGGCAGGTTCATCATGTTGAGCGTCTCGGCGACGACGCCCTGCCCGATGAACGCCGCGTCGCCGTGGATGAGCAGCGGCATCACGCGCGCGGCGCGCGTCGGCGGCGCCGTCGGCGAGCCGCCGGTCCTGCTTCGCGCGGACGCGCCCCTGCACGACGGGGTTCACGAACTCGAGGTGGCTCGGGTTGAACGTGAGCGTGAGGTGGACGTTGCGCCCGTTCTCGAGCGTGCGATCGGTCGAGTAGCCGAGGTGGTACTTGACGTCGCCGCTGCCGAGGTGGCGCTCCGCGTTCTTGTCCTCGAAGGCCGCGAAGATCTCGCGCAGGCTCTTGTCCATGATGTTCGCGAGGACGTTCAGCCGGCCGCGGTGCGCCATGCCGACCACGATCTCGTCGACCTCGTGCGCCCCCGCGCGCTCGATGATGAGGTCGAGCAGCGGGATGAGGCTCTCGGCGCCCTCGAGCGAGAAGCGCTTCGTGCCCGCCTCGTAGGACTTGTGGATGAACTGCTCGAAGATCTCGGCGTCGGAGAGCTTCGTGAGGATCCGGAGCTGCTTCTGGCGGTCGAGCGTGAGCCGGTTGCGCGTCGACTCCATCTGCTGCTGGAGCCACTGGCGCGCCTCGGGCTCCTCGATGAACGTGAACTCGACGCCGATCGAGCGACAGTACGTCTCCTCGAGCCGGCGGATGATCTCGCGCAGCGTGAGGACGGGCGGCACGCCGGCGAGGTCGGTCGTCGGGAAGGGCAGCTCGAGATCCTCGACCCGGAGCCCGAAGTTCGTCAGGTCGAGCTCGGGCGGCGTGGCGGGCGGCAGGCCGAGCGGGTCGACGTGCGCGAAGAGGTGGCCGCGCACGCGGTAGGCGTTCACGAGGGCGTAGACGCGCGCCTTGATCGCGGCCTCCGCGAGCACCTTGAGATCGCGCGAGGACTCGGGCGAGCTCGGGTGCTCGCTCAGCGTCCGTGCGAACGCGGCCTCCAGCGTCTTCGCGGCCTCGCCGTTCGTGTTCGTCTTGCCATTCCCGTACCCGTGCCCGTTCCCGTTTCCGGGCCGCAGCACCTGATGCTGGATGGTCGGCGGCGGCGCCGGAGCGGGCAGCCTGCTCGGCGTCGCTCCGCCGTTCTTTCCCTCGAAAAACGAGCGCCAGCCGGGGTCTACCGACTCCGGGTTCTCGAGGTACTGGGCATAGAGCTCCTCGACGAGCCCTGCATTGATTCCGAAATCAAGCTGCATCGTGGTCGGGCTGCAAATAACGCGTGTCGGGCCGGCACGCTAGAGTCGTTTTCCGATGACTCCGCCTCGTGGGCCGGAACATCGTCCGGGCAAGGGGTTCGACCGCCTGGAGAAACGGTAGGGAGAAGCGGTAGAAGGGGGGCCATGGATCAAGACCGCAGAACCCCGGGTCGAGGACCGGCGCCCGCCGTCCTCCCCTTCGATCGCTTCCGGGACCACCTCTTCCACGATCCCAGCCTCGGTCTCTGGCTGGACGTGAGCCGGATCCGCTTCGGGAGCGACTTTTTTACCACGATGGAACCGCGGATTCAGGCGGCGCTGGCCGAGATGGCGGCGCTCGAGGGCGGGAGCATCGCGAATCCTGACGAGGGCCGCCGGGTCGGCCACTACTGGCTGCGCGCGCCGGAGCTCGCGCCCGAGGCGGCGCTCCGCGCGGCGATCGAGGAGACGAACGCGCGGATCCTGAGCTTCGCCGCGGACGTTCACGCGGCGCGGGTCCGGCCGGAGCGGTCGGCCCGCTTCAGCAGGGTGCTCGTCGTCGGGATCGGCGGCTCGGCGCTCGGGCCTCAGTTCGTCGCCTCGGCGCTGGGGACGCCGGCCGACCGGATGCAGATCCATTTCTTCGACAACACGGATCCCGACGGGATCGATCGCACGCTGGACGCCATCGGGGACGATCTCGGCGCGACGCTCGCGGTGATCATCTCGAAGTCGGGCGGGACGAAGGAGACGCGCAACGGAATGCTCGAGCTCGAGGCGGCGTACCGTCGGCTCGGCCTCTCGCTCGGCGCGCACGCGGTCGCGGTGACGGGGGACGGCAGCGAGCTCGACCGGTACGCGACGAAGCACGGCTTCCTCGCCCGCTTCCCGATGTGGGACTGGGTCGGCGGTCGCACGAGCGAGCTCTCTGCGGTCGGCCTGCTGCCGGCGGCGCTCCAGGGGCTGTCGATCGTCGAGATGCTGCAGGGGGCGCGCGAGACGGACGAGGCCACGCGCTCGAAGGAGGTGCCCCGGAACCCGGCGGCGCTGCTCGCGCTCGCCTGGTACTCGGCGACGGGCGGCGTGGGCCGGAAGGACATGGTGCTGCTGCCCTACAAGGACCGGCTCGAGCTCTTCTCGCGCTACCTCCAGCAGCTCGTGATGGAGTCGCTCGGCAAGCGGCTCGATCGGCAGGGCAAGGAGGTCTTCCAGGGCATCGCCGTGTACGGCAACAAGGGCTCGACGGATCAGCACGCGTACGTGCAGCAGCTCCGTGACGGGCTCGACAACTTCTTCGTCACGTTCATCGAGGTGCTGCGGGATCGCGCGCCGTCGCGCGGCGTGCTCGAGGTCGACCCCGGCGTCACGACGGGCGACTACCTCGACGGCTTCCTCCAGGGGACGCGCAAGGCGCTGACCGAGAGCGGGCGCGAGTCGATCACGATCACGATCGACACGGTCGACGCGCGCGCCGTCGGCATGCTGATCGCGCTCTACGAGCGCGCGGTGGGCCTGTACGCGTCGCTCGTGGGCATCAACGCGTACCACCAGCCCGGCGTCGAGGCCGGCAAGAAGGCGGCGCAGGAGGTGCTCGACCTGCAGGCCAAGGTGCTCGCGGCGCTCGGCGCGAGCGCGGGCCGCGCGCTGTCGCTCGCGGAGGTCGCGAAGGCGGCGGGCACGGACGACGTCGAGACGGTCTTCTGGGTCCTGCGCCACCTCGCGGCGAACCCGGAGCGCGGCGTCGCGCGGGAGGTGCCGCAGGGCGGCTCGCCGTTCGACGCGACGTACCGTCTGGCGCGCTGAGGGGGCGCCGGCGCGGTGCTGTTAGGCGATGCCGTCGAGGGCCGCTCGGTAGGGGAGCATAGGCGTTAGCCAAGCGTCGCGCCGCGTTCTCCTAACATCCGAACGTGAACGTGGTCGTGGACGTTTACGTGGTCGTGGTCGTGGTCGTGGTCGTGGTCGTCAACGGTAGGCCGTGAACGACCACGACCACGACCACGTTCACGTAAACGTCCACGACCACGTTCACGTAAACGTCCACGTAAACGCACATCTCGATTCGATTGCGACCGCCTCGCGTCTGGCTGGCATCATGGCCAGCGCCGTCGCCACTGCCGCGCTCCTCCCATGGCGCGGGGGGAGTTCGAATCCGATGGTCGTGGCTCTCTGCCTCGAGTTGATGGGGATTGGCCTTCCCGTGGTTCTCTTCTCGGCGTCCCTCGTCGATGCGCTGGGCCATGCGAGAGCCGGGCAGGTGGTCCCGGTGACGAAGGCGGCCGCCACGAGGAGCTTGGCTTTCGAATCGAGGTTGGATCTTGGCCCCCGACAACCCCACACACGGCGATCACCGGAGCCTCTTCACCGCGCCATGCTCCCGCGAGAGAACCCGACCGCGAGCGGCCTCCGGTGAGGTCCCGCGCTTGCGCCCGATAGGCGAGCGAGGTTATGTTGAGCGGCTCAGAGCCCTTCGCTGCCGTCGAGGTGCGTGGGCCCCGTGACCACGCGTCGTGCAATCGCCCTGGCCCCTCTCCGTCGTCGCCCTGTCGCCATCCGCCTGCGGCGCCGTCCTGTGGCGCATGCGGGGCGCAGAGCGGCTCACCGTCGTCGTCAAGGCCACCTTTGCCCTCGTGCACGACAGGAGCGCAGAGCTCGCCGCAGCGGCCGATCTGGTCCGCACCGACCAGCTTCGGGAGGGGTGGGGCAGCCTCGAAGAGGCCAGTGAGACAGCACCCTACCTGCCGGGCGCCGGGGTCATTGTGCGCGGGCACGCCTGCGCGCCCGCGGGAACGACCGCCACGGCTCTCCCGGTGCGGCTCGCGCTCTTCCGCGATGGCCGCTGGATCCTCAACAAGACGCTTCATGTCTTCGGCGACCGCACGCGAGAGGCGCCGAGCCCCCGTCCGTTCAGCAGGATGCCGCTCGTGTACGAGCGCGCGTTCGGCGGCCCACGTCTCGATGTGAACCCGGTGGGCGTGGGCTCCGACGCTGCGCTGCCGAGCATCGTCGATCCGGGCGATCCGATGCGGCCGGCGGGCTTCGGCCCGATCGCGAGGCACTGGGCCCCGCGGCGGCATCTCCTTGCGCGGGATCAGGCGGCCGACCCTCCGGCGCTGGATCTCGATGGCAGCTTCGACTTCCGGTACTTCCACGCCGCGCCTGCGGATCAGCAGATCGACCTCCTCCGCGGCGACGAGTGGATCTTCCTCGAGGGCCTGCACCCGCATTGGCCGTGGCTCCGGTCCAGCCTGCCTTCGGCCCGCGGGCTCGCGCGGCTCTACCGGGCCGGGCCGGAAGGGGAGGACCACGGGCAGCCGGTCGAGCTCGTCGCCGACACGCTGACCATCGACGCCGACCGGCTGCTCTGCTCCGTGCTCTGGCGAGGGAACGTCGCCCTGCTGGCGGGCGACACGCCGGCCCGCATGCGCGTGGTCGCGGGCGTCGAGATGCCGGGGCAGCCCCTGGCGTGGCCTTCTGCAGCGGCCGCGCCTTCGCCGCCCCATCGCCGGCATGGAGCGCTCGGCCCCGTCGCGGGCGAGCGGCCGATCGCCAGGACGCTGGTGGTCGACGACAACACGGTCGATGCCCGCGACAGCGGCCTCGTCGTGGACAGGAAGATGAAGTCGCCGTTCGCGCTCGCCGCGCCCGGCAGCGGGCGTGCTTCCCCGGTGACAGCGATCCCGGGGGCGCCCTGGAGCGCCCGTCCGCACCTGGCGCCGCTGCCTCCGCTGCCCGTCGCCATGGCGAGCGGCCCGACAAACCTCGATGCACCACCGCTTGGTGTTGCGCCCCTCGACCTCACGGTGACGGCGATCACCGAGAACACTGCCGGGCCTGTCGCACCACCGCACGCCCCGGCCGCGCCCGCTGCAGCCTCGTTTGCCACGCGCGCCGCGCCCGCTGTGGCTTCGCCCACCGCGCCCGCTGTGGCTTCGCTCGGCACGCCCGCCGCGCCCGCTGTGGCGTCGCCCGCCGCGACCTCACCCGCCGCCACGTCGCCCGAGCCGGAGATCCGGGGCCTCCGCGCAACGTTGCTCGCCCGCCTCAGGAGCGGCCAGCCGCTCCACGACCTGGAGCTCGCGGGCGCCGAGCTCGACGGCATCGACTTCAGCGGCGCCTCGCTCGAGCGCCTGAACCTCGCCGGCTCGACGCTCACCCGATGCAACTTCGCGTCGGCGCGCCTCTCCGGGGCGAATATGAGCGGTACGGATCTGACGGACGCGAGCCTCCACGCGGCCGATCTGACGCGCGCCGATCTCTCCCGCGCCACGCTGGACCGCGCGCAGCTCTCCTCCGCGCTCCTCAAGAACGCCGACCTCGCCTTCGCGAAGGGGTCGCGCGCGCGCTTCGAGGACGCGTCGCTCGAGGGCGCCGACCTGCGGCAAGCGCGCCTCGTCGAGGCCGTCTTCGATCGGGCGTGCCTCGCGGACATCAACGCGACGAAGGCCGATATCTCGCGAGCGAGCCTCGCGGGCGCCAACCTCGCGGGCGCCGTCCTGCGCGCGGCGAAGCTGAAGGAGGCGAGCCTGCCGTGCGCCAACGTCGAGGGCGCCGATCTGCGCGACGCGGACCTCGCGGGCGCCAACGTCTATGGGGTCAAGCTCGCGAGCGCGAAATCGAGCGGCGCCATCCTGCGCGCGCTCGTCGAGATCCCACCGGCGGACGCCGGCATCGACGGTTCTTCGGCAGGTTGACCGCCTGACGGATTCTGCCTAGTTCTATCAGCGAGCTCCTCGGGACGACTGGCGGACGACTCACCTGGTGGCATCGGGCGTGTGCCCTCGAACAACGCAGGGAAGGCCATGGACGACCTCATCAAGATCTCATCGGGCGTGCTCCCCAGCTCCACGCGCGTCGTCGGCTTTCGAGGCGTCGAGGCCATCTCGCGCCCGTATCAGATCGAGATCTTCCTCCTGCTCCAGGGCGAGGACGCCGAGTCCTTGGACCTGCCCGATGCCGTCGGCGCCAAGGCGTCGCTCGTGCTCGACTGGCCCAGAGACAACGTCCCGCCCTTCGTCTTCGCCGGCGTCCTCGCGACCGTGGGCCTGCTCCACGAGCTGGACGGGCGCTCGCTCCTCCGGGCGGTGCTGGTCCCGAAGCTCTGGCTGCTCGGCCTCTCCAAGCGCAGCCGCATCTTCACCAGGCTGTCGCTGCCCGACGTCATGAAGGCCGTCCTCGAGGAGAACGGCATCGGACCCGATGAGTACGAGATGCGCCTCGGCAGCTACGAGGTCGAGGAGCACATCTGCCAATACCGGGAGAGCGATCTCGACTTCCTGGCGCGGTGGATGGAGCGCGAAGGCATCTTCTACTTCTTCGAGCACACGCCCGACGGCGACAAGGTCGTCTTCTGCGACACGAAGTCGTACGAGGAGGACCCGATCGGCGAGCCTGTCCGGTACCACCCGCAACTGGGTTACGACGTGAGCGCGGGGATGTCGCTCCGCACGTTCACCAGCCAGCACACGACCTTGCCGGCGGTGATCAAGCTCAAGGATTACGACTATGCGCGGCCCAACCTGAGCGTCGCCGGGTCGGCGCGCGTATCGCCGAACGGCGCGGGCGAGGTGAGCCTGTACGGCGAGCGCTTCTTCACGCCGTCCGCGGGCGAGCGGCTCGCGAAGATCCGGGCCGAGGAGCTGCTCGCGCGGCAGGTGCTTTACCAGGGGACGGGCACGCGGCTGCACCTCCGGCCCGGCTACACGTTCGAGCTCGAAGAGCACCCGCGCGCGGCGTTCAACGCGAAGCACCTCACCATCGAGGCGCACCATCACGGCAACCAGCTGGCCGGGGCCACCGGGTACCGCGAGCTGCTCGATCTGCCGCACGAGGAGGCCTATTTCGTCGAGATCACCGCCATCCCCGCGAAGACGCAGCTCCGCGCGGAGTCCCGCACGCCCTGGCCCCGCATCTACGGATACGAGAACGGCACCGTCGACGGCCCGGCCGAGAGCGAGTACGCCCAGATCGACGATCTCGGCCGCTACAACGTGAAGTTCAAGTTCGACGAGAGCAACCTGAAGAGCGGGAAGGCCTCGACGTTCGTGCGCATGATGCAGCCGCACGGCGGCGGTATCGAGGGCTTTCATTTCCCGCTCCGCAGGGGCACGGAGGTGGTGCTCAGCTTCCTCGGCGGCGACCCCGACCGGCCGGTGATCGCGGGCGTGGTGCCGAACGCGCTCACGCCGAGCCCGGTCACGAGCGGCAACCACACGAAGAACGTCCTCCAGACCGGCGGGCGGAACCGGCTCGAGCTCGAGGACAAGACAGGGCAGCAGCGCGTCACCCTCTCGACGCCTTACTCGAACACGTACCTTCGCATGGGCGCGCCGAACGACGAGCACGAGCTCATCGTGAAGACGGACGACAACACGCTGCTCGACGCGGGCAAGAACTTCGACCAGACCGTGGGCCTGAACGGCGGAGGCTCCTGGGTCGCCACCATCAAGGACAACTGGATCACCCACGTGCAGTCCGGGATCCACGAGCTCTTCGTCGACGCCAACACCTCGTACACCGAGGTCAAGGGCGACACGGCGCTCCACGTCCTGAGCGGCAACCTCTTCACCGACGTCGACGCGGGCGTGATGACCACCACGGTGAAGGGAGACACCACCACGACGGTGAAGACCGGCAATTACACGGTCAACGTCGAGGCCGGGGACACCCTCGTCGACACGAAGGCCGGGACCACGACCGTCAAGAGCAAGGGCAAGATGACGCTCGAGACGCAGGACCAGTGCGAGGTCAGCGTCAAGACCAACATGATCCAGACGGTCGACGGCAACCTGATGGGGCAGATCAAGGGGGCCGAAGAGCTCAAGACCTACGGTCCGTTCAAGAAGCTCTTCGTCTCGAACAACGTCAACGTGACGGCCGGTATCAAGTCCGACACGTTCCTCGGCCTCTCGAACACCAACGCCGTCGGCGCCAGCGTCTCCACCTTCATCGGCGCGAAGGCGACGCTGGAGCTCTCGGCCGCGCTCACCGCGACCTACGCGGCCAAGCTCGACATCACGGGCGGCGTGGCGCTGGCGTTCAAATGGGGCGCCTCGCTCGCGATCAACAGCGCCGTCGAGGTCACGGTGAAGCCTGTCTCCATCCAGTCGGGCGCGGCGAAGATCTCTCAGCTGCCGACGCGGCTCGCGATGACAGCGCTGCGTTATCACCTCTCCGGCGTCCATGTGCTCAGCTGAGAGAGCGAGCAAGGTCATCTCGTCCAGGAGCTCGGCCTCGACCGCCGGCGCCCGCGGCCAGGCCGCGGCTCGGCGCCCGTGAGCCCGAAGGGGAGATCGCGCAGCGACATGGGTACGATCATCGTCCTCTCTGCCATCCTCGTGCCGCTCCTCGTCCTCGCGGCTATCCTCTTCTTCGTCTTCCGCAGGGAAGAAGCCGGCATCCGCGCAGGGCAAGAGCGGATGACCCAGTTCGCCGCGAGAGCGGCTCGCGCGAGCCTCGCTCAGGCCACGGTGGTGTCGAGCCGGACCCTCGGAACCTTCGAAGACGGCGCCATGGCCTTCGTCGAGCTCCGGCTGGAGGTGCAGCCGCCCGGCGGGGCCGTGTACCTCGCGAGGACGGAGTGGGAGCTGAACATCAGCTCGCTGTCGATGGCGGAGCCGGGAAAGCGCGTCGCCGTCAAGATCGATGGTGACGACCCCGAGCTCGTTTATCCTGACGTGAGCTGGGCCAATCTGTCTCGCTCGTACATCGCGCGCGGGGCGAGGGACAATCGCGTCAATAGCGCCAATAGCGCTACTCGCGCCAACTGAGCGCCCGTCCGGCTTAAGCGACCCCCCATCCCCTATGCGCGTCATCAAACCCCAACGTGTCTCCGTCCTGCAGCGCGTGTTCGAGCTGCAGCAGCAGCGCTTCCTCGCGCTCGGCCTCACGGCGTACCTCCCGCTCGACGCTCCGGAGCTCCCGCTCCCGGAGATCGCGATGTGGCAGGAGATCCCGAAGCAGCTCGGCAAGGACGTCGCGCTCGACGAGGGGCTGCCGAAGCCGCGGGGCGAGGTCCTCGCCTTCGGCAAGGCCTTCGCGGCGGGCGGCACCCCGCGCCCGGCGTTCCGGGCCCGCGTCCAGGTCGGCCCGATCGACAAGGCCGTGTACGTCGTCGGCAAGCGCCGCTGGGAGCGCGGCGTGCCGAGCGAGCCCGAGCCCCTGACCGAGCTCGCCCTCGGCTGGGACAGGGCCTTCGGCGGGCCAGGCTTCGCCCCGAACCCGATCGGGACGGGGTTTGCCCCGGCCGAGGAGGACGGGAAGAGCTACCACCCGCTCCCGCAGCTCGAGCACCCGAAGCACCTCATCACCTCGCCGGGCGATCGGCCGCCTCCCATGGCGTTCGGGCCCCTCGACCCCACCTGGCCCGAGCGCCACGCGAAGCTCGGGACGTACGACGCGGCGTGGCTCGAGAACGACTTCCCGGGCTTCGCCCGCGATCTCGACCCGGAGTACTTCATGGTGGCGCCGCCCGATCAACGCCTGCCCGGCTTCTTCCAGGGCGGCGAGCCGATCGCGCTCGAGCAGCTCCACCCCGAGCAGGCCACGCTGACGGGCCGCGTGACCGAGCTCGTCGCGCGTTGCTTCGTGACCCGGACCTCGCGCGAGGACGCGCTCGAGGAGATCGGGACGAGGCTCGAGACGCTCGTGCTCCTGCCCAACATCCGCCGCATGATCGCGATCTTCCGGGGCGTCGCGCGCGTCGAGGAGGACGACGCCCGCGACGTGAAGTGCCTGCTCGCCGCGCTCGAGCGCCGCGGCGCCCCCCGGCCGAAGGAGCACTACGACGCCGTCCTGGCGCAGCGCCTCGACAAGAAGAAGGGGCACCTCGTCGCCCTGCGCGATCGCGATCTGCTCCCGGACCCCGACCCCGACGCCCCCGCGCTGCCGGACGAGAAGATCAGCGACATGGACGAGCTCCTGCGCCGCGAGGGCGTGCTGGAGCGGCGGTCGCGCGAGCGGGCGCAGCGGGAGCTCGACAACGCCCGCATGTCCGTGCGGGTGCTCGGGCTCGATCCGGACGAGAAGGGCATCCCGCGCGAGCTGCCGCCGCCGGAGGCGCCGCCGAAGCTCGACGAGCTGCCCGAGTACATGGAGCGGGTCGAGGCGGAGGCCGCCCGCCTCGAGGCCGAGGCCAAGGTCAAGCAGGCCGAGGCCCTCGATCAGGCGCGCCAGAACCTTGCCGAGCACGGCATCGACATCGACGAGGTGATCGAGAAATCGAAGCGCGAGGCAGGCGGGCCGCCCAGGTTTCGCGCGGACGAGCACCTCGCCCGCATGCGAGAGACCGCCCAGATCGGCCGCGACCTCGGCGCCCCGATGGACGAGCTCGATGCCCAGCTCGAGGATCCGGCGTTCCTCGCGAGGCTGCGCAAGCTCGAGGAGGCGCAGATCCTCGCCTACAGGCAGGCCGCGCACCACATGGCGCCCGCGGCGATCCTGGACGACGCCGCCCAGCGCGATCTCCGCGGGCGCGTGGAGGCGGCGGTCGCGTCGGGGAGCCCGATGACCGGCTGGGACCTCACCGGCGCCGACCTCCGCGGGCTCGACCTGTCCGGGGCCGTCCTGCGGGAGGCGCTCCTCGAGCGCGCGGACCTGCGCGACTGCGCGCTCGCCGGCGCGGATCTGTCGGGCGCCGTGCTGGTGCGGGCTCGCCTCGAGGGCGCCCGCCTCGAGGGCGTCCGCCTCGAGGGCGCGAACCTCGGCGAGGTCGAGGCGCGCGGGGCCGACCTCGGCGGCGCGCGCCTCGCCAAGGCGATCCTGCAGCGCGGCGAGCTCGAGGGCGCGCGCTTCGCCGGCGCCGACCTCCGCGGCGCCGACCTGTTCGAGGCGCGCCTCGCGCGCTGCGACCTCGCGGGCGCGCTCGCGGACGAGGTCCTCTTCTACGAGTGCGACCTCGAGGGGGCGCGGCTGGATCGCGCAAGTCTTCGGAAAGCCACGTTTTTCCGGTGCCGCATGGCCGGCGCGAGCCTCGCGGAGGCCGTGATCGAGGGCGCGGCGCTCGTCGAGACGGCCGCCGAGGGCGCTTGCTTCCGAGCCGCCCGCGCGAACAACCTGCGCCTCGTGCTCGCGTGCCAGCTCGGCGGGGCCGATTTCTCGGGCGCGGAGCTCGCCCTCGCGACGATGCGCGGCGCCTCGCTGAAGGGCGCCGGGCTCGCGCGCGTGCGGGCCGACGGCTGCGACCTCAGCGAGTCGGACTTGCAGGAGGCCCGCCTTGCGGGCGCGAGCCTGCAAGGGGCGCGGCTGATGCGCGCGGATCTCGGCGACGCCGAGCTGTCGGACGCGAACCTGATGGAGGCGATGCTGCAAGGCGCGAAGGTCCACGGCGCGTCGTTCCTCCGGGCGAACCTGTTCCGCGCGAACCTGATGGGCACCGAGGGCGACGCGCGCACGAGCTTCAAGGACGCCCACGTCGTCCGGACCTTGTTCCCGAGGCGAAAGCGATGACCAAGGACGATCTCCTCGCCCGCGTCGCGAGCGCGGATCCGGTAGTCGACGAGGATCTCGCGGGCATGGACCTCCGCGGCGCGGATCTCTCCGGAGCCGTCTTCGAGCGCGTGTCGTTCCGGGGCGCCGACCTCACGGGCGCGCAGCTCCACGAGGCCATCTTCTCGGATTGCCGGTTCGAGGGGGCGCAGCTCGCGGGGGCGCGCCTCCGCCACGGCACGTGGGACCGGTGCACGTTCCTCGCGGCCGACCTGCGTGAGGCCGATCTGGTCGCCGCCAGCCTCGTCGAGTGCGATCTGTCGCGGTCTACGCTCGACGGCGCCGACCTGACCATCGCGAGCCTGATCAAGCCGCGTCTGGAGGAGGCGAGCCTGAAGGCGGCGAACCTCGACCGCGCCGCGCTCGTCGACGCCGACGCCCCGCGGGTGAGCTTCGAGGGCGCGAACCTCGTGCAGACCGTGCTCCTCAAGGCGGACCTGTCGACGGCGCGCCTGCGCGGCGCGCGCCTCGAGAAGGCGATGCTGATCGGGGGCAAGCTCGCCGGCCAGGATCTCTCGGGGATGGATCTCACGCTCGCGCAGCTCATGGAGGTCGATCTCAGCGGCTGCGACCTCCGGGGCGCGCGGATGGTGCAGACGAATTTCAAGGGGGCTTCCCTCGCGGGCGCGCGCCTCGACGAGGCGAGCCTCGAGCGGGCCCTCTTCGCGGAGGCCTGCCTGTCGGACGCGACGCTCAGGAAGGCGAAGCTCGACCAGGCGCTCTTCGTGAAGGCGCGGCTCGAGGGCGCGAGCCTCGCGGGCGCGAGCGCGCAGCAGGCCATCTTCAAGCACGCGAGCTGCGCCCGCGCGACGTTCGCCGGCGCCGACCTGACGTACGCCGATTTCTCGTACGCGGACCTCGCGGGCGCCGACTTCTCGCACTGCACGCTGTTCCGCGCGCGGTTCCACCGGACGCGCGAGCAGGACACACGATTCACGAACCGATCCGCGGCGCTCGGCGACGACGAGGAGCTCAGCAACGCGGAGCGGCGCGCGGAGGGCCGATGAGCTCGGCACGGAGGTACCGATGAGAGACAATCTGGCAAGGAAGCTGGCGTGGCCTGCGCAGGAGGTCGCGATCGTGGTGGGCGTCTCGGGTCGCAGCCTGCGTGTCAGGTCGAGCTCGGGCGAGCTGGAGGCGCGGCGGGCCGCCAGCTGTCTGCTCGATCCCGCCCTCGGCGACGAGGTGCTCGTCGCGCACCACGAGCGCGGCTCGCACGTGCTCGCGGTGCTCGAGCGCGACGACGCGGCGCCGGCGCGGCTCTCGGCCGAGGGCGACCTGGAGATCGCCGCCGCGTCGGGCAGGGTCTCGGTGAGCGGGCGCGATGGGGTCGAGCTGATCACGCCCGCCGAGGCCACGATCGCCGCGGGATCTGCGCGCCTCTCGGCGGCGCGCGCCGACGCGGTGGTCGGGGTCCTGAGCCTCCTCGGCGACAGCCTCACGGCGAAGGTCGACCGCATCAAGACCGTGGCGCAGTCGGTGGAGACGGTGGCCGAGCGCCTCGTCCAGCGGCTCGACCGGGCCTATCGCTTCATCGCGCGCTCCGAGACGGTGCGCGCCGAGTACCTGGAGCTCGAGGCGCGGGCCGCGTTCCACGTGAAGGCGGAGACGACGCTCGTGAACAGCGGCGGGCTGACCAAGATCGACGGTTCCCAGATCCACCTTGGTTGAGGGGGCGAGATGTTCGCGAACACGCAGATGATGGGCATGTCTCTCGGCGCACCCGACGTGTGTCTCACGCCGATGCCGGCCCCGACCCCGGTCCCGTACCCGAACATCGCGATGCAGCCGATGGGCATCCCGGCCGCGTACAACGTGCTGTTCATGTGCACGCCGGCGCACAACCTGGCGACCACCGTGCCGCTCACGAACGGCGACAATCCCGGCGTCGCCCTCGGGGTCGCCTCGGGCATGGTGATGGGCCCGTCGCGGCATGTCACGGCGTCGTTCACCGTGCTCGCCGGCGGCATCCCGGCCACGCGACTGACCAGCATGACGATCACGAACTCGACGAACTGCCCGGCCGTATCGATCGTCCCGAGCCAGGTCAAAGTGCTCCTCCTCGCGCCGTGAGGGACCATAGCAGGCACCGCCTGGCGCTCATCACGAGCCGCTATGCGGCGCGGCAGCAAGAGAAGCTCGCGAGCGATCGCCGGGCCTTCGACGACGCCTTCCGGGCGGTGAGCGGCGAGGTGATAAAGCCCGTCCTCGAGGAGGTCGCCTCCGAGCTCCGCTCCGCCGGGCACGTTCCGCGCATCGCGCTCGATGAGGAGCCCGAGGCGCCGAGCATCGCGCTCGAGCTCGGGATCCGGGGAGCGAGCGCCCCACCGGGGGTGGACCGCATCGCCTTCGCGGTCATCCAGCGGCGCGAGGCGCCGGAGGTCCTCGCCTATCTCATCGTGAGGCCGCCGCCGATGGATCTCCTGCGTTTCGCGAGCCCCGCCGAGATCACCGCATACCAGGTGGAGCAGCTCGTGATCGACGCGATCGAGCACATCTTCGCGTGCCGCTCCGTGTGATGCGCACGGCCACGCACGGTCGGCCCCGCCGCGGCGCGGTCGACGCAGGGTCTAGTTACAGCCCTGGCTGTTGAGCCACGAAACCCCGCGGTTCTTCTCCGAGTTCCCGCTCGAGCCGCCTCCGTCCGTGTTCGCGAACGACATGGCGACGCTTCTCCCGGTGGAAACGCGGTCGTAGTCGCGTCGTGTCGTAGTCGTGGTCGTGGTCGTGGTCGTGGTCGTGGTCGTGGTCGTAGTCGTGGTCGTAGTCGTGGTCGTGGTCGTAGTCGTGGTCGTGGTCGTGGTCGTGGTCGTGGTCGTAGTCGTGGTCGTGGTCGTGGTCGTGGTCGTGGTCGTCGACGACACGATCGTAGACGTAAACGTTCTTCCGAAACCTCGGCCGACGACTGTCTCCACCTCCGTTCGATTCCGCGCAACCGAGTTTTACGTCGCGTCGAAATCCCTGCCATGTTCGGATTCCAACGACTTGACGTCTATCGCTGCGCCATCTCGTTCCTCGCTCTCAGCGCTCCGTTGGCAGCTCGATCCCCTCGCGGGCATGGTGAGCTGGCTGATCAGCTGCGTCGAGCGGCGCTCTCCGTTCCGCTCAACATCGCGGAGGGCAGCGGCAAGCCGGAGCGAGATGCGCGCCGGTTCTATGCGATAGCGAGGGGCTCGGCGCTGGAGTGCGCTGCGATCCTCGATGTGTTCGAAGCCCTGGGGCTCGTCACCGCACAGGAGCTCGTGGAGCCTCGCGAACTGCTGGAGAGGACGGTCTCGATGCTCACGAAGATGGCGCTGAGCGAGGTGAATCGTGGGAAATGAGAGAGGACTTCTGGGGGACGTTCACGTTCACGAACGGTCGTTGACGACCACGACCACGACCACGACCACGACTACGACTACGACTACGACTACGACCACGTTCGTGACCGAGGGGGGGAGCGGGTTTCACCTGTTTCGCTCGCTCACGCGAGCTCGATCCTCAAAAGCGCACGCGCAGGGTCGCGCCCGTGGGGCCGACGGTGAGCTCGGGGGCTTGGTCTGCCACCTTGTGAGGGATATCGTCGCGCACCCAGACCCGCTGGTTGGAGGCGAGGCCGGCGATGAGCAGCACGCAGCCGGTCACCTGCGTGGCGCCGTCGAGGAGGAGGAGGGCGGCGGCGAGCTGGCCGTCGTCATCGTCGACGTCGACCTCCTCGCCCGTGCCGAGCGTGATGAACGGGCCGCCCACGGGCACGAGCATCGGCGAGTAGCTGACGGCATCCCTGTCTCCCGAGCTGAGGATGGTCCCCGCCGTCAGCGCCGCGAGCGCCCACGCGCTGCCGAGGACGATCGACCCCGCGACCACCAGCCCGCGGTTCATCTGCGTCTCGACGCGATAGCCCGCGGGCCGGATCCCGCCTTCCGTGTAGGTCAGCTTTCGCGGCATGCCGAGGATGACGGACGGCGAATACGGCACGTAGCCGGGCGGCACGTGGTCTGGCGCCGGCGCGTATCCAGGCGGCAGCGCGTAGCCGGGCGGCGCGTATCCAGGCGGTGCGTATCCAGGCGGCGCGTAGCCTGGCGGCGGCGCGTATCCAGGCGGCAGCGCGTATCCAGGCGGTGCGTAGCCAGGCGGTGGCGCGCTCTGCGCGGACGGGGGGGCCTCGCCCTCCGCCGTAGCCGGCGCTGCGAGCGCAAGCGCGCCAACCAGCGCGGCCAGCGAGAGGACGGTGCGGATCGCGGTCACGTGCGTCTCCCTTCGGGGTGAGGGCTGTCGGCGCGGGGGCGTCGGTTCAGAATCGCCATCGGAGCCCAGCGGAGGACGCGCCGATCGAGACCGCAGGCCAGCGGGTCACCGCGGGCCCGGGGTCGCGTGAGCTCACCGTGAACTGGCGCTCGAGGTAGACGTCCTCGTTCGCGAGACCGGCGGCGTACAGGAGGAGCCCGCCCACCTGGGTCACGGCGTCCATCGTGAGCCAGAAGATGCCCGCGCCCTCCGCTTCCAGGGTCCCGGCCGCGAGCATCGGGCCGGCGAACGGGATGAACAGCGGCCCGAACTCGCCGAAATCGTCGTTGTCGAGCGACGCGATGCCTGCGACCGTGAACGTGAGCGCGTACGGGATGCCGAACGTCAGCAGCCCCGCCGTGACGAGCTTGCGGTCCGCCCTGGTCCGGAGCGCGTAGCCGCGCGGGATCGGGTCCCCCTCTTCGTACTCGATGGTCCGTGGGTTGGCCCACGGCGGGAGCGGCGGCGTCGGCAGGTAGTAGCCCTGCGCGATGGGCAGCAGCGCGCCGCCCGCCGGAGCGATGGGGACCGGCGCCGGGGCGATCGGGGCGGGCACCGGAGCGATCGGGACGGGCGCTGGAGCGATCGGGGCACCCGCTGTCGCGGGCGCCGTGCCTGGCGCGCCGGGCCTCGCTGCGTCGCCGCGGGCCGGCTTCGGCGCGCCCTGCGCCTGCGCGGCCGCCGGCGCGGCGAGCCCGAGCAGCGCCGCGAGCACCGCGGCGGCCCGCGTGCCGCGGGCGCGCGGCGCGGCGATGCGGCGATGCGGTACGATACTCCCTTTCGTTTGCCCGATCGGCATGCTGGCTCCCGTCACGCTCGCGCGACGACTCCGAGGAACTGCGGGGGGCTTCGGTGCAGCGAGGCCAGGATACGCGGACCGTTCACGAACTCAATCCGCCCGCACACCGTCGACGGGCGCGGCGCTGGAAGCCCCGACGCTGGCGAGCCGCTCGCCCGCTCCGTCGTCGAGCGCGGCCTGAGCGCCCGCGCGGCGCCGCCGCCCCGCCGCGGCGAGTCATGAGTCGCCGGCGACGCGCGGTCCAACCATGCACCTGGGACAACCCTGACGGGCAAGGACCGTAGCGAGTGGACACGTGGGACAACCACGATGCGTAAGGGGCATGGCGAGTGGACGCCTGGGATAACCCTGACAGGTAAAGACTGTATGTCTCTCACCTGCTCTGGCTCAGCTCGCCACCGCCACATCGGGCGCTACGCTGTTGTCTGATCAAGGGTGATGTCGCAGCCGCCCCCATGGCGAGCTCGGCAGAACCATGGCCTTCCATGACATGGCGGCGACGACCGCCCGCGGAGGAGCGAAACGATGACAAGGACCTTATTCATGATGTTGGCGTGCGCGGCAGCCGCGCTGAGCTGCGCGTCGTGCGGAGGGACGGACAAGGGCAATCGGGCCACGGGCGGCGGCGATGCGAGCGGCGGCGATACGGGCAGCGGCGATGCGGGCGGCGGCGACGCCAACGGCAGCGACGCGAGCGGCGACGCCACGTCGGGGACCGGCGCGCAGCCGGGGCCCGGGCAGCAGTTCTCCGTCGATGCGCAGGGCGCGACCTTCACCGCGGAGGACGGCTTCACGATCGACGTGCCGCCAGGCGCGGTGAGCGAGGACACGGTGATCACCATCGAGCGCATCGATGAGGCGCCCGAGGGCGCGGTGGGGCCCATGTACGTGCTCGGCCCGGAGGGCCTGACGTTCGCCAGGCCGATCACGCTCACGCTGCCGATCACCGTGGAGCTCAAGGCGGAGCTTGGCGAAAACACGGTCCTCGGCGCCTATGCCTTCACCGCGCAGGAGGGCTCGGACGATTTCGCGCCGCTCGCGCGACACGACGTCTCCAGGGACCGCGTCATCACGGAGACGAACCGCGTCTCCAGGATCTATCCCGGGATGATCCTGCCGACCCCGATGGCGAGCCGGCACCGCTACCCGAGCGCGCTGGCAGCCGACGAGTCCTTCCTCTACTTCGCGAGCGGCGGCACCGAGGACGTCGCGACCGGGGACAACAACGACGGGTTCATCTACCGCGTGAGGCTGGGCACCGCCGAGCCAGAGGCGATGATCCCCGCCGATCCCGATCCCAAGGCGCTGTGGGTCGACGGCTCCCACGTGTACTGGGCGAGCGGCGGCGACGATGATCCCGTGATCCCCTCGGCGCTCCGGCGCGTCGACAAGGCGAGCCTGGAGGTGGAGACGCTGGCCCAGGTCGGCTATGTCGTGAGCGTCATCGGCGACGCGTCGGCCCTCTACTTCGGCGACGGCGACGGCGAGAACATCTACACGATGCCGCTCGACGGCGGCGAGCCGGTCGTCCTCGCGTCGGACGCCGGGAGGCCCGCGTACCTCGCGCAGGACGCAGAGAACCTCTACTGGACCGGCGGAGCCGCGACCAACAAGGTCTACAAGGTGGCGAAGTCGGGCGGGGAGGTCACCGTCATCGCCGACGACGAGGCCGAGCCGGCCGGGATCGCGGTGGACGCGGAGTTCGTTTACTGGGCCAACGCCGGCGACGGCGGCGTCTTCAAGGCGCCCATCGCCGGAGGGCAGAAGACCTTGGTCCATCAGGGGATCTCGATGTCGGGGCTGGCCCTTCGGGGCTCGACGCTGTTCTCGACGGATACGCGCGGGAACCGCAGCGTCAACGCGCACGATCTCGAGAGCAACAGGACCGTCCTGCTGGCGTTCGGACAGCCCGTCCCCTGGCGCGTCCTCGCCCCGGAGGGGCAGGGCGTGTTCTGGTCCAACGCCGGCGACTACCGCTACCAGGGGCAGGTCGCGTCCTACCACGCTCCTTGAGCGTCCGTGTCCCGGCGGCGACCGCGAGCGCGCGAGGGCAGGGGCGAAGCCGACGAACGGTGCCTGTTCGCGCTCGCCGCCCTCCGCCGTCGGGATGTGAGCCCACGCGGGCGGGCCCCCCCGCGTGGCTCGCCCTCGTGGTCGCCGTGGGTCAGGGGCCGAACGCCGCGACGAAGGTGTCCTCGTTTCCCGTCAGCGGGCCGGAGCCGAGGTCGAGGGTGCCGGTGAAGGTCCCCGTGGCCAGCACGCGATCGCGCGGATCGACGACGATGCCGAAGGGGCGCTCCGTGTCGAACCCCTCGACCCACAGCACGTGCCCGTCGGCGCCGAGCTTCACCAGGAAGGTGCGCGCGCTGTAGCTCGACGGGTTGTGCCCTGAAGGGAAGGGGATCCCATCGAAGTCGAGCGTCGCCGAGACGTCGGCGACGAGCACCCCGGAAGCCACCACGTTCGCCTGGCTGTCGACGTCGATCGAGGTGATGACGACAAGGCTCTCCGGCGCGCTGAAACCCCTGCTCCAGAGGGTGTTCCCGGCCGCGTCGAGCTTCGCGAGGAACGCGGCCTGATAGCCCTCGTTGATGATCGGCCCTGCGCCGAGGTCGATGGGAATGCCCGTCTGCCCGGCCACGACCACGTTGCCCGCCGGGTCCGCCTCGACGTCCTGGATGAAGCCCGACGTGTCTCCGAACGCCCTGCTCCAGAGGTGGTTGCCCGCGGGATCCAGCTTCGCGACGAAGAGCCGAGGGCCCGGGTGCGGCCCATCGCCCAGATCCGCGCCGGTCCCCACGGATCCTCCGAAGATCACGTTGCCGATCGGGTCCGTCGTGAGGGCGACCGACCCGTCGCTGGAGTCGCTCCCGACGCCCTTGCTCCAGAGGGTGTTGCCCGCTGGGTCCAGCTTGAACAGGAAGATGTCCTGCGCGCCAGCGCTGCTCACCGGCCCCGCGCCGAAGTCGACAGTCCCCTCGAACGAGCCGAGGACGACCACGTTGTTTTCGCCGTCGACCGCCAGGCCATAGACGTCTTGATAGGCGGGATCGCCGAAATGGCGGACCCACGCGGGGTTCCCTGCCGGGTCCGTCCTCATGACGTAGATGTCGCTCAGCCCGGCGCTGGGGATCGGCCCGGCGCCGACATCCAGCGAGTCGACGTAGCCTCCCGCGTTCACCCGGCCCCCGTCGGCGAGCGCGGCGATCTTCGAGCCGAACTCGTCCCCAGGGCCGCCGTAGCGCCTCGCCCAGACGAGCTCGCCGTCCGGATCGAGCTTCGCGATCAGCACATCGCGCTGCCCCGCGCTCGTGAGCGGGCCTCCGCCGAGGTCGGCCGTACCGCTGAGCTGGCCAGTGAGGAGGACATTGCTGGCCCTGTCTGCGTTGATGCTCTCGAACGACGCTTCGCCGGGAAAGCTCACGCTCCAGAGCGGCGCGCCCGGCTCCACGCAGGCGCCGTGTCCGTCGCACACCTCGCCCTCGCCGCAGCGATCTCGCCCTCGCGACGGCGGCGGGCCATACGGCGCGGGCGCATGGACGCATGCCCGCCTGACGCGTGCGTCCAGGGTGCATGGGTTGTGATCATTGCAGCTCGCTGCGCCGTGACCGTGGCCGTGACCATGCCGTGAGTGCCTGTCATTCGCCCGGAGCGCGCTCGCGGACGCCGCTGCCCCGTCGGGTTCGGGGCTCCCCTGTTTGCTTTCAGGGGGCGCGGCGCAACCGACCATGGCGGATGTCATCACCACGGCGGCATGCATCCTGCTGTTCCTGAGAATCGTCGAGACTTGAGGCATGAGCTCCTCCAGCGCGCCTCGAAACGCGCGCTCTCTGCTCGACCATGACGACCTGCGAGCCATGGGGCGCGCAGGCCATGGTCTCCCGTGTGGGGACCGATTTTGACATCATCTCGATGATTTCAAATCGATGATGGCCTGGCATCTCGTGTACGCCATCGACCCGAACGCACGGTGGTCCAGGGGAAAGGCGCCACGGCTCCTGAGCGGTTGCAGCCGAGCATCGCGGCGCCTGGTGCCACGACCCGCGCCGCCCTCTACTCAAGCGCCATGACACAAAGGGCACCGAGGTGCTCCGTGCTCCGCATGGGCAATCGATCATCGCGGCCGAGGTGGAGGCGCAAGCCTTCACCGCCCTGCCGATGGAGGAGGCTGCCGCCTCCATCGCCGGGGGCGAGCGGCGGTCTGCCCCACAGCCCGCATCGCGATCCTGCGCTGCGAGATCATCGAAGGCACGGGAGCGCTCAGGGGATGGTCGCAGGCACGCTCCCTGCTCTCTGTTGGAGTGCGAGTGCGGGCGCGGCCGAGAGGCCGGCATACCACGGGGAGTCGAACCATGAAGATTGCTGCGTATCATCTCGGTCTCGGTCTCATCACCTTCTCGATGATCACGGGCTGCGTCGCGGCCGACGACGGCAGCATCGATGAGGAAGACACCGTGGAGAGCGCCGAGGCGCTCGGAGGAAACCCTGACCCCTGCGCGATGGGGACCGACCCGAACTTCACGAGCGCGCAGCTCACCGCGGTCGGAGCAACCGAGAACTACGTCCGCGCCTACCAGTGGATCGACGGCATCTGTCCTGATATCGGGCAGGATCGAGCGACGACGATCGTGGATTTCCCCGTGCCGGGCTATTACCAGCACCAGACCCCGGAGACCTACCGCTTCGACGTGCAGCCGTCCTTCTGGGGGGCCTCTTCCACCTCGTGGAGCGACGCGTCGCAGGCGATGAGCGACTGCGCGAACACCAAGATGGCCACGCGCGTGCAGCGCTGGGACGCGGCCACGAGCCAGTTCGTGCAGCTCACGTACAAGGAGCAGGCGGGCGCCTGGATCTGGGACAACCCGCTGACCGGCCGCGGGCATTGCTCGACGCCGGCGTTCGTCTACTTCCACGAGAACTACGGCACCGCGCAGCAGGTCGCCACGAGCAAGTACCGGGTCCGCACCTGGGCCACGCAGCCCGACGGCTCCCACGCGACCGTCTGGATCACGGGGACGCACACGGGCCTGTGATCCGCGCGCGACGATCCGCGGTGTCGAGCGGCCCGACCGAACGCTACTCTGGGGTCGAGGAGCGCCCATGTCCGATCCGTACGACCTGCAACGATTCGTGGACGCGCAGGCTCCGGTCTATGCCCGCGTCCTGGCCGAGCTGCGCCGAGGAGAGAAGACCAGCCACTGGATGTGGTTCATCTTTCCGCAGCTGAAGGGCCTGGGTCACAGCGCCATGGCCCAGAGGTACGGCATCGCTTCGAAGGCCGAAGCCGAGGCGTATCTGCAGCACCCGACGCTCGGTCCGAGGTTGCTCGAGTGCGCTCGCCTCGTGAACCAGATCGAGGGGCGCTCGCTCTACGACATCTTCGATAGCCCCGATGACATGAAGTTTTGCTCGTCGATGACCCTGTTCTCCCGCGCGGCCCCCGGCGAGGGGACGTTCCTCGCGGCGCTCGACAAGTACTGCGGCGGCGAGCCCGATCCGCAGACGCTCGCGCTGCTCGAGTAGCGCTGGTCGTCGTCGGACGCGCCGCTGGATCGCCCCCGTGCTCCGCGCGTCGACGCGCGCTCTCGCGTCGCGCGCGTCGTTTCTATCTGTAATATTCCGATGTCACGGTCTCCGATGGCTCGCGCGGGAGCCAGCAAGACCGACGTCGCGCACGCCAGGTTCCCGGAGGCCAGCTCAAGATTTCGCCCCGGGCGGCCGTCTGGAACCGAGGCAGCGCAATTTCCTACTTGATCCGCCGTCGTGGACGGACGAGTGAGCCGGCGCTCGCTCCGGCCGGGGGCGACCGAGAGGACCATCACCCGTGGATGCATTGTCGTACCAGTCGCTCGTAACGGGCGCCGTCGCGCTCATGGTCGCACGCTCCTTTTACGTGCGTGTCAAGAAGGCCCCTGAAGGCAACGAGACGATGGCGCGCATCGCGCGCTACGTCCGCGAGGGGGCGATGGCCTTCCTCGCGCGCGAGTACAAGGTGCTCGCCGTCTACGCCGCCGCCGTCTTCGCGCTCCTGGCCGCGACGCTCGGGCTCCTGTCCGCGGGCGCCTTCGCCGCCGGCGCGTTCCTGTCGCTCATCGCCGGCTTCTTCGGCATGAAGGCCGCGACGTACGCCAACGTTCGCACGGCCGAGGCCGCCCGCGCGCACGGCAAGCCCACCGCGCTCGTCACCGCGCTCGACGGCGGCGCCGTCATGGGCCTCTGCGTGGCGGGGCTCGGCCTCATCGGCCTGGGCGGCATCTATGCCCTGTTCCGCAACCACGAGCACCTCGCGACGATCGTCCACTCGTTCGCCGTCGGCGCGAGCTCGATCGCGCTCTTCGCCCGCATCGGCGGCGGCATCTACACGAAGGCCGCCGACGTCGGCGCCGACATCGTCGGCAAGGTCGAGGCGAACATCCCCGAGGACGACCCCCGCAACCCGGGCGTCATCGCCGACAACGTGGGCGATAACGTCGGCGACATCGCGGGCATGGGCGCCGACATCTACGAGAGCTACGTGGCCGCGGTCGTCGCCGCGATCGCGCTCGGCCTCACGCTGCCGATCGCCAAGCTGCAGCAGCTCGCCCCGTCGGTGAGCGAGCAGGAGCTCCGCGCGATGGCCGTGTCGCTGCCGCTGCTCCTCGCGACGATCGGCCTCGCGGTCTCGGTCGTCGGCATCTTCATCACGCGCGCGCTCAAGAACCTGCCGCCGGCCCGCGTGCTGCGCCTCGCGCTCATCGTCCCGCCGTTCCTCGTCGTGCTCGCGGCGGCCGGCATCCTCCCGGGGCTCGGCTTCAGCTCCGGCACCGTCATCACCCTCGCGGCCGGCGCGGCGGGCGGGGCCATCGTCGGCCTCGTGACCGATTACTACACGTCGATGGGCCCCATCCACAAGGTGGCCCAGAGCTCGCTCACCGGCCCTGGCACCAACGTCATCCGCGGCATCGCGGTCGGCCTCGAGAGCGTCGCGATCCCCCTCATGACCCTCGTCGCCGTGGGCTGGATCTCGAACCACTACCTCGGCCTCTACGGCATCGCGCTCGCCGCGGTCGGCATGCTCGCGGGGACCGCGATCGTCATGACCGTCGACGCGTACGGCCCGATCGCCGACAACGGGGGCGGCATCTCCGAGATGGCCGGCCTCGGCAAGGAGGTCCGCGCGATCACCGACGAGCTCGACGCGGTCGGCAACACCACCGCGGCCGTCGGCAAGGGCTTCGCGATCGGCTCGGCGGTGCTCACCGTCGTCGCGCTGTTCGCCGCCTTCAACATGGAGGTCGACGCGGTCCGCCGCGCGAAGGGCCTGCCGGAGCTCGTGCTTTATCTGACGGACGCGAAGGTCCTCATGGGGCTCCTCTTCGGCGCGCTCCTCCCGTGCCTCGTCGGCGCGCTCACGATGACCGCCGTCGGCCGCGCGGCCGGCGCGATCGTCGAGGAGATCCGCCGTCAGTTCCGCGAGATCCCCGGCCTGCTCGAGGGCAAGCCGGGCGTCGACCCGCAGCCGAAGGTCATCGTCGACATCGCCACGTCGGCCGCCATCCGCGAGATGATCGCGCCCGGCGCCATCGCGGTGCTCGCGCCGGTCGTCGTCGGCTTCGTGGCCGGCCCCGAGGTCCTCGCGGGCACGCTGGCCGGCGCCCTCGTCGTCGGCGCGGTGCTCTCGCTGATGATGGCGAACGGCGGCGGCGCCTGGGACAACGCCAAGAAGCACATCGAGAAGGGCGGCCTCGACGGTCACGCGAAGGGCTCCGACGCCCACAAGGCCGCCGTCGTCGGCGACACCGTCGGCGATCCCTTCAAGGACACGTCGGGCCCCGGCATCTCGATCCTCATCAAGGTGATGGGCGTCGTGTCGCTCCTCATCGCCCCGCTCATCGCCTGAGCGGACGCGCCGTCGCGGCGAGCGACGATGGAGAACGCGGCCCCCTACCGGCCGCGTTCTCGCTTTTGTGGCCTCGCGCGCGCTCGCGAGCGACTGAAGCGGATGTCCTGCCTCAGCCATCGAAGTTCCTCTGCTGACAGCGGAGCTTCCGTGCTGTAAATGGCCTGTCTTCGGCGGGGGAGAAGGATGGTCGGGTGAGGATCAGCCGCCGCTCGCAGGTGCCGCCGTTCGCTGTCATGGAGGTGCTCGCCGCCGCCAACGCGCGGCGCGCGGCGGGTGAGCCGGTCATCAGCCTGTGCGCGGGCCAGCCGGGCTCCGGGGCGCCCGCGGCCGTGCGCGCGCGGGCGGCCGCGCTCCTGGCGGAGGGCGACCTCGGGTACACCGAGGCGCTCGGCATCCCGGCGCTGCGCCGCGCGCTCGCGGAGCACTACGGCCGCTGGTACGGCGTGGAGCTCGACCCGTCGCGCGTCGCGCTCACCACCGGGTCGTCGGGCGGGTTCCTGCTCGCGTTCCTCGCGGCGTTCGAGGCGGGCGACCGCGTGGCGCTCGCTCGCCCGGGCTACCCGGCGTACCGGAACATCCTTCGCTCCCTCGGGGTGGAGGTGGTCGAGCTGCCGTGCGGCCCGGAGAGCCGGTTCCAGCTGACGACGTCGCACCTCATGGCCGCGCGCGACGGTGGAAAGCTCGACGGCGTGATCCTGGCGAGCCCGGCGAACCCGACGGGCACGATGGTCGACGCCGCGGAGCTCGACGCGATGGCGCGCTGGTGCGCGGAGCACGGCGTCCGGCTTGTGAGCGACGAGATTTACCACGGCCTCACGTACGGCCCGTGGGCCGGGCGCCAGGCGACGGCGGCGCGCCACGTCGACGCGGGCGCCGTCGTCGTCTCGAGCTTCTCGAAGTACTGGGCCATGACGGGCTGGCGCCTGGGGTGGCTCGTGCTCCCGCCCGAGCTCGTCCCGACGGTCGACGCGCTCGCGGGGAACCTCGCGCTGTGCCCGCCCGCCCTGGCGCAGCACGCGGCGCTCGCGGCCCTGACCCCGGAGGCATACGCCGAGGCGGACCGGCTGGTGGAGGGCTACGCGGCGGCGCGCGACCTGCTGCTGCGGCGGCTGCCCGAGCTCGGCTGGAAGGTCGCGCCGCCCGATGGCGCCTTCTACCTCTATGCCGATGTCGGCACGGACGACTCGGTGGCGTGGTGCGAGCGGCTGCTCGCCGACACGGGCGTGGCGCTCACGCCGGGCACGGACTTCGACGGCATCGGGGGCGCGCGGTACGTCCGGCTGTCCTTCGCGGCCCCGGTCGAGCAGGTCGACGAGGCGGTGACGCGGATCGTCGCCTGGCAGCGTCAGCGCGCGCGGTGAGCGGCGGGGGGTCGCTGGAGGCGCCCGAGGAGCTCACGAGGCGGCGCGCGTCTCATCCACCTTCCGCCGGCCCTCCGGCATGAGCACGGCGAGGGCCGTGTCGATGAACGCGCGCAGCTTCGCCTGCGTCTGCGCGCGGGCGGGGAAGTAGAGGAAGAATCCGGGCCCCGTCGGCGCGTGGCGCTCGAGCGCCGTCGCGAGCGCCCCGCTCGCCAGATCCTCGGCGACGGCCAGATCGAACATGTAAGCGAGCCCGAGCCCGTCGCGCGCAAGGGACACCGCCAGATTGGCGTCGTTCACCGTGAGCGTGCCAGGAGCGTGCACGGTGATCTCGCGGTGATCGCGCACGAACTCCCAGCGATAGAGCGCGGAGCTCTGGAATCGATACCGGATGCACGTGTGGGCGAGCAGATCTTCGGGTTCCTCCGGGCGGCCGTGGGCGGCGAAGTACGACGGTGCGCCGACGACGAGCCAGCGGAGATCGGGCGTGAGGCGCACGGCGGTCATGTCCTGGGCGAGGTCCTCGCCGAGCCGCACACCGGCGTCGAAGCCGCTCTCGGCGAGATCGACCAAGGCGTCGTCCACCGAGATCTCGACGGCCACGTCGGGGTAAGCGCGGCGGAAGCGCGGGAGCACCGGCTCGATCACGAACGGTACGGCCGTCCGAGGGACGGTGAGGCGGAGCAGCCCCGCGGGCTGGCCGCGGAGCTCGTCGAGCGCCTCGAGCGCGGCGCTGATCTCCCCGGCCGCGGGCGCGAGGCGCTCGTGCAGCCGCTCGCCGGCCTCGGTGAGCCCCACGCGGCGCGTCGTGCGCGAGAAGAGCGGGAGGCCGACGCGGCGTTCGAGCGCGCGGATCGCCTGGCTCACGGCGCCCGTGGTCACGCCGAGCTCCGCGGCGGCGGCGCGGAAGCTCAGGTGCCTCGCCACGGTGAGGAAGACGGTCAGACCCTCGAAGCGGTCCGTCGCGCGGTTCATGGCGCGATTGTATAGCAGCGCTTATCGGCTCGTTTGGCGCCGTGGGTCTACCGGTCGCGGCGGGGCGGGTACATCTAACCAGCGCGCGGCGGGGCATGCCGCCCTGCGCGCAGGGAGAGGACGAAGGAGGCAGCATGGCCATCACCCTGGTGAACCCCAGCGGGTTACCGAAGATCGAGGCGTATCGACAGGTGTCGGTCGCCACCGGGTCGAAGCTCGTGTTCATCGCAGGCCAGGTCGCCTGGGATGCCGACGCGAGGACGATCGGCAGGGGCGACTTCGCCGCTCAGGTCGAGCAGTGTTATCTCAACGTCGCCACCGCCCTGGCCGGGGTCGGCGGCTCCTTCAACGACGTGGCGAAGCTGACCATCTATGCCGTCGGCTGGACTCCCGACAAGATGCCCCTGCTGTTGGAGGGGATCGCTCGGGCGGCCGCGAAGCTGGGAGTCACTCCGGTCCCGCCAGGCACGCTGCTGGGTGTCAGCGCGCTCTCCGATCCCGAGCACCTGGTCGAGGTCGAGGCCACCGCGGTCATCGACTGAGCGCAGCAGCCCGGCGAGGAGCGGAGCCCCGGCCCGCTCCACCCCACCCTCGGTCCCCAACGTGAACGTTTACGTGGTCGTTAACGTAAACGTTTACGTGGTCGTTTACGTGGTCGTGGTCGTGGTCGTGGTCGTTCACGGCCTATCGTTGACGACCACGACCACGACCACGACCACGACCACGACCACGACTACGACCACGACCACGACCACGACTACGACCACGACCACGACTACGACTACGACTACGACTACGACTACGTAAACGTTCGGATGTAGGAGAGTGCGGCGCGACGCTTGGTCAAGTGACGTCGGGCCGGCGGCGCTCTAGCCCGCGAGCTGCGCGCCGCTTCCGCCGTTGCCGGCGAGCTGGGTCTGGTACAACGCGTGGTAGTGGCCCCCTGCGGCGAGGAGCTCCGCATGCGTGCCGCGCTCGACGATGCGCCCTGCGTTCATCACGAGGAGCATGTCGGCGTCGCGGATCGTCGAAAGGCGATGCGCGATGACGAAGCTCGTGCGCTGGGCGCGCAAGGCGGCCATCGCGCGCTGGACGAGCACCTCGGTCCGGGTGTCGACCGAGGAGGTCGCCTCGTCGAGGATCAGGATCGCCGGGTTCGCGAGGAACGCGCGGGCGATCGTGATGAGCTGCTTCTCGCCGGCGCTCAGGTTGCCCGAATCCTCGTTGATGACCGTATCGTAACCGGCGGGCAGGGCGCGCACGAAGCGGTCGACGTGCGCCGCGCGCGCCGCCTCCTGGATGTCGGCCTCGGTCGCGGCCGCGTTGCCGAACGCGATATTGTCGCGGATCGTGCCCGAGAACAGCCATGTGTCCTGCAGCACGATACCGAGCTTCGCGCGCAGCTCGCGGCGAGGCAGGCGCGCGATGTCGACGCCGTCGATCAGGATCCGACCGCCGTCGAGCTCGTAAAACCGCATCAAGAGGTTCACGAGCGTGGTCTTGCCGGCGCCGGTCGGGCCGACGATCGCGACCGTCTGGCCTGGCATGATGGTGAGATCGAGGTCCTCGATCAGGGGCTCGTCGGGCTTGTAGCGGAACGTGACGTGCTCGAACCGGACCTCGCCGCTGACCTTCGGCAGGGCCGCGGGCGGGGTGGCGTCGGGGGACTGTCCCTGTTCGTCGAGCAGCTCGAACACCCGCTCTGCGGAGGCAACGCCCGATTGCAGGACGTTCGTGACGGACGCGAGCTGGCCGAGCTGCTGAGAGAACTGGCGCGAGTACTGGATGAACGCTTGCACGCTGCCGAGCAGCATCGCGCCCGACGCGACGCGCAGGCCGCCGACGACGGCGATCGCGACGTAGGTCAGGTTCCCGACGAAATTGACCGCCGGCATGATGATGCTGGACATGAACTGCGCGCGGAAGCTGGTCTCGAACAGCTCCTGGTTCGTGGACTGGAAGCGCGCCTCGACGTCGCGGCGTCGCCCGAGCACGTTGACGAGCGAGTGGCCGGTGAACGCCTCCTCGATCTGGCCGTTGAGCACGCCGACCTGCGCCCACTGCGCGACGAATTTCGCCTGCGCGCGCTTCGCGACCGCCGCGGTGGTGAGCACCGAGAGCGGCACCGTGAAGAGCGTGATCACCGCGAGCACCGGCGAGATCACGACGAGCATGACGACGATGCCGATGAGCGTCAGCGCGCCGTTCATGATCTGCGTCAGCGTCTGCTGGAGGCCCTGCGCGATGTTGTCGATGTCGTTCGTGACGCGGCTCAACAGCTCGCCGTGCGGGCGGCCGTCGAAGTAGGCGAGCGGCAAGATGGCGAGCTTGTCCTGCGCCTCGGCGCGGAGCTGTCGCACGGTGCTCTGGACGACCTTGTTGAGCAGGTAGCCCTGCAGCCAGGCGAACAGCGACGCGCCGGCGTAGAGCGCCATCACGAGCAGGAGCAGCTCGGCGAGCTCACGGAGCTGGATGCCGCGGCCGGGAACGACGTCCATGTGGCCCACGAGCTCGGCGAGCCGCGCCTGGCCGGAGCGCTGGAGCTCGGCGATGGCCTCGGCCTTCGTGGCGGCCGCCGGGAGGCGAGCGCCGATCACGCCGGAGAAGATGATGTCCGTCGCGTGGCCGAGCAGCTTCGGGCCGGTCAGGCCGAGCCCCACGCTGAGCAGCGAGCAAGCGAGCACGACCGTGAGGCGCACGCGCTCGGGGGCGAGGCGGCCGAGGAGGCGCCGCGCGGAAGGCGCGAACTGCTTCGCCTTCTGCGGCGGCGCGGCCCCCATGCCAAAGGGGCCGCGGTGCATCACCGGGGAGCGCGCCCCCTCGGGGGCGGCGGGCGGGGAGCCAGCGCGATGCGCGCTCATGCGGCCACCGCCGTGTCGCGCTGCGAGGCCACGATCTCGGCGTACGTCGGGCACGTCGCGAGCAGCTCGCCGTGCTTGCCCTTGCCGACGATCTCGCCGTTGTCGAGCACGAGGATCTGGTCCGCGTCGACGATGCTCGACACGCGCTGCGCGACGATGAACACCGTGGCGGCGCGCGTGCGCTCGGCGAGCGCGGCCCGCAGCCGGGCCTCGGTGGCGACGTCGAGCGCGGAGAAGGCGTCGTCGAACAGATACACGCGCGGTCGGCGCAGCAGGGCGCGGGCGATCGACAGCCGCTGGCGCTGGCCGCCGGAGACGTTCGTGCCGCCCTGCCCGATCGGCGAGTCGAGCTTCCGCGGCATCGCCTCGACGAAGTCGCGCGCCTGCGCGGCGGCGAGCGCCGCCCAGAGCTGCTCGTCGTTCGCCGCGGGGTCGCCGTAGCGCAGGTTCGAGGCCACCGTGCCGGAGAACAGGAAGGGTCGCTGCGGCACGAGCCCGATGCACGACCACACCGCGTCGAGGGCGAGCATGCGCGCGTCGACACCGTCGAGCCGGACCTCGCCCCTCGTCGGATCGATGAGCCGCGCGATCAGGTCGAGCAGCGTGGTCTTGCCCGAGCCGGTGCTGCCGATGATCGCGGTGACCTGCCCGGGGCGCGCCACGAACGAGATGCCGCGAAGGACGGGCAGCTCGGCGCCCGGATAGCGGTACTCGACGTCTCGCAGCTCGACGAGGCCGGCCGGCTCGACGAGCGTGACGGGCTGGTCGGGGGCGCGCACGGACGGCTCGGTGTCCAGCACCTCGACGATGCGCTCCGAGCAAGCGGCCGCGCGCGGCAGCATGACGGCCATGAACGTCACCATCATCACGGCCATCAGGATCTGCACCAGGTAGGCGAGAAAAGCGGTCATCGAGCCGATCGCCAGCGTGCCGTCCGCGATCCGGTGCGCGCCGAACCACAGGACGGCGACGCTCGAAGCGTTGAATACGAACATCACGGTCGGGAACATCAGCGCTTGCAGGCGCCCGATGCGCAGCGCGGTCTCGGTGAGGTCGCCGTTCGCGTGCTCGAAGCGCGCCGCCTCGGCGCGCTCGCGCACGAAGGCGCGGATCACGCGCACGCCGGTAATCTGCTCGCGCAGCACGCGGTTCACCGTGTCGATGAGGGGCTGCATCCGCCGGAACTGCGGCATCATCCGCGACATGATCGCGACGACGGCGCCGGCGAGCAGCGGCACCGCGATCGCGAGCAGCCAGGCGAGCGACTCGTCCTCGCGCAGCGCCATCACGATGCCGCCGACGCACATGATCGGCGAGAGGACGAGCATCGTACAGCCCATCATCACCACCATCTGCACCTGCTGGACGTCGTTGGTTGTGCGCGTGATGAGCGACGGCGCTCCGAACCGCGACAGCTCGCGCGCGGAGAACTCGCCGACGCGGTGGAACACCGCCGCGCGCAGGTCGCGACCGAAGCTCATCGCGGCGCGCGCGCCGGCGTAGTTCGCGGCGACCGAGCAGACGATCTGGACGCCGGTGATCGCGAGCATGATCGCGCCGAGCTCCAGGATCCGCGACGTATCACCGAGCGCGATGCCCTGATCGATGATGTCGGCGTTCAGGCTCGGCAGGTACAGCGAGGCGAGCGTCGCCACGAGCTGGAGCGCGACGACGAGCGCGAGCAAGCGCGCCTGCGGGCGCAGGAAGCGGCCCAATAGCTGCCTCAGCAAGACTCCTCCTCTTCGGGGCGGCGGCGGATGCCATCGAGCAGGACCGCCACGACCTCCGCGGCGGTCAGGGGCATGCCGTCGGTGATCCGCGGGTGGGTGCCCGCGAACGTCATCATGCGCAGTAGCCGCGCTGCATACGCCGGATCGCAGCGCAGCTCGTCGCGCGACGCCTCGAACAGGCGCTCGAGCTGCACGTGAACCTGCTCATCCTGGCGCGGCGTCTGAGCGCACCCGGACTCGGGGCGCATGGGGGGCGGCATCGTCATGCCGAGCATCGAGATGAGCTGCCAGATGCCCTCGACGCGGCGCTGCAGGATCTCGACCGCCTGGATCGAGCGATCGCGCAGCGGCGCCGCGAGATCGATGCGCTCCAGCTCTCGCAGCGTCGGCGCCGGATCGAAAAGGGTCGCGATCGCGGCCTGGATCAGCGACTCCTTGTCGGGGAACACGCGGAACAGCGTTCCCTCCGCGGTACCGGCGGCCATCGCGATCTGCGCCGTCGTCACGTTGCGGCCGTACAAGCGCAGCAGCGGGATCGTCGCCGCGATGATGCTCGCGCGACGCTCCTCCGGACGCAGGGGAGGAGCTCGTCGGCTTGGTGGTGCCATGCGTCCCCTGTACCGGAGTGAGCGCTCACTCGTCAAGAGTGAGCGCTCACTCATTCGGCCGTAGGCCCGGATCAGCGCGCGCCGGAGAGCCTCGCGATGAAGCCGCGGGACTCGTTATCGCTCTCGCTCCCGAGCGGCGTGTCGAGCCCGTCGAGGTGGAGCGCGCCCGTCACGGTGCCGGCGACGTAGACGGGCCCGCCGAGCGCCCCGTCCACCGCGACGACGCGGAGGGCGACGGTGCCGGCTCCTTCGACCTTGGCCGCGGAGATCAGGTTGCCCTGCGCGTCGAGCCGCATCAAAAACCCCGCCCGCTTCTGGGACGTCGTGAGGCTCCCGGCGCTCCCCAGCGGGATGGCGCCCGTGAACTCCCCCGTGACGTAGATCGCGCCGGCGCCGTCCACGGCCACGCCGGCCGCGACCTGGCTCTCCTTGCCGTCGCCGAACCCGCGGCTCCACACGACGCCCTTCCTCGAGACGCGCGCGACGAAGAAGTTCTCCGTGTCCCCGGCGTCGGGCAACGCCGGGCAGCCGCCGCCGAAGTCGACGACCCCCCGGTACGAGCCGACGATCACGACGTCGCCGCCCGGGAGCAGCGCGGCGCCGTGCTGCGCCACCTGCTGATCCCCCTCGAGGCTCAGCGTCGTCACGTCGACGAGAGCGCCGCTGATCGCCGCGTAGCGCGCGACGAAGACGTCGCGCTGCTCCGCGGCGAAGGGGGTGTCCCCGCCGAACGTGACCGCTCCTTCGAGCGACTCGTAGTCGCCAACGACCGTCACGAGGTTGCCGGCCGCCTTCGGGTTGACGGGGAGCGCCTTGACGGTCACGGCTGCCCGCGGCCCGAGGCGGTGTTGCCACTTGCACGCGCCGTCCGCCGGGTAGAGCGCGGCGAGCAGCGCCGACTCCGCCGGGACGCTCTTCAGCTCGCACGGGCCGAAGCTCCGGCCGGCGTCCGACACGTCGACGGCGAAGACGACCGCCTCGGAGCTCGCCGCCATGGCGCGCGCCGTGGTGTTGTGCTGCGCGTCGAGGCTCCACGCCCACCCGCAACGGCCGTTCGCGTCGAGCGCCGCGACGAAGCTCGTCGTGTAGCTGGTGGCGACCAGCGGAGGGCCGACGCGGCACGCGTCGAGGAGCCCACCCGGGAGATTGGTGGCCCCCGCGGCCTCCCCCGCCACGTAGGTGGCGCCGCCGCTTGCGGCCAGGTGCAAGCCCCAGACATCGTTCGCCGACAGCCCGTACCGGGAATCGTTCGTCCCGCCGGAGGTCCACTTCGCGACCGAGAAGCGAAACGCCCCGCTGGCGAGGACCTCCGTGATGACCGCCGTCAACGCCCCGTCCGACGTCGCGAGATCGCCGACGTCGAAGCCGAGCGTCGCTCCCCAGCTGGCCGACGGCTCGACGAGGGTCCCCTCGGCGTCGCTGCACAGCGGACCCCCGCCGCCGCTGCCCCCGCCGCCGCCCCCGCCATCGCCGCTGCTGCCTCCGCCGCCGCTGCCACCCCCTCCGCTGTCGCCGCCTGCTCCCCCGGCGCCCGCACCACCGGCGCCCTCACCACCGGCACCCGAGCCTCCGGTGCCGGGGCCCCCCGAGGAGGAGGCCGAGGCGGCGTCCGCGCTGGACTCCGACGGAGCCAGCTCGCCGACCTCCAGCCCGATGAGCGCGTTGCAGCCTCCCGCGACCGCGGCGAGCAGGCAGGCGCACGACACGACGGATCGGATGGCGCGCGGTTCGGGTCTCATCGGATCGGCTCTCCGTTGCGTGACATCCTCGAGCCGCCGCCGAGGCAGCGCAGGCTCAATGACATTCCCTGACGTAATTGGGAAAGGTGATGGTCGACTTGCAGGTGAGGTCGCAGGAGCCGAACGGGCCCCGGCTTCCACACGGGACGTCGCTCAGAAACACGCTGCTCTTCGCGGTGCAGACGAGCAGGCCAGTGCATTTGACGGAGTCGAACTCCGTCTCCTCCCCGCCGCTGCAGTCGTAATCGAAGCTGCGTCCCGGAGGGATCGGCGTGTCATAGAAGGTGCTCGGCTGGTTCGGGTGGACCGAGGGGTTGTCGTCGTTGCAATCGTCGCCGCCCTCGCACGCCAGCGACAGATAGCCGTCCCCGTCGGCGTCGCAGTCGACGGTGCCGCCGCTGGCGCTGGAGGTCGCCGGGCCGGCGCTCGTGCTGGAGGTCGCCGAGCCGCCGCCGGCGCCGGAGGTCGCCGGGCCGGCGCTCGTGCTGGAGGTCGCCGAGCCGCCGCCCGAGCCGGAGGTCGCCGGGCCAGCGCTCGCGCTGGAGGTCGCCGAGCCGCCGCCCGAGCCCGCGGAGCTGCCGCCGGCGCCCGGCGCGTCGCCGCCGGCGCCCGTCGAGCCGTCGCCGTTCCCGCCGGCGCTGGAGGTCGCCGAGCCGCCGCCGGGGCCCGCCGCGCCCGAGGATGTGGCGGCGGTGCTCGCCGATTCCGTGGCGCCGCTCGCGTCGCCCGTGCCGGTGCTGGAGCGTTCCGTGAAGGTGGCGTCGGGGAATCCACAGCTGAGTCCGGCAGGGAGGGCCAGGCAAAAACAGACGAGGCGGTGAAGCGAGCGCATCCTCTCATGGAAGCTGCCAGTCCCCCCTTCGTCAACCCGGGCCGGAATGCGCGCCGCTGCGGTCCGGTCGCAGGCTCCGTGTCGTCGTGCGGAAATGTCGTGGACTGCTCGTGGGGTGCGCTGGCGTCCGCGCATGCCGCTCACGGCAACCCCTTCACCCGGGCGATGAACCCTTCGCCCGACGCAGGGCTGGAATGGTCGCTGGGGACGAGAGAGAACGTCTCCGTCAGCTCACCGCCGATGGTGAAGGGATCGCGGATCGTCGCGCCCGGCGCGACCGCCCACACGCCCACGGTGCCTGCCCCCGCGAACGCGGTCGCGGAGAGGACGTTGCCGCCGGGATTGAGCACGATCAGAAAGCTCTGCAGTTCGTCCGCCCCGGCCGTGAGGCTCTCGCCGTTCCCCAGGGCGATCTCGCCCTCGAGCGTCCCGGCGATGTAGATCGCGCCTGCTCCGTCCACCGCCAGACTGACGACCATCTGATCTCGCTTCTCGTCGCCGAACCCGCGGCTCCAGACCACTCCCCCCTTCGAGACGCGCGCGACGAACGAGTTCTCCGTGTCTCCCGTGGGAGGCAGGAGCGGGCAGTCGTCCTCGAAGCTGAAGGACGGCCCGGTGTAGGTCCCGGCGACCACGACGTCGCCGCCCGGGAGCAGCGCGGACCCGTGCCGCGCCGCCGCCTGGCTCCCGGCGGCCGTGAGCGGGATGAGGCCGGTCAGGGCGCCGTCATCGAGCCGGAAGCGCGCGACGAACAGGTCGCGATCCGGCGCGCGGGGGAGCGTTCTCCCCTGGATGTCGAGCGGCCCGTCCGGCGCATCGTAGTCGCCGACGACGAGCACCTCGCCGGTCTCCGGCGCGGCGATGACCTCCGCGACGTGCACGGCCGCGGAGGATCCGAGCGCGCGGCTCCACCGGCACCTGCCGCCTGCGTTGAAGGTCACGAGATCCGTGACCCCGCGCTGGTCGGCGGCCCCGAGGACGCAATCGTCGGTGGTCGCGCTCGTCGCCCGTGATCGCGAGACGGCGAGGGCGACCCGGTCGGTCGTCGCCGCGAGCCCGAGCGGGTGGGCGTTGGACTCGGCCTCCACGCTCCAGGCCCACCTGCACTTGCCCTGCGCGTCGAGCGCCAGCAGGAAGCTCGGCTTGCGGCCGGTGTCCGCGCCCGCGCTGGCGGTGCACCTGCCGCCGGACGCGAGCAAGGTGAGGGGAGCTTCCGACCAGCCGGCCACATAGGCGAGGTCCGAGACGACGGCCAGGTGCTCGGCCGAGACGCTGCCGAGCATGTCGCCGGTCGTCGTCCCGTACGCGCTATCGCGGACCCCGGACGCGCTCCACCTCGCGACCGAGAACCCCGTCCTGATCTTGGTGGGCTCGCTGGCGAGCTCCCGGCTCTCCTTGATCAGGGCCGTCACCTCGCCGTCTCGCGCCGCGAGGCCGACGACCGACAGGCCGGACAGCTTGCCCCACTCTCCCGCGGGTGCCCGGACGGCTCCCTCGCGGGTATAGCTGCACAACGCCTCGTTCCCGCCGCCCGAGCCGCCCTCGCCGGCGCCGCCCTCGCCGGCGCCGCCCTCACCGGAGCCGCCCTCGCCTGAGCCGCCCTCGCCGCGACCGCCTTCGCCTCCTGCGCCGCCGGCCGACACGCTCGAAGCGGTCGCGCCCGCGCCGCCCGTCGAGGAGTCGAGCTCGCCGACCTCGAGCCCGATGATCGCGTTGCAGCCCCCCGCGGCCGCGGTGATGAGCAGCCCGGCGCAGAACATGGGTCGAGTGCTCCTGAGATCGCGCTTCATCTCCCGTCTCCTGGTGGCGCGGCGTCGCCGCGGCCGTCAGCGGCAGCTCTCGCCTCGCTCGCCACCATCGACTTCATGGCGAGCGTCGCTTCAGGAGTCGAGAGGGTTCCGGCGCATCCCACCGAAAGGCGCGCTCTCCGCCGTCCGCCATCGGCCGGAGCGCGCGCCGCGGCGATCCGGTGGTGGCGGCCGACGCGGGGGGCGGGGCGTCGAGCGCTCACGGCCCGGCGCGCCGGACAGCGGGGATCACCGCGCGCCCGGGAGCTCGGCGACGAACCCGTGCCCCATCGCGTCGGTGAGCGGCGGGTCGCGCCCGATATCGAGGGTGCTGCCCAGCTCCCCGCCGAGATAGAGGGCGTCGCCGGGGGCCGGGCCGGGCGCGGCCGCCCACACGTAAGCGTCGCCCGTCCCCTTCAGCTCGGAGGCGGAGACGACGTTGCCGCGGGCGTCGAGCACGATCAGAAACCCGACCATCGGATCGGCGTCCGTCGCCGGAGCGACGAGCTTCCCGCCGTTCCCGAGGTCGATCTCGCCCTGGTAGTTCCCCGTCACGTAGATCAGGCCATCGGGGGCCGCCGCCACGCTGGTGACCCACTGCCGATGCCCCGCGTCGCCGAACCCGCGGCCCCAGACCACGGACGGGCCGGAGACGCGCATGACGAAGAAGTTCTCCATGTTCGGCGCGTCCTCGTCGGGCGCCGGCGGGCAGCCCTCGCCGAAGTCGAGCGAGCCGGCGTAGGAACCGACGATCACGACGTCGCCGCCCGGGAGCAGCGCGGCCCCGCGCTGGTCCACCTCCTGACGCCCGGGGAGGGGGAACGCGTCGATGCCCTTGAGCGACCCCTCGGTCAGCGCGAAGCGCGCAACGAACACATCGCGATCCTGCGAGGGAGGGAGCAGCGCTCCCCCGACGACGTAGCCCTCCTCCCCCTCGTAGCGGCCGACCGCCAGCACCTCGCCGCGCGCCTCGTCGACGAGGAGCCCTCCGACGGTCACGGCCGGCGACGGGCCGATGGGCATCCCCCACAGGCAACCGCCCGCCGCCGGATCGATCGCGGCCAGCCCCACGGACGTCTCCGCGCCGCCCATCGCGAGGGTGCACGTGCCGTCGTTCACGCTCGGCCCCTTCACCGAGGCGGCGATCACCACCGCGCCGGGCGCCGCCGCGAGGCCGAGCGGGGTGGAGGTGGCGCCGCCGTTCGGCGACCACGCCCACCGGCACTGGCCCTTCGCGTCGAGCGCAGCGAGGAAGCTCGGGTGAGAGAGAGCGCGCGCGGTGGTGACGCATCCCGTGGACGACGCGCTGGGCAGCTGGGGGCCGCTGCCCGACCACCCGGCCACATAGGCGAGCCCCTGGCCGATGGAGAGGTGCGTGGCCTTGATGTCGCCTTCCAGCAGATCGGTCGCCGTCAGCCCATACCCGGCATCGCGGGTGCCGCCGCGCGCCCACCGCGCGACGGAGATCGTGCCCTTCTCGTTGACGATGGCCGTCACCCCGTCGCCGTGCGCCGCGACGTCGGCGACGTCGAGCCCGAGGGTCGTGCCCCAGCGCGCCTGCGGCCCGCGGATCGCGCCCTCGCGATCCCCGCTGCAGAACGGCGCCTCGCCGCCGCCCCCGGCGCTGCCGCCCGCGCCCGCGCCGCCGCCGTCGCCGCCCGCGCCAGCGCCAGCGCCGCCGCTATCGCTGCCGCCCTCGGCCCCTCCGCCCGCGCCCGCGCCGCCCGTGCCGCCCGTTGATGCGTCCAGCTGGCCGACCTCGAGGCCGATGATCGCGTTGCAGCCTCCCACGCCCGCCGCGACGAGCAGGACGGCGGAGAACACGGCTCGGACGCTCCTCTGATCCCGCTTCACCACCCGGGCCCCTCCCTCGCGGCGGCGCCGCGCAGCTCCCGTCAAAAGACGACCGTCGCCATGGCGCCTCCCGGCACCACGCCGATCGTGGCCCGGGGCGCGGCAGACCCTTGCCTCGAGGAGGGCGCCGTGAAGACGAGCACCGCGCCCGTGCCCAGCGCCGCCGCCCCGACCAGGAATGCGGCCGTCGAGATCGTCCCCGCGGTCACGCCCTGCTTCTGCAGCTTGATCCCCTGATCCAGGCAGACGTTGTCCTCGTCGCAGTACGCCTCTGCGTCGGCCTTCTTTCCGATCGCGCGCGCGCCGAACACGGCGCCGACGCCGATCCCGACCGCGCCGACGCCGGCGCTGATCCAGCCGGCCGTCCGCCGGGGCGAGCCTCCCGCCTCCTGCGGCGCTGTCCTCGGCGGGAGCGCAGGCCCCGCGCTCGCGGCGGCCGCGGGCCCCTCCGGCGCCACGAGCAGCTCGATCTGCGCGCCCTCGGCGAGCTGCACCGTGAAGGTCTTCTGCTTCCGGCCCGGCGCCGCCGCCGTCACGTGGACCTCGCCCGGATCCACCGGCAACGGCGAGCCCAGCGAGCCCGCGCCGACCGGGACCCCCGCGCGCTGCACCGCCGTGTCCGCGGGCGCCCCCGGCGCGAGCCGGATCGTGAGCCTCGGGACGCGGGCCTCGAGCGCCGCCGCGCGCGACTGGGCGATGGGGCGGCGGTCGTCGTTCGCGGGCAGATCGCGCGCGAGCTGCCGGAAGATCGACCACGCGGTCGCGACCCTGCCGCGCTTCTCCTCGCAATCGCCGAGGTTCAGCAGGGCCCCGGGCGCCGGATCGAGCTCGTAGCTCTCCCGGAATTTCGGGCACGCGGCGTCGTAGTCCTTCGCCTGCAGCGCCGCCCTGCCGGCGTCGAACAGCGCCTCCGCGGCCGCAGGATCGCGCCCCTGCGCGGAGGCGTCGGGGCAGGCGAGGAGCACGGCTCCTCCCACGGCGAGCACCTCCGCCGGGAATCGTCTACGCGAGCTCGATCTACGCATCCGTGCGGCCTCAACGTCTCCGGTTGTACGGGTCCTCCGCCGGCGTCGGCGCGGGGGCCGGCGTCGGCGTTGCGGGCGCCTTCGTCGCGGTCGCGGGGGATCGCGCCCTGCCCCCGGCGGCGGGCCTCGGCGCGGCCGCGCTCGCGCTCGCCGGCGCCGCGGCCGGCGTGGGCGCGGCCTCGGGCTCCGGCGTCGTCGCGGGCGCGGACGGCGCGATCGCGGGGACCGCATCGCCGGACGGCGCCGGCTGCACGCCGGCCCCGAGCGAGCCTGCGCTGTCGGGCGGCGCCGTCGTGGCCCCGGCGCCCGCGGTGAGGCGCGGCTCGGCCTCCACCGTGGAGCCGTGCGACGGATCCTCCGCGCCCCTGGCGCCAGCGCGCTGCCACCACACGAGCGCGACAAGGGCGCCCACGGCCAGCGCGCCGGCGCCGGCGAGGAGCACGCCCGCGGCCGCCGCGCGCGGCGCGGAGCGCTCCCCGCTGGCCGAGCGCTCCACGACCGGCGAGACCGTGCCGGTGCTGGCCGCGCCGCCGCCGGCCGCGACGCCGCTGGCCGTGCCCGCCGCGGCGAACTCCGTGCCGCGCGGCCCGCTCCCGGGACCTCGCGCCTGCGCCGACGGGCGCCCTGGAGGATCCGAGTGCAGGAGCGCGCGCCCGTGCTCCGAGTGCAGGGGCGCGCGTCCGGGAGGGGGCGCGCCCGGGGCCGGATCGAGCGCCGCGCCGCCCCGCGCCTGGCGGAGCGCGCGCTGCATCGCGCGGGCGTTCGGCCAGCGGCGGTCGGGGTCGAACGCGAGCGCCACGTCCATCACGCCGGCGATCGGCGGGGGCAGGGCCGGCAGGACGCTGCCCACGGGCGGCGCCGGCTGCGTCATCGCCGCGAGGAGCAGCAGCGGGAGCGTCTCGGCCTCGTGCACGTACCGCCCCGAGAGGAGCTGGTACATCGTGCTCCCGACGGCCCACAGATCACTGCGCGGGTCGACCCTGTCCCACTGCCCTCTCGCCTGCTCCGGCGGCATGAACTGCGGCGTCCCCATCAGGGTGCCGGCGCGCGTGGAGGCGTTCGCCGGCGAGGAGAGCTCGCGCAGCCGCGCGATGCCGAAGTCGAGCACCTTCAGCTGGCCCTGGCGCGTGAGGAACAGGTTGTCCGGCTTGAGGTCGCGGTGCACGATCCCGCGCTCGTGCGCGACGGCGAGCACGTCGAGCAGGTCGTCGGCGATGCCGAGCACGTCGCTCACGGCGAGCACGCCGCCCGGCTCCCGCGCGCGGCGCGCCTCCACGGTCTCGCCCTCGAGCAGCTCCATCACCAGGAACACGGACCCGTCCTCGGTGACGTCGTCGTCGAGCACCCGGACGATGCCCGGGTGCTCGACGCGGTTGGCGACGTAGCCCTCGCGCAGGAAGCGCGAGCGCGCCTCCTCGTCCTCGGACAGCTCGCGGCGGAGGATCTTCACCGCGCCGCGCATCCCGTTGCGGTGCGTGGCGGCGTAGACCATGGCCATCCCGCCGAAGCCCAGCAGGCGCTCCAGCCGCCACTTGCCGCGCAGGACCTGTCCTACGAGCGCCTCGGGCCGGAAGCCTTCAGGGTTGACCCGGGTCATCGGCGAGGATCACCCCCGGCCCGGGCGACGTGGGTCGTCGCCTCGCCCGTGAGGCCAGCGGAGCCAGCGAGGCCGGCGCGGCTTTGGCGACGGGGACGGCTGACGGGCGCGCGAGGCATGACCGGCGCATGTTACCCCGGTCTGACGCCGCGGTGCGTGAAACCGTCCAAGGTACGCCCGCGCGCTCGCCGGAACGGGCGGATCCCGGGCCTCGCGGGCAGCGGCGAAGCGTCCCCGTTCGCGCCCGACGACCTTGACGTCGCGCGCGAACGGGGGCGCTTCGCCGGCCTCACAGGGGCCTCACGGGGGATCGAGCGAGCATGCGCAACACGACCAGGAAGCGCCGGCGCGTCGCCGGCCCGCCGCCCGGCGCGCCGAGGCGACGCGCCGGCGCCCGGGGGGGCGCGCTGCCTCCGGAATTCACCGGAACCGCAGGCGCACACGTGCTACGCCCGGCGCCGCTGAGATGATCACGCTCGAAAAGCTCACCAAGCGGTACGGTCCCAAAATTCTCTTCGAGAACGTCACGATGCGCTTCGACCCCGGCAAGCGCTACGTGCTCGTCGGCGCGAACGGAGCGGGGAAATCGACGCTCCTCAAGGTCATCTCCGGCGAGGAGGAGTCGGATCAGGGCTCGGTCGAGATCCCGAAGCAGCTCCGCGTCGGGGTGCTCAAGCAGGACCATTTCGCCTACGAGTCCTGCCGGATCATCGACACGGTCCTGATGGGCAACCGGGCGCTCTGGGACGCGATGCAGGAGCGCGATCGGCTGTACGAGGTCGAGATGACCGACGAGGTCGGCATGCGGCTGGCCGAGCTCGAGGGCACGATCGGCGAGGAGGACGGCTACACCGCCGAGTCGCGCGCCGCCGAGATCCTCGAGGGGCTCGGGATCGCGACCGCCCGGCACACGAGCGCGGTGAGCACGCTCGCGGGCGGGTACAAGCTCCGCGTCCTCATCGCCCAGACGCTCTTCGGGGGCGCGGACGTCCTGCTCCTCGACGAGCCGACGAACCACCTCGACCTCGACTCGATCCGCTGGCTCGAGTCGTACCTGACCGACACCTTCCGCGGCACGCTCCTCGTCGTCAGCCACGACCGGCACTTCATGAACGCGATCGCGACGCACGTCGCCGACGTCGACTACCAGACGGTCACGCTCTACACGGGCGACTACGACGACTTCATCGAGCAGAAGACGACCGGCAAGCGCCAGTCGGAGGCCGACGCCGCGCAGAAGAAGAAGAAGATCGCCGAGCTCAAGGACTTCGTGGCCCGCTTCGGCGCGAGCGCGAGCCGGTCGAGCCAGGCGCAGTCGCGCGTGAAGGAGATCGAGAAGCTCGAGGCGGGCATCCAGGTGCGGCGCTCGAGCGTCGTGCGCCCGTACATCAAGTTCGAGATCGAGAAGCCCTCCGGCCGCGACGTGCTGCGCGTCGAGGGCCTCTCCAAGAGCTTCGGCGATCGGCGCGTGATCCAGAAGCTCGATTTCAACCTGAACCGCGGCGACAAGCTCGCGGTCATCGGGCCGAGCGGCATCGGCAAGTCGACGCTGCTCAAGCTCCTCGTCGGCGAGTACACGCCGGACGCCGGGGCCGTCACGTGGGGCCACGACACGAACGTCGGCTACTTCGCGCAGGATCACCACGAGGCGATCGAGGCGGGGTTCACGGCCTACGACTGGCTGTACCGCTTCGACCCGACCGCCCCGAAGGAGCACGTGCGCTCGGTGCTCGGGAAGCTGCTCTTCAGCGGCGAGGCCGGGCTCAAGAAGACGGAGAACCTCTCCGGCGGCGAGGCGGCGCGCCTGTTCCTCGCGAAGCTCATCCTGGTGAAGAACAACATCGTCGTGCTCGACGAGCCGACGAACCACCTCGACGTCGAGAGCATCGACGCGCTCCTCCAGGCGCTCGTCGAGTACAAGGGGACGGTCGTCGTGACGAGCCACGACCGGCACTTCGTGGGCAAGCTCGGCACCCGCGTGCTCGATCTGTCGGCGAAGGAGCCGCGCGTCTTCAACGGCACGTACGACGAGTACCTCGAGGGGCCGGGGAACCCGGAAGCGCTGAAGAACGCCAAGGCCTCGTAGCGCACCCGCCTGCGCCCTGGGCGCGCCAGCCCCGGGGCGTGCTCGAAAGCGCGCTCCAGGGCCCGCGCGGAGCCGTTCGTCCGCTCGGGGCACGGCCACGGTGGCTATCACCGTGGCGCGACCTCCCTCTCAACTGCTCTCTCCACCGAGCTCCGGCCGGCGCAGACGCAACGAACGCTGGGAGACGCTCACGTACCTGTGCGGGGCGTGGTCGTCCGACGAGAACGGCAGCTGCAGTCGGCGGACCAGGGGGAGCCGCTGCTCGACCCAGGCCAGGACGTCCACCGTGGAGCCGAAGAGCGCCGCGTCCGCCCGCCGCGCGGGCTGCTCCGAGAACACCCAGCCCGCCGCGCTCGATCGGAGCTCGTGACCGAAGTGCTCGACCCTCCCGATCGACGGCGGAGGGAACATCGGCGCGCTGTCGTTGGCATGGATATGGCGGATACAGCGGAGGACATGGCGGTAGAGCAGGTGCCCGTAAGTATTCTGACATCTCCGGGCAGAGAGCTCGTTTCCGATGCGCGGCTGCCCGTACGTGTAGATGCCGCGCACCACGTTCCTGATGTCCTCGTGCTCCTTGTCCTGGAAGATCATGGCTGCAGCGAGGACCGCCAGCGCGCCCCCCAGGCCGTGTCCTGTGATGTAGAGCGCCTTCAGGCGGTGCTTGAGGGGCTCGCCGGTCGCGTCGGAGCATGCGGGGGCGTCCACCGATACGAGCTCGCCCTTCTGGTCGACGACCGATCGCGCGTTCATCGCTCTCCTCAGACGGCAGGCGATGTAGCGCGCCATCGGCTTGCGGCTGCGGTAAACGCCGCTCCGCACGGCGTCCCACGCGTGGAGCCGATCCGGCTCGACGCTGGCGTCGGCCAGCCGGCCTTTGGTGTTCGCCGGCTCTGTGCCGCGGAAACACAGGATCGCCGCCGAGCCATCGACGTGCTGGAGGAGCGATGCGCTCGTCCCCGCGAAGCGGGCATCGTTGTTCAGCGTGATGGCGTAGCACCGGTTCTCGAACCCGAGGCTGTTCATGACGTCGTGGAGCGCCTGCGGGTCCGCGTAGGACCACGCCGACGCGAGCGAGAGGGCATACGCGATCGCCTCGTCGTACTCCCGCTCGTTCCGCTCCATCTTGCCTAGCAGGCCGATGGCCCTCCCGTTGACAGGGGCCCCTTTGCGCTCCTCTTGGCGCTCAACGTTGGTGACGAACATGCTGTGCCGTCGCTTTCTGCGCTCGGTGGGTGTGGCGCCACGGTGCCATTTGCTCCGGACGACCCGAGCCGGCGTCGCCGCGCGAGCCTTCGATGCGTTGAATCCCGAGGCGATCCGTTCGATGACGGTGGGTGCGTTTCTGTGCGCGTTCAGGCGACGCAATTCGGATTCGTTGGCGATGATTGCGGGCGCGTGAGGTACATCACGGCTGCTGGCCATCGCTTGCAGAGTAAGGAATCGCACGCTGCATCAGGATCACGTCGAGCCAGCGGTCGAACTTGTGCCCGACGTCGCGGAGCAACCCGGCGTCCTCGAACCCGAGCGCGCGGTGCAGCGCGACGCTCGCCGCCTGGTCGCCGGCGATCTGCGCGATGATCGTGCGGTGGCCGAGCGAGATCGCGCGGCTCACGAGATCGGCGAGGATGCGGCGCCCGAGCCCCCGCCGCTGGAGGCCGTCGCGCACGTAGACCGAGTTCTCGACGGAGCGGGCGTAGGCCTCGCGCGGGTTCCACTGGGAGAGCGAGCCCCAGCCGACCACGGCTCCGGCCCCGTCGCCCTCGACGGCCACGGTGGCGGGGTGCAGGGGGCCGTGCGCCGCGAGCCAGGCGCGCCGCTCCGCCGGGGTCGGGACGGTGGTGGCGAAGGTGCAGGTCGAGCGCTCGACGTAGAACGCGTAGATCTCCTCGATCGCCGCGAGATCGGCTTCGGTCGCCAGGCGGATGCGCACGCCGTCGCCTGGCGCCGGGAGCGGCGCGAGGTCGGGCGCGACGAACGCGGCGCGGGCGTCGTCCGAGAGCAGCCGCGCGCGAGAGTAATGGGCGAAGAGCGCCTTGCTGCTGCGGTAGCGGTCGAGGAGGCCCTCCGCGAGGTCGTGGACGGCGGCCCCTCGGTGCTCGGCGGCGTGGCGGGCGACGAGCGTGAGCCAGGCGGCCGTGATCGTCTCGTGGTAACCGTTGGTCGGCGGGTGCCGGGCGTTGAAGGCCTGCAGCGCGGAGCGCATGCGCGCGAGCGCCCCCTCGGGCCCGTGGGCGCGCACGTAGTGCAGGGCGAGGAGCAGGTGGCGCGCGTGCGAGAAGTCGCGCTGCGGGATCGCGGCGTCCTCGATGGCGGCCGCGAGCGCCGCGAGGTCGCGCTCGTCGAGCGTGCGATCGCGGCGCTCGCCGGGATCGCTTCGATCCGCGAAGGGCGGCAGTCCGTCGCCGCCGCTCACGGCGCCTCCTTCCGGGAGGCCCCGCGGCCGGGCGCCTTGCGGGGGCGCGCTTCGCCGTCGCGCGCCTCTCCGGACGGCAGGGGCGGGAGCGCGGTCTCCTTGGCGGTGGACAGGACGACCGTCGTGCGCGTGCGCACCACGCCGTCGTGGGCCTTGAGCTCCTGGGTGAGCAGGCGCTCGAGCGCCTCGGTGTCGCGGCAGCGCACCTTGAGCAGGTAGTCCTCGTCGCCGGCGACGTGGTGGCACTCCTGGATCTCGGGCGCGCGCTCGACGGCGCGCAGGAACTCGCCCCGGCCGCGGCGGTTCGCGATCGAGACGGAGATGAAGGCCGTGAGCCCGGCGCCCACGGCCCGGGCGTCCAGGCGCGCCTCCCACCCCGTGATGACGCCGCGCTCCTCGAGCCGCCGCACCCGCTCGGCCGCGGCGGGCGCCGAGAGGCCGACCGCCTCGCCGAGGTCCGCCCACGACCGGCGGGCGTCGCGGGCGAGGAGGTGGATCGCTTTCAGATCGATGGCATCCATGGTCGTTGTCATTCGAAGTGAATGCAGGATCGAATGAAATTTTTCGATTTGCAAGTCAGGCGCAACGAAGCGTCGCGCCGCCGAGGCGGGGCGACGGCCCGTGGGACGCTGCCGCCCTGGGCCGTGAGGCACGCCTCGCTGGTCTTCGCGTCTTCGGTCTCTTCGGTCGGGTGGCGGAGCCGGTCTCGACGGTGGGGGACGGCGCGGCAGGTCAGCAGCGGAGCAGGGGGAGCTGCGGGGTCGCCGCGCGTGGGCTCGGTGAGCGGGTCGGCTCAGCGAGCCCTGTAGTGGGCTCGGTAATGGGCGATGAGCTGCTGCCAGCGCGCCTCGAGGGCGGAGTCGCCGCGCATCCGGGCCTGCCACGCGGCGTCCGTTGCATGCCACGCGGCCGCGTCGCGGAGGCCGTAGCGCGGGTAGATCGCCGCCGCGCTCCGCGGGTGCAGCGAGAGCTCCGCGCAGAGCGCGGCGTACTGCTCCAGCGAGAGGGCGGGCGCCGTGTGGGCCGCGGCGCTCGGCGGGGGCGCGGGGCCGCCCCGCTTTTCCGGTGCCGGGACGAAGGGCAAGGCGGCGACGAGCGCGGGCATGTCTGGGAGAGGGGCTGTGCCGGCGGGTGCGGCCGACGCCGCGGGGGTGGCGGCGGGCGCCGCGGGGCGCGGCGCTGGCGCGGCGAGCCGCGGTGGGGCCGACGCTCGACCGGGCGGCGCGTTCGGCACGAAGGGCAGGGCGGCGACGAGCGCGGGCATGTCCGGGAGAGGGGCTGTGCCGGCGGGCGCGGCCAGCGCCGTGGGTGTGGCCGGCGCCGAGGGGGTGGCCGGCGCCGAGGGGCGCGGCGCTGGCGCGGCGAGCCGCGGTGGGGCCGGCGCTCGACCGGGCGGCGCGTTCGGCACGAAGGGCAGGGCGGCGACGAGCGCCGGCATGTCTGGGAGAGGGGCTGTGCCGGCGGGCGCGGCCGGCGCCCCAGGCGCGGTCAGCGCCGCGGGCGCGGCCGGCGCCGCGGGTGCGGCCGGCGCCGTCGGGCGCGGCGCTGGCGCGGCGAGCCGCGGTGCGGCCGGCGCTCGACCGGACGGCGCCCTCACCGGCGGCGAGGCCGCGACGAACGCCCGCAGGTGCTCGAGGAAGGCTCGTGTGTAGCGGTTGGTCAGCTCGGAGCAGCCGCGCTCGAGCTCCGCGCCCATCCGCTCCAGCCATTCGCGCTGCGCGGCCGTCCACTCGTCCGCCGTGAGCCCGGCGCGCGCGAGCACCTCGTCGCGGAGCCTCCCGGCTTCCATCTGCGCGCGCATCTCCGCGTAGCGCTCCACCGTCAGCGCCGTACCCATGACGCGCATCCTAGCCTGAAGCCCCGCTCTTGCGCTGCGCCGCATCGAGCGGCGCTCGACATCGAGCCCGCCTCCTCGCTGTAGGATTGAGCCCTGCAAGCCGCTCTGGCCTTGCACATGGGAGCTGGTGATTTCGGCGGCGCATCGACGAGGGGTGAGCGTCCTGGCGAGCGCCGTCCCTGCCCGCCGCCTTCCCCGTGCGGCCACGCTGCTCGCGGCGCAGCACCAGAGCAGCATCGCTGCTGTCCCGCGAGCAGCGGCGATCGCGATCTGCCGCGCGCGGGTCCTCGCCGCCCGCGCGGCGTCCCGGCGCGCGGGCCGTGCCGGCGCGCCGCCGGGCGCCGGCACGGGCCCTGCTCGGGCGGCCAGGATGACCACCATCAGCCTTTCTCTCGACACCCCTGAGCTCGCCCAGGCCTACGAGCACGGCAGCGACCGGCAGTTCAACCACGGCAAGCTCCTCATCGAAACGCTGGGCGTGCGGCGCGGCCAGCGTGTGCTCGACGTGGGCGCGGGCACCGGCCGGCTCGCCGCTCACGTGGCAGAGATCGTCGGCCCCGAGGGCAGCGTGACCGCCATCGATCCCCTGCCGCTCCGCGTCGACATCGCCCGGCAGAAGGCCCGCGTGAACCTCGCGACAGCGGTCGGCCGCGCAGAGGACCTCTCCGCCTTCGCCACGAAGAGCTTTGACGTCGTGTACCTGAACAGCGTCCTTCACTGGCTGAACGACGCTCAGAAGCAGCGCGCCATCGCCGAGGCGGCGCGCGTGTTGAAGCCGGGCGGCAAGCTCGGATTCAGCACGGGATCGCGGGAGAAGCCGCACCAGCTCGAGCCGATCCAGCGCAAGGTGCTGGCCGACCTCGGGAGAGACGCGCAGGGCAATCGCCCGTACAAGCTGACGGTCGACGAGGTCCGGGCGTTGCTCGAGCGCGCCGGCTTCATCGCCGACACGGTGGAGATCCTCACCTTCGTCGACCACGCCGCCGACGTCGACGAGATCTTGAAGCACAGCGGCTCGAGCTCGTTCGGCAACCACCTCTCGCACCTGACCCCCGAGGAGAAGCGCGAGGTGCGCGAGCGGCTCGCGAAGGAGCTCGAGGCGCTCCGCACGCCGCAGGGCATCCGGCTCGAGCGCAACCTCATCTTCGCGATCGCCCACACGGCAGGCAACTAGCCCGCCCGCGGGCGCCGCTTCAGTCCGTCGTGCCTCGCGCGTGAGAGCTCTGTTAGAGTCGAGCGACCATGCGAGGGGAAGAGGGGGAAAGGCACATACTGCGGCGCGGGCTGAGCGGCGCGGCGGGGTTGCTGCTCATCGGTGCTGCGGCCTGTGGCACCACCCCCGACGGCCCGAGCGGAGCGGCAGGCGGCGCTCCCACGGGAGCTTCGAGCGCCGGCGCGGGCGGCGGAGGAGGCGCGACAGCTGGCAGCGGCGGCTCCGGGGCCGCCGAGCCATCCGGGGGCGGGCAAGCGGGAGCTCCCGAGGGGCGTGACTGCGGGACAGCGGGAGAGGTGATCGCGGTGGGCGCGAACCTCCTTCAAGACACGACCGGGCCCGCGCCCGAGCTGGAGCGCTTGCGTGGCTGTACGCGCTTTCTCGGCACGCTTCATCTGCTGGGCCTGGACGGACCCGAGGCGATCGACGCGCTCACGGATCTCAGGGAAATAGCGGGATCCTTGCTGCTCTATTCGCCTCCTGAGGATCTCGGACCTCTCTCCAACCTGACGCGGATCGAGGGACGGTTGCTGGTCGTCGCAGCGCCGGAGGCCCTGCGCGGCCTGGAGTCGATCCAGTACGTCTCCGGGCTGTGGCTCTACCAGAGCGGCTTTGCCGACTTCTCGTGGCTTCCTGCTCTCGCGGAGATCGGCGCCTCCATGATCGCTCGGCGCAACGCGCAGCTGACCGCTGAAGCGTTGGAGTCCTTCGCGACGTCGCACGTGCGCGGCGGCGCGCCGGTGTCCCTCACGAACGCCGTTCCCAAGGAGCCGCCGGACCCCGATGCCGAGGCGGTCGTGTGCGGCCAGCCGGACGATCTGGTGATCGGGCCCTACACGAGCGTGGCCGGATGCACCCGCTTCCGGGGCTCGATCCACCTGAGCGATACGACGCCGGGCGTGTTGGAGCCGCTCTCCTCCCTCGTCCACATCGACGGTTCTCTGACCCTCTTCCGCAACCACACGGACGACTTCACCGCGCTGCGCAACCTGCGCCGCGTCGGCGCGAGTTTTCAGATGCATCTGCTGGAAGGCCCGGGCCTCGACGGGTTCGACGCCCTCGCGGAGGTAGGTGAGCTCCGTGTCGTGAGCTCGGGTGAGCTCACGGGCTTCGACTGGCTCCCAGCGCTCACCAGGGTGCGTGAATCCGCGTTGATGGTGAGGGGGTCCCCCCTGTCCATGGAGGCCGTAGAATCGCTTCTCTCGCGCCTGGACATCGGGGGCGAGACCGCGGTGATGGCCCTCGAGTAAAGCGTCCTCGGCGCGTTCAAATCCGAGAGTCTCGGCTGGCGGGTGTGCGCCTCGACTGGCTCATCGCGCCGCCCGCACGCGGCTGACGAGCGCCGCTGCGGCGGCGAGCCCGGCGAGGCCAGCCACCCAGGGCCAAGGGGACGTCTTCGTCGCCGAAGGGACGGTGACCTTGCCCAGGTCCGTCGCTTCGACCACCTCCTTGATGTGCGGGTACACGCGGATGAAGGCGAGCGCTCCCGCGACCATCCCGAGCAGCCCGAACATCGCGTCGCGTCGGCCTTCGCCGACAGCGGCGAGGGTCGTGCCGGGGCAATAACCGAGGACCGCCATCCCGGCGCCGAACGCCACACCGCCCAGGATCACCGAACGAACCTGGAACGGCTTCACGTCGAGCTCGGTCGCGCCGGCTGCGCGCAAGGTGTGCGTCCCGATCGAGCCGGCAGCCGCCGCCGTCGACATGATCCGCGCGACGGCGCCGTCGCGCAGCAGGAGCTGGCTCATGATGAGGTCGGCGTCCGAGGCCCCTCCTCGCTGGAGAAAGGCGCCGAACGCGGTCCCGGTCGCGAGGCCGAGCGCCAGTTTTCCGAGCGGATCCCGCTTCATCGCACACCTCCTCGAAACAGGAGCTTCGCCGTCAAGACGGCGCTCACGCCCATCGCGACGTCGAACGCGAGGCTCGCCGCGGCGAGCTGCATCGTCCCGCTGATGCCGTGCCCGCTGGTGCATCCTTTGCCGAGCCGCGCGCCGAACATCATCAGGGCGCCACCGCAAAACGCCGCAGCGTAGCGCTTTCCGCGGCTCTCCCCGAACCGCGCCCGCCACGCGTCCGGCAGCGTGGATCCTCGCGTGCCCGAGGCGCGCGAGGCGAGGAACGCGCCAAGAACGATGCCCGGGGCGAGCAGCACCTCCCAGTCGATCTTCGGCGTCGCCTCACGCTTGGCCACGAACTCGTTCACTCGGCTGGCCTGCGGCGCGAGCCGGCGCGCCAGCGTGCTCGCCGCCGTCTCGAACGCGGACGTCACGCCGAGAGGCCGCTTCGCGGTCCCCATCGCGAACGTCTCCAGCGCTCCGATCGCGAGTCCTGCGATCTCCGGTGCCCAGCGCGCGCCTCCCTGCGAGCTCATCGTCGCGCTCCTTCGATATCCACGGTGGTCACCGTGCGTTCGGGGCCCTGCCTCCTCGGCAACCCGAGCTTCTCCCACGCCGTCATCCCGCCGAGGACGTTGGTCACCTCGGTGAAGCCGCGGCGGCGGAGGATGCTCGTCGCGAGGCCAGCGCGGTGCCCGACGCTGCAGACGAGCGCGATGCGGCCATGACGCGGCAGCGCGGGCTGGATCTTCTCGAAGTGCTCATCGAGATATCCCACGTACATGTGCCGCGCGCCTTCGATGTGCCCCTCCGTCTCGAACTCCTGATCATCGCGGACGTCGAGCACGGCGAAGGCGTCGCTCGCGTCGTGGAGCTCGCGCGGGGTCATCGTGCCCGTCTTCTCGATGGGCATGCCCGCGTCTCGCCATGCGTCGAACCCTCCGGCGAGCACGCCGGAGACGCGATCGACGCCGACGCGCGCGAGGTGCAGGAACGCCGCCTCCACGTCCGTGGCGCGCGGGAGGACGAGGTAGACCCGCGTCGTCTCGTCCGCGATCCACCCGCCGAACACCGGGAGCCCGGCGAGCCAGAGGTTGAACGAGCCGGGCAGGTGCCCCGACGCGAACGCCTCGGGGTCGCGCGCGTCGAGCACCAGCCCCTGCTTCGAGTCCGCCGCGAACTTCTTCGGCGGCAGGGAAGGGACGTCGCCGGGCTTCGCGGCGAGCGGCTTGCCCCCTTCGAGGTTCAGCTTCTCCATCAAGCTGAAATAGGGTGGGCGCGGGATGCGCTCCGCGACCTTGGCACGGACGAAGTCGTCGACCGACCTCACGAAGACGGGATTGTAGGCCTGCTCGAGGCCGAGCGTGGAGTCATCGCGCTCCGCGATGTTCCCCCCGCAGGCCGAGCCGGAGCCGTGGGCGGGCCAGAGGAGGGCCTGATCGCCGAGCGGGAGGAGCTTCTCGTGCACCGACGCGAAGAGGAGGCGCGCGTTGTCGCTGGTCTTCTCGCGGTCGGGCAGGTCGGTCCGGCCAGTCTCCCCGATGAACAGGGTATCGCCGGTGAAGACGCCAAAGGCGCGCCCAGGCGCGTCCGGGAGGAACACGGCGTAACAGGTGCTCTCCGGCGTGTGCCCCGGCGTATGAAGCGCTCGGATGCGCAGCCCGATCAGGTCGAGCTCCTCGCCATCCCGCATCCGGATGTCGCTCTGTCCGAAGAGCGGTTGATCTCCGCTCACGATCTTCGCGCCCGTCGCCTTCGCGAGGGCGCCAGACCCGATGATGAAGTCCTCGTGGCGGTGCGTCTCGAGGATGAACTTGATCACGAGGTCCCTCTCTCTCGCCGCCGCGAGCACCTCGTCGATGTCCCTCCGCGGGTCCACCACGATCGCCTCGCCCTTGTTGCCGAGCAGGTAGGCGATGTGAGCGAGACCTGGAGTCTTCATCCGGTGCAGATGCATGCGCGGAAGCGGATGCAAGCGAGGCGCCAGACCGACGGCTGCGGCCGATCGGCTGGACGCGCGAGCTCAAGGGGTCACCCGTCGCGCGCAGGACCGCCTCACCTCGACGTGTCCCCTGTGGCGAGATGGTGCGCCACGAGGAGCTTGGTCGACTACCAGTCCCGTTTCCGCCTCCAGGGGCCCATGCTTCGTCGTGCAGAGGATCTGCTCGGAGCGGGCGTCGCCGTGATCATCGACTTTGGCTCGTGGTCCCGCGCGGAGCGCAAAGCCATCAGGCAGATCGCCTTGCGAGCCGGGGCATCGACCGCCCTGAATCGGCGCTCACGCAGCGCGGATGTCGCTCTGGAACGGGGAGATGTTCTCCGGAAACATGAGCCACACGAAGAGACAGCGCATCTCGAAGTACTCGTCGGCCGCGATGGCCGCGAGCGTGGGATCGAGCTCGCCGATGTCGTGCCCTTCCCAGGCGAAGCCCGGCACGCCGCGCGCCCGGCTGACGAGCCCGCCGCTCTGCAGCTGGTCGCGCGCGCGGAACCAGCGGGTGAGCGACATGTTGACCGCCGCGGTGAAGTCGGGCCGGTGCGCGATGCGATCCGGCAATGCGACGTGGTCGAGGCCGGTCGACCAGCAAAGCCAGCAGAGGGCGGCCCACTCGGCTCGGGCCCTCCGCATCAGGAGAGAGACCGGCAGGGCTCCTGGGTCGAGCGTCTCGTCCACGGTGAGCTCGACGGTCTCGACGCCGTTCTCGGTCTCCTCGGTCAAGGTCGCCTCCGTCCGCGCGAGCTCCACCGGCCCGTCCGGCAAGAGGTGCGACAGGTCGGGCGGGAGCCACGGACAGGGCTCCGTGCCCGGCAGGCTGCGCTGCACGGCCTCGCGCAGGCGGAGCAAGCGGGTGGCGTAGAGCTGGATCTTCTGCCGAACCTGCTCGATCGGCTGGTCGAGCTCGACCGTGACCGACGCGTCGCCGGGCACCGGATCGATGGCCTGGCGCGCCGGCCAGAAAGCAAACTCCGGGTACAGCAGCCGCACGAAGGTCCTGAGGTGCTCGGCCACCGCGGGGGCCTCGGCCTCGACGCGGGCGGCGTCCTCGAGCACCCCGCGCGTGTCGCCGAGCTCGAGCCGCAGCAGCGCGCGCGTGATGCAGGTCGAGCGGCGGTCGGGCACGAGCAGCAGCGCCGCCTCGACGAGCGAGAGCGCCACGCGGCGCGAGCCCCGGAAGACGGCGGCGAGCGTGCGGTAAGCCGCGCTCGGCTCGGCGCCGAGCAAGAGCTCGTCCAGGACGCCGAGCGCGGTCGCGTCGGACGCCTCGAGCAGCGCTCGCCCGCGTTGCTCCACGACCTCGGGTTTCGGCTGCAGCGTCGCGGCGCGCAGGAACTCGACGAGCCTCTCTCGCTCGCCCCCGCAGGCCGCCGCGCGGGCCGCGGCGCAGCAGGCTTCGCGCGCGCGGCCATCCTGCAAGAGCTCTCGCGCGAGGGCCCAGACGCGCTCGGCGTCCCACGCCGCGAGGTCTTCGGCGAGCGCGGGCGACGCGCCGAGGCTCGCCTCGTCGAGCGCCGCGCCGAGCTCGCGTCGCACCACCAGCGCCCCGTCCGCGTCGAGCGCGGTGAACGCACCGACCGGGTGACCGTGCGTGTACTGGCCGCGCTCCTCGCGCACGCGCCGGTCGAGGTAAGGGCTCGTGTCCGGATCGGGAAACCAGCGGACGGACGGGCCGTGGAAGCGTCCCTGCGGATCGAGGTGCCGCTCCTCGGAAGGGCGGCCCAGCGCGTCGTACCGGAGCTCGCGATAACGCGCGCCCGCGCGGATCTCGATCTCCTGAGAGGGCTTGCCCTCGCACGTGAAGTAGCGGTCGATGAGCGACGCCGAGGCTTCGTCTTCCTCGCGGACCAGCCATCGTTGCGAGCCGTGGTCGTAGTCGGCCTCTCCGGCGACGCCGGCGGGTCTGTCGGGCCAGCGGGAGCCGTCCGCGGAGATCGGGTGCCCGTCGCGGTCGTGAAAGACCTGGCGTACGATGCTCCCTTGCCGGTAGCGCGTTCGCAGCTCCCAGGCGCCGGGCGGCACACAGCACGGTCGTAGCCTGAGCTCCGTCGGAGCGTCGCTGCCGTACACGACCACCTCGCCGTCGAGCTCGCCGCCCCGGTAGCGCCCGCGCTGCGCGGGTTGACCGTTCGGGTGGAACAAGGTGAACGGTCCCTCCTTCACCCCGCCCGCGTAGCAGCAGCGCGAGAGCAACGAGCCGTCGCTCGCGCGGTACACGTGGCACTCGCCCGAACGACGGCCGTCGGCGTCGGTCACCACGAGCTCGAACGTGCCGTGCTCGGGGTCGTACCTGGCTGAAGGCGGGACCGACGGAGGCCGCTCCGCGCCGTGGTGTGCCGTGGAGTCCACGCATCGCAGTCTATCGGCTTTCGCGCCGAGAAGGCGGCCCTTCACGCTGATTGCAAAGATCCACGAAGCGCAGGTGGGGACGAGCGGCGCCTGCCCCTGCGCCGCTCCGAAGGACCGAAGCTCGACCACCTCAAATGCCGCGTCCAGCGCAGCGGAGCGGAGCGCTAGAGCGTGCGCCGCGCTACTGGTTGGCGGTGTCGCCGGAGCAGATGACGAACTGCGTCGCGCCATCCAGGGCTTCGCCGTCGCCGGTGAACCGGATCTGGCGGCGCTCCGTGGACGGGCACTTGGCGACGACCTCTTCTTGGCCGAGGCCGAGCCGCGGGTCGACATAACACCACCCGTGCACCTTCTCGCCGCCGACCTCGACCGGCGCCGGAGGCACCGTGTTCTGGCAAGCCGCGAGCTCGTCCGGCGTTTTCAGCTGCTCGACCTCGCAGACGCAGTTCCAGCCGTTCACCGCCGCCACCGGATCCGCGAGCACCCTCCGCTTCGCGGCGAGGTTCTCGTGGAGCACCTCCCGCCGCGCCGTGAGCCCGTCGCAGCCGCACTTCCCCTCGGCCGTGCTCCGCGCCTCGAGGACGAGGCAGCTGACCTGTCCGCTCTCGTTCGGCTGGAGCGCGCGGGGCAGGCACTGCCCGCCGAGCTTCGTCTTCAGGCGATCGACGATCGCGCCGATCGCCGGCCGATAGCCGAAGTCGAGCCGGCCCTCTTCCGGGGACTCGAGCTGCGCCGGGCACACGGAGCCGACGATGCCCTGCTCCCCCAGGTTCCGGATGAGCTCGAGCTGCCGCAGGCCCGGATAGGCCTTCGCGCTGACCTGGAGGTTGCTGTCGGTGCCGTCGGGGTTGTCCTTGCACAGGGGGCTGTCTCGGTCTTCATTGCCCTTGCAGTCATCGCCCATCACGGGCTCGAGCAACGGGAACGTGCAAGCGTACTGGAGGTCGCCGAAACCCGGGTTGGGGTTCCATTCATGGCCGTTGATGGTGTTGGCGCCGTCCGGCGAGTCCGGGCTGGCGATGCGCGTCCCGGTGATCGGGTTCTCGCCCTCGCGGGGGATCGGCGACTCGATCATGTGGGGATCGCCGGGGCTCCGGCGCGACTTCGGATCTCCGAGGATGATGTCCCAGGTGCTCGCGAATCCCGCGTTCGGAGCGCTCAGCTCCTTGGCGCTCTTGAAGCCGCCGACGAGGTTGCCGTCCTGGTCCCTGCCTTCCCGGAGATCGGGCTGACCCGCGTCGTCCTGGCGCGCGATGTCCTGCCACGGGACGCCCACGAGGCCCGCGAAGAACACGTACTCCGGCGGACGGACCGCGCTGTTCTCGTCGTCCGGGTCGAGATCCGAGAAGATCGGGTTGTCGACGACGTTGCCCTGGTGATCCTGGATCCGCGCCTGCGTGAGCGCGTCCGTGTAGCGGTCGATCGGGTAGAGCAGATCGATGCCGAACCGGCGCTTCTGGTCGAAGCAGCGCAGATTGTGCGGGTCCTCGTTCGGGAGGAGCGTCTTGGGCTGTCCATCCGGGCCGCAGGTCTCCTCGTCCAGCGGGCACTCGCCCCTGGGCGCCCCGCAGGACTTGCAGCACGGGTCGTCCAGGCCCTTCTCCGCGCACTCCCTGCGCGGCGCGAACATCCGAAAAAGGTTGTCGTTCTCGTCCTTCTGCCTCGCGACCCAGAAGGCGTTCCCTCCCTCCTTGATGGAACAGTCGTTCTCGTCCGACAGCATGACGATCGCGAGGAGCGAGTCCGGCCGCAGGAACGCCTTGCGCTGATCCAGGAGCTTCTTGTCCAGGCCGCGCCGCTCCGCCTTGCCGTTCACCACCTCGAGGGTCTCGTAGGGCGCGGGGTCCACGAGGAAGCGGTACCAGCTCTCCAGCTGCGACTCGAAGCCGCAGCCGTTGTCGGCCACCCCTCGGACCATGTTCGTCAGCGTCGGTACGAGGCCGCGCCCCGCGCTGTCGTCGAGGATCGACTCGCCCGCGGGGCTGAGCTTCTGCTCTGGATCCCAGGCGAGGAATCCCATGTTCTGGTAGGTCGGCGGGTCGTTGTCTGCGTCATTGTGGTCGTCCCTGTCGCTCCGGGCGATGAGGTGTCCCTTGTCGTTGTTGAAGACGAGCGGCCCGTCGGGGCACGAGTCCGCGCCATGGCTGCCGAGGCTCGTGCTGAGGATGCCGATGTGAATGTCGACGACGGGCTCGAACTCGCGCTCCTTGCCGCTCGGGCAGCTGCCGTCCTCCCGCGGCGGGGACGAATCCAGGGGGTTCAGCGGATCGATGCACCGGGGGTCGACCAGGCGTCTCACGAGGTCGGGAACGGCCAGCGCGAGGATGTCCTGCTTGTCCTTCATCGACGACGAGTTGTCGATGGTCAGGAGGAGATCGATCTTGTCGACGCGCCGCGGGAGCCGCTCGACGACGGTGCCAGTCGTGCGCGTGTCCTGATGGGCTATCGGGCGGCTCAGGCACCCCGGGAGGAGCGATGTGCCGCCGACGACGAGGGAGCACAAAAGCGACGCTGCCGCGCGGGCAGCACGGGACGGAGGACGAGCGGGCATGGATCCTTCCTTGCGCGAGAGATGGAGTGGGCCCTTTCGCGCGCCATGCGCGCGGAGCCGGCGAGCCCGTCTCGCGCGGAGTGGATGACAGGCTGCCTGGCGATCGCGTATCAGACGCCGAGAGGGGGCGTTCTCTTGGCTACGTGGCGAGATGAGCGCGACACCATCACGAAAATCCACGAACCATGGAGAGAGCGCGGCGCTGCGGGGGCGTCACACAGTGGCGGCACAGCCGCCGTCGCGGCATGGGCGGCACACCGGCCATCGAGGGCGGAGGCGCGGCCGTCACGACACGGGCAGCGCAGCCTCCATCGCGGGCGGAGGCGCCGCCGCCTCGTCGGATGCGGAGGCGGCGTGCTCTGATGTGCGATGTTATCGCAAAATTACGTGTAGGAAGGAATTGTGAAGACCGGGCGCCAGGGCGTCCTCGGCCGGCGGCGGGAGCTCAGCTCTCGGCGGAGGCGGCCGTCTCGGCGCCAGCGACGAGCGGCGCGTACTGGGTGAGGAACTTGCCCCAGCGCTTGTGCTTGCGGCCGGGCTTCCGGGAGCTCTGGGCGCTCCTCTCTTGCTTCTGGGTGACCTTGAGGGTGAGGTGCTGGTGCTGGCGCGTAGGGCGATGCATGGCGGCGGATGCTGCTCGAACGCGCCGCGCTCTGCAAGCCTCAACGCGACGGAGCCCGCGCCTGCTCGCTCTGCCCGTCCCGCTCCGTCCCCAGCCGGCCGAAGCTGTGGATCCCGTAGATGAGCACCACGAGCGCGAGCACCGTGAGCGCCATGCCCGCGTCCGACGGCCCGACGCCGACCAGCGCGAGCCCGGCCACGAGGAGCAACCCCCCGCCGCCGAGCGCGCGTCGCGCGCGCTCCTCGGCGTCTCGCTCTCTCCGGCGCCCCCGACTCCGCGCCGCGCCGCCCTCCTCGAGCTCGCTCACTGGAACTTCTGCGTCCGCGCGTAGGTGATGAAGTCCTGCACGTCGCGCGTCAGCTCGCGCTCGGCGGTGATCGTCGTGCGCTCGTGCGACTCGCCGACGAGGTCGTCGTAGAGGTAGTTCTGCTGATAGAGGAGCACGAGCCGGATGGCCCCGTCCGCCCCGCCGCGGACGATGCGCAGCTTCTCGTCCCGGCCGTTCGGCGGCGGGATCGCGGCGCCGAGCGCCTGGGCGTCCTCCTCGGTCACGTAGACGACGCCGTACGAGCGGCTCTGCACGCCGACATCGACGCGCACCTTCTTCCCGCTGGTCAGCTCGACCTCGCGCCCGCGCGCCGGCTGCGTGCCCTCGTGCGCCATCGCCCGGCGGATCACCTCGATCGCTCTGCGCTCGTCGAGGGCGCGCATCGGGTTCGGCGCGCGCGCCTCGCCGCCGCTGCACGCCCCCAGCGCGAGCGCCGCGGTCGCGATCCCCAGCGCGAGGCGCGCCGCCCCTCGCGCGCCGCCGAGGAGACGGCGCGCGTCCCGAGCCTGCCCGGGCGCGAGCTCGCGCGCTGAAGGCCGATGCTGAAGGGGGCCGAGATGGCGAGCCCCCGAGCCTTGATGAAGCTTCCTCGACATGAGCGGCATGAGAGTAGCCAACCGCCCGGAGCTTCGCTACTTCTCCCGACATGGCGCGGCTCGCTGCGATCGACATCGGATCCAACGCCATCCGACTTCGCATCGTCGACGTCGATCCTCCGGCGCTCGGGGCGTTCGGGGCCGGCTGGGATCCGGCGCTCGCCGGGTCCGCGACCGGCGCGCCCGACGCGCCGCGCTTCCACCCGTTCCGCGATGTCCATGCGGATCGGGCGTCGGTGCGTCTCGGGCACGACGTGTTCACGAAGGGGCGGCTCGAGTCGGGGGTCATCGGCGCCGCCTGCGAGGCGCTCCGGCGCTTCCGCACGGCGATGGATGCGGCCAAGGTCGACCGCTACCGCGCGGTGGCGACGAGCGCCGCGCGCGAGGCCCAGAACGGCGACCTCTTCGTCGAGCGCGCCGCGCGCGAGGCCGGCGTCCACATCGAGGTCATCGAGGGGGTCGAGGAGGCGCGCCTGGTCCAGCTCGCCGTCCGCGAGCGCGTCGCGCTCGGCGAGCGGACCGCGCTCCTCGTCGACATCGGCGGCGGCTCACCGAGCTCACGCTGCTCCGCGGCCGCGGTGCCGTCTTCTCGCGCTCGCTCCCCGTGGGGACGGTGCGGATGGTCGAGGCCTTCCTCGAGGATCGCCGCCCGGTCGACGCGGGGCACCGGCGGCTCGTCGAGGAGTACGTCGATCGCGTCATGGTCGAGGCCACGCGCGAGATCGTGGAGCTGCTCGGCGAGGGGTCGGGCTCGGGGATCGATCTGCTCGTCGGCACGGGCGGCAACATCGAGACGCTCGCGGATCTCTGCCCCGCGCCGGGCGCGCCCCCCGAGGGGCGGGCGATCGACGTGCCCGCGATGTCCCGCCTGCTCGACGAGATGGCGCCCAAGACGCCCGAGGAACGCGCGCAGATCTACGGCCTGCGCCCGGACCGCGCCGACACCATCGTCCCCGCGGCGACGATCCTGGGTCGAATCGCCCGGGCGTTCGCGCAGCGGGTCATCGTCGCTCCCGGGGTCGGGCTCAAGGAGGGCGTGCTCGTCGATCTCGCCCACGCCCACTTCCTCGGGCCCGACTTCCGCGGCGAGGCCGCCGCGGTCAGCGACGCCTGCGTCCGGCTCGGCCGCCGCTACCACTTCGACGAGAAGCACGGCGCGCTCGTGGCCCGCTTCGCCGAGCGGCTGTTCGACGACCTCGCGCCGCGCCACCGCCTCGGCCAGCGCGACCGGATCCTCCTGCGCGCGGCGGCCCTGCTCCACGACATCGGCGACTTCGTCCGCTACGAGGGGCACCACAAGCACAGCTATTACGTCATCGTCCACAGCGACCTCATGGGCCTGACCCCGGAGGAGCGCGCGATCGTCGCGAACATCGCGCGCTACCACAGGAAGTCGCCGCCCAGCATGGATCACGACAACTTCCGCGCGCTCTCGCGGGACGCGCGCGCCAAGGTGAAGTCGATGGCGTCGATCCTCCGCATCGCCGACGCGCTCGATCGCGAGCACCGGGCCAAGGTCGCGGAGGTGACCGGCCGGATCGAGGGCGACACGCTGGTGATCGAGGTGCAGGGCGCGGAGGATCGGGCGCTCGAGGAGTGGACGGTCGTCGCGAAGGCGGGGATGCTGCGCGACGCGCTCGGCCTGGAGGTGCGGATGGTCGACGCCACGCCGAGATCGCGCCCGCCTTCGGCCGCGAACGCGGGAGGCTAATGCGAGGCACCGCCGCGCTCGCGGCGGCTGACGCGAGGTGCTGCTGCGAGCGCGGGCGGGGTCGACGCCCGAAAAAGTCGCCGTGGCCTTTGCGTGGAGCCCTGCCGGCCACCATGAACCTCGGCACGGGGGAGGTTCTGCCCCCGTGGACGAGCGCGGCGATGCCGTACCGACGGGCGCGGCTGCGCCGCCGTAGAACAAGGGCGAGCGACCGTTGACGCTGAAATCTCCGAAGCTGATGGAGGCCCGCCGCGCCGCTGGCATCCTGAGGTCCGCCCTGCGCGGGCACACGGGCGATCTGACGCTCGCCGACGCGTCGGCGAAGAGCGGCCTGCCCCTGCGCGACGCGGAGAGCGGCCTGCACCTGCTCGTCAGCGAGCACCGCGGGCACCTCAAGGCGACGTCCGAAGGGGAGCTGCTCTTCCGCTTCCCGTACGGCTTCACCAAGCCGTGGGAGACACGCACGCGCCTCACGCGCGCGCTCCAGGCCGTCCTCCGGGCCGCCGCCGGCGTGGCCCGCTTCGTCGTGCGGGCGTGGATCGCGATCGTGCTGATCGCCTACGTCGTGATCTTCGTCGGGATCCTGATCGCCCGGCTGTTCGCCCGCTCGAACAGCGACTCGCGCGACCACGACGACTTCTCCGGATCGTTCGCGGGCTACTTCCTCTTTCGTCTGGTCCTCGACGCGATCTTCTGGACGTTTCACCCGTTCTCGCCGTTCGTGTGGACGGCCGAGCCGGCGTGGTCCTCGTCGTATGGACGCCGCGGGGCGTTCGGGCAGCGGCGCGACGAGACGCCCTTCTACGAGAAGGTGAACCGGTTCTTCTTCGGCCCGACGCCGGCGCCGCGCGATCCGCTCGAGGCCGAGAAGCTCATCCTGGCCGAGATCCGCGCGCAGCGGGGCCGGATCGGGCTCGCCGACGTGATGCGCGTGACGGGGCTCTCGCGCGACGAGGCGGATCCGCTGATGGCGCGGCTGATGCTCGACTACGACGGCGCGGTCGATGTGTCGGAGGAGGGGGGCATCGTCTACCGGTTCGAGGCGATCCGGCGGACGGCGGCGGAGGCGCCCGTGAGGGCGCCCGCGCCGGTCTGGGCGAAGCGCGAGGAGCTGCCTCCGCTGACCGGGAACGGGCCGGGGATGAACGCGCTCATCGTGGCGCTCAACGGGTTCAACCTGCTGATGAGCCTCTACGCGCTCGGGGCCCACCTTACTCTGGACAACCTCGGGCTCCTGGCGCGGGGCGTCCCGATGGCGGAGCTGCCCGCCACGGGGACGGCGGTCGCGCTCGGGGTGGTGCCGCTCGTCTTCTCGCTCGCGCTCTTCGCGCTGCCGCTCGGCCGGGCGGTCCTGCGCCCGCTGAAGCAGCGGAGGCTCGCCCAGCGGAACGGCCGGCGGGCCATGCTACGTGCGATCCTCACCCGCGTCGGCGCGCAGCACGGCCGGGAGCCGATCACGGAGGCGGTGCTCCAGCGGGCGTGGCAGGAGGCGGCGGGGGAGCCGCCGCGGTCGGAGGAGATCACCCGCGAGGTGGTCGCCCTCGGGGGCGATGTCGATCTCGAGGCAGGCGAGGGGATCCGGTACCGCTTTCCCGATCTGGAGACCGAGGCCAAGGCCCTCGAAGCCGAGCGGGAGGCGGCCTCCGAGGAAGAGGCGCATGCCGGGAAGGTGATCTTCTCGTCCGACGCGTGAGCGCCGTCGCAGACGGTTTTTTCTGCGGTGCTTGATGAGGGCGCTGACAAAAACCGTCGGTGGCGTGTGCGCGCGTACGGCGCCGCACCGCGCAGAACCGCCGTTCATTGACGCGCTCTGGTCTGGACGTCTACGGTAGGGTGAATTTCGCTCATGTACTCCGTTGACAACAGGGCCGGTCGTCTCATCGAGGTGAGGCTCGCATCACCGCTCCCGACTGGCGAGGTCGACGCGTGCATCGCCCGGATCCAGGGCATCGTGACCCAGAACCGGCACGGCGCTGTCGTCTGCATCGAGCTGCTCCAGGTCGACGTGCTCGCGCCCGAGAGCGCGGAGAAGTTCCTGGAGATGATGCGGGTCCAGAACGCCACGGTGCACCGGACGGCCTACCTGCTGCCGGTGTCGAACGCGATCCTGGGGCTCCAGGTCGAGCGGCTCATCCGGGACGCGCACAACTCGAGCCGAAAGGCGTTTCGCGACACGACCTCGCTCGAGGCCTGGCTCGTCCCGGTGATGACGATGGTGGAGGCGCAGCAGCTCCGGAAGTTCCTGTCGCAGCTCGGCTGAAGCGGAGCGCACCGCCCGCGCCGTGCGGCGGCGCGGGCGCGCTCCGGGGCAGGCCCTAGCCGCGGACGAACGGCAGGTACTTCGGCTGCCAGAACCGCGCCTTCACATAGGCCTCGACGTTCCCGGGGTCGACCTTCTTGCTCCTCGCGACGCCGTCCTCGAACGCCGCCCGGATGACCGCGACGGCGACGCGCGTGGAGACCTCCTGGAGCTCCTCCACGGGCGGGTAGATGAGCCCCTTATCGAGGTGCTTCTCCGCCGTGTAGTCGACGAGCGCGTAGGCCGCCGCGAGCACCATGCCGTCCGTGATCTCGCGCGCGTCGGACAGGATGGATCCGAACCCGAGCCCCGGGAAGATGAAGGCGTTGTTGCCCTGGCCGATGGGGATGGTCTTTCCGTCGAGCTCCACGGGCGGGAAAGGGCTGCCGGTCGCGACGAGCGCGCGGCCCTCGGTCAGGGCGAGGAGCTCCTCGGGGAGCGCCTCGCAGGCGCTCGTCGGGTTGGAGAGGGCGAAGATGACCGGCCGCGGGGTGTTGGCGGCCATCGCCTTGATCACCGGCTCGCTGAATGAGCGCGGCTGCCCGGACAGCCCGAGGAGCACGGTCGCGCGCGTGTTCTCGAGGGTCTCGAGCAGCGTCGGCACGGCCCCGGCCTTCTTCCACGCTGCGATCTTCCCCGGATCCTGCGCGAACTTGCGCTTGTACTCCTCCATCGGGCGGTCCTTCGCGAGGAGGCCCTTGGAGTCGAGGACGAAGATGCGGGCGAGCGCCTCGTCCTCGGTGAGCCCCTCGCGGAGCATCCCCTGACAGATGGCCCAGGCGACGCCGACGCCGCCAGCGCCCGCGCCGTGGATCACCACCGATTGATCCCTGAGCCGCTCGCCGCGAAGCCTGCACGCGGCGACCACGCCCGCGAGCGTGACCGCCCCTGTCCCCTGGATATCGTCGTTGAAGGAGGGGATCACCTTCCGGTACCGATCCAGCACGGAGAAGGCGGCCTCCTTGGAGAGGTCCTCCCACTGGATGACGGCGCGGGGGCAGCTGCTCTTCACGGCGTCGACGAACCTGTCGAAGAAGTCGAAGTACGCGTCGCCGCGCAGGCGCCGCTGGCGGACACCGAGGTAGAACGGGTCCTCGATGAGATCGGCCCGGTCGGTCCCCACGTCGAGGACCACGGGCATCGTGTGGAACGGGCTCACGCCGCCGCCCGCGGTGTAGAGCGCGAGCTTGCCGATCGGGATGGCGAGCCCGCCATAACCCTGGTCGCCGATGCCGAGGATCGCGGAGGAGTCGGTCGCCACGATCATGCGCACGTCCTCCCACGGGAAGCTCGCGAGCACGCGCTGGGCGCGCTCGATGTTCGCGGGAGAGAACGAGACGCCGCGCGCGCTCTGATAGAGGAAGTTGAACTGCTGCACGGCCTCGCCCACGGTCGGCGTGTAGACGATGGGCAGCATCTCGCCGAGGTGGCGATTGAGCAGCGCATAGTAGAGGATCTCGTTGCGCTCCTGGAGCGCCCGCAGATACTGATACTTGGCGATCGGCGTCGGCTCGCGGCGAAACCCGCCATAGACGCGGGCGAGCTGCTGATCCATGGTGTTGACCTGCGGCGGGAGCAGCCCGTCGAGCCCGAGGTTCACGCGCTCTTCCGGCGTGAAGGCCGTCCCCTTGTTGGTCATGACGAGCCTGAGGAGGGCGATTCCATCGAAGTATACCTCCATGTACTCGCGGCCATAGGCGTCTTTCTTGACGTCGAAATACTTTGAGATCCTCACCATGGGAGGCATCCTAGACCGATGGGCGCGCGCCGGCGAGCCTTCCTTGAGCGCTCGAGCGCGCAAGCGGGCGAACTCGGGTGGTTCCCGCTCGGTGAATGGAGTGTTTCTGACAGTGTTATCGCCGGCGGGCGAGCCCGGGCGGATCCTGCTCGCCGGATGCAGTGTTTCTCACATTGCTATCGCCTCGTGGTATAGAGGCGCGATGCGACGCATTGCCGTCATTGGAGGCGGTCTGGCCGGGTGCATCGTTGCGTTCCGGCGAGCTATGGCGGGCGACCAGGTGACGCTCGTCGAGGCGGCTCCGCGGATCGGCGGGCAGCTCTGGACGGAGCGGGCCTCTGGCTTCGTCATCGAGCTCGGCGCCGAGGGGTTCATCGCGCGGAGCGAGGCCGTCCCTCGGCTGGCGAGCGCGCTCGGCATCGCCGGCGATCTCGTCGGCCAGGAGACGCACAGGTCGTTTGGCTTCGACGGCGTCGCGCTGCGGGAGCTCGCGCCGGGCGAGGCGGCGGAGTTCCTCGGCTTCCAGGTGCCGCGCGACGAGCTCGGCAAGGGGATCCGGACCTTCCGCCTCGGGATGGCGCAGGTGACCGAGACGCTCGCGCTCGCGATCGCCGGGCGCGTCGACGTGCGCACCTCCGCGGCGGTCGCCTCGCTCGCGCCGGTGGCCGGCGGCTTCCGCGTCGCGCTCGCCGGAGGGGCCGAGATCGACGCCGACGCGGTCGTCCTCGCCACCCACGCCGCCGGCGCGGCCGCGCTGCTCGGCGAGGCGGGGCGGGCGCTCCGCGACGCAGAGACGCTCTCCAGCGTGACCGTATCGCTGGCGTACCCGCGCGCCGCGATCGATCACCCGCTCGACGGCACCGGCTTCGTCGTCGCCGCGGGGCACCAGGCGCACGGCTTCCGCGCGTGCACGTTCACGACCTCGAAGTTCGCCGAGCGCGCCCCCGCTGGCCACGTCACGCTTCGCCTCTTCTTCCGCCCCGATCCGTCGGACCTCGAGCAGATGGGCGACGACGCCTGGACCGCGCGCGCCGAGGCCTCGCTCGCCCGCGTGCTGCGCGTGCACGGGCCCTCCGAGCGCGCGTGGGTCTCGCGCTGGTCGAGCGCGCTCCCGGTCTCCACCCCCGCTCACGCGGCGCGGGTCCGGGAGGTCGAGCAGGCGCTCGCCGGCAGCGGCGTGCTCCTCGCCGGTTCGGCGTTCCACGGCTCCGGGATCGACGCCGCCGTGCGCTCCGCCGAGGCGGCCGCGGAGCGCGTCGGGGCCCTGTAGCGCGCCGTCGCGCTCTGGCGCTGCGAGCAGCGCGGCCTGCCGGCATCGATCTGCGGTGACAGTGTCGACCCGGACGGGCGAGGATGCGCACCATGACCACGGAAATCACCGGCCGTCGCCGCGCGCGCGACGTCGAGGGGCGTCTTGCGCTCGGCTTCATCGCGGCGTGCGTGGCCGCGGGCTGCCGTGACCAGCCGCCGCGGCCGACCGCCGAGAGCGCGCCGCCCGTCGCGGCGAGCTCACCTGCCGCCGTCGCTTCGACGAGCAGCGCTGCGCCGCCGGCGCCGTCGGCGTTGCCCGCGTCACCGGCCCCGCCCACGCCGAGCGCGCGCCCGCTCACCGACAAGGAGAAGCAGGCCCTCGCCACGTACAAGGCCGCGCTGGCGAGAGGCCGGCTCGCGACCAAGAAGCAGGACTTCAAGGCGGCCATCCAGGCGTTCTCCGAGGCGATCGCCGCGGACCCGAGCGACGCGCGGGCGCTTGCGGAGCGAGGCTTCGCGCACCTGACCGCGGGCGACAGCGACGCGGCGGATGACGATTTCGACGCGGCGCTCGCGGGGGCGGGCGATCCCGAGCTGCGCTCCCAGATCTGGTTCAACCTCGGGCTCCTGCGCGACAGGGCGGGCGACGCCGAGGCGGCCCGGGTCGCTTATGCCAACGCGCACCTGCTCAAGCCCTCGGCGGCGACGCGCGGCAAGCTCGCCGGCAGATCGACGTGCACCGTGGAGGTCCGCAAGGCCGACCTCGAGGGCGCCGAGCCCGTGAAGGCGTGGACCGATCTCCTCGCGCGGATCGGCACCGCCGAGGAGGCGCCCGGCGAGGCGACGAGCGAGGCCGCGGCGCGAGAGCGCCTGTGCAGGCCCGACTCGAGGTGGGCGGACAGCCCGTGCGCCGGCGATCCGCCGTGGGTCTTCCCTCGCGACTACATGATGTACGTGCACCACAGCAACCATGTGGTCTTTCCCCGCAAGCCGAACGGGTTCCTGGTCGTGAACGGCGGTCATTCGGGGGGCTGGCCCGCGCACTGCCATGGGATCCGCAGCGTGAGCGGCTCGGTCGAGGGGGGGCTGCTCGTGGTCGAGAGCACCTTTCACGGCGCGGGCGCGGTCTACGACGGAGAGGTCGATGGCGAGATGCGCTGTCGGGACGGCGCGAGCTACCGCGAGCGGACGTTCTATGACGCGCGCACCGGCCGGGCGATCGTGGCGCTGCGCTGGCCGGCTGGGAGCGAGGCCGACGTGAAGGTGCAGGGCGGTGAGCTGGTCGTCTCTGGCGGCGGCTGCGACGAGCGAGTTCGGCTCGGCGCCAACACCAACGCCAGCACGAAATAGGCCACGAGGTGCGCTGCGCGCGGTCGCCTGTTGCTGGCGCTCCCGGCTCAGGGGGCCTGAGCGCCGTCGTGGGACGTGCGTGACGCCCTCGGCATACCCAGGTCCAGGGCGGGCGCCTGGAAATAGACAATGGCGTGGCACTTCGATTGCACCCATTGCACCGACTGCACCGACGCGCTCGGACCGGCGATCGCCGAGGGAGCGCCAGTATTGAAGGCGTTGAAGGCGACGAAAAAAAAGAATCGACTCGAGGAACTTTTCTGTTGCGCAGCCCGTCCAAGGGGAGTACTTAATCCGAACACGAGGATTCGCCATGTTTAGCCGCCACGACAACCTGCAGCTCGTCACCATCCTGTCCAAATCGGGAACGCCCGATGCGGCCATGGCATGGGATCGCCTGCTGGGCGGTGGCGATGAACATTTGGCGCATAATCCAGGTTACCCTTGCAGCCTCCGTCCGTCGCGGAAGCTCGGTAACCCGGAGAATAGCGCCTAGAGGCAGCTAAGCACGCGTCGATCGACGACGTTCGCGAAGGCCGCCTCGGGAAACCCAGGCGGCCTTCGGCGTTCTGGGGGCTTGTAGGCTGTCGGCTCGTTGCGGCTATCGGCCCGCTTGTGGGCTGGAGATTTGCCGTGGGCTGTCGGCCTGCCGGTGGGTTGGAGATCTGCTGTGGGCTGTCGGCCTGCTGTGGATCGCCGGCTGCTGGCGAGTCGAGGAGATGCGTTGTCTTGCGCGCAGCGCGCGACGTCGTCGCGTGCCGTGGTGGGGGAGTTGCGCCCGGAGAAAGGAGGCGCGGCAGAGAGTGCGTTGGGAGCATTCGATTCGCGAATGAGCGCCGCGGCGCGCGTTCACGGCGCCGGGTAATGCGTTCGCGGAATGGTCGACGTGTATTGGCTTGCTGACACAGCAGGCCATGCGGAGGTGTGCCCTCCGCGCGGACCCGTAGCTCAGCTGGATAGAGCAGCCGCCTCTTAAGCGGACGGTTGGAGGTTCGATTCCTCTCGGGTCCACCTGTCCTCGCCGGCGCAGCCGCGCCGGCGGTGGGGGACACCTGATCTGTGACAATCCAGGATGATGTAGATGGAGGCGCGCTGCGCCTCCATGTTCCGGTGTAGCTCAATGGTAGAGCGCCCGCCTGTTAAGCGGGTGGTTGGAGGTTCGATTCCTCCCGCCGGAGCCGCGCCCCCATCGCGGGAGGCAGGCCCGTTTCGCTCACGCGAGGCGCCGGCTCGCCGCCGGCCGGGGGCGCGTCGGCGCCTCGTTCGAGCAGGCGCTGCGGGATGTAGCCTAGTGGAAAGGCGCCTCATCTGGGGTGAGGAGATCCGCCGGTTCGATTCCGGCCATCCCGACGATGATTTGCGTGGGTGTTTCTCTTCTGGTGAAGAGGGCAGGTTGTGACCCTGCGGAGGCGGGTTCGATCCCCGTACGCCCACCCAGGACGGGTCGAACGTGCTCGGTTATCTTTGGGAGATCAACCCGAGCGTGCTCTTTTATCCGTCCTCTTTTGCCCGGAGGCCCGGGCCGGAGGTGGTGTGATGGCCGATTATCTGAAGCACTTCGCCGCGCTGGTCACCCCGCAGCGGCAGAAGGCCCGCGCCGATCAGGTGAAGAACAGCGCCGGCGGCTTTGCCTTCGCCCTCGACGAGTGGGCGAGGCTCGACCGCTGGCTGATCCTCGGCGCCGAGGGGGGGACCTACTACGCGACCGAGCGGAAGCTCACGGTGGAGAACGCCCGCGCCGTCGAGGCGTGCCTCGCCGCGGACGGTCCCCGCGCCGTGCAGCGCATCGTCGACATCAGCGGCTCGGGGCGAGCGCCGAAGAACGCGCCCGCGATCTTCGCGCTCGCGATCGCCGCCGCCGATGCGGAGCTCGAGACCCGGCAGGCCGCCCTCGCGGCCTTGTCCGAGGTGTGCCGCACGGGGACGGATCTCTTCCACTTCGCCCGCGATGTGCAGGGGTTCCGCAAGTGGGGGCGCGGGCTCCGGTCCGCCGTCGCCGCCTGGTACAATGGCAAGCCCGTCGACAGGCTCGCGTACCAGGCGATGAAGTACCAGCAGCGCGACGGCTTCAGCCACCGCGATCTCCTGCGGCTGGCGCACCCGGTGGCGCCGACCCCGCAGCACGACGCCCTTTACCGCTGGATCGTCGGCGGCATCGAGGCGCTCGGCAAGGAGTCGGCGCGCGGCAAGGCGCTGCCCATGACCGATCTGCCGGACGCGGTGCGCGCGTTCGAATCGCTCCGCGCGGCGACGAACCGCAAGCAGATCACCGCGCTGATCAGGCAGCATCGCTTCACGCACGAGATGCTCCTGACCGAGTGGAAGAACGACCCCGCGGTCTGGGAGGCGCTGCTCGAACACATGCCTCAGACAGCGCTGCTCCGGAACCTGGGGAAGATGACCGCGATAGGCCTGCTCTCGCCGATGAGCGACGCGTCCCGCAGGGTGGCGCAACAGCTCACCGACGCCGGGCGGCTGCGCGCGGCCCGGGTCCACCCCATCGCCGTGCTCTCGGCCCTCAAGGTCTATGAGCAGGGCCACGGTGAGCGCGCTCGCCGGCGCGCCAACGCGCTCTCATGGACCCCGGTCCGCGAGGTCGTCGACGCGCTGAACGAGGCGTTTTACCTTGCGTTCCGGGCGGTCGAGCCGACGGGGAAGAAGCTCCTCCTGGCGCTCGACATCTCCGGATCCATGACCAGCGGCTCCATCGCCGGCGTCCCTGGCTTGACGCCGCGTGTGGCGAGCGCGGCCATGGCCATGGCGACGGCGAGGATCGAGCGTGAGTACGGCGTGCTCGGCTTCTCGGCGGCGTCGGGCGGGTACGGCGGCAAGTGGGGCGGGGGCGTCTCCGGCCTCATGCCGCTGTCGATATCGCCGGAGCAGCGCCTTGACGACGTGCTGCGCGCGGTGAATGGCCTGCCCTTCGGCGGCACCGACTGCGCGTTGCCGATGGTCTGGGCGAAGCGGAACCGGGTAGAGGTCGACTCGTTCGTCATCTACACGGACAACGAGACCTGGGCGGGCGGCGTTCACCCGTTCCAGGCGCTCAGGGAATACCGGCAGGCAATGGGCCGACCGGCCCGGCTGATCGTCGTCGGAATGACGTCGACCGGCTTCTCCATCGCCGATCCGACGGACCCCGGCATGCTCGATGTCGTGGGGTTCGACGGGGCGGCCCCCCAGGTGATGGCGGATTTCACCCGGGGTGTCTCGTGACAGGCAGCGTGACGGACGGGCTCCGCCGGCCCGTCCGTCCGACGAGGGCGCTCACAAGCACCCTCTTTTTGCGGGACGCCGCCATGGTGGATGGCACCTGTCCTTCACCCTTTGCCTCGGATTTCCCGGGCCGCGGAGGGACAGTTCTCGTGGTTCGACTCCAGCGTCCCGCTCTCAGCAAAAGCCCCCGAGCCCGAATGGATAGGGGCCGGCCTACGAAGCCGGTCGATGCGGGTTCGAGTCCCGCCGGGGGCGCCGGGATCCCCTCTCCGTCGCCCGCTCTCTCGCCCGATCCGGGCCGAAGGACGACGGTTCTCGGATCCCGACCTTGCCGCCGTAGCTCAGCCTGGTAGAGCACCTGACATTCCGCTCTCCACCCGTTTGCCCGATCCGGGCCGAAGGAGGACGGTTATCCGTTAATCTGGATGACGCGGGTTCGAATCCCGTCGGCGGCGCTGGTTTGCCCTCGTATGCATCTGGTGAGGCAGCCTGATTGTCGATCAGGTGAGGGGAGTTCGATCCTCCTCGGGGGCGCCTCGGGGTGTGCGTTATGGAGACGGCGGAGCCTCCAAAACTCCTGCGAGAAGGTTCGATTCCTTCACACCCTGCCGCAAAAAAAGGAGCGTGATGGACCCAATGGGAACGATGGATGATCGTCCAACGGACAAGGAGGTAAAGGATGTGGGGAGACAAGGAGATGAATGTTCGATGATGAAGATCTGACGCCAGGACCGCTGGCTCGGGGTGATAGTTCAACCGGGAGAACACTGCCTTCGCACGGCAGGGATCGAGGTTCGACCCCTCGTCGCTCCACCGGACGGGCCAATGCTCGTGGGTTACCATGCCGCTTGGCAGTTCCCCCTTGGGGCCTCCCCACGGCGCCCTTTGCCCGTTCGTTCGTCTCGTTGCCGAGGCGGGCCGCCGTCCGGCGGCCGCACACGATGTGCGGCGCGCGGCGCCCGGCGGCCCGCCTCTTTTTTTCGATGAACCCGCGGTGGTAGCTCAACGGTAGAGTGCGAGCGTGCCAGGCTCGCGACGGGAGTTCGATTCTCCTCCACCGCTCCCTTCAGGGGCCGCGCCTCGCGGCGCTCTGCGCCAGCGACGTCGCGGCGCCGGGCCGCAGGTCGGCTCTCCTGATCATGTGCTTATCATGTGTCCTTGTCCCCATCTCGCTAGAGGCTCAGGCGGCCGGGTTTTCGCTCCGGAGGCGCGGGTTCGAATCCCGCTGGGGACACTGGGCCGCTCCGCTCGCCAGCGTGCACCTTTGGGCGCCCGCGCCCGAGCGGGCGAGCCTGCCAATTCCATCTTGAGGATAGATTTCTGGGTGTGGCTCAACCTGGTAGAGCACCGGCTTCGGGAGCCGGGGACTGGGGGTTCGAATCCCCCCACCCAGACCGCGGAGGAGCGACAGCTCCGCCGCGACGCGCGACGAAGACCCTCTGGGTGTGGCTCAACCTGGTAGAGCACCGGCTCGGGGAGCCGGGGGCTGGAGGTTCGAATCCTCCCACTCAGACCGCGTCGCGCAGACGTCACCGTGACGGAACGGCATACGTGGCAGGCTGAGATCCTGCGCCCTTCGGGGTATGTGGGTTCGAGTCCCACCGGTGACACCCTGCCCGGGTGGCGAAACGGCAAACGCTGCTGGCTTAGACCCAGCCATCTGGGGGTTCGACTCCCTCCCCGGGCACCGATTGCGTCTAACCTGGAGTGACGTCATGAAGAGAAAGAGACGATAGAGAGGTGGGCCATGATCGCGCAGACGCTGCTTTTGACGCCATGGATGGTGCCCCATAAGGTCATCCCCTGGCAGACCGCCGTCACGATGAGCTTCCTGGGCAAGGTGGAGGTCATCGAGGTGTACGACGACGTCATCCGGTCGCCGTCGCTCTCCATCAAGGCGCCTGCGGTGGTGCGGCTGAAGCGGCCGACGCTGGGGATGAAGCGCGGCGTGAAGTTCTCGAGGCTCAACGTCCTCCTGCGCGACGGCTTCCGCTGCCAGTACTGCGGCGAAAAGAAGGTGGCCCGTGAGCTCAACTACGATCACGTCATCCCGCGTGTGCAGGGTGGCAAGACCGTCTGGGACAACATCGTCGCTTCCTGCTACGCGTGCAACTCGGCGAAGCGGGGGCGTACGCCGGAGCAGGCCGGCATGAAGCTGCTCCGCGCCCCGGTGAAGCCGAAGTGGCTGCCGCCTGCGCCCGTCATGGGCCTGAGCGAGCGGCGCATCCCGGAGGTGTGGGCAGGCTACTGCGCGAGCTCGGGGTGAGCTGAGCCCCTCGCGCCGGCGCGCCCGCGGCCCGTCATGCAGACGGCGGGTCGGGCGCGCCGGCGCGCGTCGGGGCTTCCGCCGGCGGCCGCGCGGGTGCAGGATGGGCAGGCATGGAGACGCGTCAGGCCGAAGGCCGCGCGGAGGACGAGGACGCGCCGTTCCCCGCGATCCTGCGGGGCTGGCTCATCGAGGGGGAGCTCGGCCGCGGCGGGATGGGGCGCGTCTTCCGGGCGCGGCACCCGAAGACGCGGGCGCGGGCGGCGATCAAGGTGCTGCTCGGCGACTACGCCCGCCGGCCGGACGTCGTGGCTCGCTTCCGGCAGGAGGCGATCGCCGTCAACATCATCAACCACCCCGGCATCGTCCGTGTCTTCGACTCCGGCGAGCTCGAGGACGGCTCGCCCTACATCGTGATGGAGTACCTGGACGGGCGGGGGCTGCGTGACTGGGTGCAGGCCGTGCCGGCCGCGGATCGGCCGCGGCAGGTCGTGCGGCTCGGCTACCAGATCGCGTCGGCCATGGCCGCGGCCCACGCGTCCAAGGTGGTCCACCGCGATCTGAAGCCGGAGAACATCATGGTGATCGACGACGAGCTCGCCCCCGGGGGCAGCCGCGTCAAGATCCTCGATTTCGGCATCGCGAAGGTCCTCTGGGGCGGCCTCCCCGAGGTGCTGGAGCTGGAGGCCAGCGGCCCCTTCGCGCCCGCGTCCGTGCCCACGCTCCGCACCGAGCTCTCGGCGCCGACGGCGCCGACGGTGGGGATGGCACCCGACCCCGAGAGCGCCGTCGGCTGGGCGAGGATCGCGAGCGGTCCCGCGCGCGACGCGCGCTCGACAGCGGAGAGCGAAGGGGGCTCGCCAGAGGAGAGCGACCCGCGCGAGGACGACGCGCTCCGGAGCCTTCCTCGCGTGAGCCTCGAGAGGCCTGCGATCCAGGTCCTCCCCGCGCCGGTCGAGATCCCGCCCGGGGTGGTCTCCTCAGCAGCGGGGCGCGTGTCCGTCGAGCCTGCCGGGCCCGCGTCGAGCGGCGGGGGCGCGGGACAGCCCACGATGCCGTTCACGCAGGAAGGCGCGTGGGGCCTCGGGACGAGGAGCTACATGGCGCCGGAGCAGGAGCGCCACTCCGGGAGCGTCGACGTCAAGGCGGACGTCTACTCCCTTGGCGTCATCCTCTACGAGCTGCTCGAGGGGCAGACGCCCGACGCGCCGCGCGGAGCGTGGCCGCCCCCGATGAGCGCCGCCACGCCGCCCGATCTCGTCGCCCTCGTCCACCGAGTGCTGTCGTTCGACCCCGATGCGCGGCCGCGCATGGCGGAGGTGGCGACGGCGCTGCACCGGCTCGGCCGGGCGAAGAAGGAGCTCGACGAGGCGCTCTCGAGGTGGGTCGCGAGCGGCAGGGCCCCGAGGCTCCTGCCGCGCGGCAAGGTGCTGCACGAGCTGTCCGCGTGGGCCCGGGACATCGACGACCTCTCGGGCCTGGAGCGCGGCTTCCTCGACGCGGCCCTGGGCGCGGAGGCGCGACGCGAGCGGCTCACGAGGGTGCTCCTTGCGCTCGGCGTGGTCTTCCTGATGGGCATGGTCGCGACGACCTCGGTGTTCTGGGTGCATGCGACGCGGGCGCGGGCGACGGCCGAGGCCGCCGAGCGCGCCGCGCGGGAGCACAGCCGCCTCGAGGCGGCCGCGAACGCCTCCGCGCAGGAGGCCCTCGCGAAGATGACCGAGGCGCAGCGCGCCACCGAGGAGGCGCTCGCGCTCGCGATGAAGGCGAGCGACGACGCGAAGAGCGCCAACTCCGCCAGGGAGTCGATGACCGAGGCGAAGCGCCTGGCCGAGGGCGCCGAGCTCCGCGCGAGGCGCGCGGCCCAGGCCGCGGCCGCCGCGAAGGCGGAGGCCGACGAGCGCTACGAGCAGTCGAGGAGCGCCATGGAGCGCGAGATCGCCGGGCTCGAGGGCGACCGCGAGCGCCTGTCGGCGCGGCTCGGACAGGCCGAGGACGAGCGCGAGAGGGTGAGGGCCGCCCTCCGCTCGAGAGAGCAAGAGCTCAGGGCGGCCCTGTCGGAGCTGAGGCGCGAGTCCGGGCGCGTGGGCTTGCTCGAGCGCAGGCTCGACGAGGCCTCCGCGCAGATCGACGCGCTGGAGAGGCAGAACGAGGAGTGCGCCATGCGGCAGCCCAGGGCGCAGCCGCAGCCGGAGCCTCCCCCGGACGGGGACATGGCCCCTTCGAAGGAAGAGAGAGAGGAGATCGCGACGCCGCCGGCCGAGCCCCCGGTGGACTCGAGGCCTCGGCCGGCGCCCCGATGGCGGTGGCGACGAGATACGACGATATAGCCGCGACCTCGGCGGACAGCGGGGAAGCGGGGCTCGCGCCGCGCGTCCGAGCCCCGCGCGCCTGTGCATTCCAGTTAGCTGAGCGTAGGGATCTCCTCGCGGCCACGGTTGCCGCCGCGCGCGTCCACGACGCGCACGCTGCTCGCCTGGGGCCCCTCGTCGCCGTCCTCCTCGGTGTAGGCGACGCCCATGCCGACCCTCAGATCGGAGAACGGAGCCGACACGATGCTTCGCTCGTGGAAATAGATCTCCCGACCATCGATCGTCGTGATGAACCCGTAGTCGTTGAACAGCTTCGCGATGACGCCGGCCGTGTCCTGCGCCGGGTGTGCCTTCACCTCGCTGCGCTGCTCGTGCGAGAGCTTCTTGAGCTGGCGACCGGCGCGCTGGAACACGTCGCGCACCGCCGCCGGCAGCAGGTTCCTCGCGGCCCGCTCCTCGCTCACGATCTCGTGCTTTCCGGCCACGTGGAGGTCGACGCGCACGCGGTATTCTCCGCCCGTGCCCATGCTCGCGTGGTCGCGCTCGACCACCACCGCGCAGCTGTTGATGTGGTCGTTGAAGCGCTCGATCTTGTTCGCTTGCTCCCGGATCAGCTCCTCGAGCGAGGGGCTTTTGCCGATGTGTCGGAAGGTGAGCTCCACTTGCATGCTCTCTCCTTTCATCCTGCGTCGCTGGGACGCCTCACTGCAGTCGCTGTGGGAGCATCGTCGGTATGCGCCCGCTTCGCCGGAGGCGCAGGCTCCGAGGGATTGGCCTGCGACCGTGAACACCTCGCGTGTGCTCTGCGTGCTCAGGTAGCAAGTTCGCTGCCATGGCCGCTCAGCCGCGCACCAGCCGCGCAGCGCGCTCCTCCGCGGTCGAGCGCGCCAGGCGCGCGCGCGGAGGCGCAGGCTCTGCGCGGAGGGCGCCAGTTCTTGCGTCCCTCGTGGATCTCCAGGCTGGCGCGGTGGTGTGGCACGAAGCGACGGGGCGTCCTCTCCTGGGGCAATTTGCGACGTGCGGCGTGGTTCATGTCATTCCATCGCGTCTCGTCCGCGCTCCATGCGTGTCGGGGCCGGGAGCGATGCCGTCCGCTCCTGACGAGCTCTGCCATCAGGGGTCGCCGCGAGGCGCCGCGACCACGACGGCCCCTCGGAGCGCGGAGCGACGCGAAGGCCCGCCCGCCGTGCCGATCGGGAGCACGTGCGCGCGGTGCGTCGTTGTGTCGTCGTGCGGCGCAGGAGCAGCGACAGGACGGCGAGCACGAGGGCGAGCGCTCGCGCCGCGAACGTCGCCGCGCCGCCGGCGCGCGCTCCTCCGCTCGGCTCGCCCTGCGCCGTGCGCCGTGCGCCCGAGCTCGCCCTCGTGCTCGCCGTGGCCTTGTCTCGAGCTCGCTCCTCGGCGCCTCGGGGCGCCGCTTCAGCGGATCTCGAAGACGTAATCCGTGTCGTAGGTGCGGACGAAGAGCTTGCCGTCCTTCTCGACAAGGAACTCGGGGCCGCTCTTCAGCGGCAGCTTCGAGACCACCTTGCCGGTGGCGCGCTCGAGGACATAGAGGAAATCCGGCTCGGCCGTGAAGCCGTATCCGCAGAGGAGGTGATCTCCATGCAAGGCGAAGTTCTCGGCGTTGCAGACCAGCGGCGCGCTCTGCCAGAGGAGCTGTCCCGAGGCGAGCTCGATGGCCGACAGGTAGGCGTTTTTGCCCTTCGACGAGGCTGCATACGTCCTGTGCCCCGACGAGATGTAGAGGACGCCGTCCTCGACCATGGCCCAGCCGATGCTGCCCTTCACGAAGCCGGCTTCCTTGGGATCGAACTCAGGTGGCATGAGGAAGCTCTCGAGGTCGAAGAAGGCGACGATCGTGTGCGCCGCGTCGAGGATCGCGACGAAGCGCGCCTCGGCGAAGTTCGGGCCGTAGAACAGCGCGAGGTGGTCCCCGTGGCCGATCGCCTTGACGAGCACGTGATCGCGGTAGCGCTCGGGAGCGAAGGAGGGGAAGGTGTCGCTCGCCCCGCCGGCGTCCGCGTTCGGCGCCGCCGTGATCATGGGCAGCGCGAGGCCGTTCGTGGTGAACCATGCCGCCTCGTCCGTGATCTGGTTCTTCTTCTCGGCGACCTTCACGAGGCGCGGCGCAGCGGAGCTTCCGGCAGGCGCGCGCCGGAAGAGCGCCGCGCCGAACGGCGGCGGCGGGAGCCTCACCGGAGACCGGCTATCGAGCGCCGCACCGTCGTCCGCGGCCACCAGCGCCGGCTTCCCGTTGCCGCCGCGGCGGGGCGGCGCGGGCTGCGGCGGCGGAGCGCCGTCGTGAGGCGCCGGCGTCGCGGCGCCGGCAGCGCCAGGGGGCGGCGCGGCGGCGTCCTGGGAGGCGCGGGCCGGCGGCGCCGAGGGCGGCTGACACGCGCATACGGCGAGCAACGCAGCGGCGAGCCAGCGTGCGGGGCGAGGTGGCAGAGGCGGAGGCGGGGCGGCGAGCACGCGCGCAGCGTACCGCATCCGCCCCGGCGAGAGGGCGCTCCGAGGCGCGGGAGCTCAGCGGGCGGGCGTGAAGGAGAGGTTGAGCGTGTAGGGGCCGGCGTCTCGCGAGCGGTACGGCTCGACAAAGATGAACAGCGGCACGCCGCCGTCGACAGCGATATCGGTCCTCTCGTCGCGGCCTTCGATCTGCTCCTCGATGCACGTCAGCTGGCGGCCCGTGCAGCCGGTCCGCACGTAGAAGCCCTGGTCGGTCGCGGAGGAAAGCACCAGCCTGAGCCTGCCGGCGCTCGCCGGCGTGAACGCGTGGATCCCCTCCCGCATCCCGGTCCTGGTGCAGGTGCCCTCGAACACCATCGTCCCGCTCGCCGTGTCGCCCCGGTTCTCGCCGAGGACGGCCACGGGCGCGTCCGCGCAGATGTCGTCGAGCTCCAGGATACACTCGGCGGAGCAGCCGTCGCCGTTGACGGTGTTGCCGTCGTCGCACTCCTCGGGCGGGCTGACGATGCCGTCCCCGCACATGGCCCGCGAGAACGAGAGATCCAGCGTGTACGTCCCCGCGCCATCGGACGTGACGGCGTCGACGAAGATCGGCACCTCCTGGTCCTTGCGCACGACGATCTCGATCACCTCTTCTTCAGGCCCTGCACCCGAGGGGGCGGTCTTGTCCTGGCAAGCGAGCTCGGTGGACCCGTCCGCGCATGCCGTGCGGGCGTAGAGGACGTGATCCCTCCCCGACTGGAGCACGACGCGGAGCGTGCCCGATTGCCCGGCGGGAGGCGTGAACAGGTGGACCTCCTCGGGCCCCACGCCCCCGCAGGTGCCTTCGAACACGCGCGTGCCCAGCGACGTATCGCCCTCGATCGTCGTCGTCGTCGCCGGCGGCGCGTCCGCGCAGGCGGCGTCGACGAGCGGGCGGCAGGTCGCGGCGCAGTCGCTGTCCGCGCAGTCGACGCGCTCGTCGCCCTCGTCGTCCTTGCCGTCGGAGCAGTCCGTCTCGCCGAGCTTGCAGAGGCCGTCGAGCGTGTCGCACACGCCGAGCGCCGCGCACTGCGAGTTCTCGGTACACCCAGGGATGCACGCGGTGCGCTCGCCGCTGATCTCGCCGCACCGGTAGCCGTCGCGGCAATCGTCCGGCCCGCTGCACCGAAGGAGGCACAACCCCAGGCCCTCGCCGAAATCTTCACAGAGGCCGCCGTTGGGACAGTCCCCCACGGCGGGATCGCATTGGCCCGCACAGGCTCCCGACGGCCATCCCCACTCGCGCTCGGTGATGCAGTAGTCCTCGGGACAGGCCGCATCGCGAGTGCACGCCGCTCCATAGGGCGCGGGGCTCCCTCCGCCGGAGCCGCCGGTGCCCGTGGGCTCGGCGCCGCCGGAGCCGCCGGTGCCCGTGGGCTCGGCGCCACCCGCGCCGCCGGTGCCCGTGGGCTCGGCGCCGCCGGTGCCTGTGGGCTGGGCGCCACCGCTGCCGCCGGTGCCCGTAGGCTCGGCGCCACCGCTGCCGCCCGTGCCGGTCGCGTCCGACGCACCGGCGCCGCTGCCCGTGGGCTCGGCGCCGCCGGAGCCGCCGGCGCCGCCTTCGCCACGTTCGCCGTCATCGCCGCCGCACCCAGCGGTCGTCGAGAGCGCGAGCACAAAGAGACCTGCAACGAGTCGTACGTTCATCCACCCGCTCCACCAGACGAGAGATTGTCGAGACGCGAGGTGCACTTCACCCCACGGCGCAGCGCCGGACCATCTTCAGTGCAACGGCTTCGCCTGCCAACCCCCGGTTCACGGCATCCGTGTTCGTTGGCGCGCCGCGTTTGCCGCGCGCCGCGCTCGTCATGCGCGATCCGCGCAGGACAGCGGGCCGTTTCGCGGAAAGAGAGCGCACGGAGGCGGCGTGCGTAGCATGCGAGCCCACTGGCCCACGCCCGCCAGCGCGCCGGTCGTGCAGCGCGGGTGGGTCCGTCCGGGGGCGCACATCAACGCGATGGGCGCCGACGCGCCCGGCAAGCAGGAGCTCGATCCCGGCATCCTCCGGGACGCGCGCGTGATCATCGACGACTGGCACCAGGCGACGGAGAGCGGTGAGGTCAACGTGCCGCTGCACGCGGGCGCCCTGCGCCGCGAGCACATCCATGGGACGCTCGGCGAGGTCGTCGCGGGCAAGTCGAGCGGGCGCGGTGAAGCGGTCATCACCGTGTTCGACTCGACAGGGCTCGCGATCCAGGACGTCGCGCTCGCGCGCGTCATCTACGCCGCCGCGCGCGAACGGGGCGCCGGGACGGCGTTCGACTTCTTCGGCTGAGCGCGGCCGCTACGGCGTCCTCGCGCACCGCACGCCGAGGCTGTAATAGGGCGCCGACGGCGCGACGCTGACCCGCTCGGACGTCAGCAGATAGCTCGCTGTGCCGAAGCTGCTCCCGCCGCGGACCACCCGGTTCGAGGTGTCCGTCAGGTTGGCGCAGTCGACGCATTCCGCCGGATAGGTCCCGTACCCATCCAGCATCCACTCCCGCATGCTCCCGCCGAGATCCGCCTGCGTCCACCGCCCGTCGCCCTTCGGCGAGCGGGACCCGACGTGCACGATGTCGCTGAAGTCGCTCTGGAATGTGCAGCCGGGCGCCGTGCTCTCCCTGCAATCGTAGGAGGCGTAGCTCGCGTCGATGGTCGTCGACTCCGGCGGATTCGACCACGGATACTGCCGCTGCTCGTCCCCGCCGGCCGCCGCGTAGTTCCACTCCGCTTCTGTCGGGAACCGGCCCCCGTCCCACGCGCAGAACGCGAAGGCGACATACCAGCTCACGCAGTTCATCGGCAGGTGCTCATGGGCGCCCGCCTCCTCCGTCCACGTCCGCATGTCCGCGTTGTCCGGATTGCACATCACCGCTGCTCTCAGCGCCGCCGCGTCCGGGGGCAGCTCGCTGTTCCAGGCCGGGTTCCACCCGCTCCCCTGGATGCCCGGGTGCGCTCCCGCGTCGGCCGCGGGCTGGCTGCCGGGGTACGCCTCCAAGAACTTCCGGAACCTCCCCACCGTCACCTCGAAGCGATCCAGCCGGAAGTCGCTCACCGTCGCTGGATATGCAGCATCGTTGCCGCGGTCGAAGGTCCCCCCGGGCACCACCGCGCTCGCGCAGCAGCTCTCGCTTTCACCCGGCCCGCACGTCGATGGCAGCCCTTCGCAGCTCGGAGGCGTCGTGCACGCCCCTCCGCTGCACACGGGCGCCTCCGCAGGACACGGCTCCGGGGCGTCCCACTGATCGCGGTCGTTGCACCGCTCTAGCCAGTTGTCCGAGCACCGCGCGTCGCCGCGCGTGCACTCGCCGGCGCCGCCGCCGCTGCCGTTGCCGGCGCCGCTGCCATTGCCGGCGCCGCCGCGGCCCGAGCTTGCGTCGCCTCCGCCGGAGACGGCGTCGCCGCCTGCGCCTTCGAACGGGTGATAGTCCTTGTCCAGCCCCAGTATCGCCGTGCAACCGCTCGCCATGAAGGCCGATGCCGCCCACCACCACCGACGCGTGCGCTTGCTCTTCATATCTCCTCTTGGGCCGCTCTCCCCGCGCTGTCCACCGCGGCGCGCGCCCGCGATCATATCCGGCGATGCGCGCGGCTGCGCCGCCTCCAGCGGTATGGCTGCGCTCGACGCGCTTCACTCTTCGGGAACGGAGGAGCGACGGCTGGCTCGTGAGGGCACTCCGGGATGGGCGGGAGAGCGACGGTTGGCTTGCGGGGGCATCGTGAGATGGGCGGAGGAGCGACGGCTGGCTCGCGGGGGCATCGCGGGATCGCTCGCTGGACGCCGCGTGGGGCCGCGGTAGACGGCGCCATTCCACCGCGTGCGCCCGTCCGGCTGGCCTGTGGACGACGAGGCCGTCCCGTCCCCAGGAGCTGCTCTTACGCAGGCGCTATCGCCGGCGTCAGAAGCGCCCTCGCGCGCCGAACACGGCCCCCTCTGGCCTTGCCTCCAGCACGCCCGCGCTGATCCACCTCGGGCTCGCGCTGGCCGCCCGCGCCGCGGTCTTCGGCTCGGTGAGATAAAGGACGAGCGCCGTCCCGGCCCCGGCCAGGCCCACCGCGAACCCGATGGTGCTCACCGTGGCCAGCGTGTTCGCGCTGTCCCCGGCGTCGCGCCCTGTCGTGTCGCAGGCCTTCGGGTCCGTGGCCTGGATGCCGCTGCCGCAGTGCTCGTCGATGGTGCCTTTCTTGTCGAGCACGAGCCCGCCGGTGATGCCGCCCAGCACGAAGCCCGCCGCGCCGAGCCCGCCCGCCAGGTAGAGGGCCGTTCGACGGCCTGCGGGCGCCTCCGGCGCATCCGGCGGGGCCGGTGCAGGCGCCGGCACGATGGCGGGCGTCGGGGACGCCGGATGCGGCGCGGGGGCTCGGGCGGCCGGCGCGTCCTTCAGCGCCAGCGTGAGCTCTTTCGTCTCGCCCGCCGCGATCGTGACGTGTTGTTCCCGCACGGGCTCTCCCGGCGCCTGGATCGACACCCGGTGATCTCCCGGGTCGACCGGCAGCGCGACGCCCAGCGCGGCCTCGCCCAGCACGGAGCCGTCGCGCTGGACCACGGTGCCCGCCGGCGCCCCCGGCGGCAAGGAGAGCGCGAGCCTCGGGATCCGGGGCGAGAGCCGATCGCGCTCCTTCATCGCGAGCTTCGGCCGCTCGCCCTGGCGGGCCTGCTCGGCCGGCGTCATCCGATCGAAACGCGCCAGGTAGTCCTTGAAGCGCGCGACCGCCGTGGCGATGCGGCCCCACTGGGCCTCGCAGGACGCCAGCGTGAAGAGCGTGCCGGGCTGAGGGTCGATGCGCTCGCTCTCGGCGAGGGCCTTGCAGCCCGTCTCGTAACGGCCTGCCTGCATGTCGGCGAGCCCCCGTTCGAAGAGCGCCTCGGCGGCAGCGATGTCCTGCGCCGCCGCAGGAGCCGAGAGGGAGAGCACGCCGAGGGCGGCTAGGAGAGGGGCGGAGCGGCGGAGACAAGGGGTCATGCGCTGGCACTCGGCAGGTGAGGAGAGAGCGGGAAACGCGGGCACTGGCGCGGTGGGCGGGCGGATTGGAGCACGAAGGCGGCGAGGTGGGAAGGCGGGGAAGGGGAGGAAGGAGAGGGGAACGGGGCGCCGTGCCGTGCTCTTCACGACGGCGCTCGAACCGCTCGGGGGCAAGAGGAGGTGGCGCTGGGCGCCCAGGGCGCGCACGGTGTTGCCGTGGACGCGGAGCTCGGCGCGCAGGACGCGAGCCGGCGCTGCCGCGGAGGTGCAGCTCAATACCGGCCGTACGGGGAGGTCGATGTCGTTGGCTGCAGCGCGGGCGGCTTCTTGTTGCTCGAGGGCGGCCTGGGGCCCGATAGCGATGGCTTGGCCGCGGGGGCCCGCGACGGCGCACCCGGGCGGAGCGTTGTCGACGTGGGTGCCGCGGAGACTCGCACTGCCGCTATGGACGGCGCGCGCGGCGCCGTCGTCGAGGCGGGAGGAGGCGGCGCTGTGGCGGACGGTTCCGCTGCCGCGGGAGCCGACGCGGGCGCCGGCACGAGGGTTGGTTCGGGCGTCGACGCGGGCGCCGGTGCGAGGGTCGGCTCGGGCGCTGCCGCCGTCGACTCCGGCGTCGCTGCCGCCGTCGTGACGTCAGCCGCCGCCGGCTC